>CAZSFP010000001.1:0-197889 GCA_964606285.1 uncultured Candidatus Saccharibacteria bacterium
AACCGAGGACCTTCGCTTTACAAAAGCGTTGCTCTACCAACTGAGCTAAAGCGGCGTTATTTTATTATTTAGAAGAATTTTCCTTTTCAGTGTGCTCCTCTTTCAATTTCTCCGCGATTCGGCGAAGGCGCTTGATGTAGGCTTTCGTACTCTGGATGTGTTCGTGTTCCCAGACACCGAATGCTTGTACCTTTTCCTTTGATTTACCCCATATCTTTTTCCCAGCGGTCACGATGACATGGATGTATTTTATCCAATACTTCATGATGATGAGGACAAGGATATGACCAAATCGCTTTGCCGAGTATAGCACAGAGGATTCGATGTCGGCAAGCATCGGTGTAGATTCTTCTGTTATCCTATTTTTATATGTACGTAGACCGAAGGCAGTAATGCCCACGAATACGGCGAGTGCTATCAAAAATAAAATGATGAGCGTCATAAAAATGTAACGTCTGCCTTTTAAGCGGAAGCGCGAAGCAAAGCAAATGCTTTAACTGTCACACCTTTTTCTTTTGCCAATTGACCAATAGTTTGGTTTGGGTTCTTGATGAATGATTGATCGAGAAGAGTTTGCTCCTTGAAGTAGGCATCGATTTTACCGGCAAGCATTTTTTCCTGGATATCAGCTGGTTTACCAGAAGCTTTAACCTCCTCGGCAAAGAGGTCACTTGCTTTTGTTCGCATATCAGCCGGAACATCAGTTTGGGCGAGATATGTCGGTTTCATTGCTGCGACGTGCATTGCGATATCTTTTGCAACAGCTGCAGCATCACCTTCTCCATCAACAGAAACAAAAGCACCAGAGCGGGCATTGTGGACATAGACACCGACAGTACCTTCATAAGCAACCACGTCACCAATCTTCATGTTTTCACCGATCTTCTGGATGAGTGGGTTGATGAGTTCTGGAGCAGCAGCTACAGCCGCATCTTTGCCTTCAACGAGAACCTTTTGTGCAAGAGTATTTGCAAGCGCAATAAATTCATCATTTTTCGCCACGAAGTCAGTTTCGCACTGAAGTACAAGTCCGACAGTTTTGTCGCCGTTACTTGCAGTAACAACGATACCTGACGCGAGATCGCGGTCGCCTTTCTTTGCGGCGACTTCACTTGATTTCTTTTTCAAAATCATAAGCGCTTTTTCCATGTCGCCGGCAGCTTCTTCAAGTGCCTTTTTGCACTGCATGATAGAAATACCTGTTGCATCGCGAAGTTCTTTGACTTGTTCTGTGGTGATCATAATGATTTTTTTTATATTATTCTATTAATTGTACTACACGTTTATGCGTTTGCTCGTCCGTCTTTGTATGCATTGAGTAATTCTTCGGCCATAAATGTGATACTTGAGACTGATGCATCATTTCCGACGATAGGATAATCGAGACCAGAGATGTCACAGTCAGTGTTTGCGAGGGCGACAACTGGGATACCGATCATTTTTGCTTCTGCGACTGCGATATGTTCGCGGCGCGGATCGATGACGATAAGGGCATCAGGATTCTTTTCCATACCGAGAAGACCTGAAAAGAGGCGAGTCATCTTTGCGATTTTTTCATCGATGAGTAAGCGTTCTTTCTTTGTATAACGAGCTTCGAGAACGCCGGTTTCTTTGTCGTGTTTCAATTCTTCGAGTTTCTTCAAACGTTTCTTGATTTCTGTAAAGTTTGTGAGGATACCACCGACCCATCGTTCAGAGACGACAGGGAGATCATGACCGGCAGCTTTGTGGGCGATAGTGTAGCGGGCTTCTGCTTTTGCACCGACGAGAAGAACAGCTTTTTTGTCGTGGCCGAGTTTTTTCAAAAATTCTTTTGCAGTTTCGAGCTGTGCTACTGTCTTTTCGAGGTCAATGACGTCAGAACCATTTTTTGTTCCGAAAACGTTTTTTGCTGTTGTCGGATGGCGGCGACTTTTTGAATAGCCAAAGTGTACACCCGCTTCAAACATTTTTTTTATTGTATCTTGCATTATATAAAGTAATTATTTTTTATTAATTTCCCGTTCCTGTCTGCCCGAGGCGGACAACAAAAAATGCTTGTATTTCAAGCATTTCTCACGGTTATGAGAACCAAATGATCATACCAGATCTAGGTCATTTTCGCAAGGGGAATATATGATCAAAATTCTAAATCTACGTCATGGCGTACATTTAGAAAAATAAAAAAGAAGTCTTTTGACCAAAGGCTTCTTTTCCAGTAAGATGTGTCTATGAAACAATCACAACTCTTTACTCGCACACGCAAAGAAGCACCTGCTGACGAAGTTGCCAAAAATGCTGAACTCCTGATCCGTGCCGGATTCATCCACAAAGAAATGGCGGGTGTGTACTCGTTTCTTCCACTTGGACTTCGTGTCATCCAAAAGATTGAAAATATAATTCGTACTGAAATGAATATGGTCGGTGGTGTGGAAATGAGAACCTCAGCTATTCAAGTAAAAGAAGTTTGGGAAAAAACAAATCGTTGGAGTGATGAAGTTGTCGATAATTGGTTCAAGACAACATTGAAAAATGGTACAGAAATCGGCCTTTCATTTACAAATGAAGAAGCGTATTCAAATATTCTCAAGCAATATGTGAATTCATACAAAGATCTGCCGATATATCCATATGATTTCAAAACTATTTTTCGTAATGAGGTTCGCAGTAAGTCAGGTATTATGCGTGGCCGTGAATTTTACTGGAAAGCACTGTATTCTTTTTCAAAAGACGATGCACAACATCAGGAATTCTATGAAAAAATGAAGCAAGCATACAAGAATATTTTTCAAAAAGTTGGTATTGGACATGTGACATATCTAACGTTTGCATCTGGTGGTTCGTTTTCAAAGTTTTCGCATGAATTTCAGACAATTACCGGCGCTGGTGAGGATACTATTTATGTTGATGAATCGAAAGGCATTGCAATAAACAAAGAAGTTTATACCGATGAAGTACTTGCGGATATTGGAGTTGCAAAAGATACGCTTATCGAACAACGTGCCGTTGAAGTAGGAAATATTTTTTCTCTCGGTATAAAGTTTTCAGAACCGTTCGATCTGACGTATGTAGATGAAAACGGAGAACAAAAACCGGTTATTATGGGTAGTTATGGTATTGGTTTAGGTCGTCTTATGGGAACTATTGTCGAAGTGCTTTCTGATGACAAAGGAATTATTTGGCCAGAAGCAATAGCGCCATTTAGTGTTCATGTATTGAAACTTGGCGATAGTGAACAGGTAGAAAAAGAAGCAAATGTATTGTATGAATCTCTCCGATCATCAAACATTGAAGTGTTGTTTGATGATCGTTCAGGTGTTTCTGCTGGAGAAAAATTTGCTGACAGTGATCTTCTTGGTATGCCATACCGCATCGTTGTTTCAGAACGCAGTCTCAAAGATGGTGGCTATGAAGTCAAAAAGCGCACTGAAGAAAAAGGTCAAATCATGAATCAAGACGCATTACGTGCATTACTTACAGCAGCTGCATAATTTCCGTATTTTCCGTTATGTTCAAAAAACTTTACCAATTATTTTCAAATGACATCGGCATTGATCTTGGCACCGCAAATACGCTGGTGTATGTCAAAGGTCACGGTATCGTCATAAACGAACCGTCTGTTGTTGCGGTCAACCAAAAGACCGGCCAGATCGTGGCAGTTGGTCAGACGGCAAAGCAGATGCTTGGCCGTACACCGGGACATATCAAAGCAGTCCGTCCGATTGTTGACGGCGTTATTTCTGATTTTGAAGTGACAGAAGAAATGCTCGCATATCTCATCGGTAAAGCGGAGAAAATGTCTCCGAAATTTTTTCGTCCGCGCGTCGTGATCGGTGTCCCGTCCGGTGTGACGAGTGTCGAAGTTCGTGCAGTCTATGATGCGGCGATGTCTGCCGGTGCACGGGAAGTGTTCATTGTCGAAGAGCCGATGGCAGCAGCGATCGGTATTCGTCTTCCAATTCATGACCCAGTCGGATCAATGATTATCGATATCGGTGGCGGCACGACAGATATCGCGGTTATTTCGCTCGGTGGCATCGTGACCGTCCGCAGTCTTCGTATTGCGGGTGATCGACTCAACTATGACATCATGAATTATCTCAAAGATGAATTTAAACTTATGGTTGGTGAAAAAACAGGAGAAGAAGTAAAACTTGTGCTCGGCAGTGCTCTCGATACGGGGTATCGAGAACTTGTTGTTCGTGGACGTGACATGATCACGGGACTGCCGCGTGAAGTTATCGTGACAGATCGTGATATTCGTGCCGCGATCGGTGCATCACTCGAACGATTGGTTGACGGAATCAAAGAAGTTCTCGAAACGACACCACCAGAAGTACTTTCTGATGTTATGCATCGCGGTATGGTACTGGTCGGTGGTGGAGCATTACTCTCTGGTTTTGATCAGCTTCTCCGTGAGACGCTCCATATTCCGATCTACGTTGCCGAAGACCCGCTCTCTGCTGTTGCTCGTGGTGCCGGCGTTATTCTCGAAGATGTTGAAAATTACCGGGATATTTTCCTCAAAACCCAATATGAAATATCACCGCGATAAAAGAAATGTTTCATTTTTTATACTCACTGTTACAATCAGTGCAATTGTTTTTTTTGCGCTTCTTTTTTTGTTTACATCACAAGCACCTGGATTACTCCGTACCCGTCAATCAATCGGTAGATTTTTTTCACCACTAACATCGATCTTTTCTTCAAAGTACAATTTGGAACAAGAAAACATCGCTCTCAAAGCACGAATTACCGAACTCAATCTTGTATTGCTTGATCGGGATGTTTTGGTTCGGGAAAATGAAACGCTGAAAGGTATGCTTGGTCGGACAGATACTGCGTCGCGAATTCTTGCCGCTGTTATTGCAACGCCGAATCAGTCTCCGTATGATACTTTGATCATAGATGGCGGTGCACAAGCACATATACTAGTCGGCAAGCTTGTGTATGTCGGATCAATACCTATCGGTCGCATACAGAAAGTTGAGGATACGATTGCGCACGTGGTATTGTTCTCAACTGCAAAAGAAGAAACAGCGGTTTATATCGAAGGAATAAACTTACATGTGACTATTGTTGGACGTGGCGGTGGTACATTTGAGGTTACATTGCCTGATGGTGTGTCAGTGCTTTCAGGAACGCCGTTTCTTTATCCTGGTATGACAGCCGGTATTGTCGCAGTTGCAAAAGAAGTTATCTCTCGATCTGATGACCCAGCGCAGCATATTTTACTTGATAGTCCGGTATCGCTTCACGCACTTCACTTTGTCGAAGTCGAAAAATAATATGTCATTTTCTTTTTCTATACAAAAAAAAATGGAAGGAACATTGGGTCGCGCGGGAGAATTCGAAACACCGCACGGTATCATTCGGACACCAGCTTTTGTCGCTGTGGGAACAAAGGGAACAGTCAAATCTTTGAATCCGGAACAAGTTCGTGATGTTGGGACACAGGTTGTGCTCGGGAATACGTACCATCTCTATTTGCAGCCAGGAGACAAAGTTGTTGCCGGTGCCGGAGGATTGGGTAAATTTATGCAGTGGAGCGGCCCAACAATGACAGACTCAGGTGGTTTTCAGGTTTTTTCTCTCGGTGCCGCATATGGAAAAGATGTTTCAAAGGTTATCAAAATTACTGATCCATCACTCATGATTCCAGAACGATTTGATGACAGTGATGCACCACGGTTGGCAACGATCGGACAGGACGGTGTGTCATTCAAGTCCCATCTCGATGGATCAATGCACTATATAACACCTGAGAAATCGATTCAGATCCAAAACAATTTGGGCGCGGATATTATTTTTGCGTTTGATGAATGTACATCACCCGCAGAAAGTCTGCAGTACCAGAATGAAGCACTCGAGCGGACGCATGCATGGGCAAAGCGCTGTCTTGTCGAGCATGAAATATTGCAAAACGAGAATAAAAAGAATGGCAGACAACCACAAGCATTGTTCGGTATCGTGCAGGGTGGACGTGATGAAGAGCTTCGAAAGAAATCCGCACAAATTATTGCTGATATGAAAACAAATGACGGACGTGAATTCGAAGGATTCGGTATCGGCGGATCATTTGCAAAAGAAGACATGTCGACTGCAGTCAAATGGGTCAATGAAATTTTGCCGGAAGAAAAACCACGGCACTTGCTCGGTATTGGAGAGCCGGAAGATCTCTTTATGGGTATTGAGAACGGTGTGGATTTCTTTGACTGTGTTTTACCGACACGTCTTGGTCGCAATGGCACGATCTACACAAAAACAGGGAAGATCAGTATTACTAATACGAAATTCCGCGAGGATTACACACCGATTGAATCTGATTGTGATTGCTATACATGCAAGAATTATACTCGCTCATATATCGCACATCTTTTTCATGGCAAAGAAATGCTTGCCGGAACACTTGCGTCTATTCACAATCTTCATTTTCTCGTCTCTCTTGTCGACAATATCCGAAATTCAATTTTGGATGATACATTTTTTACATACAAAGAAACATTTTTGGAAAAATATCTTTCAAAGAAATAATTGCTTTTTATTGAAAATGGAGGTATTGTAAAGAAAATTCTTTAGAGAAAACCTGAGAGAAAGCAATCATGCAAGTATTTTAGAGGAAAAGAAAAGGAGAAATTTCTTAGTAATACAAGCTATGAAGGACGCGATAAGCTGCGATAAGCTGCGGGGATTGGCACATACAAATTGATCCGCAGATTTCCGAATGGGGCAACCTGTAACACTGAAAAGTGTGACATCCGAAAGGAAGCTAACCCGAAGAACTGAAACATCTAAGTACTCGGGAAAATAAGGAATGGCCTGATTTCCAAAGTAGTGGCGAGCGAAATGGAAAAAGCCCAAACCAGACTGTCACGGTTGGTGTCAGTACTGGGGTTGTAGGACTACAATATAGATTGCTATTTATAGTGGAAGCATCTGGAAAGTTGCGCCATAGAGGGTGATAGACCCGTACACGAAATAAATCTGCTGTCTTAGTAGTATCCTGAGTACCGTTTGACCATTGAAATCAACGGGAATCTGCCGAGTCCTCTCGGAAGCTAAAATACCTAAAGAATTAAATCCGTACGAGTTACGGATTTTTTATTTGATTTGTGTTTTAGGTGACAAAGGAGTACTCTACAGAAAAAGACCTTTTCCATGAAAAATCTAGTGCTAGTATTTCTTTGTATATGGACTCATTTATTACAGGCTCAAAACAACCCTCCGTGCCTTGCTGCTGATATTATTATCCTTTCTGATAGATCGTCATCGATGCAAGGATCTGAGGTGTTAGTCGGGGATGCAATTTCAGTTCTTGTTGAAGGCATCGTTCCAGAAGATATGAGAATCCAGTTCGGTATCGTTTCTTTTGGAGACATTGCGCGAATTGAAATTCCACTGACATCTGATTATCCGTATCTTTTGTTGTCTGTTGAAGAATATAAAAAGCAAAACGCCACAGGAAGCAAGACAACCATTGTTCCTGGTATTCAAACAGCACGAAGCATGTTTGAGGATAGTAAAAATATTGGAGAACATTTGAAAATAATTATTGTTATTTCTGATGGGGAAATCCATGATGACTATGAACTTGGTGAATTTGTGGATTCTGTTTCAGAAATGGACAATATACTATTTTTTTCTCTTGGTTTTGCTCCTGAGGTAATTCCATTTGATATAAAAAGTCGTATACTTCGAAATTTATATATAACCTATATGAATATAAATGACAGTTTACTGACTCGTATTTCACATGGTCAATATTTTCAGAACAATACGTTTCGATTGCGTGATACAATCCGCAAGCTTGGTGTTTGTCTATAAATTTCTTTGAACTCGGAGAACTCGAATACGTAAGTACCCGAAGGAAAATGTAGTATAGGGTGCCAGATATGCCACTTTGGAACAGTATACTACGTTACATCGAGACAGTGTTTCTTTCAACGTTAATCGGGGAGAAACAGATGAGCTCGTGATTAGTAGCTTCGTAGCAATGATCTAGTTAGGGCCTATCCAAAGAAAGAAAATCCGTACGAGTTACGGATTTTTTTATTTGATTTTTGCGTGCTACTATGGGCTTTATATATGTCAAAATCTGTTTTTACTTTGAAGAGTGATTTCAAGCCGTCCGGCGACCAGCCGGCAGCTATTTCGCAATTGCTCAAAGGCCTTGAGAAAGGGATGAAAAAACAAACACTCCTCGGGGCGACGGGTACTGGAAAAACATTTACGATGGCGAATGTCATAGCTCTCCACAACAAGCCGACACTTGTCATTGCTCACAACAAGACGCTCGCGGCGCAGCTCGCGAGCGAGTTCCGAGAGTTTTTTCCAGATGCGGCAGTGCACTATTTCGTTTCGTATTACGATTATTATCAGCCAGAAGCGTATATGCCGGTGACAGATACGTATATTGAAAAAGATGCCCAGATCAACAAAGAGATTGATCGACTTCGGCACGCATCGACACAGGCGCTTCTGACCCGCAAAGATGTGATCATTGTCGCATCAGTTTCCTGTATCTACGGTCTCGGTTCACCGGAAGAATATGAAAAAGTAAATTTGAAACTTGAAGTTGGTATGTCGATGGATCGGACAATGCTCATGAAGCGATTGATCGATATTCATTTTGAGCGCACAAATGCAGATTTGTCACCGGGGCAATTTCGCTCGATTGGTTCTCGTGTGGAATTTATGCCCGTGTCTGAAACCATCATGTACGGTATCGATATAACTGCGGGAAAAATTTCAACAATTACAAAAATCGACCCAATTTCATCTCAAAACATCAAAGACGAAACCAGTATTTTTATCTTTCCAGCAAAACATTTCATCACCGAAGATTCCAAAAAGAAACGAGCTATTGCTGCTATCAAAAAAGAACTTGATGCACAATTAAAGAAATTTGAAAAAGAAGGAAAACTACTCGAAGCGGAACGTATCAAGCGTCGGACAACGTATGATCTCGCCATGATCAAGGAGATCGGCTACTGCAATGGCATTGAAAACTACTCCCGCCACCTGTCTGGTAAAAACGAAGGAGAACCACCAGAAACATTGTTATCATATTTCAAAGGGAATTTTCTGACGATCATCGATGAGTCACATGTAACGTTGCCACAGCTTGGCGGTATGTATGCTGGTGATGCATCGCGCAAACAAACGCTTGTTGAATATGGATTTCGTTTACCATCAGCAAAGGACAACCGTCCGCTCAAATATGCAGAATTTGAAGAACGTATCGGACAGGTGATCTACACGAGCGCGACGCCAAGTAGTGTTGAACGAGAGACAAGTGATCAGATCGTGGAACAAATCATTCGTCCAACAGGACTGCTTGATCCTGAATTGATCGTTCGACCAGTGGTAGAAAAAGGTGGATACCCAGGTCAAATTCAAGATTTCATCAAAGAAACAGAATTGACGATCAAGCGAGGATTTCGTGTCCTTGCGACAACACTGACAAAAAAAATGGCAGAAGATTTGTCTATATATCTAAAAAACCTGCCTGCCGGCAGGCAGGTTAAGGCTGAATATTTGCACAGTGATATCAAAACGATTGATCGTATTCAGATTCTGACTCAATTCCGCCGTGGAGAATTTGATGTACTTGTCGGAGTGAACTTGCTCCGTGAGGGACTCGATCTCCCAGAGGTTGCACTGATCGGCATTCTCGATGCTGACAAAGAAGGATTTCTTCGATCTGATACGTCGCTCATTCAGACGATTGGCCGTGCCGCCCGCAATGCCGAAGGACGGGTCATTCTCTATGCCGATGTTATGACTGGATCGCTCGAGCGTGCTATCGCAGAGACCAATCGTCGTCGAGATGTGCAGATCGCCTATAACAAAGAGCATGGCATCACCCCAAAAACGATTTTGAAAAATATCAAAGACATCACCGAAGAAATGGAAAGCAAGCACGGCAAGGCAGTGAATGTAGAGCTGTCGCTCGACCTCGAAGTGTTCAAAAAAGCATATGCCAAAGAATTGAAAAAAGACAGTCGGCCAAAAAAACTTGGCGTTGTGGCACTTTCTGATGAAGAACGAGAAAGTCTGGTCTATGAAAAAATAATCAAGATCAAAGAAAAAGAAATGAACAAAGCGGTCAAAGAACTTGATTTCGAAACTGCAGCAATCTTGCGTGATGAAATTGTGATTCTTAAACAAAAAATTGAGAAGTAGAATACATTGAGTTTTGTAAAAAATATGATAAAATCCCTTGAGGAAATTAGCTCTCTTTAAATCAATTTATGTTTCTGTCCGCCTATAGCTCAGCTGGTAGAGCAGATCCCTCTTAAGGATAAGGTCCCAGGTTCGATCCCTGGTGGGCGGACAGAGTCATAAATTCATTTAGATAAGAGCAGATCCTCGGGGAGGACAAGCAGGTTCGATCCCTGGTGGGCGGACACAGAGATGAATTGTCAAAAGCTCGGGTGGCGTAATTGGTAGCCCTGCCTTTGCCGGCAGGCAGGCGCGTTAGTTCAATTATTCAAATGTACACAGTTTATGCAATAAAAAGTATAAATAAACATTATATTTATGTTGGAATGACGAATGATATTATTCGAAGATATAATGAACATAATACTGGACGAGAAAAGACAACTCGACCTTATGCTCCATTTGTACTATTATACACAGAGCAATGTTCAGATAGATTAAAAGCACGAGTTCGTGAAAAGTATTTAAAATCTGGAGTTGGTAAGGAATTTTTGAAATCAATATGATATGCCGGGGTGGCGAAATTGGTAGACGCACTGCTCTTAGGAAGCAGCGAGGTAACTCATGGAGGTTCAAGTCCTCTCCCCGGCACTGTATGAAAACTGTCATTTTTGCCGGAGGATGCTTTTGGTGTATTGAACACGATTTGCGATCACTTGCAGGTGTGGCGTCTGTTGTGTCTGGATATACTGGTGGTACGATTGCGAATCCGACCTATGAGCAAGTCATCTATGAAGATTCGGGTCACCGGGAAGCAGTAGAGGTGACATACGACGAAACAAAAATTTCTTTCAAGAAACTGTGCCAGTTTTTTCTTGATCACATCGATCCAACGGATGCCGGCGGACAATTTGCTGATCGGGGAGAGAATTACAGAACGGCAATCTATTTTCAAAATCAGGAAGAAGAAACCACTGCTCGAGCACTTCTTGTTGAATTGGCAGAATCAAAAGTATATGATGAAAAACCGATTGTTGTCGATGTGTTGCCGACACAACCATTCTATTCTGCAGAAGAATATCATCAAGATTATGCATCAAAAAATCCCGTCCACTATGGTATGTATCGCGTTGGTTCCGGCCGTGAAGGATTTGTGAACGGTGTATGCCAGATCAGAGAAGAAAAGAAGATTAACTGGAAAGAATAATATAAAAAACGAGAATGAAATTCATTCTCGTTTTTTATATTGTGTGTGCCTGAGGTGGGGATCGAACCCACATCTCTTTGCAGAGACAACATTTTAAGTGTTGCGTGTATACCATTCCACCACTCAGGCATTAATAATTTTTTAAATTATCTGAGGCGTGGGCGGTAACCCTCCTTCGCTAAAGCTACGGAAGGGCACGTCGAACCTCTTGAGACCTAGGGCGGAATCGAACCGCCGTGTGAGAGTTTTGCAGACTCTTGTCTTACCACTTGACGACTAGGTCATATTTTAACTATAGACTAAAGACCCCAAACCAGCAACTTATCCCTGTCGTAAGATATCATCCATCCGTCTTCGAGCTTTCTCACCGATATCGATCTCAGTTTCCAAGAAGGGAATATTGTAGGTATTTAAATTGTCTTTGACATATTGACGAAGTGGTGCACGCATTCGTTTGCAAAACGACAACGCTTCTTTTTCTTTTTCTTCCGGGAGAACACTGATCAAGATTGTCGCGTATTTTTCATCTTCTGACACAGTACAACCAGTGACCGTGATCATTGCGGTCTTGTTGCTTTCGTTCGCCAAAAACGTCGCTGCTAGGGCTCGTACTCGTTCTGCCAATTTTTCTCCGCGTTGTGTCATATATTATTTAGTAACTAAGGTAAATGCTTCGATGGTGTCACCGATAGCGATATCGACCTTGGTTTCGATCATGAGACCACATTCTTGCTCAGCCTCAACTTGTTTTGCACGAATTTTGCCGTGTTGGAGCTCGATGATCTTGCCAGTACCGATTTCGAAATCACGGCGAAGAATCCGAACTTTTGCGTCACCAGTGAGAAGTCCTGACGTTACACGGCCACCGACAACGATACGTTCTTTTGTTCGGTTGAAAATGCGCATGATTTTGAGGACACCAGAAACTTCAACAGTAGTTTCGCGGGGGCGACGTTCTTCTGCGATAATTTTGAGCCAATCGATCAATTTGTAAATAATCGTAAATGTTTCAACAGTCGCATGTGCATGTTCGTTTGCATCACGGGCTTTTGTGTCCATGCTGACATTGAATCCAACGATCAATGTTTCCGGATCGGCTGCAGCGCTTTTGATATCATTTTCTGTGATGGATCCGACACCGAGGGTGATGACTTTGAATGCGAGTGTTTCAGTTTCCAGTGCCGCGAGTTCTTTGAGAATGGCATCACCGGTTCCTGAAACATCTGTTTTGATAACGATCGGGACGATTTTCATACCTGGTTTGAAAACTTGCTGTACTTTTTGTCCGTTAGATTGTTGTTTTTGTTCAGTTGCATAGTCTTCAGCATCACGTTTCTTTTCAAATGCAATCGCCGTGCTACCGGCCGCTGGAAGACTATCAAAACCGGTGATGCGGATCGGAGAAGAGAATGTCGCTTCTTTGATCGATTTACCCATGAAGTCTTCGATGAGACGAGTACTTGCGATTGCAGTACCAGCAACAATACTCATACCAGTTTTAAGTGTGCCGTTTTTTATCACGATAGTTGCAGAGATGCCACGCTTTTGGTCCAAGTGCGATTCGATGACATATCCTTCTGCTGGAATCGCAGGATTTGCAGTAAAATTTTCAAGTTCGGCAACGAGAAGAATCGTTGAAAGCAGGTTGGGAACACCGGCGCCTGATTTTGCAGAAACTTCGCAGACTGGAATTTGTCCGCCATATCCTTCGATGTAGACGCCATTTTCTGCGAGTTCCATTTTGACTCGCTCGATGTTTGCACCCGGCTTGTCGATCTTGTTGATGACGACGATTGCTGGTGTTTTTGATTTTTCAATTGTGCCCCAAGCTTCTTTGGTTTGGGTTTTGACGCCATCTTCTGCAGAGACGATGAGAAGGGCGATATCGGCGACATGTGCACCACGTTCTCGCATATGAGAAAATGCTTCGTGCCCCGGAGTATCGAGAAATGTAATTTTCTTTGGTACACCCGCTTCATTCGTATGCACGACTTCATATGCACTCAAGTGCTGGGTGATGCCGCCTGCTTCGCCGGCAACGATGTTGGAACTACGAATAAAATCAAGTAGTGTTGATTTTCCGTGGTCGATATGGCCCATGATCGCGACGATCGGCGGACGTTCAGCTGGTGTGTTATTTTTTTGCATTGATGACTTCTTTTTCTTCGTCTGTTAAATCGTAGGTTGAGGTGTACGCAGTGATCGGTTTTGCAAAGACACTCGTTTTTTCTCGTGAGTACAAACTCGAGATGATGATGCCGGTACCATTCTCATTGAGAAGGGCGATCGCAAAGCTTTGATTGCCGCCGGTATCGGAGAATGCATTGAACCGGATGGCTCGGGCATCCATGACTGCGTGTTTGACACGTGCGTCAATATCCGTAATATGACCATGCATGACATCTGATCTTTTGTCCAGACGTTCGACATAGGCGATTATTTGTTCGAGCATTTCTTCGAGATCATGACCCTTTTTCCCCGCCCAGAATTTTTTCAATCGGCGTCGTGCGACGAATTGGAGTGCAAGGCAGACCAATGAGATGACGAGCGCACCGAAACTTATGTATACTGGAAGTGATGTACTCATACCAAGCGAGAATTATATAACAGATAGCCTTATTTTGCAATATGACATTTTTCAAGAAAAAAAGAATATATGCTGATTTTGCCGGCGCAACACCGGTTGATTCTTCGGTCATGAAAGTTTTTGTTCGAACACTCGCGTTGTATGCCAATCCGCACGGCCTCTCGCGTGACTCACTTGATGCTCGAGTAGTCCTTGAACAGAGTCGTGAGACGGTTGCCAAACACTTTGGTATGCGGCCACAGGAAATCATTTTTACCAGCGGTGGCACTGAAGGGGACAATCTCGCTATCTTGGGTGTGGTCAATCATTTCCGACGGAATAATCCTGGAAAGATACCGCATATCATCACGAGTGTAATAGAACATAGTGCTGTTCGCGAAACATGTCGTACTTTATGTCGATACAAACTTATTACTCTCGATGAAATTCCTGTCGATAAACACGGTGTTATTGATCTATCGTTATTTAAAAAGGCGTGTACAAAAGAAACGGTTCTTGTCTCTATTCAATACGCCAACAGTGAGATCGGAACAATCCAGCCACTTGTTGAGATTGCAAAAGTTATCCGCCATGTAAGAAAAGAATCTGGAGCTGCGTATCCAATATTTCATACTGATGCCGCACAGGCGGTCGCGTATTGTCCGATTCATATTCCAAAACTCGGCGTGGATCTTCTCTCATCAAACGGTGGCAAGATCTATGCACCGAAACAAACTGGTATTCTTGTTGTTAAGACTGGTACACCGATCGATCCCGTCATGTATGGTGGCAATCAAGAGTTTGGTCTTCGAGCAGGAACAGTATCTGTCGCGCATGCAGCGGCATATGCAGAAGCATTGACTATTGCCGTGTCACACAAAGACAAAGAATTTGCACGACTCTGCAATTTGCAATCATATCTTACAAACGCTCTTTCAAAAGTTTCAGGAATAACATTCAATAGTACAGCAGATGAACAATTGCCGACGATCGTCAATATTTCTGTTCATGGTGTACCGAGTGATCGACTCATGATCGAACTCGATGCACAGGGAATCACTGTTTCAGAGAAAAGTGCATGTAAGAGTGATGACTCCGCACCGTCATATGTTATAACGGCACTTGGACATGATGGAACGGATGGTAGTCTACGGATCAGTATCGGTGTTCCGACGACAAAAAAGGATATTGATCGTATTATTTCATCACTCAGTTCGATCATTTCCCGTATTCGGCAAGAAAAAGAAAAATATGCTAAAATAAGATTATAGTGAGTAGGTTATAGGCTCCCGATTTCTTAGATTGTAATCAATCTGTGGAAATCGCAGTCCTGTTAAGGAGTATAGTCATTTTGATTTTTACATTTTAACTTTTAACTAATTATTATGCCTCCATTCAATCATTTCACAACCAAAGCAAAAGACGCTATCCGTCGGGCACATGAACTCGCTATCGAGCGGGGACAGAACCATGTCGGATCGCTCCATCTTCTCACTGCACTTTTGCTCCAAGAAGAAAGTCTCGTTATATCCATCCTTGAACGTCTCGAAGTCGATACGATTCTTTTAACTGATTCTTTGATCGAATCGATTGAAGCTCCAGAAGCTCGTCAAACATTGTCGCCATCGTATCAGATGTATCTCACGCCGGACCTCGCGCAGATCATCGAACATTCGAGCAAGGTTGCTCAACACATGAAAGACGAATTTGTTTCTGTTGAACATCTGTTTGTTGCGATGCTTGAAATCGCTGGTGAATCACGAGAACTGCTCGCACGATTCCGTCTCAACCGTGATCAAGTTGTACATATCATCGAAGAATTCCGCAATCAGACGATCGTTGATACTGGTAATTCCAAAAAGACCCGCATGATCGGCAAATTTACACGTAATCTCACAGACATGGCGCGTGCTGACAAGCTCGATCCGGTCATCGGTCGTGATACTGAAATCATGCGACTCATGCAGATTTTGTCTCGTCGTACAAAAAACAATCCGATTCTGATCGGTGAAGCGGGAACTGGAAAGACTGCTGTTGTCGAAGGACTTGCGATTCGTATCGCGCGTGGTGATGTTTCTGAATCTCTCAAAGACAAAGAAATCGTCTCACTCGATTTGGGATCACTTCTCGCGGGAACAAAATACCGCGGTGAATTCGAAGAACGACTCAAGGGCATCATGAAAGAAATCGAAAAAGCAGAAGGAAAAATTATTCTTTTTGTTGACGAAATTCATACGATTGTCGGTGCCGGTGCTGCTGAGGGATCGATGGATGCATCAAACATGTTGAAGCCTGCACTTGCTCGCGGTGAACTTCGTGCGATCGGTGCAACAACACTCAAGGAATACCAAAAGCATATTGAAAAAGACCCTGCACTTGCTCGTCGCTTTCAGCCAGTTTTTGTCGAAGAACCATCACAAGAAGACACGATCGCGATTCTCCGTGGTCTCAAAGAAAAGTATGAACTCTTTCATGGTGTTCGCATTACTGACGAAGCGATTCGTGCTGCAGTCAATTTTTCAACGCGCTATATTACGAACCGTTACTTGCCGGACAAGGCTGTTGACCTCATCGATGAAGCATCTTCATCTCTCCGTATGACACTTGAAAACAAACCAACGCTCCTCGAAGAAACGGATCGCAAAATCATGCGTTTTGAAATCGAACGGGAGGCATTGCGCAAGGAAATCGACCGAAGTAATCTTTCGTCCGAAGCGGCAGATGCCAAAGACCGCATGAAGCACATCGAAAAAGAAATGGCGGAACTTCGCGATACGACAAAAGAACTTCGCCTCAAGTGGCAAAATGAAAAAGACATTCTCACGGTCATAAAATCATGCAAAAAAGAATTGGAAACGCTTCGTCTCGAAGCTGAAAATGCAGAACAACGTGCTGATCTCGGCGTTGCCGCGGAGATTCGTTATGGCAAAATTCCGCTCAAGGAAAAAGAACTCGCAACCGCATCTGAAAAATTGAAAAAACTCCAGAAATCTCGCCGTATTCTCAAGGAAGAAATTACCGAAGAAGATATCGCGTCTGTCGTGTCCCGATGGACCGGCATTCCACTCAATACGATGCTTGAAGAAGAACGCACCAAACTCGCGCGTATGGAAGAAGAACTCCGTAAACGTGTTGTCGGTCAAGATGAGACATTGGTCAAAATCGCCGATGTTGTTCGCCGATCCCGCGCCGGAATATCTGATCCCAATCGTCCGATCGGTTCATTCATCTTCCTCGGTCCGACTGGTGTGGGTAAAACAGAGTTGACCAAGGCGCTCGCACAATTCATGTTCAATGACGAGAAATCTCTTATCCGTGTCGATATGAGTGAATACATGGAAAAGCACTCTGTCTCGAAACTTATCGGTTCTCCACCAGGCTATGTCGGTCATGATGAATCAGGACAGCTCACTGAAGCGATTCGTCACCGACCATACTCTGTCGTTCTCTTTGATGAGATCGAAAAAGCACATCCGGAAGTATTCAACACACTACTCCAAGTCCTCGATGACGGTCGTCTCACAGACTCAAAAGGTCGTGTGGTGAATTTCAAAAATGCGATCATCATCATGACATCGAACATCGGTTCCGAACATATTCAGAAAATGGAAATGATGGGATTCTCGACAAATAATGATTCAGAAAATTATGTCCAGACAAAAGACAAAGTCATGGAACGATTGAAAGAACATTTCCGTCCAGAATTTATCAACCGTGTCGATGAGATCGTTATCTTTGATATTCTCTCTGCTCCAGTCATCAAACAAATCGTCTCGCTCCGTGTCGATGCAGTTCGTGAACGTCTCATGAACAAAGGCATCACACTGTCAGTCGATGAAAATGCGCTTGAATATCTCGCCAAGGAAGGCTACAAGCCTGAGTATGGCGCACGGCCGCTCAATCGTCTCATTCAGAACAAGATCCTCAATCCTATTGCAACAGCCATCATCACGAACGATCTCGGCGAAGGCGCAGTTGTAACCGTTCAAGGTAAAGGCGACACACTTCTCGTAGAAACGAAACAAAAAGGGAAGAAGGTGAAGAAGAAAGAAGAAGTGAAAGTATAATAAATATAAATAAAAAATTCCCGAATATTCGGGAATTTTTTATTATGTACAATTATAAATATATATGGTAATGTGACAAAAAATAAAAATATAGAAAATGATAGAAGATCAAAATTTCCCTAAATTACCAAAGCGATTTATTGAACATGATGTGATCACCAATATGAAGACTGGAGATATAGGTTATATTCACAGAGGGTTTGCTTTTAAACTTGATGAAAATAGAAATCTCTGGGTTTCCAAAAACCAAGAATTTGACACTATTCCAGATTCTGATTCGGATAATGACGATGATTCAGATAAATCAATGAGATTATTGAGATTAGATAAGAATGTCAAAATAGAAAAAACCGAATCTGGGTACAAATTGTATATATATGAATATTTTGAATTTTTATGGGAAAAACGTTTCAACTGCTCTTCTTTATCAGATTGTAATTCCAGTATTAAAAAGAATTGTTCTTGCAAACAGGAAATCAGACAAAATCTTTTCAATAAGGAAGAAATGGATGATGAACAAAAAAAGAAATATGTTTGTATTACAGAATTTGATAAACCAGGAAAGAAAATCAATGACCCAATATTTCTCCAGAATTTGAATACTGAAACAGTTGCAGAATTAAAAACGGAAGAATTGGAGAAAATACTGAGAAATAGTTTAGATGATGAATTGTATGAAGTAGCAAATATAGTTCGAATCGAATTAGATAAAAGAAAAAATTAAATTCATATATAATCAAAAATACCCACGTTTGTGGGTATTTTATTTGTGCGCCGGGAAGGAATTTCTCCCTCGACTCTCACTTCGCCGTCGCTCAGTTCGGTCTGGGCACCAGCTCGTCCGTTTTCAAAGCTTTGAAAACATGACTCCGCTGTTCGAATCCTTCATGCAATACAAGCAGTTGTATTGCTCTGGCGCACAAAATAAAAAACCGCATAAAGCGGTTCTTATTTTGTGCGCCGGGAAGGATTCGAACCTTCGAAGCCCAAGGGCGGGAGATTTACAGTCTCCTGTGATAGACCACTCCACCACCGACGCATATCCTAACAAACTCTACAGTATCAGATTTTCTTCTGAGAAACAAGACATTGCAATGGAGATTTAAACAGAGTACTATTGAATCATGACTATAAAAGAAATACCAGATTTTGGACGACCTGTTAGTCCTAGGAATCCACAAATGGAAGAATTTATAAAGGGTGTTTTTGAACGACATCCTGATGCAGTGCAAAAGAAAACTGAGTTACTTGCATTGCTCAATACCGATCCGTTTGATGATATAAAATTTAGAGATGAAATTCATACATGGGAAGAAAAAACTAAAGCTGAAAAAGGATACGAGGGACAATCCTCTCAAATTGAAAAAGTAAGGGGGAAGCATGGGAGATTGAAGATTTATCACTTTTTGGGGTCAGATTCTGTTATGTTTGGTTTTGACTTTTCCTAATCTCCTTATAAAAAGTAATTATACTTGTAGAACTTGCAAAAAAATGGGTTTTCAGGTACTATCATCCCATCATGTCAAAAGAGAAACTCATAAAACTCGTGAACAAAAAAACCGGTGCGACGTACTTTACGCGCAAGAACCGCAAGTCTGTTACTCGTAAAATGGAGTACAAGAAATTCGACAAAGTCCTCCGCAAGCGTGTCGTCTTCAAAGAACAGAAAGTCTAGTCTAGAAAGAGGCTCCCGAGCTTCATTTCCACCAAATCTTTTGCTATACTTCGAGAACGAAAAAGATTTATTCTTTTTCGTTTGTTCTTTGTGAATCGGGACGATACATTCGTGTATTCTCCCATGGGCTCGGGTGATTATTATTGTCCCCGAGTTACCGGTCCTGCACTTGTGTAGGACAGGGGCGATTAGTTTAGTGGTAGAACAGCGGTCTCCAAAACCGCTGGCGGGGGTTCGATTCCCTCATCGCCCGCACTGTTTTTTTTGTGTATATATCACACGAGGTTCGAATCCTCAGAGACTCACAATTATGCAATCCTCATCTACATTTTGGAATAAAGAATACAAGAAACCGAAACACTTGAAACTCTCAGACGAACCGAGTGCGGATTTGGTCATCTTTGAAGCGTGGATGGAAAAGACTATGGGTGAAGGAATTTTCAACCACCTAACACTCCTTGATGTTGGCTGTGGGAACGGACGCAACAGTCTTTATCTCGCGAACAAATATGGTATGAAAGGATATGGATTTGATATTTCAGGCGAAGCCATCATGCAGGCGAAAAAGCTCAATCCAAAGGGCAGTGGTATTATTTTTGCGATCGGTGACATTGCCGAACCATTGCCGATCAAAGACGGTTCGATCGGGCTGGTGCTCGATCTGATGACGTCACACTTTCTCGATGAATCTGGTCGTGAGCGCTACATGCAGGAACTTGTGCGTGTTCTCGAGCCGCGCGGTATGGTTCTCTGGAAAACATTTCTCAAAGACGAAGACATACATTCGACCGATCTTCTCAAACGGTATGGCACTAGTGAAAAGAATAGTTATATTCATCCAAAGATCGGTGTGCAGGAGCACGTCTTTACCGAGGACGAATTTCGCGATTATGTTGAACCGTATTTTACTGTTGAAGCGATCAAACGTTCCCATGGTCATCGCACTGATGATGGTCGCAAAGGCAAGCGCCGGTACCTCGTCGCCTATCTTTCAAAGAAAAATTAGTCTGTATATATTAAAAAACATTATATTATTATACATAATGATATAATAAAAAATTTCATACAATATTTGCAAAATTTTGTAAATAAGCTAAAGTGAGGAAAACACAATATATATAGCGATGGATATGCCAGATATATCATTCCTTGAAAAATCACTAAGTAAAAAATTAATTAAAGATCTTTATTCATTTTTGATTGGAAAAGAAGGAATAGTAGGTGACTTATTTGAATTTGTAGACCATCTAAAAATGAGAGGTGAACATGATAGTCTCTTTTACAATATTGAAGAGAATGATCTCAAAGAGCCTCTCATATTGAGCTATCTACTTCTCGATAGAGAATTTTTCTTCCACACCATTCTTTTTTGTTTGGAAACAAGAAATACAAATATTCAAAAAGCGTGCATGAGAGTGCTGACTTCTCAAGATTTTGCGGCTCTATGGGAAGAGAACTATCCAGAAGAATCTTTAGAAAAGAAAATCGCATCTTTACTTGTCTGTGAACATAAACAAGTTGCATTCATTAGTCTTCTTTTTCGTTATCAAAAAGATGTAGGAGAAGAATTTTTTCACGATATGTTTTATCTGCATCTTGATGACTGTTCTGAAGGAGTTTTTTGCAAAAAACTTGTCTATGCGAGCGTCATCCATTATCGGAACTGTAAAAAAGTAACGGATATATTTTGGAAAAAAGAAGAACGTGAAATAACTACTATGTTTTTCTTTCTGAGTTCAATACCCACTTTTCATCAGATTGCGTATTTAAAATATTGGATGATTGAAGATCTCCCTCGTATATATCTCAAAGAGGAATACGATGAACTCATCTCAGGAGTATATCATCGGATAAAAGACGATGTAGGTATATACTTTCATTTCAAACATATGCTTGAGTGGATGAATATTCTCATTGTCAAAGGGGGTTGGGATGAACCACTATTTAATCTTGCGTTATATCCTTTTATCAATCCTTTGCAACTCACTTTTTCTTTTGATGAAAAATAAATACAAAATCCCTTGCTTTGTAAGGGATTTTTTTGTTAATAATTCATTCTATAATTCTATAGAATATTAGAATGAATTCTTGAGGAATTTCTTCACTTCCTGCAGAGACTTTTTCACATCAGATTTTTTTCTCGGGTCAATCCAGACGATATCTGTGTTTCGTTTGAACCAGGTTTTCTGGCGTTTTGCATAGTGCCAGATAGCGGTTTCAAGCTGGGTGAGCATTTCTTCTTTTGAAAGTTTTCCTGTGAGATGATCCGCCATGAATCGATATTCGAGCCCAAGTTCACGCATTCGTTTCCATGATAATCCTTTTGCGTGTAAATTTTTTGCTTCGTCGAGCATCCCATCTTTTATTCTTGAAAGCAGACGAGTATGAATTTTTTCTTTCAATATGTCATCAGGAAGTGCGAGGCCAACAGAGAGAACATCATAGATATTTTTTTTCTTGAAAACAGGAACTGATCCGAGTGCAGTTGCGATCTCGATCGCACGAATGAGTCGAACAGGATTATGTTGATCTATTGTTTCTGCACGAACAGGATCAAGTTTTTTTAATAAAACGAGTAATTGATCTTTTGTTTTTAATTCCAATTTTTTACGAAGCACTTTATTTTCTGGAACTTCTGGGAGATGTATCGTACCGAGAAGCGTATCGATATAAAATCCCGTACCACCACAGATGATCGGTATATGTCCGCGATCTATGATTTCCTGTATTTTTTTCTCTGCTTGTAATTTGAAATCACTGACCGAGAAAATTTTCTTGGGTGAAATGACATCGAGGAGATGATG
Source organism: uncultured Candidatus Saccharibacteria bacterium (assembly GCA_964606285.1). Lineage (GTDB taxonomy): Bacteria > Patescibacteriota > Minisyncoccia > Phycocordibacterales > UBA9973 > CAZSFP01. The sequence goes on from CAZSFP010000001.1 coordinate 22,463, forward strand.
GGGAATACTTTGCATTTCTTTCTTTGTGATCTTACCACTCCCGATATCGAGTCCGATGTAGACTTGCCGGGAATCGGCAGAAATAATTTCGCCACTGATTTCCCTGGCGATCTGCACGGCAAAATCACTCTTGCCGGTGGCTGTCTGTCCGCATATGACGATGAGTTTCGGTTTTTTCACACTCACAGAGTAACAATTTCAGAGACAGAGAGATACTTGACATATGCCGTATCATTTGCATAATAGAAGAAAAAAATAGTGAAATAATGATCGAAGAAAAACCACCCATGTCTGCTCTTGAAAAATCAAAAGCAGTGTTCGCAGAAATCGAGAGCAATCCAGAAAAGAAGAAAAAATTTGAAGCAGAAATACATAAATTTGTAGAAAAATGTAGAAATAAAGAAAAATTAAGGAAAGAAAGAAGGGCAATATATTTTCAGAAATTCAATCAACTGTTTCGAACTGTCGGGGTGTTTGATCCAATACTTACAGTGTTGATAGAAAAATATCAAAACAGAAGATCTTTGCTTGGTGATGAAAGAAAGCAGATTGAAGAAGAATTGGCTTGTATTGTCCAGTATGTGATGAAAAAGGGTATTCGTCTTTCGTATGAAATGGGAAAACGAGGAATCATGTCAAAGCCTATTTACCGTTCTTTTCGGTTTGAAGGATATATTTTTTACACTTCAAGAATAGAAAATCATCGTTCATATACGATACTAAAAGACGATGAATTTCAGGTTATGGGGGTCTGGTAATTGTTTCCATAAAAATCCCGCAAATATGCGGGATTTTTTTATTTTTTATAATCTTTTTCCATAAAATCATACACAACCTTTGCAAATTTTTTTATTGGAAAATGATTTGATGGTGATATTGATTTTCGAACCGTAAGCAGTGCAATAACATATTTTGAATTTTTACCCGTAACAACTCCAGCATCATTGCTCCAGCGAATAACCGCCCATCCCTTTTTAAGGATATTTTTTATACCGGCGAAAAATCCATATTCCCAGAAATTCGTTCCGAGCCACCCTCCTTTTCGATAATATTGCTTGTATTCATCTATATATAATCCGCTTCTTCCTAATCTATTCCATAACAGCATATTTTCTTTTAGAGTTTTTGAAACAAATGGACTCACAAGTCTTTCTGTTTCAATCAAATAAAAGAATTCTGCAAGATGTCGGGCACAGGTCAGTGTTGTTGAGGAAAATTGATATGGTTTGTCTTCTTTTATACGATCAAGGAATTTTCTTGTAACTTCACTTCCGTGCCAATTGTATGTATGAATAATGTTTTTCGTAATATTTTCTCTTCCAACGAGATCTATCAGAGTATTTGATGCTGTGTTGTCACTCCGCATAAGCATCAATGCAAGTAAGTATTTGATAGTAACTTTTTGTCCTGCTTGAAGTAATGGACGCGTATCTCCTGGAAATATTTTTGCATCTTTGTCGACATCGTTCGGTGATTTTATTTGAACTGTTTGTTCAAATGAAAAATCTCCTAGTTCAACTTTCCTTAATGTCTCGGCTCCAATAAAGACTTTATATATAGATGCTGGATAAATAAAATGATCCATGTTACAGCCAAAAATCTCAGATTGATATAGATCAATAATAGCCACACCTATTTCATCCTTAAGAAAATTATTTTCTTTAAGAAGTTTTGATAGTTTTTCAGTTTTAGTTTTATTTTCCTGCATGAATGATGATTCCTTGGACGGGGACACGTTCGATTTTTGCTATGATAAGTCCAGTTCCTGTGATAAGAGATAACAATTCAGATTCGGTCCATGTATGAACGCGATCCAAACAAAGAATCCGTGTTTTGAATAAGAGAGTTTTGAGTATATTTGTTTTCGGGGCAATTTCCAATATGAAAAGTAGGCCATTATCTTTCAAAAGAGTTTTCACTTTTTCAAGTGTTCTCTTCGGGTCGGTCATGTGATGAAGTGACAAAGAAAAGATGATGATGTCGAAACTGCCTGCTGGCAGATCAATGGTTTCAAAATCTCCAACAATGCCAATTCCAGCATATTCTTTGCTGATTTCTTTATCTATACCAGTGATGCGGACATCCGGATATGTATCCAGAATTATTTTCTCGAGGAATCCTTCGCCACAGCCAACATTGAGTATCTGTTGCGAGACAGCGATTTTACTTTCCAATTCTTTAAAAATTTTCTTCGCCCGTTCCTTTTTCTTTTTCTTGCTTGCCCAAAAAAGATAATTCATGAGATTAAAATTAATTGTGACCGGGGATGTCTTGGTCACAAAGTTACTAAGTCTGCTCGAATGATTACATCCTGTGCGGACTAAGTACTCGCGACCCCGCCTCGGCGACAAGTATTCCGTATGCTCGGAATCTTGTATACCGCCTGCGGCTTTCAAGTCTCTCCTCCGCGCTACAAAAATATAGTCGCTCGATGTATACACATCGGACTTCTTATTTTTGTGCCGGAGGAGAGACTTGAACTCTCACCCCTTGCGGGACTCGATTTTGAGTCGAGCGCGGCTACCATTACGCCACTCCGGCAATTGGCAACATTCTACGCGAAAATCCACACAAAATCAACAGGTTTGAAATAAGATCTGTGTGTTATCATGTCCCTATGTCACAACTATATTCCAATTCAATTTTCTGGATCGAGGTCGACAAAATCCAGCCAAACCCATTTCAACCACGCCGCGAATTTGATGAACGCGCCCTTCGGGATCTCGCAGATTCTATTCGTCAGTACGGTATTCTTCAACCGCTCACCGTGTCACGTATTGAAAAAGAAACACCCGAAGGTGGACTTGTCGTTGAATACGAATTGATCGCAGGTGAACGCCGTCTTCGTGCGTCAAAACTCGCTGGACTTCGTGAGGTTCCTGTCGTCATCCGTGTCGGTGATGATAATATGGCAAAACTCGAACTTGCGATCATTGAAAACTTGCAGCGTGAAGATCTCAATGCCGTCGAACGCGCTCGTGCATTCATGCGTCTCCAAAACGAATTCGGTTTTAGTCATACTGATATCGGCAAGAAAGTCGGCAAGAGTCGCGAATATGTCTCAAACACACTTCGCATTCTCCAGTTACCCCAAGACATGCTCGATGCATTGTCTGCCGGCAAGATCACGGAAGGGCATACACGACCACTCATGATGCTTTCGAATAAACCAGAAGAACAACTCGTGCTCTTCAAAGAAATGATGATCAAGAAAATGAGTGTTCGCGAAGCAGAACGACTCGCACGTCTTTCGGCAACCGACAAAGTTCGCAAGAAAGAATTGTTGCCTGACCCCGAACTCTTTGACATGGAGAAAAAATTACAGGAATCTCTCGGTACTCGCGTGCATATCGCGCGACGCGAAACAGGCGGGCAAATCATGATCGATTTCTTTTCAAATGAAGATCTCTCGTTCTTGCTGGATATCTTGAAGAAAAGTGACAATGTGAATCCAAATGCCATGCTCGAACGATTTTCTGCACAAACACCAGCGGTGGTGTCTGTTCCAGAAATCCAGTCTCCGGAACTTCTATCACCAGACGCGATCAATCCCCAAGAACTTCCTGTCATGCAACCAGAAGAATTGTCGAGTACTGTGGTAGAAGATGTTGAAAAAGAATTGTCCGACCAATCACCGATCGATGACCGAAGTAAAGAAGAGATAGTAGAGTCAGATACTGAAGCAGATCTCTATAACATAAAAAATTTCTCACTGTAAGTAAATAAAATAAAAACATCCCGCAACTTGGGGGATGTTTTTATTTTGTGTCAGTATCTTCCGATATTTCTTCCACATCCTCTTGAATCTCATCGATATCTTTTTGGATTTCATCAACATCTTCAGAGATTTCCTCGACATCTTCCGATATTTCTTCCACATCCTCTTGAATCTCATCGATATCCTCCTGAATTTCATCGATGTCATCAGAAATTTCCTCAACTTCTTTTGATACAGCATGGAGGCGATGCGTATTTCTGTTGACCGACATTTGAATAAAGATCGACAAATAGATTGCCTCGAGAGAGACGATGGTGGTCAATACGAGAAGGACGGTGTTTGCATCTATTCCGATCAAAATAAGGATAAATGTTCCAACAAAAAGCATCGTATGAATCACGAGAGATGCCGGCGAACCGATCCATTTCGTTGCACGGATGGCGAGCTGTTCTATTTTTTCCATGTCTTTGTTTGGATGCATCGTAGGTGTCTCTATGGTACTATGAATACATGGAAACACAAAATATTTCAACGCAAAAAAAGACCTCCCGTGTCTTGTACTGGTCGCTTGTCGGCGGATTTATTATCGTTCTCAATTTGTTTTTCAATTACACGGCGTCATTGTTTTTTGATCAGCCAGTATTTGAAAGTTATTGTCCGATGGCATTGACAAATACCTCGTATACATCAAAAGACCAATGTCTTGCTGTCGGTGGATCATGGACAGAAAATACAACACCGTATGTACCACAAGAAAAACCTTCTCGTCCACTCGATCTATCACAATCCATCACCGGCTGGTGCAACCCGACGTATACGTGTCAAAAAGGATTTGATCTCGGTCAGCAAGTCTACAATCGAAATATCTTTATCGTACTTGTCGTCTTTGGTATCCTTTCAATCGTTCTTGGATTTGTATTTGCTACAATTTCCGCAGTTTCTCTCGGGCTCTCTCTTGGTGGAGTACTTTCACTTGTTATAGGTTCAATCCGCTATTGGAGTGATATGAATGATGTCGTCCGTGTGCTTGTCCTCGCATTCGCACTTGTGGTCCTTGTGTGGCTTGCGGTGAAAAAAATCCGGGAATAGTGTAGACTAAAAGACTATGAATTACGATCACAAGGATATAGAGAAAAAGTGGCAGGAAAAATGGGAAAATGACGGACTTCACAAAGTTTCGGACAATGTCCCTGGCAAGGAAAATTTCTATACCCTTGTCGAATTTACCTATCCGTCCGGTAATCTTCACGTCGGACACTGGTACGCATTTGCCGTACCGGATATTTTTGCCCGGTATAAAAAGATGCAAGGATTCAATGTTCTCTATCCGATGGGATTTGATGCATTCGGACTCCCGGCAGAAAATGCGGCGATAAAGCTCGGCGCTGACCCGAAAGTCTGGACCTATGAGCAGATGGATCGTATGCGCGGACAATTTCGTACCATGGGTGCGATATTTCCATGGGACCGGGAAGTCGTCTCCTGTGATCCTGCGTACTATAAATGGACGCAATGGATGTTCAATCAATTTTTGAAAAATGATTTGGTCTATCGTGCTGCGACCATGGTGAACTGGTGTCCGAAAGATCAGACTATCCTTGCCAACGAGCAAGTCATCGACGGCAAGTGTGATCGCTGTGGATCTGAAGTTGAACAAAAAAAACAGGAGCAATGGATGCTCCGCATTACTAAATATGCGGACCGTTTGATCGATGATCTCGACAAGCTCGACTGGCCGAACGCAATCAAAGAATCACAAAAGAATTGGATCGGTAGAAGTGAGGGAAGTGAAATAGAATTTCAAATAAAAGATTCTCAAGAAAAAATAAAAGTATTTACAACGCGAGCTGACACATTGTTCGGTGTGACGTATGTTGTTCTTGCGCCGGAACACAATCTTATTCAAGATTTAAAAGAAAAAATAGAAAATTGGGAAGAAGTTACTGTATATATAGAAACAACAAAAAAGAAATCAGAACTTGATCGTCAGCAATCAAAAGAAAAAACGGGTATCGAACTCAAAGGCGTGAAAGCTGTTAATCCTGCAAATGGCGAAGTTGTACCAGTATGGATTGCTGACTATGTCCTTGCTGGATATGGTACTGGCGCGGTTATGGCTGTGCCTGCACATGACGAGCGCGATTTTGAATTTGCACAGAAATATGATTTGCCGATAAAAAAAGTTATTTATTTGAATATAAAAGATAAAGATTTACAAAGACCATTTTTTAGTTCTTTTAAACTAGGAAATGTTCCTCTTGAATTGAAATACGAATGTTGGCCCGGAGAAGGAGTTCTTATGAATTCTGGAAAATTTGATGATCTTTCTTCAGAAGAAGCTCGAAAGAAGATCACCCAAGCAGTTGGAGGAAAATTGGTCAGTACATATCGATTGCGTGACTGGGGAATTTCTCGGCAACGATACTGGGGAACACCGATTCCGATCGTCTATGATAGAGACGGGAAAGCACATCCTGTGCCGGATGAACATCTGCCATGGATGTTACCAACTGACGTTGATCATACACCGGACGGCACAGCACCACTTGCACGATCAAAAGAACTACTCGAACGAACAGAAAAAATATTTGGCGCAGGATGGCGTCCTGAAGTCGAAACGATGGATACGTTTGTTGATTCTTCGTGGTATTTTTATCGTTATCTCGACAATAAAAATGACAATGTTTTTGCGGATGTAGAAAAGATGAAATCATGGATGCCAGTTGATCTCTATATGGGTGGGGCAGAACACACGACGATGCACTTGCTGTATTCACGATTCTGGGTAAAAGCGCTCCATGATCTCGGATTTGTCACAGATGATGAATCATATAAAATTCGTCGAAATCGTGGCCTTATTCTCGGTCCGGATGGCAATAAAATGTCCAAATCAAAAGGGAATGTGATCAATCCGGATGAGATCGTCGACCGTCTCGGCGCTGATACTGTCCGTCTCTATCTTTGTTTTATGGGGCCGTATGGCATAACCGTAAACTATCCATGGGATCCGAACGGTGTTGTCGGTGTTCGACGATTTTTGGAGCGGGTATGGAAACTTGCAAACAAAATTAAAAATGAAAATATAAAAAGTAAAAATGAAGACTCAAAATTACTTCACAAAACTATAAAAGGTATTACTGAAGATATTGAAGAATTCAAATTCAATACATCTATTTCAAAAATGATGATTCTCATGAATGAATGGGAATCCTCCTTCACCAATGCTTCGCAGGACAAGAATTCAGAAACTGTTTCTGTTGCTGATTTCAAGATTTTCCTCCGGCTTCTTGCACCGTTTGCGCCGCATATTACTGACGAAATCTGGTCTCAACTTGGAGAAAAAGAATCGATCCATCTTTCGGGCTGGCCAAAATATGATCCGACACTGCTTGTCGATGATGAATTGAAAATTGCGATTCAAGTGAACGGCAAACTTCGGGGTGATTTCACTGTGTCCGCAGATGCAACTGAAGATGACATAAAAACCATGGCGCAAAATCATGAAAAAGTAATTCCATGGATTGATGGCAAAGAGATTAAAAAAGTGATTTATGTAAAAGGTAAATTGGTCAGTATCGTTATCTAGTTGTTCACAAGGAATGAGTTGGTTTCACTATAAAATATCTGTATAATCGATTGTATACTATAAAAATTCACCCAATCCATTATGACACCTGCTTTATTTACAAACCCCCGTTCCTCTCTGTTTTCTCGAATATCGTTCGGCGTTCTCCTTACTGTTATCAGCCTCTTGCCGATATTCTTTGTACCATTTGTTGCAACATCTCTTTTCTCCGCAAAAGGACTTTTGCTCGGTCTCGGTGTCACATTTTCTATTATCTTTCTTCTTCTCGCGTTCCTCTTTGAAGGATCAATTACGCTTCCGAAACATACCATTCTCTATGCATCACTTGCTGTTATCGGATCTTTTTTGATTTCAGCTTTTTTCTCTCCATCCGGTGATACAAGTTTTTGGGGTGCGACATTTTCTCCGTATACATTCTTTGGGACACTTGCATTGTTTGCAATGTTTTGGCTTCTCGTGTTTTATGTCAGATCAGCAAAGCGGGCATTGTATGTGATTGGTGGCCTCTCCGTATCTTTTTTACTAATCGCATTTTTGCAGATCATCGGTTTATTTGTTTCGTTTTCCGCGCTTGCACCGGGATTTTTTGCAAGCTTCAACGGGCAGACATTTATCGGATCACTCACAGATCTCGGATTTTTTGCGACAATGATCAGTCTCTTTGCACTTCTTGCATTTGAAATCCTTTCTGTTTCGAGAAAAATAAAAATCTTTCTTGCAAGTACTATCATTGTTGGATTGTTCCTCGTTGCACTTCTGAATAATTTTACAGTATGGATTATCTTTGGTGCGGGTGCATTGCTCGTATTCGTCTATGGTGTTTCAACATTTACGTATACCAGCGAAACAAAATCTTCGAAAATATTCCCGACATTTTCTTTTGTGCTCGTTCTCGTATCCCTTCTCTGTATTCTCGCCAATAGCACTGTCGGATCACTCCTCCCACGAATGTTCAATATTGTAAATACTGATATTCGTCCTTCTATTTCTGCATCGGCAACAGTTTTTTCTCAGATGGTTATGCACCGACCAGTAACTGGTCAAGGTCTCGAACGCTTTGAAGATGCATGGTCACTCTACAGACCGGCCGCTGTTACTGCAACGCCGTATTGGGATGCGCGATTTCCACATGCATTCGGTATTTTGCCGACACTGTTTGTGACATCAGGAATACTTGGAACACTGGCATTACTCTTTTTCTTGATTAGTTTCATCTGGTTTGGATGGAAGAATTTGTTTGTTCGAACCGCTGACAAGATTACGCAATACTTGTTGTTCGCGTCTTTTTCTGGAGCAGTTATTTCATGGGTAGTTGTCACTATTGCGACACCGGGATTTGTTGTATACGCATTCGCTTTTGTTTTCTCTGGTGTGTTCCTCGGGTTGATCTATCGCGACAAACAAAATCTTTGGACGACATATGGATTCATCAATGATCCACGGACAAGTTTCTTTTCCATTCTCGGTATCATGTTTATTTTTGCGGCAGTGTTGTTTGGAGGTCTGACATTTACACGTCAATATATCGCTGAAGCGCACATCACAAAAAGTATTGCATATGCTCAAAACACACCAGATCTCGCTCGTGCTGAACGTGCCGCACGATTGGCGGTCAGATGGTTTGATACCAGTCTTGCACACAAATCTCTTGCACGGGTATCACTTCTCGAACTCGGCGCACTTGCACAAAATGAATCTATATCTGCAGATGCACTCAAGCCCGAACTTCAAAAACTCGTATCACTTGCCGAAGGTGAAGCACTTGCAGCTGTGTCTCTCGACAAGAAAAATGCTGATAACTGGATATTCCTCGGTTCAGTCTATGATGTACTCCAAGGATTTGGTGTATCAGGTGCATATGAGAGTGGCAAGAGTGCCTATACGCAGGCAATGGTCTATGCCCCCAAAAATCCTGGTATTTATCTCAATCTCGCAACATTGTCGCTCGGCAAAAAATCCTATCAAGAAGCCCGTGAATATGCCAATCAAGCTCTCGCGATGAAACCAAATATGGCGGAAGCATATTTTGTTCTTTCTCAGATTGATGTAGCGTCTGGTAACCTTGATCGCGCCCTTGAAAACGCCGAGAAAGCATCGTCAGTAGCACCAAATGACGCAAGTGCATTCTTCCAGTTGGGAACACTTGCATACAATAATAAAAGTTATCAGAAGGCCATTGCTGCATTTGAACGTTCCGTCATTCTCAATCCATATATGCTCAATGCACGTTATTTCCTCGGACTTTCGTACGCACAGGTTGGTCGCACTGATGATGCGATTGCGCAATTTGAATATTTGAAAAATCAGCTTCCAAACAATACACAAATTGCTTCAATCCTGACAAATCTCAAGGCTGGTGTTCCTGCATTTGGCAGCCCTGTCGTTGTTCCTGAAGAAAAAGATAAGGCCCCAGAAAAGAAAAAATAATAGCACTGTATGATTCGCCGTCTGTTCCGAGATTTATTGTCCCGACACACCGACACGCTCAACCAAGCGGCGCTTATTCTCGCACTTGCAGCCGTAGGATCACAAATCATGGGATTTGTCCGTGACCGGCTTTTGGCCAGTATTGTCGGACCCAATGGTACTCTCGATGTCTATTATACGGCGTTTCGTATTCCGGATATTTTGTTTGTATCGATTGCGTCACTTGTCTCTGTTGTGGTGCTTGTACCATTTCTAACACATCTGAAAAAAGACAGTGAAGATGCCGTGACTGCGACAAACAAGTTTTTGAGTGAAGTATTTTCATTGTTTGTGTATATATTGTGTGGCACCATTATTCTTGTATTCTTTTTGATGCCAAAACTTGTACCGTTCGTTGCACCCGGTTTTCCGGCTGACATGCAAGGAGATATTGTCATCATGTCACGGTTGTTGCTCTTGTCGCCCCTTCTTCTCGGATTATCAAATATTTTTGGCGCGGTTTCCCAATTGCACAAACGATTTATTGTTTTTTCTTTGGGACCAATATTTTACAACGCAGGTATTATTTTTGGTTTACTCGTATTTTATCCGATGTTCGGCATCTATGGTGTTGTTGGTGGTGTTTTGATCGGTGCAGGAACACATGCGATTATCCAATACCTCTCTGTGAGAAATATCGGATTTTTTCCAGGATTTACATTTCGATTTGATTGGCCGCGAATGCGTCAGATCGTTGCGGTATCGCTTCCGAGAACGTTGGGTCTTGCGTTGTCGAACATCACCATAACAGTACTGTTATCATTTGCCACATTGTGGGACGAGGGAGCCGTATCGCTCTTTTCTTTTGCAAATATCATACAGTCAGTCCCGCTTTCCATCATCGGATTGTCATATTCTGTTGCCGCGTTTCCGACACTCGCATTGATGATTCAGGAAAATAAAAAAGACGAGTTCATTGCACACGTGCTTCATGCGGCTCGGCAGATCATCTTTTGGTCGTTGCCGGTTACAGCATTGTTTTTTGTTCTTCGGGCACATATCGTTCGTGTCGTGTTCGGATCATCACAGCTTTCCTGGGATCAGACAAAAGTTATTGCTGCTGCACTTGCGTTCTTTGTCATATCAGCAGTGGCACAAAGCCTCATACTGTTGTTTGTTAGGGCACTCTATGCGGCTGGAAAAACATGGCGACCACTTGTCGGTGGTATTGTCAGTTTTATCTTTACTATATCTATCGCATGGTTTTTGATGCAGCATATTCATACTCCTTTCATTGCAGATATTTTTGCAGTTTTTATACGGTCAACCTCTGCAGATATTCATATTTTGGCATTGCCGATAGCGTTCAGTATCGGAGCATTTATAAACATTATTATTCTTATTGGTTTTTGTCACCGGTTGTTTCCGAAAACAGACATCATACCATCTCTGTTTTGGTCATTTGTTGAACATAGTATTGCCGCGTTTGTTGCAGGTGCCGGTGCATATATCACGCTTGTCTTTTTTGGATCAATAAAATCATTGTCCACATTTTGGATGGTACTTTTGCAGGGTCTTGTTGCAGGACTTGTCGGTATCTTTTGTTGGATTTTAGTTCTCTATCTCATGAGAAACAAAGAATTTACTGCGTTTTTCAAAGCCGTGCACACAAAATTCTGGACCAAAGTTGTGGCTGTTCCAGAACAATCAAATCTATAATTTTTTCAAATTTCAATATAGTTGACAAATTAGTATACAAGTAGTAGTATATCAAAAATATTGTTTAACAAAATTTGAAAAAAATGAAAAACCAGGATTTACCTCTTTTAAGAACGCATGTAGCAAACATTGCGTTGAACAAGAATATTGCTTTACTTTTCCTATTATCTGATGCTCAGGAAACACATGGTCTTACCGAGTATTCCAACGAAAGCTACATCAATGATAAATTGCTTGTAGCAGTATGGATGATTGAAAACTTTACAAGATTTAATGAAAAATCTCAAAAACCTTGGGTTGAATTACCTGAATGGGAAGTTCCTAATAGTTCCGCGGATGGTGTAAAAAACATGACAGAATTTGATGGAATTATTGAAAAAATCAAACAAGAAGCCCAAGATCTTGAAAATATCTGGGACCCAAAAAATGTAAAAGCTGTTACATTTTTGGAAAAAATTGTCGCCCAGGCACGTGAATGTATTTGGTATACTAATCAACGTTTGACCGCCATTCAGGTACTTTCTAAAGCTGGACCAATGGGTGAAGATGATCCTGAAGCTATTATGAGTGCTGGTCCAAAACTGGCGGCAAAATTATTAGCAAATCCAATGATGATGTTGGTAGGGTATTTGGCAGTGAAGAATGAATTTAGCGGTAAGCGTATTCTGGCTTCTAGATTGCTTGGAATTATCTTAGAGTTTCTCGTGAATAAAGCCGTAGAGGAAGGATATGCTAAACCAATTGTAGAATTAGCTAAATAAATAACAAAAGAATAATAAATAAAAAAGTCTTACAGTATGTGAGACTTTTTTTATTTTCCCAAAAATATTTTGGTTATATTTTAAGATACCAAATTTTATGCTAGTATGAAGCCGTATGGATTTAAAACATATCCGAAACTTTTCTATCATAGCCCATATCGATCACGGTAAGTCAACGCTTGCTGATCGAATGCTTGAAATTACGGGAACGATCGAAAAGCGTAAAATGCGCGATCAGGTGCTCGACAACATGGAACTTGAGCGTGAACGGGGGATCACGATCAAAATGCAGCCCGTCCGCATGACTTATGCGTCAAAAGAGAATGCGAATGAGGCCTATATGTTGAATCTGATCGATACCCCAGGACACATCGATTTCTCCTACGAAGTTTCTCGGGCACTCAAAGCGGTTGAAGGATCTATCCTCCTCGTTGATGCGACCCAGGGTGTGCAGGCACAGACGCTCACAACGCTCCAGATGGCGCGTGATGCCGGTCTGGTTATCATCCCAGTCCTCTCAAAGATCGATTCACCACTCGCACGAGTTGATGATGTGCGACTCGAAGTCGCGTCACTTCTTGATTGCAATGAATCAGATATTCTCACAGTTTCTGGTCGCACTGGTGAGGGTGTTATAGAACTTTTGGAACATGTTATTTCTCATGTACCACCACCATCAACAACCTATGACACAGGTGCTCGAGCAATTGTTTTTGATTTCAAATATTCTAACCATCGCGGGGTGATCGTGTTTGTCCGCATGCTTGATGGTGTCTTTTCCAAAAATGACAACCTCATGTTCGGAGTGACTGTCGAAAAATTTGCATCACTTGAAGTCGGATCATTTTCTCCAGAAGAAACGCCAACAGAAAATCTTTCTGCAGGAGAAATCGGATATATTGTGACGGGTATCAAAAAACCAGGTATTGCATCTGTGGGTGATACGATCGTTTTTCAAAAAAATCCGTTGCCAATCGTTGAGGGATATATGAAGCCGCGACCTGTTGTTTGGGCGTCCATTTATCCCGAAAGTCAGGACGATTTTCCTGAGCTAAAGCTTTCACTTGATCGACTTCGATTGTCTGATTCTTCATTTTCCCATGAAGAAGAAACATCTGGCGCACTCGGACGCGGATTCCGCTGTGGATTCCTCGGCATGCTCCACCTCGAGATCATTACTGAGCGATTGCGCCGTGAATTCAATTTGTCACTTATCGTGACGATGCCGTCCATCACATACGAAGTCGAACTTCGTGGTGGTAAAAAAGTAACTGTCTACTCACCACACCTTTTCCCCGAAGATGGATCTGTGACAAAAATATTTGAACCATGGGTGACGACAACGATCATCACACCAATTGAGTATTTGGGTGCACTCATGCAACTCCTCTTTGATCATGAAGCGGAAGTCGGGGAGACTGTGAACTTTGGTGACAACCGTTCTCGAGTGACATGTCTCATGCCGCTTCGTGAACTCATGCGTAACTTTTTTGATGAGTTGAAAAGCGTTTCGTCAGGCTATGCATCCATTTCGTATGATATCGGTGAGATGCGTGAAGCTGATGTTGTCCGTCTTGATATTCTTGTTGCCGAAGAACCAGTGCTCGCGTTTTGTCGTATTGTCTCACGTCGCCGAATCCAAGAAGAATCGGAAAAAGCAGTTGAGAAATTGCACGGACTCATCCCGCGCCAGCAAATCATCGTCAAAATCCAAGCTCGTGCCCTTGGACGTATTGTCTCCTCAAAAACTATTTCTGCGTTCAAAAAAGACGTGACCCAGCATATGTACGGTGGTGACATCACGCGCCGGATGAAACTCTGGGAAAAGCAAAAGAAGGGTAAGAAAAAGATGCAGGCAGCCGGCAAGGTCAACATCCCGCAAGATGTATTCTTGAAAATGATGAAGACGGATTAATAAGAATTTTATTATAAAAATTGATATATTATCTAGTATGGAATTAGAAACAAAACGATTATTATTACGAAAGGCCAGAAAAAGTGATTGGCAAGATATTGTAGAAGGTGCATCTGATTTGAACGTTTCAAAAATGATGACATCAGTTCCACATCCGTATGAGAAAAAAGATGCAGAATTGTTTATTAATGATTCTATAAAGAAATGGAATCAGAAAAAAGGATTTTCTTTTTTCATTGAACTTAAATCTGAAAAGAAAGTGATCGGTGTTATGACTGTTGGTGGAATTAATGAATTCAATGGTACAGCAACTACCGGATCATGGATCAACAAAAAGTATTGGAAACAAGGATATATTACAGAAGCAAAAATTACGGTCAATGACTTTGCTTTTAATCAATTAAAACTCCGAAGACTCAATTCTACTGTATATACAGACAACAAGGCTTCTAATGCAACCCAAACAAAAATGGGGTATGTATTCGAGGGTGTGAGTAGAAAAGCACAAAGAAGTAAATCAACAGGAAAAATCCATGATTTAAATATCTATGGATTACTCAAGGAAGATTGGAAAAAAATCCGACCTATATTAATAAAAAAGAATTAGTTCCTATTGAAACAATGCAGGAACGTAGAGGAGGATCATACTCACGATAACGAGGAGTGATAGGATACCCCAGAAGATTTGCACTTTTTTCTTGTGTTTTTGGAAGAATAACATGTATTTTTTGTGATTAGAATGTTAGTATATCAGGTATGAAGCGATTATTCAAATACAAGAAAATCATCCTCTTTTTTTCACAGCATGGCAAATTGATCGCACTTGGTGTGTTGTGTATTATTCTCCTTTCAGGTGTCATCAATATGTTTGATCGATATCAACTGGTCACTGAAAAAAAAGCGCGCGCAGACCGTGATTTGGCGACTCTGACTGAAAAAGAAAAGAATATTCGTACTGAAGTCGATCGCCTCAATACACCCGAAGGAATTGAAGAAGGATTGCGCGAGTCATTCAGGGTTGCAAAACCAGGGGAATATCTTATCGTTATTTTACCAAAAGAAGAAAAAGCAGAAGTGGTATCAGAAAATACAGCACAGAAAATTCGCTCATTTTTCAAGAATATTTTCTCAAAAAATAAGCAATAGCCATATTACTGACGCTGTGATACAATATTTTTTATATGAATCCCGTTAGAAGTCATGATCACAATGGGATTTAATATACAACAAGAAACTTATTATTAGATTTAATCAAAAAGTAGAGGCATGAATAATGATCGTGATCTACTTCTAACGGGATGAAAAAAGTTACCATTTATAGTACACCAGTTTGTCATTTTTGCAATCTCGCAAAAGTATTTTTCAAGGAACATAACATCGCCTATACTGAATACAATGTCGCCGCAGATATGGAGAAACGCAAAGAAATGATCGAAATCAGTGGACAGCTCGGCGTCCCAGTTATCACCATAGACAATGATCTTCTTGTTGGATTCAATGAACCAAAAATTGCGGCACTCCTTGGCATCAAAAGCTAAACACCGTATACTACAAAACGCACCGCAAGGTGCGTTTTGTGCATCCATATTGTCCCTGTAGTTCAATGCCCGCCCGTACCGAACGGTACGTTCGGGCGGGGATAGAACAATCTCGTTTATCCCGTGTTAAGTTGCCTTTATAGCTCAACGGATAGAGCAGACCCGTCCTAAGGGTAAGATGTAGGTTCAATTCCTGCTGAAGGCACAATTATTTTTTTTATACTAAATTCCATATCTACGCCATGGCGTAGATATGGAGAAATTATAATTACCCACATAATCTATTTTTTGTCTTTTTTGAATGTGTTACTATTGAATCATGGAATCAGATTCAAAAAAGATAACAGAGATGTTTGAAATGATTAAGGAGAATAATCAAATTCTCCATAAACTTCATCGTATACAAAGACGGGCACATTTTTTTCGGATAGTGTATTGGCTTATTATGATTGGTCTTGCACTCGGTGCATACTACTATATCCAGCCGTATTTGAATCAAATTGTAGATTTGTACAATCAGGGCGCAAATGGTTTTCACTCACTTCAAAATCTACAAGATCAATTCAGTCAGAGTCAGTGGCAGCAACTTGTTAAACAATTCGGAGGTAACTAACTCTCCCCAATAAAAACACCGCATTAAATACGGTGTTTTTATTTTGGTGCCGAGGACCAGAGTTGAACTGGTGACATCTCCCTCTTCAGGGGAGCGCTCTACCAACTGAGCTACCTCGGCATATTATTATTTCAAATCTACGTATTGTACAAGGTAAATACTTGCCTTACTTACCAAAACAGCCACCTGACATAACTCTTCTATACTACCAAAAATGAGGGTTTTTGCAATCAATAAAAAATACCCATCTGTGATGAGTATTTCTGTCGGCTTAGGATACTATAACTGCTGCAAACCCGCGTCCTCGCGATTTTGTGCGAGTTTGTCCTATCTTCAATATCTTGTGTTTGTATATCGGAAAAATTTGTGGGTATACTCTTCCAAATGATTCATGCTGCAATTCTTCTTTTAATCCAAGAATGAATTTTGTTTCTAATTTTTTATAGATCTTTTTCTCTTTTTGTTCAACAAGTGATTTCAGTGCATCTTGTCCTGCCAGAATGTGATTTTCAGCAAGAAGCTTGGTTCGAAATTCAGACAGAGAAATACGTGAGGGGATTTTTACAAGTCCTATTTTTACCTTCTTTCCATCCATGTCTATTTTAAAGGTAATTTTTTCCTGAGAATCGATTTTTTTGATATATCGTTCTATTGCATTGACTATAAATGCACTCACAGGCTTGAGAAGAATCAATTTGTCATCGAGTAAATCTAGTTTTTCTAGAGGAATGCCTTTTGCAGTCATTTTCTTTTCTATTTCTTTTATAAGTTTTTCCAAGAGCTTTGTATTTTAAATTTTTTATACTATAACACAAAAATTTGACTTTTACAAGTATTTTTGGTATACTCTCCACAGTTCTTTAAAAACTTTGATTTTTAAGAGTTATTTTGAGAGTTATCACAACTGCTAAAAATTTGGCTTGTGTGATAACTTTCAGAATTCATAAACAATTAAAATCAAGTAAAATGGATAAAAAAATTTATCAAAAAGTACAGCGATTTGGAATAACTCAACAGAAAATTAAAAATCTTGAAGATATTCTTGAAGATGAAAAAAATAGTTTAAAGTCACAAGGTAGACAAATGTATAAATCTGTTTACGCCAAACTTAATATATTTTTCAGAAACTCTAGAACTCCTTTTGCTAAAATGATGCGTCATGGTGAAATTACCAAAGGCGCGGTAATAGAAGATTTTTGCGGAAGATCTCCAGTAAAAAATTTATCCTGGAGATTATCGCAATTTTTACTCGGAATCGAGACTAGTTTTAATAAGATTAATACTAATTCGATTGAAGACTTCACTATTACTCAAAAAGAAATTGATGAGTTAAATGAGCTTCTCTCAGAAAAATTGGAAGTAAGGTTTTCATTATTAAATGATTCTTATTTTATGATAATGAAAAAGTAAGAATTATTCTGTTTAAACAAAAAGACACTCAATGAGTGTCTTTTATTTTACTTTTAAAAAGTTCTCTTATCGTTTTTGCTTTTTCTGTTCTAAATATTTTCTCATTATCATTCCACTCATAGAGATATATTTTATTAATTGCCTCATGTGCTCCCATTTGTACATTCTTTGTATTGAATTCATCATGATTGGAATTGGAAATAATAGTAGTTTTGTTATTGTGTTCCAAGATACTTTGAATCATTTCATAACCCCAATTGCCTCCAACATCTCCATCCAGCATAATCATGTCATATGTTTTTTCTGATAACATTCTTTTTGCCTGCGTTATATTATAGGCATTGGTAATAGCAAGTTTATTTTCTGGAAAAACAAAATCTTTTAAAAATTTCTCAATCGGATCATGGACTAATTCAAGGTCATCAACGATGAGAATATGTATTGTTTCCATTAGGTATTTATTTTTACAATAGTATATATTGAAATACGGTATAATTCAACATGTACGAAAAATCCCGCAGTATATGCGGGATTTTTATAGTTAGGAAGATTTAACTTTGAGATTCATCTTCTTTGTTTTATCGATCTTTGGGATTTTCACTGTGATCAATCCGTGTTTCTCGACTGCTTCCGCTTCTTCGGGTTCGACTTCAGCAGGAAGGGAAATCGTTCGAGAAAATGTACCCCAGTAAAGTTCTTTGAGAAAAAAGTTTTCTTCATCGATCATGCGAGATTCTTCACGTTTTCCTTTGATGACGATCATGTCACGCATGATGGTGATAGATAAATCTTCAGGTCGAACACCTGCTGCCATGGTATCAACGATGATGTGAGTCGGCGTCTGATATACATCCACGGTGAGTTGTGCGTCCTCTGGTTCATCATCCGTCCACATAACTTCTTTTTCTTTTCTTTCAAGGTTTCCAGATGCTTTACCTTTGATGACAACTGTTGGTTCTTTTGTGTCTGTTTCGTTTTCATTTTCGAAGACATCGTCATCGAGCGTAAGCCCACCTGTCAATCGTTCAAAAAATGATTTCTTTTTTGTTGCCATAAATTATGTTGTCGCAACGTTGGCCTTACCCAAACGTCGCAACTTTTCAAATAGAAGTATAATAATAATAGTGACCACCCAGAGAAGTCCAAACACCTGCAAGAAATATTCTCCGTCTCTCTCCATTATAAAAAAATTAAATGCAGTATGCAAGACAATTGCACCGACAATACCGATAAGTGTGTAGAGTTTTCGTGTTGCGATTGATTCAAAATATGCGAGTCCGATCATGATACCGATAAATCCACTGCAAACCGCATGGAGAAGTGTGGAACCGAGAAATCGAAGATTGCCCGTGGTGACACTTGTAAGTGTTTCTCCGGCAGAGAGTGGATCGAGGAGGAACAGTGCGTTTTCGAGTCCGGCGAAACCGAGCGCGGCGATCATCATGTAGATCGGATAGTCGATTGGTTCATCGATATGGCCGCTTCGAAATGTCACAAAAAATACGACAAGGTATTTCATGACTTCCTCTATGGCTGCCCAGAGTGTTATTTGTGTCGAATGATCACTGATGATATTTGCGACAAATTTTTGAAGCGGGAGCACGAGAAATACAATGCCCATGCCGATCAAAAACAAGAGAAAAATCAGGCCCTTTGGTTCAGGATTGTTTTTGTCTTCTTTCATCCAAAACCACAGCCAAATAACTGCTGGAATAATCCCGAGAGAAAGCGTTATGGCGATTATTTTTGGATCGTAGGCCATGGTGTGACGATGAGTAATTTCTTGCCCTGCCATGATGGGAGAAGTGACCAGAGTTCTTCGGTGATAAACGGCATGAATGGATGGAGAATCGTGACGAGTGTGACCAAATGGGTATAGATCAATGCCTTTGCAGAATCAGCGTTGGTATTTTCAATAATTTTCTTTTTGCTACGTTCGATAATAATATCCGCAAATGTATGCCAAAAGTAATGATAGAGCTTTTCTGAAACGAGATACATTTTGTACTCTTCCATTTCTTTCGTAATTTCTGCGATGAGTGTGTGGAGCTCATCGTGTGATTGTTGGTCTTCTGTATCAAGCGGCGGGAGGTTGTTCGTATCGAGACCGCTTGTTTGTTCGAGAACAAATCGAGTCGCGTTCCAAATCTTGTTTGCAAATTTTCCGTACGCTTTTACTTTTTGAATATCAAAGTTGAGATCGTTGCCGGGTCCGATACCGACCACCATCGACATGCGAAGTGCGTCAGTACCAAACTGTCGAATAACTTCTTCTGGTTCGATCCCGTTTTTTGCCGATTTACTAAATTTTTTGCCTTGTGAATCACGAACAATGCCGTGCAGATAGACTGTTTCAAATGGAATGACGTCAAGTGTATATTTACTCATCATGATCATACGCGCAACCCAAAAGAATATGATCTCGTAACCGGGATTCATAAAAGTTGTCGGGTGATATGTCGATAGGTCGAGTGTTTTCTCAGGCCAGCCGAGTGTTGAGAAACTCCAGAGTCCCGATGAGAACCATGTGTCGAGTGTGTCTGGATCTTGTTTCCAATCATCGCCATCTGGTGGATTGATACCGCAATATGTTTCTTCTTCACCACCAACTGCCATGCGATACCAGACAGGAATCTGGTGACCGTAAATGATTTGTCGTGAGATGCACCAGTCACGAAGATTGTCCACCCAGTTGTAATATGTTTTTTCGAAATGATTTGGGAGTACCTGGATTTCTTTTGAGGAAACTGGCTCCTTCATAAATTCTTTCAATGTCTTTCCGTTTTTTGATGCGATGGGCTTATTGACATCAACGAACCATTGGAGTTTTGGAAGGGGTTCGATGACTGCTTCTGTCCGTTCTGCTGTGCCAACATTTTGGGTCATCTCTTCTTCTTTTTCGATAAGATTTTCACCACGTAACCATGCGATGATGACTTCACGGGCTTCCTGTGTTTTCTTGCCGATCAATGTCGGACCGCCGACCATCATCTTGCCGTATTCATTGATAACTTGTTTTACTTCGAGATTGTGACGAGATGCAATATCAAAGTCGATCATGCTGTGTGCAGGAGTGACACCGAGCGCTCCTGTACCAAATGCTGGATCGACAGAATTATCAGCGATGATTTTAATGTTGATTGGAACACCACAGAAAATTGCTTCATAGGTTTTGCCGATGAATTCCGTATAACGTGTATCATCCGGGTGAACAGCAACAGCAGTGTCACCGACTTTGGTTTCTGGGCGTGTTGTCGAGATGGCGATAGGGAAGTCTTTGCTGTATTTGAATGTGTACATGACACTTTTGCGTTCTTGGTACACAATCTCATCATCAGAGATCGTTGTTTGACCTTTTGGATCCCAGTTGACCACGCGATATTTGCGATAGATGAGTCCATCGTCATACATTTGTTTGAAGACTGTTCGAACTGCGAGACTGCGTTTGTCATCGAGGGTAAATGCTTCTCGACTCCAGTCGAGAGAAGATCCCAAGAGTCGCATCTGACCTTGCATGTCTTTTTGATTGATCAAGCCGAATTCATTGATCATGTTGAAAAATTCTTCACGGGAAAAATCATGGCGGGATTTACCAGATTCTTTCTGGAGATTTTTTTCAAAACGGGATTGTGTTGCGATTGCCGCATGATCCGTTCCCGGGATCCATGTTGTTCGTTTGCCTTGCATACGTGCAAAGCGAACCACGGCATCCTGAAGACTGTGTTCGAGTGCATGACCGAGGTGGAGGCGACCGGTCACATTTGGCGGCGGGAGCACCATGGAGAAATGAGGTGCATCGGCTCTTGTGACACCTTCTTTGATGCATACGTCAGGATTAAAGTATCCACTATCTTCCCAGAGCTTGTATATCCGCTCTTCTGTATCTTTTGCATTATAAGGTTTGAGAAGTTTCTCTGGTATGCCGTATATGTTTTCCATCCTTGTACTATAACAGTTTGGAGACTTTTATAAAAGGATTTTTGCTTTTTGCAAAAACAGGAATTTGTGGTATTGTATGAAAAATATCTTTTTATACAAACCTGTTTTATGAAAGCAAGAAATATTTTTAATTGGACGATATATCAGGCGATCGCATGGTATATGGAAGTGCATGACCTAAAGAATATTGAAGAATTCAATCAAGTAAATGATTTCAGTCTTATCAAAGCCGGATTGTTCCCATATTTTTTTGCTGGTGCATCAAATAATTTGGAACACGCATTTGAAATGTATGGCACATGGGTCTCTGACCAGGTGTATCCAGAACCAATATACGCACATCCGATCAGTTATCTCATTGTTCCCGAGGGATACATTGATGACGTAAAAAAATATATTCCTGGAAAAATAGAACCAAATTTTCAGTATTATTTTGAGCACCGAAACAAAGAAAAATTTCTGACATTGCCGGGAGATTCTCGGTTTTATGTGTCAGATAAACAGTGGGAGTTTCTACAGACACTAGAAACGGAATCATATGATGAGATCATGACTGGCATTGCCCAGTTGAAATTGCATTCTGATGATGAATTTATTACTGCTTCCTGGAATGAATTTGTAGAATTTGCTCGGAAAACTGAAGCTTTCCAGGTATATCTCGCGGTTCATGGAGAAGGAAGAACTGACACTACAATAATTGATCATCAGTATGTGTTTGAACGAACAAAAATATTTATGCCGACACTCTATGAAATCAGTCATCATATTTTTGCGCATGATGAAAACAGAAGAATAACGGTCTAACAAAAAAATCTCTCCTATCATGTTACATGAAAATGAGAGATTTTTTATTTTTCTTATATTCTAAATATGTGGTTGTATAGATTGAGTATAGAGGAGAAATATACCTACAGCTTCAAATTTCCATCTGCACGAATCGCAACAATTGTTTTGAATGTTTTTTTATATTGTTTTTTATTGTATTTGAATGCACCGACGATGGCGATCATGAGTGCGTTGTCGGTCGCTAGTTCTCGTTCGGGAAAATAGATATCTGTCGCAATTTTTTCGTTAATCTCTTTTCGAAGATAGGTATTTGCTGCGACACCACCACCGACAATGAGACTTTTTGCTTTTGCTGTTTTGACTGCTCTGTTTGTTTTGCTGACGAGGACTTCTATCGCCGCATCTTCGAATTCTCGTGCAATCGCTTGTTTCATTCCGACATTCTCAAGAATGTCGGAATGTTCTTTTGTGAGATCGCGGATGAGGTAGAGTACTGCTGTTTTCAGACCAGAAAATGAGAAATCGTAATCCCTACTCGCGATCATGGGACGAGGCAGAGAAAAAACAGATAATAGGTTAGAGGGATTAGGTGTTAGTGAATTTCGATTCAATGCAGCAAGCTTGGAAATTTCTGGACCACCGGGGTATGGGAGCCCGAGCATACGGGCGACTTTGTCAAAGGCTTCACCGACTGCGTCATCGCGGGTCTGACCGATGATTTTGTACTTCAAAAAATCTTTGACGTGAACGAGTTCAGTGTGACCGCCGGAAACAAGTAATGCTATAGCCGGAAACTGTATTTTGGGTGTTGTATACTTTTTACTTTTTACTTTTAACTTTTTTACTTCTTTCTGTTCCTGTAAGAGAACGGAAAGTATATGTCCTTCCATGTGATTGACGGGAATGAGTGGTAGATCCCAAAAGATCGCGAGTGCTTTGGCAAATGAAAGTCCTACCCAGAGTGCCGGCTCGAGACCTGGTCCGTAGGTAACGGCGATCGCATCGAGTTTCGGTTTTTTGTATTTGGAAAGTTCAGTAAGAAGAAATTCTACAAATTCTGGTTCTCTGATGAGAATTTCTTTGAGTTGTTTTTCTTTCTTTGAATCGATTGTTATCGGTTTTTTTTCCTGCTGATTCATGCCGGCTTCTTTGAGTGTTGCCAGAAATACAGTCGGCAGATTTTTTGTATGCTCGCGTTTTGCCATAGCGGGGAAGACACCGCCGTATTGCGCATGGATCGCTATCTGTGATGCGACCGTGTGGGCGAGTGTCGTAAAACGAAGTTTCGTACCGACCGCAGCATCGAGTATCGCTACAGATGTTTCGTCACAAGATGTTTCTATGGAGAGAATTTTCATCCCGTTAGAAGTAGATCACGACCAATGATCGTGTATCCACGTTTTTATTAAAGTTAATAATATTTTGTAATTTCATATAATTTTTCCCTGATCGTGACTTCTAACGGGATTCATATACTTATTACATTACGATAGCATATTTCTTTGACTTCTGCCAATTTATATGCTTTTATATAAAGAAAAAAAGTTCTCTAACATGGAAGAAAATCTTATAGATAAGTCTGTCATATTTGCAGCGCCCTCCGGTGCGGGTAAATCAACTATTGTTAAAAATATAATGAAGTCATTTTATTCATATCTCGATGTCCAATTTGGATTTTCTGTATCACATACTACTCGTCCCAAAGGTGATAGTGAAATAGATGGTGTTGATTATCATTTTATTAGCGCAGAAAAGTTTAATGAAATGATAGTTAATGGTGAATTTCTTGAATGGGAAGAAGTATATCCAGGAGGATTTTATGGAACCAGTAAAGCCGAAGTTGCTCGTATCAAATCATTGGGAAGTATTGCAGTATTTGATATAGATGTGGAAGGTGCACGAAAAATCAAAACAAAACTTGGCGATGCAGTAAAATACATTTTTGTAGAAGCTCCGTCCTTATTTGAACTCGAAAAACGAATTCGTGAGAGAGGAAGAGATAAAGAAGAAAGAATTATTCAGCGTATAGCAAAAGCACCCCATGAAATGGAACAGAAAATTTTTGCTGATGTTGTAGTCACAAACGATGATCTTCAAGAAGCACTGTTCGATACGATTCATATCATAGCGAAATTTTTGGGTATCGATACGAACTCAGCAGCTTTCGGTCAGATGATATATGACCTCTTCAAAGAAAAACACAACAATACGCTTGTACTCATAACAGGTATGACGAATTGCGGGAAAACAACACAAGGAAAACTTTTGAAAGAAAAATTTTTCCCCAATGCCCGTGTTGCCGACAGTGGTGATCTCGTTCGTGCATATCTCGCGTCTGATACAATTGATCCTGAAGACAAAGCGAAACATGATTCCGGTCAGGTTATCAATCCCGAAAAAGTTGCAGCTCTGTGGATGATGCATTTGAAAAAAGCATTTCGTGCAGGAAGAATGATTATTCTTTCTGGTTCACCGCGTACAATGGCCGAAGCAGAAATAATTCTTGCTGAATGCAAAAAATATGGATATACCATCATTTGTCTCACCGTTGATATATCAGAGGATGAAGCAATTCGAAGACTTACTGAAAGAAATAAAGTATCAGGGAGAATTGATACTCTTGATGAGATCTCTATCAGGAAGAAATTGGATCAAAATAGTGATATGAAAAGAGCGGAGGATCATCTGAAACAAAGTGAAATTGCCATTCTACGAACTGTTACGGGTATGCAGCCGATAGAGTATGTGACAGTAGGTATGGATTATGCAATACAATCCACAGTAAATCAGGAAAAAATAGAGCAAGTAGGATAGATTTTCATGAGAAAACAAAAAATCCGCACATAGATGCGGATTTTTTTTATTGGGAAAATAGATAGAGAATGATAAAATTGTTTGTATGAATGCACACAAAGGAAAAAGACTCTTTATTACAGGTATTCCAACGTCAGGGAAATCATATCTCGCACGGCAGCTTGCTGAGAAGGTTGGCGGTATCGCGGTATTACTCGATGATTTTCGAGAAAGTCTTGCAGAAAATGATCAGTATAAAAAATGGACAAATTTTTATCTTGATATGGATGAAAAAGAATATCTAACCACCACAAATCCTCTAAAACAATGGGAAAATCTCGTAGTGCAATCTGAGGGGTTGTGGCCCGCTTTTTTAGAAAAGATAAATGAATATAAAGATGAAGAAAAACCAGTCATTTTTGAATGTGTGAATATACTTCCACATATCGCAAAGAAAGATTTAGATTTTCCCGGCATTGTGTTGATCGGAAAATCATATGAAGAAATACTTCAAAGAAACATACAAGATCCTCGATGGGGTGAGACACTTGAGTTGCAAGAACTGGAATCAAAAACATTTTTTGAAATTGAAAGACCGCAGTATAAAGCAGAGGCAGAAAAATATGGATATCCAGTCTTTGAGGACTATGATCTGGCTTTTCAAAAAGCAGAGGATTTGATTTTAGGAAAATAAATACTATAAAGAAGCATATTGAAAAAATATGGATTTTGTAGTAATCTTAAAAAGTTATACAAAAACGCGCGGTTAGCTCAGTTGGTAGAGCGTCCCCTTGACGTGGGGAAGGTCACAGGTTCGATTCCTGTATCGCGCACATGATATAAAAAATCTAAGCAATTACGCTTAGGTTTTTTATATTACTCTGTCGGCAGGAATCTAACCGAAGGCGCCCATTTTTAATGAGTAAATTACGAATATAAAAATGGAGCGTCTCGACCGGAGGAAGAGGTGATTCCTGTATCGCGCACAATAAAAAATCCCTCCAATGGGGGGGATTTTTATTTTTCTATTTTCTGAGTTCACAGGAAAAATAGTATTCTTGTTCTTTTTTCTTTTTAGAATTATTTTTACTGTAAACAAAACCATAACTTTTAAGATTATTGAGAACAGTTCTTGTCGGTCTTTTGCTTGTTTTAAAACAAAGGGAAGTAATTGCGATATTTTTTTGTTTCTTTAAAAGATTCACAATATCATAGATACCTGCAAGTAAATCCGTTTTGTATTCCAAATCTTTCCAATAATTTTTCTCATTTTTTCTGATGATCATATTGTCAGGACTATCGTCTGCTCGTTTCAAGACGGCATCACTCAATATTCCTGATAACATTTCGAGGGTAAGTTTGTTCTTTTTCATTTTTTTGTTTTAAACGATTTTCATCAGTGTATCACTGAATAATTGACTCGTCAAATTTTATCTGGTATAGTCCACGATGAAATTGTTCACTAAAAAATACCTCATGAAAAAGATTATTATAGCTGCGGTAACTACGTATAATCCATCTTTGGGTGGAACGCTCGGCAAACCTGTTGAGTGGGAAATAAATATAAAAAAATTTACTAAAGAATGGAAAGATAAAAGTGCTGCTGTAGCATTTTCTCTATTATCCGCTGCAGGTCATTTTATGAAAGAAATGAAGCTGGAAGACCGTTTGTCGCAAGGTGGAGATTTGTATGGTTATGAAATGAAAGTATTTTCAATGATAGATGATATTGAAACAGCAGACATCAGGCAGATGCAGTCATATACTCAGATGATGTATGACACAACAGGGTCTTGGAAAGTGATTGATTTAACTGAAAACAGTGTGAATGCTTTCAAGTTTACACTTGAATCGATCAAAGAACAGTCGCATCTATCTCAAAGTTTCTATCGTGAGGCATCACAGTACGTTCAGTTGTTTGAGCGTGCGAGATATATCTATGATGAGATGCAAAAGGGTGGCATAGAAGTGGTGATTACGGATTTTGTCACTGCACACTGTCTTCATATATTGCGGCCAGATGAATTTGATATCTTCAATGATGTTCCATCTGGATATCCTGTTGAATCAGGAATTGTATATGTTCGCAGGCAATTTGAAAATTATCAGATATTCAATGCTTGGAAACTTGAAAATGCCATACCATTTCTTACAGGAACATGGGATGTTCAAAATCCCCAAAATGGCAGGTTTCAAATGTACGCTGTCGGATCGTTGGGACGAGGAAGAATAAAAGGCATTGTTCATGATAAACATGGACTCGCGGTTTTTGCCGGAAGATTGGGAAAAACACAGATACATTTTGTAACACGGTATCTTGCAGGTGCTATAAAAGCCGCAACGGGACCATTTGCCATCAATGACAGTCCTACATGGTACGGCTTTGATTTTGATACCAAAGACGGATATTATTCTCCGAAAACCAAAAAGGGGAGCAAAAAAGAGTATTTCAAAGCAAAGCTTTTAGGTAAAATAAATTCAGTGTTATTAGAAAAATAGAACATTAAAATAATCTTAAGGGATCTGTAATTACAGATCCCTTAATTTTTGCATTTTTTTTAAAAAATGTTATATTGGTTTCTAGTTTCCACATGGCCCCATCGTCTATCGGTTAGGACAACGGGTTTTCAATCCGTTAAGGCGAGTTCGACTCTCGCTGGGGTCACAGCACTAAAAAGAACGCTTTGAATAGCGTTCTTTTTAGTGCTGTGAAGCCGCAAGTGCGACGGCACGAGGCGGGGTCGCGAAATTTTTCAGCAGAAAAATATTTGTGACCACACTATATTGATGTGCGGTAGCACACGATTTATTTATTGTATTTTATTTCTGTATTCTTGCATTTCCTAAAATCTATGGTATAGTCTGGAAAAATCTTTTTATCATGATAAAAGCAAGAGGAGGAAAACGCGCAAAACGATATATTACAAGTTTTTATATAAAACAAATTGTTACTGTAGGAAAAATCACAGAAGAAGTAAAAGTTCGTGTATTGATTGATGATATGCGAAAAATACTGAAACAGTTTATTTCTGATATGCATTTTTCTATCATATATATTCATAAGGATGAATCATACGGATTCTCTGCGTTCTCTGCGAACAGAGAAAGGGAAATACGATTTTTTGTATACAAAGAAATGCCGCTCATATTCTGTGATCTTCAAATGAAGATGTCGAGCAATGATACTGTTGCGGATTATATTGGAAACACAGCTCTCATTGATACACAAAAAAGAGATGTATATGAAGTACTGAGTTTGTCTCTTCGAAAAGAAGGAATCAAGATAGAAGATTTTTTCAACAAGAGAAAATTTGTTCTTATCCGGTTCTTGCAAGGTGATGACAGTCAAATAGAATAAGAGTAAAATAACCACGCTAGGCGTGGTTATTTTTTCTTTACCTCTGTTCCGTTGTCAGTATCTTTGATCATATACCCCTTCGCTTCTATTTCATCGCGGAGACGATCCGATTCGGACCAGTTCTTTTCCATTCGAGCAGTTGTACGTGCTGCAACGAGTTGTTTTATTTCTTCTGGAATTATGTCTTCAATCTGTGATTGACGAGCAAGATCAAAACCGAGAACTTTGTCGAAATCATCCAGTGTTGCTTTTTTGTCAGCTAGTGAAATGTTTGCATCTTTGATGAGGTCCCACATGACGGCAATCGCCTGGGGAATATTGAGATCGTCATTGATCGCACTGTTGAATTTTTCTTTGTATGAGAGATCGATGGAGCCAGTAGTATCACCGAGATTTTTATATTGTTCAACGAGGCGGTTGAAAGCAGTCTGGCTCGCTGCGAGACCATCCCAGGTAAAGTTTTGTTTTGACCGGTAGTGTGACTGACTAAAGAAATAACGGAGCGCCATCGGATTGAATCCTTTCGCCGTGATGTCGGCGATCGTATACGATGTGCCTTCAGATTTAGCCATCTTTTTATTGTCGACAAGAAGGTGTTCATTGTGCAACCAGTAATGAACAAAATCAGTGTGATTAGCACAGACGGATTGAGCGATCTCGTTCGTATGATGAATCGGAATATGTTCAATACCTCCCATGTGAATATCAAAAGTATTTCCGAGGAAGTGTTTGCTCATCGCAGAGCATTCGATGTGCCAGCCGGGAAAGCCGCGACCGTTTTCAATGAGCGGGGAAGTGAATGGTGATTCCCATGTTTGGAGCGCATTGGCATGTGAGCCAGTCTTGAAAAACCAGAGGGCAAAATCGTGCGGGTTTTTTTTGGTTGTATCTGATATATCCCCATGACCAGTACCAGTTTCTTGGAATTCCAGTTTCTGACCGGAGAGTTTCGTATAGTCGTCATATTTTGAAACATCAAACCAGATTGCTGTGTCGGTCGCGTATGCAAATCCATCATCAAGGAGTTTTTTTACCATGTCGATCATGTCGGCGATGTGTTCTGTTGCGCGAGGTGTGTTCGTTGGTGGGAGGGTGTTCAAAAGGGTGATATCACGATTGTAGATATCGATGTATTTCTGGGCGATTGCATCAGGGCTGAGATTTTCTCGTTTTGCTGCTTTTTCCATGCGATCCTCACCGAGGTCAGCATCGCCAATGTTGTCGCCAGTAAGATGTCCAACATCGGTATAGTTGCGAACAAGGGTTACTGCATAGTTGTTGTAGGAAAAAATACGTCGCGCGAAATCAACGATGACGACTGCACGCATGTTGCCGATATGTTGGGTCCAGTAGACGGTCGGACCGCAATGATACATACCGATCTTGCCTGGTGTGATCGGGGTAAATAATTCTTTATTGCGGGTGAGTGTGTTGTAGAGATGGAGATCCATATATTAATAGAAGAATACGAGCAGTCCGGTCAGGGAAAGCAGTACTAGTATACTACAAATTTCGAGGAGGTAATACCGTTCTTTTTTCTTTCTGATCTGCCATTCTTTTTCGCGATCTGTAAAGTGTTTTTCATACTCTTTAATGAGTTCGGATGAGGTGATTTGTATTTGTTTTTTGTTTTCAAAATAAGGAATAACAGTTTCGCTATACAATCGAACCAAAGATTTTTCTGCGGATAACAGTGCCGCGAGATATTTCATCATACCGGTTTCTAGTTGGAGAAACATATTTTTCATGTCGGACAATGTCTTTTTGCCGAGCGGCAGCGTCGCTATTTCCTGTACGTCTTTTTTTAATGATTCATATCCTCGATCAAAGAGTTCAAATGCGAGATGTCCCGCGTGTGTCGTCTCTATTTTCGGATGATCGCGGTGCATGGATTCGAGTTCTGCACGCAATGTTTGATACGATTCGCGTGCATCACTGTGAATCGTGATGATAGACCTCTCGCTGAGAAGGTATGTTGTCGGTTGGATATGTATGACACCGTTTTTTTCTACAGGCAGAGATATAATGACGAGAACACTCGCTGGATAGTCCTTGATCATGAATGTCGCTGGGGTTTTTACTGTTGCGATGTCTACTCGATCGATCCATTGTTCGAGAGCGAGTGTGAGCTCATCATCAGACGGCGATTCGAGATCGGTCCATAGTACTGATTTGTAATGGCACGTGGTCATCATATAGGGCAAGTATATCGTAATTGGGTAAATAAAAACACTGCATGACGTATTGTATGCAGCGCTCGGTTCCAGAGAACCTATTCTTTTTTAATTATATCGATAAAAATGAGACAAATATCAACCGAAGAAAAATTTACCTGTAATCGTACAGCACTACCGATCCATCAGTAAAGATTTGATATATCGGATCCGTAACTGTTATAACAGTTTTCTTCTTTTTCTTTTCAAATGGATATTTCATGTCCGGTATTTTTTGAGTATCCACCGTAACAATGCCAGTTATCTGTCCAAATGCACATACTGTATCAGAAAACACATGAAAGGGAGTTATTCCATCAAATTGCATAGAATACATCTGTTTTCCAAGCTGATTTGCATGAGCGTGTTTCCCATTCTGAAATGTCACAATAGATAATCCGTAGTGCGGACCTTCAACTCTTTTAAACTCTGTTTTACGAATAGTATCAGACATCATATCTATTACATTCCAGAGAGTATCTGTTCCGGTTACTTTGCAAACAAAGGCGGTGCCCATGTCCGTCACTGGTAATACAGTATCGTACGCGGCAGTATACATCGGTTTGTTGTTTTCTTTCATGATGTGATACATACCAGTTTTGCTATTTCCTACCGGGATAATTTCTGATGCAATGAGTGCTGTATCAGTGTATTGTATTTCAATTTTTGTTGAAATTGGAATTTTTTCAGTTGCAACTGATTTTTCTTCAACCGCAATTTTTGTTTCTGTTGGTTGAATTTCAGTATTTTCTACCACTTCACGCATGCGTTCTTCTTCATCAAAGACAGGGTGTAATACCGGTGCAATGATGGGAACAACAGTGTCTGCTTGTGCAGTTGCTGTTGTATCGCTGATAGGAATTTCTGCTTCAGTCTTTTCATTATCTTTCTGCAACTTTCTCCATTTTTTTACTTCTCTCACGTCAGTGACCAGTGATGCGGTCATCGAATGTATTTCCTGTTGTGAA
This sequence comes from uncultured Candidatus Saccharibacteria bacterium, assembly GCA_964606285.1. Lineage (GTDB taxonomy): Bacteria > Patescibacteriota > Minisyncoccia > Phycocordibacterales > UBA9973 > CAZSFP01. Next base: position 54,186 of record CAZSFP010000001.1, read on the forward strand.
AAGATTCTTTCCATCTCTTTCACTTCTATATTTTGGATTTCAATCACCGGCAACTTTGTGAACTCAACGGAAACGAGTGTTTCAGTTTGATTCATTGTTGCAGTATTTGAAGAAATTGGAATTTCTTTTTTAATGGTAACAAATGAAGATTCATCTGTTTTTGTTTCCTGTACTTTTTTTGCAGGTACCACTACGGCAGGTTGTTTTTCTTTTACTGCTGTTTTTTTCTGTTCAATTTTTTTTGATTGTTCCTGTTTTTTGACAGGCACAGAAACTTTTGCAGGTTGTGGAACAGAAACTTCTACAGCTTTTTCTTTCGCTGTTATCTTGTCAGTTTCTTTCTTCAATACTTCTGCTTGTTTCAAATGAAAATCAATAGAGTCCATTTTTTTCTGGGTTAAACCAGATACAGTAGAATTTTCTTCTTTAGTAATTCCATTTGTTTGTTCAACAGTAGGGGAAGTAGCTTTCACTTTTTCTGCTGTTTGAAAGTAGGACATTGCGAACAATGCTGATACTACCAATCCAACAATTAATACGATAGATGTTTTCCACCATGATTTTTTTGATTTTGCCATTTTTCTCGATTTTTAAGGTTCAACAGTATAGGTCGGTAAGGACCCGTTTATTTCAAAGGTATACTATCACACTTTGTTCAAAAGTCAAGGATTCTCAATAGGGAAATAATGCTTATTTCATAAGGCTGGTTTATACCCTTGCTTTTTTCTGATAAATGTATAGAATACGGTGATTATGAAATCTGCAGTTATACAGACAGGGGGAAAACAATACGTCGTCGCCATTGGTGATGTCGTTACCATCGAGAAATTGCCAGACGTTGCTGTCGGGTCAAAAGTCTCATTTGATCAGGTTTTTTTGAAGACTGATGGTGACGCTGTCACTGTTGGAACACCACTCGTATCAGGTGGACTCGTCTCTGGTGAAGTCACTGCACTCGGTCGCGCAGCGAAAGTCATCGTCATGCGTTACAAACAAAAGAGTCGTTATCTCAAAAAGAATGGCCACCGCCAACCATTCGTCAAAGTTAAAATTACGGCAATTGCGTAACATAAAAAATTCCCTCAAATTTGAGGGAATTTTTTTGAATATATTGTATATTCTCTTAAAAGTTGTATGATAAAGAAAAAATAAATGACATGGCTGAACTAAAGGCTTCATTGGACCAACTGTTTAAAAATGGCAAAGATTTCGAATTTAATATGGGAGATTATTCGACCAAAAAATCTGAGCGAGAAATGACTCGATTAGAAGTAAAGTACAAAGAACTTGATAAGAGTTCTTGCGTGGATTTTAATGATCCAATTATGAGAACCCCATTTGTTATTTAAAAATAAATACTTATAGCTATGGAAGAAGACATCAAGAGTACTTACGAAAAATTAATTGATGAGCTAAATGCTGAAGGTAAAATTATCACAATGACACCTCAAGAACACGAAGAACTTGCTCGTGATATGAGCAGAGGTATGCAAGAATTTGAGAATGAACAAAGAGCAAGAACTGCATATACTCTCAAACACATGAATGATTTTGTAATGTTTTAAACAAAAATCCCCAGAATTCGGGGATTTTTTTATTGGCGATTTTGGAGAGCGTACTTTACGGTTTCTGAATCAGAATATTCGATTTCGGTACCGGTTGAGAGGCCACGGCCGAGGCTGGAGATTTTTATTTTAAATGGTGCGAGGAATTCACGCATTTTCTCATCAGTATGATCGCCATCGGGTGTCAGTGAAAAGGCGAGAATAATTTCTTTGAGATCTCCAGAGAGATCACGAATGCGTTTTTCGAGCTGTGCTGTCCGTGCACGAGTTTGGCGTTTTTCGATGAGTGGAATCGTATCACCAAGGACGAAATAATTGCCACCGTATAGACCACTTTTTTTGATGACATCATGATCGGTGTCTTTCTCAACAACGAGGAGAATGGAGCGATCGACAGATGGATTACTGCAGGTATCACAGATACCGTCAGTGCCTATCCGTGAATAGCGGAGACAGAGCGGACATTGCTGGACGGCTTGCTTGAGTGTTTCTATTGTCTGAGCAAGATCAGTCACATAGTCGCGATTCTGTGCGAGGAGAAAATAGACAAAGCGACGGGATTGGCGTTCACCGATACCCGGGAATCGTGCAAAAAGTTGTGCGAGTTTATCGAGATGTTCCATATATTAAAAACTTTCAAAACTTTTATCGGCTTGCGTCATTTTGGAATAACCGTTGTCTTTGACCATGTCCACAAACGTTGCTTTGTCGGCATCAAAGTAAAGTTCAGCGATACCGGTCGGACCATTGCGGTGTTTTTCAACGATGATTTCGGCAATGTTTGTACGCTCTGATTCGTCTTTACCTTTGTCTTCACGGTGAATGAACATGACCACGTCCGCGTCCTGTTCGATCGCACCAGAGTCACGAAGGTCAGAGAGTCGTGGTCGGCCGCCACGTTGTTCGACGGCACGAGACAACTGGGAGAGGGCGAGAACCGGAACGTTGAGTTCACGGGCGAGCGCTTTGAGCGATCGAGAGATTTCTGCGATCTGGTGCACCATCGAATCATAGTTCTTTGTGGTCGTCATGAGCTGAAGATAGTCGACGACGATGAGTCCGAGTCCGTGTTCACTTTTCATTTTACGGGCGACGGATTTCATGCGGATGATCGAACTGCCTGCCTGGTCATCGATGAGGATCGGTGATTTTGCCAAACGGTCCATCGCTTCAGATAGTGCAGCAAAGTCGTTGTCTTTCAAATTTTTACCCGTACGGATGTTCCACTGGTTGACGCGTGATTCGGCAGAGAGCATACGCTGTGCGAGCTGTGATGAACTCATTTCGAGTGAGAAGATACCGACAGGGATGTTGTGCTTTGTCGCAGCGAGACGTGCCATATCGAGGGCGAGCGTGGTTTTACCGACAGATGGTCGGGCCGCGAGAATGATGAGATCGGATTTGTGAAAACCGGCGAGCAAATTATCAAGCGCCTGGAATCCGGTTGGTACACCCAAGAGTTCTTCTTTGGATTCGTGAAGACGGGAAAGCTCTTCCCATGTTTCGGTAAGGGTTTGTTTCAAACTGACAAATTTCTGTGTTTTTGGTGAAGATACAAGTGTAAAAATTTTTTTCTCGGCTTCGTCGAGGACTTCATCGATGTCTTCGGATTCTTCACCGAAACCAAGTGTGGTGATCGCATCACCGGCTTCGATCAATCCACGAAGAATGTGTTTGCGGTGTACGATCTCGGCGTAGTGACGGACGTTTGTTGCAGCTGGGACCATGTTTGCAAGTTCAGAGAGATAGCTCGCACCACCGATGCCGTCGAGTTCTTTGCGTTCACCGAGTTTTGCTGAAACAGAGAGGAGGTCGATTGGTTCACTGCGGGAAAAGAGGTCGATCATTGCTCGATAAATAGTCCCATGTTTTGTCGCATAAAAGGCTTCTGGAGTGAGGATATCACTGATCTCATGGAATGCACCGGCACGAAGCATGACCGAACCGAGTACGGCTTGTTCGGCGTCGAGATTGTGTGGCGGTACGCGGAGATGTGACTGGTTTTTGCTCATTAGTGTCTATCATACCACAGGAGAGAACAGTACCTCCACGGACAAAATTGCATAACTTTGTTGATATGCTGTGGAAAAGATTCTCTCTATCTGATACTATGGAAACATGCAAAAAAAGATTTTAATTTCAGGAATTCAGCCAAGCGGTAAGGTTCATATTGGAAACTATTTCGGTATGATGAAGCAGCTTGTTGATATGCAAGACGATCATGAATCTTTTGCATTTATCCCAAACTATCATTCATTGACCAGTATCCACGCGGCAAAAGAAGTCAAAGACAACACCAATGATCTCGTCCTTGATTATCTCGCTATCGGTATTGATCCAGAAAAAGTTTCTATTTTCAAACAATCAGACGTTCCAGAAGTAACCGAACTGACATGGATTTTCAATTGTCTCGTCACTATGCCATGGCTCGCACGTGCACATGCGTTCAAAGATAAAACTGACAAAGGCATGGAAGCAAATGTTGGACTATTTGATTATCCAGTTCTCATGGCGGCAGATATACTTTTGTATGATAGTGAGGTGGTGCCTGTCGGTAAAGATCAAAAGCAGCATGTTGAAATGGCACGCGAGGTTGCACAAAAATTCAACAATGCATTTGGTGAGACGTTCAAGATACCACAAGAATTTATCAAAGAAGATGTTGCTGTTGTTCCTGGAACTGACGGGCAGAAAATGTCCAAATCATACGGCAACACCATTCCGCTTTTTGGAACTGATGAAGAGATCAAGAAGGCTGTCATGTCTATCGTGACAGATTCATCCGGCGATGTACCGACAAATGTCTATGCGATTCATAAACTTTTTAAATCTGAATCCGAACTCACTGCGCTGTATGAAGAAAAGAAAGGGAAGTACAAAGACCTCAAGGAAGCACTCCTTGCCGACATTATCGCATTTGTGACACCGATGCGCGAACGCCGAGCTGTATTTGCATCACAACCAGAACTTGTCGCAGATATTCTCCGTCGTGGCGCTGAAAAAGCCCGCGCCCGTGCCCAAGCAAAAATGAAAATCGTGAGAGAACGAGTAGGATTATAAAAAACATATGGATACGAAAAAAGAAACAATATTCCATCATTGGAAAAATTTCCTTAAAAACATTAGGGAAATTTTTACTATTTCATGGAAAGAAGACAAATGGAAATTGATTGGATATTTTATCGGATCAACATGTGTTGCACTTGTTCCTGTATTTCAGTCATATGCCAACAAAGTTCTAGTCAACGGAGTTATTGAGGCTGTCACACTACAAAATCTCGGACATCTTTGGTTTGTTGTTGTTATATTGGCGATCGCATATACAACCCCAGGTGTCTTTTATAGTTTTAATCATTTCTTTGAGCGGAGTATTTTTTTTACTTTAAATAAAGTTTTTGATCTGGCTGTGGAGTCCAAGCGCAGTGAATTGGATATTCTCCAATACGAAGATTCAAAGTTCAACAATTTTGTGAATCGAGTAAATGAAAAAGGTATTTGGGTCATAGGAAATATGACAACAACTGTATTTTATGATTATCAAAGTATTATCACAATACTTATGTCTGCTGCTGTTGTGGGATTTTATTCTCCTGTTATTTTATTTCTTTTGATTCTTTCATCTATTCCACAACTCATCCTCAATACCAAGTTTGCAAATATGCAGTGGTATTTGTGGGGAGATGATGTGAATGCGGAGGAACGGAGAAAATATTGGGCAGTAAAAGGGACACTTTCTTCAATTTCTGATATTACTGAAGTGAAGTTATTTAACTTAAAGAGAAATTTCATCATGCGATTGAGTAATTTTATTGAAAGAATAAAAGAAATTCAAAACAAGAATAATCGAAAAAAACTTGTATGGTCTCTTGTAACAAATATCCTTGGACAAAGTGCTGTTATTTTTGGAATTTTATATATGATTCGGGATGCGATTGAAGGAACATTTTCTATAGGTTCGATCGTTCTCGTCGCAGGAGTCATGGCAAGTTTCCAAAATTCTTTGGCAGAATTATTTACCAGTCTGGGGAGAAATCACGAGGATAGAAAATACCTCCATGATCTTCTTGTGTTTTTAAAAATACAACCGGCTATTGTTGATGGAAAACAAGTGATTGATTTTGATAAAGCGCCTGAAATTTCATTCAATGCTATTACTTTTTCATATCCAAACAGTGAAAAAAAGATATATGACAATTTTTCTCTTACGATAAAAAGAGGAGAAAAAATTGCAATTATAGGCCTCAATGGTGCAGGAAAAACAACGTTGGTAAAATTACTCTGCCGATTTTATGATCCGACAAAAGGTTCTGTCACTATCGGTGGTATCAATCTCAAAGATATCAAAAAGCGAACCTGGTATGACCATATTGGAGTTTTGTTCCAAGATTTTGCAAAATATAAATTTACGACTATTGGAGAATTGATCAGCCTCGGAGACATTCATTCATTGCCAAATGACGGAGCAGTCCAAAAAGCAGGGAAACAAGCCGATGCTGAGAGTTTCATCAAAGCTTTTCCAAAAGGATATGAACAACAACTAGGAAAAGAATTTACTGATGGTGTAGATCCGTCTGGAGGACAATGGCAGAAGCTCGCCATCGCTCGACTTTTCTATAGAAATCCAAAAATCTGGATTTTGGATGAGCCGACAGCGGCGGTTGATGCTGATGCTGAAGCAAAAATATTTTCACAGCTTGAAAAACTTCCGAGAAATACAACAGTCATTTTGATTTCGCACAGATTCTCAACTGTTCGAACCGCAGATCGTATCGTTGTTATCGACGCTGGCAAGGTACGAGAGCAAGGAACTCATGAAGAGCTTATGGCAATGGGTGGCGAATATGCGAGATTGTTTAGTTTGCAGGCTGAGGGATATAAATAATAAATTCAAATAATAAATTCCTTGAAAAAACACACCACGGGCGTGTTTTTTTTGTTCGTTTTTTACTTTTTGACATATCTTCTGTTTAGGAATACTATGATGGAAAATCTTTAATAAAATCACATGTATAAGGAAAAGAAGTTGAAATTCTTGGGATATGATTTGATGCGCAAGAAGTACATCAGAATCAATATGAGAAAGAACGGATTGGAAATACATCAATTGGAATTCGCGGAGAATGTACTTTGTGTTATGGAACAAGTATCCAATGTTTCTCCTGATGTCATTATTACCCCGACTCGTTCGGATACGGTTGTTGATTTGAAAGAAATATTTATACATTTTCTTTCGCTAGCTGGTCTGACAATACAAGAGATTACCGCTTTTTTGTTGTCAAAAAACGACCGGGCGTTGAGTCGTCCTTCTGTCTGGTGTTTTATGAAATCATTTAGTGAAAAACACGAGAAAGATACATACATCAAAGAATTGGTTTCGGATATCATGACGGCTGGTGTTTCATTGCTTTTGAAAGATTTCCCGAAAAAACAAATTTTTCCTCGGCAGTATGGATCTATTCCGTTTGATGAAAAAACAGGAATGTATTCCCGTGACAAAATCATCCTTGATGGAATTTCTCCACAAAAAATAAAAGAGGCAGAACGTGTTCTCTGTATTATATCCAGGATTACAAAACTGGAAATGAAGGACATCATCAGTGCAAGTCAGGAAAGAAAATTCGTTGATGCTCGTAGAATGTATATTTATTTTTTGAGGAAAAAATTCAAATTCTCTTTATCTGTGTGTGGTCGGTTTTTTGTTTCAAAAAAAGTTGGCCAACACCAGAAAGATCACGCAACTATTTTTCATGCATTAAAAAGCCATAAGGCGCTTATAGATAGCAACGACAAAGTTTATACTGCGGTATTTCAGGAGGTTATGAGTGTCTTTCAGAAAAATGCATGTTTCTTGCAGATTTATGAGCTCGAAGGATATTCTTTCAATGGACAAGAAGTTCAAAAGATTATTTTGGTAAACAAGGTGAGTCACGAATCTGTTGTTTCTGGTGATAATTGGTTTAGTTATGAAGAGCTTTTATTGCTTTTGCACCAAAACAAAATTACTGATCCTGTCATTACAAGCACCATGATGCGGAATCCTGATTACTTCACCAAAAAACGACTAGCTGCATAGTCGTTTTTTTTATTGATAAATTAAATATTTAGTGTAATATATAGAAAAACTTAAATCTCCAAATCATGTTTCTTTCAAATATATTTGAATACTCGTCAAATCATCCTCATTCTCGAGAAGATGTTCTAAAAGATATTATTGCTTGGATGAAATTAATAGAATCAATGACTGAATACAAAGGAAGAGAAATAATAAGTCAATCTCATTCAATATCTCTTGATTCATCAGGATTTATGAGTTACTGTGGTTCAGCAATTCTTCAATTAGGGAAAACAGAAGAAGAAAAGAAGAAGGAAGATGACAGTAAGAAATAAAATAAGATTATTCAATAACAAAAAGCGTCCCATGGGCGCTTTTTTTGTTACTAAAAATCTATTTGACTTAATATCATTTTGATGATATTTTGAAGAAAAAATTAAAAACAGGAATATGATAGCAGAAAAATCAACAGTTAAAAAAGTCTCTAAAATTCCAGATGAACTTCTTCCAATGGATCATGAAAAATACTTCAAAGGTATATGTAGAGGCTGTCGACATCTTGGGTATGGTGTTGGCGGACCGTATTGTGGAAAATTTGATGGATTCCATTGGGATTCTCGTGGTGAAAAAACCAGGCAATTGCTCGATGGAAACTGTGGAGGAATACTTGAAAAGATTCTTGAACTCAAAGCTCTCATTATCGGAAAATCAGTGATATGTGCATTGAAAAAAGTTAAAAAGTTCGGAAAAATCAAAGATATTGTTTTTGAAAAAGAAAAAAATTTGTTGTACATAACAATGTCTTTAAAAAACAAGAAAAAAGATTATGTGTTAACTCGTTCAATTGAACACATGAAAATAACGAACATGCCACATTCCAATTATTTTCAATTTGTTTGGGGACAGGAGGGAAATGATTATTGGGAGATGGAAACCGTAATGATCATAAAGAAGTAATTTCATAAAAGCGTCGAATAGGCGCTTTTTTTGTTGTCTGGAATCTGGTATATTTAGCAAATGCTATCCTCAAACGATATTCGGAACCGATTCCTCCAATTTTTCAAAAACCGCGGACACGCGATTATCCCGTCTGCATCACTCGTACCTGAAAACGATCCATCCGTTCTTTTCAATACTGCAGGTATGCAACCACTCGTGCCGTATCTCATGGGACAAAAGCATCCATTGGGGAATCGTCTCGCAAGTGCACAAAAATGCGTTCGAACAGGTGATATAGAAGAAGTCGGCAATCACAAGAACCTCACATTTTTTGAAATGCTTGGCAATTGGTCCCTTGGTGACCCGACTTCACCTGATGGTGTTGGTCGGGCAGGCTATTTCAAAGAAGATGCGATCAAGTGGAGCTTTGAATTTCTCACATCCAAAGAAGAAGGACTTGGTTTTGATCCATCACGTCTGTATATCACAGTGTTCGAAGGTGATGCAGATGCGCCGCGAGATCTGGAAGCTGTAGAAATCTGGAAAAAGTATATTTCAGAAAACAGAATTTATTTCTTGCCGAAAAAAAATAACTGGTGGAGTCCAGGAGACAATGGTCCATGCGGTCCGGATACCGAAATGTTTTATGATGTCACACCTGATGGACTCGGTGATATGACGCATGATGAATATGTTGCAGCGGACGATGACGGTCGGGTTGTGGAGATTTGGAATGATGTATTCATGGAATATGAGAAAAAAGACGGAAACGTTATCGGCAAGCTTGCACAAAAAAATGTTGATACTGGTAGTGGACTTGAACGTGTCACAATGATCGCGCAAGGAAAATCAAATGTGTATGAAGCCGACATGTTTGCACCAGTAATGGATATCATCAAGGAAAATAGTTCTCAGTTTGAACAGCGATCAGCACGAATTGTTGCAGACCATATTCGAACAGGAATATTTTTGATCGCGGATGGTATTTTTCCATCAAACAAAGATCAGGGATACGTACTTCGACGCCTTATTCGTCGTGCGGTAATGCAAGGCAAACAATTGCAACTCACCGCAGAAACAATGCAATCCATCGCAGTGTGGTACATAGATTTTTATACAGATGCATATCCAAATCTTTTTGAACAAAAAGACCATATTATTCAAATTCTTGGTGGTGAACAAGAAAAATTCCAAAAAACTCTCGACCAAGGCCTCAAGGAATTTGAAAAAGGAGCAGATCCATTTATTCTTGCGACGAGTTATGGATTTCCGATTGAGCTCACAGAAGAATTGGCAAAAGAAAAGGGAATTGTAATCGATCGAGCTTCATTTGATGTTAAAATGAAAGAACATCAAGATCTCTCTCGCTCTGGTTCAGAGCAAAAATTCAAAGGCGGTCTCGCAAATCACAACGAACAGACGGTGAAGTTGCACACTGCACACCACCTCCTGCTTGCTGCACTTCAACAAGTCGTCAGTCCTGATATCAAGCAGCGGGGAAGTAATATTACTGAGGAGCGTCTTCGTATGGATTTCTCATTTGATCGCAAAGTCACTCCTGAAGAATTACAAAAAGTCGAAGATTTGGTCAATGAAAAAATTCAGGCGAAACATGTAGTCATTCGTCGTGAGATGTCACTTACTGAAGCAGAAAAGATTGGTGCTCAAATGGAATTCGGTGCGAAGTACCCTGAAACGGTCAGTGTATATTTCATCGAAGACGAAACCGGCAACCCATTTTCAAAAGAATTCTGCGGAGGACCACACGTTTCAAACACTGGTGAGCTTGGACACTTCAAAATTCAAAAAGAAGAAGCGTCGTCGGCTGGTGTTCGCCGCATCAAGGCGATTTTGGAATAGTTTCAATGGGTAGTTTGACATTTTCTAAAATAAAAAGTATAAATATGATACTCCGGTTTCTATTGATGAAACATTTCATTGAATAGTTCAATTTTCAGCAGTCAGTATCTGGCTGTCACGATGAACGTTATGTCTCGGGGGATTAAATTCCCACTGACTCAAGGCACGCACTGCGTGCGTAGAATGAAGTGAGCTCAGGGTTGCGCAAGCAACTCTGAGCGACCGGTTATTTGTACTTTTCTAACTAAATAAAAACTAAAACACATTGAAAAACAACCAAATGATGAAAGAAGCTATGCAAATTATTGCAAACGCTTCGCAGGTAAGCATCGATCATTTGGAGGAAGTTTTTCTGAATCCAACATATCGTGTGTTTACTATCCCAAAACGCTCTGGTGGCAAGCGACTTATTCATGCCCCCATTGGAATAACAAAAGATGTTCAAAATGCTTTGTATTACAATTTTCTGAAGAAAATTTCTACTGGACCAAATATTTCCTCACATTGTTTTGGTATACCAAAACGTTCATGGAAAGATAATGTGAATCAACACCTATCTCCGGTTCCTTCGTATGTTGTCGATATTGATCTGAAAGATGCATTTCATTGTGTAGATACAACAAGTCTTGAAAAAGCACTTGCCAATGTATTTTTTCATGAAGTGTGTTTATATAAAGATCGATACGTCACATTTATACGAAGTGCGAAGAATTTGGAACGCATTCAGAAAAAGGAGAATAAAAATGAAGATGATGTACTTGCTTCAGCCTTTCAGTATTCAGCCGATTTCATCTCAAAAGATGCTCGGTTTCAAGAATGGCTCGATGATCAAAGATTTAGTCTCGATGTCTCTGAGACGAAACCTAGAAAGAGACCTCTTTTGTTTCCAAATAAATTAGTGCGAGATTTTAGAAAACAGGTGCGTACAGGTGATGCATCGACACGGGTACATGAACTTTGTGAATGTATAGCATTAATTTTGGCAAAAGTTTTAACGTATGAAGGTCGTTTAGTCCAAGGATGTCCAACATCGCCAATTCTTATGGCGCTTGTGGTATCACATACTCAGTTACTCCATAAGTTTAGAGATTTTGAACCAGATAATATTTCAATATATGTTGATGGGATAACTTTTGGGGCATATGGATCAAATAAAACGATTGTTTCAGAAAAATTGCGTGCCATCATTGGAAAAATTGAGGCAGACTCTATTTGGAAATTTAATATGGAAAAAATCCACGTGTATGACACAAATAAAGAGCAACCACTTGTTACGGGTTTACGTTTAATTCGAAACAGAAAAACTCGTGAAGAACTAAAGATTATGATTCTTAATAAAGTTAAGTATGCGCGCAAACATTTGAAAGCATGGATACCATGGTATTATTTCCGGACGACCATTCCAAAGAAAACGCAAAAGAAAATCCGTGCAATATTACATCACGCATGTCTTGATGTAAGAGGGGGATCACAAAATCCTCATATTCAGCAAGTTGCAAAAGGGTATATTGGCTATGTGTTTTATGTGTATGAACAATATAATAGTATTCCATCACAACTAAAAAAAGCATTACATTCATATGAAGAAGTTGTGGACGGAAATGTATTTGTTTCTATGTATAACAAAGAACCTGTTTAAAAACAGGTTCTTTTATTTTTCATCCTCGAGTAGAAAACCACAGATTTCCCTTTGTTTCCCCTAGGAGTATGCTATACTGTGAGGGTCTTATCAGATAATTACATTATGTTTTGCACGTATGTGTAAGACGACACCATATATATGGCAGTAAAAAAAGTGAATTCCGCATTTATGAAACCAATGACAATCAGCGCCGAATTGGCGGCAGTTGTCGGAAAAGGTCCGATGCCTCGATCAGAAGTTGTCAAAGCTCTCTGGGTTTATATTAAAAAGAACAACCTCCAAGATCCAAAGAACAAGCGAAACATCGTTGCCGATGAATCTCTCAAGAAAGTATTCGGTGGCAAGGCAGTTGTTTCTATGTTTGAAATGACAAAACTCGTTTCAAAACACCTTTCATAATAAACTGTGAAAATAAAAAAATCCCCGATGGCGCGGGGATTTTTTGTTGTATGAAATTGTATTACCACCAGATCCAGATAGGGAATAAAACACCGATCCCGAAGTTTTTTCCAAGATTGATACCTCCACCGATTGCAAGGCATCCGAATCCTCCAAAGCAACCTCCGGCAGTAAGATAAAATGGCCCAAAACTAACTTCTGGTCCTATATATAACGCAACGTGATGATACCAACTTGTTGTTTTTTCTGCTGCTTTTTGAGTCTGTTGAGCGATGAGTAAAGTTGTTGATGTTATAAAAAGTATAATGGTTGTAAGAACCCGCTGTGTCCATGTAGGGGTTTCTGAAAAATTATCACCAAGATCTATATCTGCATCTGCAATACCGTCTCCGACATTGCTTGCAATATTACCTGCTGTTTCACCATCTGTATCTCCTTGTCCTAATACAGGACCCAGGTCTATAACAAGACCAAGTGCTAATCCAAATTCCATTTTGTATGTGTTTTAAGGTTTGAATTTATAATACCATATATTTAAAAATTAGCAAATATTATTCTTCTTATCTATTTATGTCTAAGTTTTCCACCACAAATATACAAGTAAAGATACATTCTGCGCTATACTTGAGGCATGGGATTTTCTCTTGGAGGTAAAAAAGAAACAGTGCTCGTCCTCGATATCGGATCGGGTTCAGTTGGTGGTGCGGTAGTACAGATGGATAAAAACCGCAAAGCAAAAACAAAAATACTTTTTTCAACGCGGGCAGACATGCTCTATCAACAGCATGGAGACAGGGAACATGCACATGATTCGATGATTCGTGCACTTGAACGCGTCGTCTCAGCACTTGGTGAAGTATCTGTTGGTCGTGTCGACAAAGTCGCATGTTTTCTCGCGGCACCATGGCATGTCAGTCAGTCTCGAACAAGCACGATGGAACGCACAGTTTCATTTACTTTTTCCAAACGTTTCGCCGGTGCGATCATTGATCGTGAGACGCTGGCATTCCAAGACGCGATGCATGATGCATATCGACAACACGGTGATATTGTACGCGTCTTTGAAAAACGATTGACCGATGTCACATTGGACGGCACTTCCTCTCTCTCGCCATTTGGTAGCAAGGCACGTTCAGTTGTCCTCTCTCTGTTTATTGCAGGGGCTCCGGAGCACCTGTTACATCGGATCGAATATACGATCAATCGGAGTTTTCGCGCACCGGTCATATTCAATACATTTGTCAGTGCAGCATATATGGCAGTCCGATCTGCGTTGCCCACATATGAAGATTTTTTCATTGTAAATGTTGGGGGTAGTATGACAGATATTGGTACTAGTAAAAAAAGTATTTTGTATACAACAGCAACCATCCCACTCGGTATGCATGCGATTGTTAGATCTGTCGCTGAAAAATCAGGCGTGACGTTGCATGAAGCAGAATCACTCATCAGTTTGACCCACAAAAAAGTTCTGACAAAAAAATATACTGAACATGTACTCCGGGTGATGAAAGATGCGGGTGGTGCTTGGTCCCGTGGTTTCAAGAAGTATTTTTCTCATTCAGGCAGTCCAAATATCGTCATTCTCTTTTCTGATAACAAAAGCGTACCTGCGCTTGTGCCGGTATTGGAACAAAGTGTCACCCTCGGAACAACCATCATACCGTTTACTGCCGAATATCTCGTACGCCTTGTTGAAACACCACTTGATCATACTGATATTTTTCTCTCGGTCGAAGCAGCAATTCTTCCTTTTATATAATTATGCGCCGGATTATAGATATACAAAAAAAACACAATGATCGGGATCTGCTCAATCAGGCGCCGTTTCCGCTGCATATGCCTGAACCGATCGACACAAGACGACACATTGCTCGTGGTGTGTGGATTATCGCATCCTGCGTGTTTCTCGTGTGTGTCTACGCCATTTGGTCATACTTTGCGCATGCAACCGTGACGCTCACGCCGCATGTTCGAGAAGCCATGATTGCCGAAACTATTTTTGCCAATAAAAATAAAACGACAGATTTGTCATTTGATACGATCACGTTGTCGAGTAGTGTGGATATGGCTGTGCCATCAACGACACAAAGTGAAAAGAACTCCTATGCGACAGGAACGATTGCACTTTTCAATACTGGTTCATCGAGTGTCCGCATTCCCAAGGGAACTATCATCAAAAACGGCAGTCATGAATATAAGACAACCACAGCGGTTACCATTGCGAAACAATCAAAAAACGTTCCTGGATCAGCGACTGTTGAGATCAAGGCGACAAAATCTGGTCAAGAACACAATGTCGCCACTGCCGACTTTACTGTTCCATCGCTTGGTGTTCGTGTCTACGGACGAACAAAAGAACCGATTGATGGTGGATATGCCGGTACTTTGTATAGTGCAGATGAAGTGGTAATGGCCGATGTTGTCGTTAAAATGCAGGAAGATTTAAAAACAAAATTATTTGCTCAGGCATTGGCACAGATTCCCGATACGGTTATTTTATACCCAGATCTCACAGTGTTTTCATTTGACGCACCGCTCACAAATGCAGCAACGGCAGATATCCACGTAACGATTACTGGAAGTCTTCATGGATTTCTTCTTTACAAAAAAGAACTGACATCCGTGCTCACGCACATCATTGATCCGAATTATGATGACAGTGTTCCAGTTTCCATACCAGATCTCGCCCTTCTTCGTCCAAAGCCATCACTACCGTCTGATATACCTCCGGTAAATATCGAAACTTTGCCGATCGTGTTTTCCGAAGATGTCCGTGCTTTGTCTGTCATTGATCCATTACCAATCCAAGATGATTTGCTTCGGGCAAAGAAAAAAGAATTTACCGCCATCATGAATCGGTACCCAGAAATCGATACTGCAACATTCAAAATTAGTCCGTTTTGGAAGTATCGATTTCCAGAAAATCAGGAAGATATAGATATTCGACTTGCGCCTCTTGATTAAAAATACCAATTGCTGTATACTAATCAACATCGTTTTGCATGGATAAAAAAAACACTCACAATGAAACCGTACGAGGAACTATCACTGAAGCATTGCCGAACACATTGTTCCGGGTAATGATCGGAGATAACGAGATACTCGCATATCTATCGGGCAAGATGCGTCTCCATCGCATCAAGGTGCTCGTCGGAGATACTGTCGAAGTTGTACTCGATCCATACGGTGGCAAGGGGAGAATTATGAAGCGTCTCTGAACATTGTTCGAAGGCCCTTCTTGTGTTTTTGGGAAATCTAGTGTAGGATGGCGAAGCGTTTATTTTTAATACAAAAAAGCTTAATTTATATGAAGATTCGTGCAGCAGTCAAAAAAATATGTGAAAAATGCAAGGTCGTAAAACGACAGGGTCATTTGCGCGTTATTTGCACAAATCCAAAACATAAGCAAAAGCAATAATTTTTTTATATCAATGAGAATCCTCGGTATCAACGTTCCAAATGACAAGCGACTTGAGATAGCTCTCACGGTCTTTTATGGTATTGGCATTCCACGTGCTCAAGCTATCCTCGATGCGGTCAAAATTCCACGTGGCAAAAAAGCAGAAACACTTACTATCGATGAAGAGAACGAAATTCGAAAAATGGTTGAAGGATTCAAGATCGAAGGAAATCTCAAGCGTGAAATTTCAGCAAACATCAAGCGTCTCAAAGACATCAAAGCATACCGCGGTGTCCGACACATGAGAAAACTTCCGGTTCGTGGTCAGCGCACAAAGACAAATTCTCGAACTGTTCGTGGAAACGTTCGAAAGACTATGTCATCTGGTCGCCGAAAAGAATCAAAGACATAGCATTTGTATTTCTCTACTTACTACTCACTAGCAACTACTTACTATTCATATGGCCTCAAAGAAACCAACAACTCAAGAAGAAGGATCTGAACCAAAAGCACCAAAGGTGGCTGCTGTTCGTGTACCAAAGAAAAAGATCGCCGAAGGAACACTTCACATCGAAGCGACATTCAACAACACAAAGGTTACGTTGACTGACAAGTCAGGTAATACTATCTTTTGGACTTCAACAGGATCTCTCGGATTCAAGGGTGCAAAAAAGGGAACACCGTTTGCTGCATCAAAGGCTGGTGATGTTCTCGGTGAAAAAGCTGCAGCACTTGGTATCAAAGAAGTTGATGTCATTGTTCGCGGGGTTGGTTCTGGTCGAGAACCAACAATCCGTGCATTTATGGCACGTGGTATCGATATCACGAGTATCAAGGATCAGACGCCAGTTCCGCACAACGGACCAAAGCCTAAAAAGCCACGACGCGTATAATTAATTTATTTATCATTCGTTTCTCCCACTTACATTTATTATGAAATTCGGACCAAAATACAAAATATGTCGACGATTGGGTGCTGGTGTGTACGAACAATGCCAGACACAAAAGTTTGTCCTCTCTGAAGGCCGCCACAAGAAAATTGGTATGAAAAAACCAAAGGCGCTTTCTGGATATGGCGCACAGTTGATCGAAAAACAAAAGATCCGCTTTAGTTATGGTGTGTCTGAAAAGCAATTTTCAAACTACGTCAAACGCGCAACGGCGACAAAGGGTGGTTCTCCAGCAGAACGACTCTTTGGTTTCCTTGAAACTCGTCTCGACAACGTGGTATACCGTCTCGGCCTCGCACATACTCGCGCTCTTGCTCGACAGATGGTTGCGCATGGACACTTTGTCGTCAATGGTACTCGAACAACTGTCCCATCCTATACCGTTCGTGCAGGTGATACGATTACTGTCCGAGAAGGAAGTAAGAAATCAGCACTCTTTGCAAATCTTGCCGCAAAGATGAAGACATACACCGTTCCCGCATGGCTCTCTCTTAACGCAGAAACACTGACAGCGACCGTCCAAAGTTATCCCAAGAATACCGAATCATTCCTGGATTTCAACGCCGTTCTTGAGTTTTATAGTCGTTAATATTCATAAGGCCATTGGCCACAATATATTTTATGTCATCACACATCACTACAATTCTTTTGCCATCAAAGCCACGCATTGTGTCAGAAGCAGACGGGAAAGGTGTCTATGAAATCGACGGTTTGTACCCTGGATACGGTCATACACTCGGCAACTCTCTCCGCCGCATTATCCTCTCATCTCTTCCGGGAGCTGCGTTGACTTCACTTAAAATCGCGGGTGTTTCTCATGAATTTTCAACAATTCCTGGTGTCAAAGAAGACGTCATCATGATTCTTCTCAACTTGAAGAAAGTTCATTTCAAATTGATCGGTGATGAACCACAGACAGTTACATTGTCTGTCAAAGGAGCAAAGGCTGTTACAGCAAAAGATATTACTGTAAATGGACAAGTTGAAGTAACAAGTCCTGATGCATATATCTGTGAATTGACTGACAAGTCTGCAACGCTTGATATCGAAATGACAATCGAGAAAGGTCTCGGTTTCGTTCCAAAAGAAGTTCATCAAAAAGAAAAAACAGATGTTGGTAGTATCGCGATTGATGCACTTTTCTCTCCAATTCGTCGTGTTAGTTATGAAGTTGAAAACATGCGCGTAGGTGACAAAACAAACCACAACCGTCTCCGTATCGCGATTGAAACTGATGGTTCTATTTCTCCACGAGAAGCACTTGAATCTTCAATCTCACTCATGATCGTCCAGCTCCAAGCAATTCTTGATATCAAACCAGAAGAAAAAACAGCCGCTGTTGCAGAAGAGCAAGTTGAATCATCTGATGAATCAGGAGAATCAGTAGGATCATCTGACAATGACATGACTGATGTCATGAAAACACGCGTTGATACACTCGAACTCTCGACACGAACATTGAATGCCTTGAATGCCGGAAATATCCGAACATTGGGCGGTCTTGCTCGAAAAAAGAAGGAAGATCTTCTCGAAATCGAAGGAATCGGCGAGAAAGGAATTCAAGAGATCAAAGTTGTCCTCGCACAATTTGGACTCACATTAAAATAATTGACTTTACGGAGCACTTCTTGTAAGCTTACACACATTGTATGAGACATCATAATTCAGTACGAAAATTTGGACGACCAGCAGATGAGCGACGCGCGCTCCTCCGGTCTTTGGCATTGTCTCTCATTACACATGAGCGAATCACAACAACCGAAGCAAAAGCAAAGGAACTCCGTCCGTTTGTTGAAAAATTGGTTACTCTCGGTAAGACTGCATCAGTCACATCACACCGATTGCTCGCATCTCGTCTCATGAACCAAAAAGAAGAAGTCAAAAAGGTCGTGACTGATATCGCACCACGATACACGACTCGCGCAGGCGGCTATACACGCGTTGTAAAGCTCCCACGACGCCTTTCGGACGGCGCTGCGATGGCCATTATCGAATTTGTATAATTATATGAACTACACTATAGACGCAACAGAAAAGAAAATCGGACGAATCGCTTCAGAGGCGGCGATGATTTTGACTGGCAAAAACAGTCCGACATTTGAGAAAAACAAAGTCTCAGGAAACAAGGTAACGATCATCAACGCATCAAAAGTTTCTATCGATCCGCGAAAACTTCTTTCTGTCGAATTTGAACGATATTCAGGATACCCAGGCGGTTTCAAGTCTGAAACTCTTGGAAAGACGATCGAGAAAAAAGGCTACGGAGAAGTGTTCGTTCATGCGGTCTACAACATGATTCCTGCAAACAAACTCCGATCTATTATCATGAAAAATCTCACCGTAACTGAATAATTTTATTATGGAAGCAACAAAAACAACAGCAAAAAGATATCGTGAAGCAGTCGGTCGTAGAAAGACTTCTACCGCACGTGTTCGCCTCACACCAGCCGCAAAGACATCATTTGTCATCAATGGCCTCGATGGTCTCGCATATGTCCGTACAAGCGACCTTTTCAGTATCGTCAACGAACCATTTGTGAAAGGGAAGATTGCTGATACGTATGAAGTCACTGTCGTCGTTTCTGGTGGCGGTAATCACTCTCAGGTAGAAGCAATCCGACATGGTATCTCTCGTATTCTCTCAACAGATGATGAAGCAACTCGCACATCTCTCAAGAAACTCGGATTCCTCAAACGAGATCCTCGTATGAAAGAACGTCGAAAATTCGGTCTCAAGAAAGCTCGTAAGGCGCCAAAGTGGTCAAAACGTTAGTCTCAAAAAATCTCTCCTTCTGGAGAGATTTTTGTTTTTATGCTAGTATGAACATTGTAAAAAATATAATCCTATGCAAGACGAAGAAGATAAAAAAATAGATATTGGTGAAGAATTGTCTGACGACGTTTCTTTTATTGAAGAAGATGGCGAAGGTGCCGAACTTTCATCTGCTGCCAAAATAAAGAAACTCCGTGAAGAATTGAAGACCGCGAACAAAGAACGTCTCGAGTATCTGACTGGTTGGCAGCGTGCCCAGGCTGATTATGTAAATCTCAAAAAAGAATCTGGCGAGAGTCTCATTCGTGGCAAAGAGATTGGCAGGGAACAACTCCTCGATTCATTACTCCCCGCACTCGATAGTTTCGATATGGCGATCGGCAACAAGGAATCATGGGAGAAAGTTGATGCGAACTGGCGCAATGGCATCGAATACATCTATTCTCGACTTCTTACTGCACTTACAGAGAACAATGTCACCGTGATCGACAGTGTCGGTGCTCCATTTGATCCAAATCTCCATGAAGCGATCGAAAATATTCCAACTGACGACACTGGACGTGATCATACAATCGAATCAATCATCCAGAAAGGATACAAGATGGGTGATCGGATTCTCCGCCCTGCACGAGTGAAAGTATATACTCTAAAATAATAACAAAATCCCTTCAATTGAAGGGATTTTGTTATTTTGACAAACTATCTATAAAAGTGTATTGTGTGCGGGAAATACATCTTTAAAACTCTGGGCTATGAAAATTAAAATATTTCTTATTGATATGTTAACTGGATTGTTTTTACTTATTCAGTTATATCCTCCATTATTTTCTTTTGTTCCTTCAGAAAAAATTCCCATGATAAGCACAGGTCTCATCATGATTACCGGATTTGTTATTCTCTTTTTGCAGGTGCCATATGGTCAATTTTTAGAAGAATGGCATGAAAAAAAGATAGATACGCAGCAGTACGCTCTTCGTATCTGTAGTTTATTCATACTGAGAAAAGAGAAATATTTTCTGATTGATATTGCACCTGCATATTTTGAAGAATCTGAGATTTATAGTCTGACCCACATGCTCTATAGAATGAAAGGATTCTCGCATCGTTTGACAGTGAGGATGCAGATGGTAAATATCCGAAGATTTCAAAACAACAAACAAAAATTCACTGTTTTAGCAAATGATATAAGTTTGCAATTTCCAACCAATATTATCGCTGATTTAAAGAGTTTTTGTATTATGTATGGTCTTCATGGGGATTCTTTGACTCATCTTGTGACGGAATACACAAAGCTTTTGCAGGAAAAACTTGGCCAAGAAAAAGCCGAAGTGTTTCTTGTTGAATTGGTGCGATTGTTGGGAGAGGATCAGACGTTTAAAAAAGATGAAGATAAGGTTCGTACAGAAATTATAAAACGCCTTAATATTCATATTGATTTGATCAAAAAATCTATGGTTACTGCATAATAGATAAAAATCCCTTTAATGTATAGGGATTTTTTTATTTCCTCATATTATTGACAAACTATCTATAAAAGTGTATTGTGTGCGGGAAATATACCTTTTAAAAATACGGTTATGAAACTAAAACTCATCATTCTCGGAATAGCTGTTGTGATACTTGCTATCGGTTCTATTTTTTCTCTGGAACAATGGATTTGGAAAATCAATGTATGGTTACCATTTATGGTAGCAGGAATATTTGTATATGTATTTACTGCATATACTGATTTTATTGAAAAAATATCAAAAAAAGAATTGACCAAAGAGGAATACATAGAGTATTTGCTTGATTGGAAATTATCTAAAAAAGAAAAATATATCCTTATTGATACTGCATTGTCATATCTCAGGATTCCCGATATCAATGATATAACACGTGATCTCTATCAAAAATTAGGACAACATGATCTTATTTTAAGGAGATTGCAGGATAACAATGTTGAGCGTTTCTTGAAAAGCCAATATATCAAAGATAGTTTTACAATGAATCTCAGAATGAGTTCCTCACATGTTGGTGATATTATTTCAGCAATGAAATCATATATTATTTTGCATGGGCTCAATAAGAAGGCGTTCAAGGTATATATCTCATTGTACCGCAAACGTTGCGAAGCAAGAATTGGATCAGAAAAAACAAAAAAACTGTTTATAAAAATTTCTGAGGAAGTTGAAATAACAAAAGAAATTAAATCGTATGAAAAATGGTTCCGTGAATGCATTATTGATGAACTTAAAATTCATATAGAAGAGTTACAGTCTTCAAAAAAACAAAAGCTTGTAGCTTGATACATATAAAATCCCGCATAATTGTGCGGGATTTTTTGCTGGAAAAAATCGGAGAATGTGGTAGGATGGAAAGCATATGATTCAAAAAACACATGTAGCTACACTCGCAGGCAAGGTCGGACAGGAAGTCACTGTTGCTGGTTTTGTCCATGCGCTCCGCATCCAAAGCAAAATCATCTTTCTCGTTCTTCGTGATGTGACTGGACTCGTTCAAAACATCATTGAAATCTCAAATCCGGAAGCATTTGACACAGCAAAAGAACTTTCGCTTGAATCTGTTATCACTATCACTGGTACGGTCAAAGAAGCAAAACAGGCTCCGGGTGGGTTTGAAATCGGGGTATCATCTATCACAGTTCTTTCGAAATCTCTCCCAGAATTGGCAATTCCTGTCGTTGTGAAAGGGAATGATGAAGAGACAGAAGCACCGACTCGATTTGACTATCGTTGGATCGATCTTCGCAAGCCAGAAAAGACAAAGATTTTCAAAGTGTGGACTGCTCTTGAAAAAGGATTCCGCAAGTATTGGGATGAGAACAATTTCATGCAGATCTATACTCCATCATTCATGTCGACACCATCTGAGACTGGTGCTGAAGTTTTCGAGGTGAATTATTTTGATAAGAAAGCCTATCTCGCGCAGTCACCGCAATTTTATAAACAAATGGCGATTGCTTCAGGATTTGAACGGGTGTTTATGGTTGGTCCAGTTTTTCGTGCTGAACAATCCTTTACGACTCGTCACCTGACAGAATTTACTGGTTGGGACTTTGAACTTGGGTTTGTTGAATCACATCATGATGTCATGGATCAAGAAGAGGGTATGATTGTTTCAGGGTTTACAACACTCAAAGAATCGTTTCCTGAACTTGATTTGGATATTCCGGCACGACCGTTTCCACGGATCACGATGGTTGATGCAAAGAAAATTCTCGCGGATCAAAATGTTGCAAGCGGAGAAGATCATGATCTCTCACCCGAAGAAGAGCGTGCAATTTCTGACTATGTCAAAAAAGAATACAATCATGATTTTGTATTTATTACCGATTATCACAAATCAAAAAGCGCGTTCTATCACATGCGTCTCGAAGAAGGGTCTGATCGATCTCGTCGTGCCGACCTTCTCTTCCGTGGTATCGAAGTAACAACACTTGCCCAGCGTGAACACCGTATTGATATTCTCGAAAAACAGGCGACAGAAAAGGGTATGTCACTCGAAGCATTGAAAGACTACTTGAACTTCTTTCGGTATGGCGTGCCACCACATGGTGGTGCAGGTATTGGCCCAGGACGCTTCATCATGAAGATCCTCGACCTGCCAAACGTTCGTGAAGCGACCTATCTCCCACGTGATGTGAAGCGTCTCAATCCATAGAAAATAAAAAAACATGGCCATACGGTCATGTTTTTGTTTTTTTACACAAGAACCTTCTCTTTATTTTTTTGGAGAAATTCTTCTTGTGTTTTTTCAATTCTGGTTTTTAATTCTTGTGCAAAATTCCATTTCTCTTTTTCATCAAGTGTTGGAGAGAAGTATCCTGTTTTTACTGAAGCATGCAAATAATTCAAAAAATGCCGGGTATGTTTTTCTTCATCTTTTAATTCTTTGGAGATCAACCTGTTTGTTTGATGGGCAATTGTCTGTATTCCTAATTTTTTAGGAAAAGACATCCATATTTTGGGATCAAACGTATTCAATATCACAGTAAAGTCAGTTATGGTATTTTCTTCGTCTAGTATTTTCCCTAAAAGATCCGAAAGATGAGGACATGTTTCTATGCTTTTATACAGGATAGATCCCGGACAACTACTCGTTAGTCCGTATCCACCATAAGGAAAATTGCCAGTTTTCATAAGTCCCTCTATTATTTTTATGAGACTTTTGTAATCTTTTGCATCTGCAAGTTTTTGCTGGTATGTCAGTGTGACATAGTGTTTCAATATTCGCGCAGTTCTGGTTTCTTTCTTTTTTCTATTTTTCAATATATGAACAATGGTTGTATGAGAAAGGTCAAATGTGTGCGGATCAATGAGTGACAGAAGTTTTTCTTTTCTGTTGCTCCACCATACGAGAAAAACAACGGTTGCACATAAAGCAAAAATAATCGAACCATAATAGTCCGACAGGGAGAAGTGGGGAATAATAATGTAAATGTACATGATAATAATTTAAAGGTTTTCTGTATACTACCAGTTTTTGAGTATATGTCAAACAAACTATTCTTTGATCCAGGTTCATAAAATGTTATTATTTCTATAAGTATTTTTTGCTTTACGCATGACATTTCTCATCAAACAGGAAAAATTTGAAGGACCGTTCGATCTCCTCCTCTCGCTTGTTGAAGCGCGCAAATTTTTTGTGAACGATATTTCACTTGCGGCTGTCACCGAAGATTATATTCGGTTCGTCTCATCTATGGATGAGCAGTCCATAGATGATCTCACATCATTCATCAGTGTTGCAGCAACACTTATTCTCATCAAATCAAAATCACTGCTCCCAACTCTTGAACTTTCAAAAGATGAATCATCTGCTGTCGATGATCTCGAGCGACGGTTGCTTCTCTATGGGCAGATTGAAAAACAAGCGAAACTGTTGGCACCGCTTGTTTCATATCGAAAACTTTTTTTTCATGCACCAGAAAAAATGCAGCCAGTTTTTTCTCCACATGAAAGTATTACAAAGGAAAGTCTTCTGGGTGCGCTCCAAGATGTATTCCGTGCAATGCCGGAAGTAGTTGAGAAAAAACCAGAATTGACGTTGAAGAAAATCATGACGATCGAAGAGATGATTGATTCGATCGCTGTTCGTGTACAGAAAGGATTACAGATTTCATTTCGTGACATGTCCGGCTATAAAAAAGGCGCAGTGACCAAAGAAGAAAAGATCACAGTTATCGTTTCATTTTTGGCATTGCTCGAACTTGTCCGTCAAGGTCTCGTCTCTGCGGCACAAGGAAATCATTTTGATGACATCACGATCGATCAACCAGAAGAAATCCCTGTTATTCCCCAAGCTGATACTGAACAAAACGCAGATACTATCGTATAATTACTCCTATGGATCTCTCGCCACTTCTACAACTCGAAGCACTACTCTTTACTGCCGGTGAACCGGTAGAAGTGTCATTTTTGGTAAAAAAACTTGGCACAAATGTTGCTGCGGTCCAATCCCTTGTCGATGAACTCATGGCAAAATATGAAGGTACGGCGCTGTCTATTTTGAAAACTGATACGACAATCAGTCTCGTGACGAGTCCATTGGTCGGGGAATTTCTCGCAGCAGAGAGAAAGGAAACATTGTCGCGTGAATTGACCAAACCATCACTCGAGACACTTGCCATCGTTCTGTATGGTGACTATGTGACTCGTGCAGACATTGATTATCTTCGTGGTGTCAATTCTCAGTTCATTCTTCGAAGCCTCCTGATGCGAGGTCTTGTTGATCGTGGTGTTCATCCGTCTGATAGCCGCAAGGTTGTCTATACACCGTCTACTGATTTGCTTTCATTTCTCGGTTTTACTGATCGAGGATCATTGCCTGACTATGAACGGATGCGTGCTGTCGTGACGGATAAAATTATCAACCAACCAACAGAACAATAACCCATGCTTGATTTCATTAAAATTTTCTTGCCCACAACACTCGCATTCCTTATCGGTATTGCGATTACACCTCTTGCGACATCATTCATGTATCATTTTAAACTCTGGAAAAAAAGCGCGCGTGCAGGGGATGATAAACCGGCAATTTTCAACAAGATCCACAATACAGATGAAGAAATTCGTACACCACGTGTTGGAGGTGTCATTATTTGGGGAAGTATTGTCATTGCTATGGGAATACTTTTTATTATTGCAAAAATTATCCCATCACCTCTTTCATCAAAACTCGAATTCGTTAGTCGCAATCAGACTTTGATTCCTCTCGCAGCGCTTGTCTTTGGATCGTTGCTTGGTCTCATTGATGATTTATTGCAAGTGTTCAACGTTGGTTCGTATTCACGTGATCATATTCAGTATCGCCGGGTCAAGGTTGTTGCGGTCATCCTGATCGGACTAGTGCTCGGTTCATGGTTTTATTTCAAACTCGGTATGACCGGTATCACTGTACCATTTTTCGGCATGATTTCTCTCGGGTATCTTTTTATTCCCTTTTTTATCTTGGTATTACTTGCGACATTTTCAACGAGTGTCATTGATGGTATCGATGGATTGGCGGGTGGGGTGCTTGCGACAGTATTTGCCGCATACACCGGCATTGCATTTTTTCAAAACCAGATCGATATCGCTGCATTCTCTGGTGTTATCACAGGCGCAACTCTTGCATTTCTTTGGTTCAATGTCCCACCGGCACGATTTTATATGGGAGAGACGGGTATGCTTGGTTTGACAGTTGTATTGACGGTTATTGCATTTTTGACCGATAGTGTGTTGGTATTACCGATCATTGCGTTACCGCTCGTCGCGACATCTTTGTCGGTCATTATTCAGATTTCTTATTACAAGGCGACAGGTGGCAAACGGTTGTTCAAACTCTCACCACTGCATCATCATTTTGAAGCACTTGGTTGGTCGAGACCAAAGATTACAATGCGGTATTGGATCGTGTCGATCATGAGTGCCATTATCGGTATTATTATTGCAGTCATTGGTATATGAAAACCGAGCGAAAACCTATCGATCGATTTTTCTTTTTCACTGTCCTTGGTCTTCTTGGTGTTGGTATTCTTATTTTTATTTCTGCGTCATTCGGTATTCTTGCAAAAAATGAAACGAAATTTTATGGTGTTCTTTTTAATCAACTTATTTTCGGTGTTGGTGGTGGATTGATTGCATTGTCGGTTGCGTCAAAAATTCCGTACAAATTTTGGCGGAATTACTCGTTGTATTTGTTTATTGGATCGATTGTCATCACACTTCTGGTGTTCGTGCCGGCACTAGGATTTTCTCATGGTGGTGCACGTCGCTGGATATCACTCGGGCCTGTGTCGTTTCAGCCTGTCGAATTTTTGAAAATTGGCTTTGTTATATATTTTGCCGCATGGCTTTCATGGGTCAAAAACCGTGTATCTGATATCCGTTTTGGAGTGTTGCCGCTGGTGATACTACTCGGTATTATCGCGCTTGTGCTCTTCAAGCAGCCAGATACCAAAAGCTTCATGCTTATGCTTGCGGCGGCGCTCGCCATGCTGTTCGTCTCAGGAATATCATGGAAGTATATCATCGGACTTCTCGTTGGTGGGGCCGTGGCACTCGGTATATTGGTTGCTGCGAAGCCATATCTCTTTGAACGTGTACAGACATTTCTCAATCCATCACATGATACTGCTGGTTCGTCATATCAATTGATTCAATCATTAAATGCGATCGGTTCTGGGGGTGTCTTTGGAAGAGGGTTCGGACAAAGCGTCCAGAAATTCAGTTACCTGCCGGAACCGCAAGGTGATTCGATCTTTGCGGTTGTTGGTGAAGAATTTGGTTTTGTCGGTGCGACGGGCCTCATCGTACTCTTTGTTGTTTTCTGTTTGCGGGGATTGTGGATCGCATCACGAATTCAAGATGCATTTGGTAGACTTTTGGTCGTAGGAATTGTTATACTGTTGGTAGCACAGTCATTTTTGAATATTGCGTCGATTATCGGAGTCTTTCCGCTGACGGGTGTACCACTCGTTTTTATCAGTCATGGAGGAACGGCACTTTTGATCGCGCTCTTTGCTGTCGGTATCGTGCTCAATGTATCGCGGTCATTACCGCAAAAAGAATAATTTATGAAAATCGGATTTACCGGAGGGGGAACAGGCGGGCATGTGTATCCACTCATCGCCGTTGCCGAAAAAGTGAATACTGAAATCGAACGCCAGAAAATTCTTGGTGCAGAGTTGTATTTCTTTTCAGACAAAGAATATGACAAAGGCGCATTATTTGAAAATAACCTTACCTTTGTTCCTGTGACTGCCGGCAAACTTCGCCTCTATTTTTCTCTGCAAAATATTATTGATGTCATCAAAACACCATTTGCTATTTTTGATGCTATTTTGAAACTCTACAAAGTGTATCCAGACGTTATTTTCAGTAAAGGCGGATACGTATCATTTCCTGTTCTCTGTGCTGCAAGAATACTGGGTATTCCAGTCGTCATTCATGAATCAGATACGTATCCGGGACGAGTTAATGCATGGGCGGGAAAATTTGCCGCACGTATCGGCGTCTCATACAACGAAGCTGCCATGTTTTTCCCAAGAGAAAAAACAGCATGGACCGGCCAGCCAGTTCGGGCAGAAATAATGAAACCTGAAACATCAGGACAATATGAATTTTTCAAACTTGATTCACGCCTCCCGGTCCTCCTTGTTCTCGGTGGTTCTCAGGGTGCAGACAAGATCAATACCGTGCTTCTCGATGCGTTGCCAGATCTCTTGGCAAAATATCAGGTCATTCATCAAGTCGGGACTAAACTTGTCGATATTTACAAAGAAGAGGTCAATGTTGTTCTTGGTACTGACAATCCATACAAGGACCGCTATGTGCCGCTTGGATTTCTCAATGCAGTAACACTCAAAAATGCCGCAGGAGCAGCATCACTTATCATTTCTCGTGCGGGATCATCGCTCTTTGAAATTGCAAATTGGGGCGTACCGTCGATCATCATTCCGATCACGACATCAAACGGCGATCATCAACGCAAAAATGCGTTTGCATATGCGCGTGCTGGTGGTTGTGTCGTCATCGAAGAAGCAAATCTCACACCACATGTTCTTGTGTCACAAGTCGAAGATATTTTGAATAATCCTGCAATCTATGAAGGATTAAAGATGGGCGCTAAAAACTTTGCGCACCCAGACGCCGCTGAAATTATTGCGAAAGAGCTTCTCTCGATCTCTTTGTCACACGAAAAACCAGGTACTCCAAAAACACAATAGTTTGTGCTAGTATATAGCTATGTCACAAAAAGTAGTCACTCGTTTTGCCCCTAGTCCGACAGGTTTTATGCATATCGGCGGCGTTCGCACTGCATTGTATGCGTGGCTTTTTGCTCGCAAACACAACGGTACATTTATACTTCGTATCGAAGACACTGATAAAAAACGTGAAGTCGAAGGTTCGATCGATCATATTATTGCATCTTTAAAATGGCTCGGTATCTCATGGGACGAGGGTCCTGATATCGGCGGATCACATGCACCGTATTTACAATCACAAAGACTTGATTCATATAAAAAATACGCACAAATTCTCATCGACAAAGGATTTGCCTATGCTGATCCGTATACAGAAGCAGAGTTAGAGAAATTTCGTGCAGATGCAGAAGCATCGAAGCAACCGTTTCTTTATCGAAATTATCGACCAGAAAATCCTCCAGTATGGGATGGTTCTCAACCGCTTCGATTCAAAGTAAAAGATATAAAAACATATGAATGGAATGATCTTGTCCGTGGTACATTGTCTGCCGGACCAGAAGCACTTGATGATATCATTTTGATAAAAAGTGACGGATATCCAACCTACAATTTTGCCCACATCATAGATGATCTAGAAATGGGTGTGACACATATCATGCGTGCAGATGAATTTATCTCTTCAACGCCAAAGTTTCTCTGTATTTATGAAGCGCTCGGCATACAACGTCCGGAAATAGCGACATTGCCACCAATCATGGGACCAGAAGGAAAAAAGAAATTGAGTAAACGAGATGGAGCCAAAGATATTCTTGATTATAAAAACGAAGGTTATCTTCCAGAAGCAATCATGAACTTTTTGATATTTATTGGATGGAATCCTGGTGGAGAACGTGAACTTTATACTGCAGAAGAATTGATGCAAGAATTTGATATTTCAAAAATTCATAGCAGTGGTGGAAAATTCAACGAAGACAAACTCAACTGGTTCAACCGTGAATATATCAAAAAGCTCGATCAGAGTGGGTTTTGGACTAATGGAGAGAAATGGGTGCCGCAATGGGTCTATGACATAGATACAAAATATGAAATGCTTGCAAAAATAGAATTCTTGATCCGTGATCGTATTGAAAAATTCTCTGACATCAAGACTTTGTTTGAATCAGGTGAATTCGATTATTTCTTCAAAGAACCGGTTATCGATGATATTCAAAATATGATTTGGAAATCTCTTCGTGATACTGCGGACGGAAAAGAAAAAACAAAAACGTATCTCACTCAGGCAAAAAATCTCCTTGAAACCATTTCTGAATCTGATTGGTCAGAAACAAAAGTAAAAGAATTGATCTGGCCACTGACAGAAACATACGGTCGTGGCGAACTGCTTTGGCCGATCCGGTATTCACTTTCTGGTCGTGATAAGTCTCCTGATCCATTCGTTCTTGCCGGGATTCTCGGTAAAGATACTACAGTCAAACGTCTCACTACCGCAATATCACTTCTATAAAATAAAAACACCCCTTACTCATGATAAGAGGTGTTTTATTGTGCTGGATACTTTGAGTCCAATATGTAGGTGTATCCCGTGGACAATATATTGATGGTGGGCGGATCCGCTGTTTGCCTTCCTTGTGAAGGGAACAGTTGAGGATCCGCCCGGAACTTTTTTTGATATTACATGAATAGATTCTGTGGGGGGTCAGAGAAAACGGAAAAAGAGTTATATATTCCTCGGGTGGAAAGTATGGATTTATTTTGAAGTCCATATCTATGTGAGGCTTTTTTTGTTCAGATTTTTGTGGTGCTTCTGCAACTACTTCAAATTCAATATTTTCTGTACAATTACTGGAATTGAGACGGTGACTTAGTGATGAACCAAGCATACCTATTCCTACTACTATGAATCCTTTCATATAAGATGATGTTTGGAACAATTTCCAAGTATCCTACTACAGGTGTTTTAAAAAGGCAAGATGTATCCAAATTTTTTATAAAATCTTCTATGGTAGAATAGACGTATGTCAATACTTAAAATAGGAACTGTTGCACCAGATTTTTCATTACTTGATCACGATGGAAAGGTGACGTCACTATCTCAATTTCATGGATCATATGTCTTACTCTATTTTTATCCGAAAGATGACACACCAGGTTGTACCAAAGAAGCATGCATGATTCGTGATGTCTACAATGACTTTCAAAAGAAGGGAATTGTGGTCCTTGGAGTTTCAAAAGATTCACCGGTATCACATGCGAGGTTCCGTGAGAAATATGAATTGCCGTTCACGTTGCTTTCTGATCCCGACAAAAAAGTTATCAAAGCATACGGTGCACTTGCGGGTATCTTAACTCGCCGTATTTCATATCTCATCGATCCAAAAGGAATAATCGTCCGTGTCTATCCAAAAGTTGATCCAGCGAGTCATGCAGGAGAAATTTTGAAAGATATAGAATCTTTGAATTAAGAGTTGTATCCTAGTTTTTGATTTTGAATTTTTATACTAGTACCTATAACCTTGAACCTTTTATCTGTTCTCTAGTTATCCACATCTATTTCCTTGCATGTGAACGATCGTTCACATATACTATATGTAGTCGAAAAGATAATAATTAATCAAATAACAAGACTATATATGACACGAGAACAATATGTGAAAATAATAGAAAAAGAACTTCACCAGATCAACAAGAAGATCGATCTCAAAATTCTTCGCGGTCAGGAATATTCTAGAGAAGCACGAGACCACAAGCTCCTCTTGAAGAAAATCCGACAAAACACACGACGAAGTCTTTTTGGTAAATTATTCTTC
The DNA here is from genome assembly GCA_964606285.1 of uncultured Candidatus Saccharibacteria bacterium. Taxonomy (GTDB): domain Bacteria; phylum Patescibacteriota; class Minisyncoccia; order Phycocordibacterales; family UBA9973; genus CAZSFP01. The sequence goes on from CAZSFP010000001.1 coordinate 85,766, forward strand.
TTTCTCCCACAGTTTTAATTTATGGATACTAATTATAAAGAAAAACTTATATCGTTCTACCGATCCAAAAAGCGCATGCCCACATATTCTGAAATGATGGGGCTTTTTGGTTTCAAATCAAAAAACGCAGTCTTCCGTCTCGTTGAGAAATTCATCGATGCTGGGTTAGTTGCCAAAGATCATTTGGGTAGACTGATTCCGAATGCATCGCTCGGCAATATCCCACTTCTTGGTTCTGTGACAGCAGGCTTTCCGGCAACCGTTGAAGAAGAAATGAAAGACACCCTCGATCTCAATGATTATCTCCTGACCAAAACAGGGACGACGTATATGCTTGAAGTCGATGGGAACTCTATGATTGATGCGCATATTGCTGATGGTGATATGGTGCTTGCTGAACGAACAAATGATGCCAAGGATGGAGAGATTGTTATCGCAGAGATCGACGGGGAATTCACGATGAAATATTTGAAGAAAAAAGGGGACGCAGTCTGGCTTGAGCCAGCAAACAAAGCATTCAAGCCGATGTACCCGAAACATTCCTTCAGTATCGTTGCCCGTATCAAGGCAGTTATCAGGAAGTATTAAATAATGATTACTATATCTAAATATACAATACCCAATTTTGAAGATATAAGGCATAACTATAATTTTAAAGATCGTATTGATCTTAAATATGCAAGTTATATTGCGTGTTTATATTATGAATTTGCTTATTATCGAATGTTGGGATTTAGTGATATTCGTAGTAGATTTTTTAAAGAAAATTTACCTGATAATAATCTAATAAATAATTATTTAAATCAATCTTGGTCCGAAGCTTATTCAGTTTATGCATTATTGCGAACCTCTATTGAAGCAGTAAGAAAAATAAATAAAGGATTACTAAACGAAAATCTTATTAATTCTTATTATAAAACTAAGATAAAAAATATTATTAACATTACTAACGACATTATTAAGCATCCAATGTTTAATGATGCTAGTGGTCAATCTCAGGCATATCGTCCAATAAGTTTGGATATAGGGGGAAATATAGATATAGAAAGATGGATAGATAAAACTACACCTTCTTCGACTTTAAGTATTTCTCCAATGGAAGATTTCGAAGCAGTAAAAAATTATTTAGAACACATAGCAGAATTATTAAAATCAATAAAATAATAAAGAAGATACAATTTGTTAATTTTTCTGCTATGATACGTTTCTATGCAGATAACCTCAGCAACGTTTGTAAAAGGAATAACTTCAGATGATGCGATACTGACCGACGGGATACCTCAGGTCGCGTTTATTGGCCGTTCCAATGTCGGCAAATCAAGTATTTTGAATGCACTCACTTGGCAAAAGGATTTGGCGCGCACAAGTTCTTTTCCTGGCAGAACCCAGGAGATCAACTTCTTTTTGATCAACAAGTCTTTCTATCTCGTAGATCTTCCAGGATACGGTTATGCGCAGATGTCCGGTGGTGGGCGAGATAAAATACGAACTATTATTTATACGTATCTTTTTCATTCTCTTGCGACTCAGAAAAAAGTGGTTCTGATTATCGATGCACTCGTTGGTCCAACAAAAGAGGATTTGGAAGTCCTCCATGAACTCGAAGAACACAAAAAGGATATTGTGGTTATCGCAAACAAGATAGACAAAGTACCAAAAGCGAGCTACATCAATCATATGAAGAAAATCCAGACTCAAATCGGCCGACACAAGATGATCGTGTATTCTTCCAAGAAAAAAACAGGTGATACTGATGTTCTCCGAACAATTTTGAAATAACCATACAATATATACTTTGTATAGGTAACAATTTTCTCTATGTTTCGTTTATACTATATGTACCGCTATACGGTATATTAATTACTATAAAATTTATGAATAAAAAAATATACATGTCTCTTAGTTCTCTGGCGATTGGTGCAGTATGTGGACTTATGATTGTTGCAGTGCCTGCGCATGCATTGCTGCCAGATATATCTCTCGATACAAGTACCCAAGTCAATACCCAATATGATTCCAATAATGGAAACAATGCAAATGCCAATGCTTCAACTAATGCACGGGTAAACAGTCAAAAAAATAATAAGAATGATAATGACTCACTGATCATCAATAGAAGCCGAACCAATATGAATAGCAATGCAAATGCTGCTGTTTCTTTGGAAAATATCAAAGATAGAAACGACCTGTCTTTGTATGTGAATTCTCTTGTCAAAGCAGATAAGGATTTCAAAGGAATTCGTTCAGACGATAAAGAAGTTATCGTGACGTATAAACAATACGCAGAATTGTTCGGATTTATTCCAGTACGTTTTAACGCACATGCACAAATAGAAAATGATGGCATAGTGCATGTTCGATATCCATGGTATCGTTTCTTGCTTTCTGGAGCTAGTAAGAACGCCTTAGAAGCTCGGTTACAGACCAAAGCTCATGGTATCATCGGTGACTCTACAAATGAATCTACTACACAATTTTCTGCTCAGACACAAGCTCATCTGATCAATGAATTTCGTAAAGAAATGAAAGAAAATTATGAAGCTGATATCAAAGTAAACGCAAAAGTAGATAATTCTACTAATACGAGATAATTAAAATAAAAACACTCCATATGACATGGTGTGTTTTTATTTTCCACAGTACTGTATTTTTCTGATGTGCTACAATAATTCTATTACAATAATCACACACATTTGTATGGCAAAAGGAAATAATCGTCAACAAAAAAACAAAAAGAAGCCAAAGAAAGAAAAGGCGAAGTAATAAAAACTCCACAGATAAAGTCTGTGGAGTTTTTGAATGAATGAATTTTACTCTCCTCCTTTTCGAGGAGGAGTACCCGAAGGGGGAGGTGGTGATCTTGTATTCTATAATTACCACCCCGTCTGGCGAGTATGCCAGCCACTCTTCCTTGATCAAGGAAGGGAATTGGGAAAAATGCAAGATCTGTTTTTGTATGGTACACATATATACACATGAGAGAACAGTATGAACAATTTGATGTTATTGTCATCGGTGGCGGCGCATCAGGGATGATGGCCGCGGGTATTGCTGCATCACGAGGAAAGAAAGTCCTTATTCTTGATAAAAATAAACGTCTCGGTCAGAAACTCGCGATCACTGGTGGTGGTCGTTGTAATATCACAAATGACGAAGATGATCTTCGATTGTTTCTGAAACACTATGGCAAAGCCGAACAATTTCTTTATTCGCCGTTTGATCAGTTTAACAAAGACAAAACGTTCTCATTTTTTGAATCTCTCAATATGCCGCTCGTTGTCCAAGCTCGTAAACGTGCATTTCCACAAACAGAACGCGCTGAAGACGTTCGAACACTCATGGAGAATTTTATCCGGATGCATGGTGTGACCGTCAGAACGAATACATCGGTAACTCGCATAGAAACTGTAGACGGGAAAATTTCCGGTGTCATTGCTGGAGGAAAAATGTATACCGCAGAAAGTTATATTCTCGCGACTGGTGGTGTCTCACATCCCGAAACCGGTTCGACAGGTGATGGTTTCGGTTGGATGAAAAAACTGGGACATACCGTAGCGGCGCCGACACCGTCCATCGTCCCACTCGCAGTCAAAGATACGTGGATCAAATCGCTTGCCGGGGTGTCACTGTCATTTATGAAAATTACATTTTATGTAAACGGTGTAAAGCAATTCAATAAAAAAGGTAAAATTCTTTTTACACACTTCGGACTGTCTGGTCCACTTATTTTGAACTCTGCAACAAAAGTAGCAGATCTTTTGCATGATGGAGAAGTCACGGCTCAGATCGATGCATATCCCGATACGGATCTCGGTGTACTCGAAGACAAAATCATAAAAATCTTTGATGCGAACAAAAACAAAATGTTCAAAAATGTGCTTCCAGAATGTGTTCCTGAGGGTATGGCACAGGCACTTTTGAAATTGCTTCCAATTGACGAACAAACAAAAATTCACAGCATTACAAAACCAATGCGAAAAGAATTGGTCCGTATCCTGAAGGCACTGCCAGTCACAATCACGGGACTCATGGGATTTGACCGTGCGGTTATCGCCGATGGTGGTGTGGACCTGCGAGAAATAGATACAAAAACGATGCGGTCACTCCGTTGCCCAAATCTTTTTATTACCGGAGATCTGCTGCATGTGAATCGTCCATCTGGCGGATTTTCTCTCCAACTCTGTTGGACGACGGGATATGTTGCCGGAATGAACACGTAATCCTTTCAATTTTGTCAAAAATGCGGTATGCTCGTGTGATGGCAAAGGAAGAAACTATTCTTCGTTTCGAAGAAGTCTCATTTGAATACGCTCACGACAAACCTATTTTGAACGAGGTTGATTTTTCGTTGCGTCGTGGATCCAAGGTCACGATCATGGGTCAAAACGGAGCAGGGAAGAGTACAATCTTCCATCTCATTACTGGAACATTGAAACCAGAATCCGGTACGATAAACAGAGTTCAGGGACTCACTATCGCGCTTTCTCGACAAGTCATCCCTCGTGATGATTTGAAACTCACTGTTCGAGAATTTTTCCAGAAATCATTTTCAAAACCGGTCTATGATATTGATCCTCGAATCGATGATGTCCTCGAAGTAGTGAATCTCGTTGGTCATGAAAAACTTCATGATAGAGTTCTCAGTACATTTTCTGGTGGCCAGCAAGCGCGTATTCTCCTCGCATCTGCATTGATCCAAGATCCCGACCTGCTCCTCCTCGATGAACCAACAAACAACCTCGATACGGCAGGTATTGAACACCTGACAGACTTCCTCATCAATTACAAAAAGACCGTTGTCGTTATTTCGCACGATGCAGATTTCTTGAATGCATTTAGTGATGGTGTCCTTTATCTCGATATTCATACGCGCAAAGTCGAACAATACGTCGGCAACTATTTGAACGTATTGAAAGACATCACTGCCCGCGTTGAAAAAGAAAATATGAAAAACGCGCGTTTGGAAAAAGAAATCCAGGCAAAGAAATACAAAGCAAATCAATTCGCCTACAAAGGTGGTCAGATGCGTCTCGTGGCAAAACGCATGCGTGAAAAAGCCGAAGAACTCGAAGAAGAAATCGTCGAAGTTCGGAGAGAGGATAAAACGATTCGCGCATTTACTATTCCATGTCAGGAAGACCTCTCCGGCAATCTTCTCACGATCGATTCATATACGACCCTTGATGCCAAAACAGGAAAAATCACCAAACGAAAAGCACAGGTCAAACTCCGCAAGAATCAGCATCTTCTTTTACGAGGTCCGAATGGTATCGGCAAAAGTACACTCCTCGAACATATTGCGAAAAATACCGCAGAAGGTTCTCTGATCGCACCGGGTGTTCGTGTCGGCTATTACCGCCAAGATTTCTCGACGCTCAACTTTGATGACACGGTCTACCAGTCACTTTGTAGTGCCATGCTTGCTGGCGGGAGAATTGTTGAAGAAGGTTTTATGCGCGGTGTTGCATCGAGTTTTCTCATCACGGGCGAACTTATGAAAACGCGCGTTGGTAGCCTCTCAGAGGGTCAGAAAGGCCTTGTGGCGTTCGCCAGACTGGTCCTCGAACGTCCAGGTATCCTTATTCTCGATGAACCGACAAACCATATCAACTTCCGTCACCTCCCAGTTATCGCTGAAGCTATTTCAAACTATCAAGGCGCATTGATTCTCGTCTCACACGTTCCAGAATTTGTCGAGAAAATTCGGATTGATGAGATTCTCGATCTCGGGAAATAAAATAAGGTGGTTTTTCTACATAGTAGGTGAAATTCGGGCTTAATTGACAAGTTCACATTAAAGTATTAATGTGAAGAAAATTGTTGTTTAACTAAAAAATAAAAAATGAGAAGAAATTATCTTCAGAGACTTTTAAATCCTCCGGGTACACAAGCTTTTAGTGGAATTGATACATTTCGTGGTATACCACAAGAAGCTCTTAGTGAGCTTTTTAAAATTGCGAATTTTGATTACATGGGGTCAACCAATTTCGAGTTAGGTGTTATAGGAAAATCACTTCGTAAAATATGTGAAAACAGACCCGCATACAAATTGCACGAAAAAGTAATAAAAGGGAAAAGGTTTTTCATTCTGATTCAGATTGATAGACTAAATAAATATTGTGATTTAATTGAAGCATGGTCAGTTGATAATTACCATGATGAATATCATGGACTCAAAGATGTTTTCAATGGAAATATGACCAGAGGTATACAGGGTTGGCTGGACATCAGTGATGATGTTATTTTTTTTACAAACAAAGAAATGGCAAAGAAAATGGACTCATTTTTAATTTTTGAATAAAAGATTTTTTGATTAAAAAGTACTAGTAGTGATACTGGTACTTTTTTTATTTCCTAATACTTAATCGAGTGCTATCCCACAACAGAGGAATGTTCTAATTGTCCCAAAAACGAGATGAGATAAAAAAATGATATACTGTTTCTATGTTATTCAAAATATTTAAAATACGAAAAATGGTGCGAGAGGGAACAGAGAATCCAAGTGGTTTTGCCGGCGAACAAGCCGGAGAATTGTTGTGGGGATTTTTGGTTATCCCTATTATTATTGCGGCACTCGTTTTGATACTTCTATTCATCTTTTCTTTTACACATGTCTGGGGTGGTCCATTTCTTCTCGCAAAAATATTTTTCTGGATTATTTTGTGTGGAACAGGTCTATTCATCTATATCGCACGCAAAAGTATCGGTGTCGTTAAAAAAATGACGACGAAAGCAGCTGACGAGACGATCAAAGTCACATCACAGATTGTTGAGTAGGAATTTCTAAAGATTTGCACTTTTATTGACCAAACTACATAGTTCTGGTATATTTTCTCTGAAAACATTTAAAAAAGAGAAGGATGGAGAAGAAAAAAAGAAAAAAGAGACCTCTTTATGGTCCAAGAGAATTTAGGCCTATCAAGACTGCATTGCTTGCAATGGGTTTCGAAATCGTCACAAAAGCAATTTCAAAACGAGATGCAGAACGTTTTGGCCTCGAGCCACCAGACGCAGAACGCATAGAAGAAACTCAAAATCAAATTAGTTTCTAAAAGTGGTTTGAAGGTGATTATCGTATAATGATTCATACTTCGTATGACCATTTGCGTGGTAAATTCACAAAAGCGGGCAGAATCTGGATTGTTGTTTCAAAAGCAATTACCGAAAGAAAGTATTCTAGATTTTTTTACCGGACGCGTAAAAAATATTTTGTACAATCAACGATAGATGAGGCAGATTTCTTGAATCACATTCTAAATAATCGTCCTGTGAGTAATGGGATGCTTATGGAGCTTGTTCAGGATTTTGATGGAACAGCAAAATGGGTAGATCCGCGCGACAAAAGAAAAAAACGTAATCTCTATGAAAACGTTCCCAAAAATCTGCAGAAGCACGTAAACAGAATAAACAGTCGTAGTAAATACTATGAACATGTTGTTCGTAAAAAGAATGGTACAGTAAATCGTGCCCGTGATCTCCGAAAACGATGGAATTAATTTCCCCAAAATCCCCCATATTGCGGGGATTTTTTTATGTTAAAATAAACACATGAACATACACCCACTTTTCGTGCATTTTCCAATAGCGTTACTGTTTCTCTGGTCATTGTGTGAACTTATTCCAATATCACGTTGGGTACCACAAATACATTGGCAATCTATAAAACATTTTCTGATTATTGTCGGCACACTTGGTGCATATGTGACATTTTTGACAGGAGGCATCGCAGAAGAACTCGTCGGTGAATCACGATTGATCGAATTTCACAGTACATTTGCCGGGGCGGTTGTTGTTATTTATAGTGTATTTCTTTTGGAATTTATCTTGGAAAAAGGAAGACCCATTCTTGAAAAATTCTCTGTTGTGAAATACACTGACATGTTTCTCACTTTGATCCACAACAAGGTCCTCCGCATAATCCTTGTTCTGGTCGCGTTCATCTGTCTCATGATAACTGGTGCCCTCGGCGGTGCGATAGTGTATGGTTCAAGTGGAGATCCATTTACTGATCTTGTTCTCAAATTATTTGGATTGTAAAAATAATAAAAAACACTCAACTCGAGACAGGGAAGAGTGTTTTTTTGTTTTTTATAAAAGTTATTAGCCTCATAAACTTGCATATTTTAACAAAGTGTGTTATTCTTTCGGCAGGTACATATGTTCTATAGATATCGTTATGAAGTCTATATATCACAAGTATCCGCTACCATATTTCGTAAGGTGGCTTTATACAGACTTTATACATATTTATAATGGCATTCTCATCCCGTTTCTCATCGTCTCGGCCTTCAACTGGCGGACGACCATCTTCTCGTTCTCAAAGTTCAGAACCACGGTCTTCATCATCTCCTCGAAGAGATGCAAAAGCTCCGTCATCATTTCGTGCGCCATCGTCATATCGCGGTGGTAGTTCTTCATCATCTCGTTACGGTGGTTATTCATCACGACCAGCTCGCTCAGGCGGATTTGGTGGTGGCAATCGATCACGTGGACGTGGCCGATTTGAACAAAAGATCGACACATCTCGATTTATCTTTACACCGACAAAAGCACAGGAAGCAAAGGTATATCAAAGCGAACATACGTTTACTGATTTCAAGTTTTCTCCGATCCTTACACAGAATCTTGTTGACCGCGGCTATGCGATTCCAACAGAAATCCAAGACAAAACGATCACACACACACTCGCAGGGCGTGATATCGTTGGTCTTGCAAATACTGGTTCTGGGAAAACAGCAGCATTTCTTCTTCCGTTGATCGAAAAAGTTATCAAGAACGACAAGGAACGAATTCTTATCCTTGCACCAACACGCGAACTCGCAATGCAGATCAATACAGAGCTTCGACTGTTTACAAAAGGTCTCCGTATATTCTCTAGTGTCTGTGTTGGTGGCATGCCGATCTATCATCAGATCCAAACACTTCGTCAGCTCAACCACTTTGTTATCGGTACTCCGGGACGTCTCAAAGACCTCTCAAAGCGCCGATCAATCGATTTTAGTACATTTACTAATGTCGTGGTTGATGAATTCGATCACATGCTCGACATGGGATTCATCGATGACATCACACTTATTCTTGGTGGTTTGCCAAAGACGCGCCAATCATTTTTCTTTTCTGCAACGATGCCACCGCGCATCCAGTCTGCAGTTGAAAAATTCTTGACTGATCCTGTTACGATCAATGTCGGATCAGGTGTTACGACAAAAAATGTTACTCAAGACGTCATTCGTGTTCGTCACAAAGATGACAAGATCGAAGAGCTCCACAAGATTCTTGGCCACGAAGATACATCAAAGACGATTATTTTCGTTGAAACAAAGCGGGAAGTTGAATCGCTCGCGCAAGACCTCAAACGCGCAGGATTCCGTGCAGATTCGATCCATGGCGACAAACGTCAGCGTGAACGACAACGCACACTCAATCAATTTCGAGATGATGATATCACCGTCCTCGTGGCAACTGATGTCGCGGCTCGCGGTATCGATGTCAAAGACATCAGTCACGTCATCAACTATACGGTCCCACAGACCTATGATGATTATGTGCACCGCATCGGCCGTACCGGTCGCGGAAATAGCACAGGGAAGGCGTTGACGTTTGTTATCGAACGATAATTTCTTATTCAAAAAATAGTTTTTTCCAAAAAACAGTATCTATTGACATAGTACTGTTTTTTGGTATAATGTTGAAAATATTTAAAAAAAGAATTATGATAGACTTCAAAAAATACTTTGGTCCTGCAATCGGAGAATTTACATTTACAGTTCCTACTGGTGGTAAACCATTTGATAATCCGCTCATTAAACCCGGCAAGGAATATGTTGGAAGAATTTTTCCGATACTTCCACTGGCAACTGAAACAGATTGTTTAAAATTCGCTAACAGTAAAGAAGAAAAAAGTATACTTTTGGGTGATGAAATACTTCCAATAATACCAAAAGAACATCATGACCAATTTCCCACAGCATTTACTGCTTATTTTGATTCAAGGGATGAAGGTGTTATGTCATATATTGTGGCAACAAAGGGTGAATTAATATCTTGTATTCCATGGAAAACCTGGAAATTTGAAACTATAGTGAGACTTTCAGGATATATTCTGTGTTTTTACGAAAAAGAATAGAAATGCTCAAAAAGCTAAAATAACATCCATTTGGATGTTATTTTTATTTTAGATAAAAAATATTAATTTAATTTTTAAAAAAATAAAATATGAATCATCGAAGGTGAGAGGAAATAAAATAATATTAAAAATTATTTTAAATATGATGTGGGGAAGTATATGAAGAGAAAAATGAAACTATCTGTACTAAGTCTATTTATAGTTCTTATTCCATATATCCTTTATTCCTAGTCCAATGTCGCAAAAGATATATTGTACGACATTATATCTCTTTTTCTCCCTCTACTAACATTGGTTCGAAAGTTCATATCCACGAGATTCGGCTTCCTGCCCTGTGGCAAACCAAACTTGATTTTCGGGCTTGATCCGATCTGCGCTTTTGCATCCTTTCGGATAATATTTTGTTCCATTTTTCGAAGCCACAAATAATCCAGTTTCTACGGGATTTGATTGGACTACGACAGTTTGGGTGCTTTTGGACGTATTCTGCCCTTCTGGAGGCTTTTCTTGGCTTTCTGAGACGTATGGTACATCCTCTAATTCGTGATTTGAGCTCATCGACCAGCGCCCAAAGAAAAAACTCGTGACCGTCATGATCATCATAATGCCGATGGGTATAAGTCGGTCTTTGGTACTTTGATCGATGTCCATAGAATAAGTATATAAATTTATAGTACTGAGTACTAGTACTCAGTACTTGATACTGGACAAGCCCTTGCATTTTTTCTGTTTTCCGGTATACTCGTTGAGTACAAATCAGAAAGTCTCCTTATATTGACTTTCTACACATTTATTGTATGGCAACAAAACTATCGGGCGGTAAAATTAAAAACTTTGGCGATTCCAATCCTAAGTATTTGGGAACGAAACTCTACGCTGGCGAAAAAGCAAAAGCGGGTAGTATTCTCGTTCGCCAACGCGGCACAAAGATCCTTCCAGGAACAAATGTCAGCATGGGCAAGGACCATACCCTCTTCTCTCTCGTTGACGGTATCGTCTCGTTTGGATCAAAACGAAAAACACATTTTGACGGAAAGACAATGGTCAAAAAAGTAGTTCACGTTAAATAAATCTATAAAGAAAAAACCTTCATCATTTGATGAAGGTTTTTTCTTATTTCTTTTTCTATATTGAGGGGGTATAACTATCCTTTCTTCACTTCAATAGTCATACTGATCTTTCTTTTTCCATCAACGATAGCGATCTTGTGCTCCCCTATCGTTTTGATCGGTTTGTCGAGAACGATAAATTCAGCTGGAAGATTTATTTTGTAATTCTTTTGAACGAGATCGATAATTTTTTTCTTGTCGATACTGGAAAACAGATGATCTTTGTCATTTGCTTTTTCGATGAACGAAAGCGTTTTGTCGGCAAGCGTTTCGAATGCTTTATCAAGCAATGTATCCTCGAGTTTTTTTATAGATTCAGTTGCCGCCAATTCTTTCTGGAGTTTTGCAATGGATGCAGGAGTTGCAGCAACAGCAAGTTTCTTTGGGAACAGGAGATTGACCGCGTGGCCGTCAGAGACATCCTTGATCTCCCCTTTTCTGCCAATCTTTGGTACGTGTGCGAGTAGAATAACTTTCATATCAGAAAGTATACCACAGAGATATCTCTCCTATTTGTTCTTCAAAAATTCAACCGCTTTGTCAAGAACGCTGTCGTGTTCACGGGTATCTGTGTCTTTTGGCTCGGCGATGATATCAGGAGTGATACCGTGATCAGAGATTGAAATGCCGTTCGGAGTGAACCATTTTGCGACGGTTACTTTGATAGACGTGTCCTTGGTCAGCGGGACCAATTCTTGGACAGAACCTTTGCCAAATGTTTGTGTGCCGATAAGCGTTGCAACATTGTGTTCACGAAGCGCACCAGCGAGAATTTCCGATGCGGATGCGGAGCCGCCGTCAACGAGGATGACCATTTTGACATTGTCATTGAACACGTCATAGCCCTTGCTGTAATAGACTTCTTTGTCTTTGTGCGTACCGAAATCTTCACTGACAATGATCTTGTCTTTTGGAAGAAACCAGCTCGCCATGTCGATCGCTGCATCCATAAATCCACCTGGATTGCCGCGGAGATCGAGGATAAGTTTCGTGCTGCCTGATTCTGCAAAATCAATCAATGCCTGACGGAACAATTCTCCGGCATTTGCAGAAAAGCTGTACAATTGGATCACATAAATTCCATCATCCCTTTTTTTTGTTTCAAGTGTCGGTATCGCGACAGTATCACGAGTGAGTGTGATCTCTCGTGGTTTTTTCTCTGATTCACGGAAAATAGTGAGAACCACTGTTGTACCTTTTTCACCGCGAATTTTCTTTATCGCTTCATCGATGGTTATGGTATTGGTGATGGTTTCGTCGATTTTCAAAATCTTATCACCTGTTTTGATGCCTGCATTGGCAGCAGGACTGCCTTTGATAGGAGAAATAACAGTCAAAATCTTATCCTTCATACCTATTTCCATACCAACACCGGTAAAACTACCTCCTATTTCCTCATTAAATGCCTTGTTTTCTTCTGGCGGGAAGAAAACGGTATAAGGATCATCGAGTGAACTGACGAGTCCGGAAATCGCGCCGTAGACCTTGTCTTGGTCGGTAGCAGTATGAAGACCTTTTTCATTTAAAATTGACCATGCTTTCCAAAATGGAGAAAAGTCAGTGGTGAGGGATTGTTCAGAATCTTTGCCGGAAAGTGTTGTTGCTCGGCTGATAAAATTTGCCTGGTCTTTTCCAACAGAAAACCCCGCAAAAAATGTGACGAGTAATATCGCGAGAGATCCGAGAAGGGCAATAATGCGTTTGTTCATCCCGTTTAGAAGCAGATCGCGATCATTGTTCGCGCATCTAAGCTTGTATTAAAATTAATAATGTTTTTTGATTTCATATAATTTGATGTTTCTAGCGATCGCGGCTTCTAACGGGATTCATCCGGTTTATTCTATCACTTTTATTTTGGAGCGACAATCATAACAAACTCACCGCGGAGTGTATCAGGATGCATTTTGAAAAAAGTTTGCAATTCTTCTGCGGTGCCACGATGAAATGTCTCATGTATTTTTGTGAGTTCACGAGCGATGACGATCTGTCGGTCTGGAATATGTGTCAGCAGTGATGCCAATGTTTTTTCTATACGGTGCACTGATTCATAAAAAACAACAGGTATATCAGTATCAATCATGTTTTTGAAAATAGTCTCTCTCCCCTTTTTGTGTGGAAGGAATCCGAGAAATGTATATGAGGATGCTGGAATACCACTTGCAGAAAGTGCAGTGATGATGGCAGATGCTCCAGGAATAGGTACGATGGTACATTCAGGGAGCTGTTCACGAACTTCCATGACGAGAAGGACACCGGGATCAGAAATGCATGGTGTACCTGCATCTGAGACAAGAGCGAGATCATTGCCGTCTTGTAATAATTCAATAATAGCCGCACGTTCCTTTTCCGTGCTGTGTGTATGAAATGATCGTGTTTTTGTGGAGATATCGTAATGTGTGAGTAGATTCTTTGTTGTCCGAGTATCTTCACAGAGAATCAGATCAACAGCTTTCAAGACTTCAACCGCGCGATACGTCATATCACCAAGATTGCCTATGGGAGTTGCAACGATATAGAGGGTCATTTTTTGAGTGGATGGAGGTGTGCTGCAATACTAATTGCCAAGCCAATAATAACCAAATTTTTGATGATGTATTGCCCTTCCATGGTTGGAACGAGAAAACCACTCCAAGTTATTTGTGGAAGAAGTATGAGTGGTGAAAAAACTGCAATCATATGAAAGAAAAGAATTGCAATCGCAATGCGTTCTTTGCCTCGAACAAGAAAGAGTATACCGATCAGCATTTCAAACAATCCGAATCCGACCATAAAGAGATCTGGATTGATGAACGGGAGCGTTTGTCCGAGAAGTTGCACAACCAACGGACCCGCCGGAGAGATCATGAGTACCTTGAGCAATCCAAACCAGAAAAAGACGATAAAGATCGCCCATCGGCCAAACGGTATGCTGAGCCGTCGCATGAGATGAATAAGTCTCGCATCCATTCTCTCAAGATTTTCATGAATGTGTTTCATATATAAAAAGAGTATAACAGATTAATCTTTATTTCTTATGATTTTTGTTTTAAACCATTGCTCTTGAAAATGTATCATTTCTATTATTTCTTCATCTGTATAATTTTCTCCTTCTTTTACCACTATCAATTTATCGTCATCATCATTTTCCCGATGAACATATGCGATACAAATACCCGAGATTTCTTTCAAGGATGTTTTTTCACTCAAATAATATGCATCCAGTTCTTCGCCGTCTGGAGAAACGGTATCAGGAACATATCCATAGTTCAATTCATACACAAAACCATGTTTCGGATGTTTTGTTCCAAATGGTCGATCAAAAACTAAGCTAACTTTTTCACCAAGAAAATCTGATGCTTTTGTCATGATTAGTTCATCTTTATTTTAAATTCATTATTTTCTATTTTAGGATCTTTCCAATCAGTGAGTCTATAATAATCAAATAGTTTTCCAGCTTCTATAGTTTCGGTATGTTGTACTGGTAAAGTATCTATACCAACAATAGCGTATTGGCGATCATCTATAATTTTTATATTTTCTGTCGGAATAGATTCGGAATCAAAAGAGTATATGTAGACATTTTCTTTTGGATCAAAATGATTTGATTCTTTGAAACTGACTGTGTGTTTTTTGTCATCAAGAAAAGTCTCGCCGTTAGGTCGAGCACCCATGGCGACAGCGAAACTATAATCTGGGGTTAGATAAATACCGTTTAGTAATTCATCTCTCGGTACTTCAGTGTCGCCTTGTTGGGCCTGTCGATTCTCCAGCTTATTAAGTAGTATTTTTGATCCGTGATATAACTTCATATTTTTAGATAGTATTACGTTTGTATATTGTGCGCGTGGAAGGAATCGAACCTTCGACCTCTGTCTTATCAGGACAGCGTTCTACCACTGAACTACACGCGCATATGGTTTTCAACCCGAAAACTATATCAAAAAAAACGAGTATTTGCAATCTTTTTGTAAAACAAAAACTCTCCACATTGCTGTGGAGAGTTTTTGAAATCACGAGTGATTAGTAGTCGCGTCGAGGACGGTTGAAACCGCCACCATTGCCACCACCGAATCCGCCTTGACGTGGAGGTCGTTCTGTCATAGGACGAGCGATGTTCACAGTCAATTTGCGGCCTTGGAAATCCTGATCGTGGAACATTGAGATCGCTTTTTCAGCATCTGCATCAGATGCCAATTCTACGAATCCAAATCCCTTTGATCGGCCAGTTGGCTTGTCGATAATAATTGCAGCTGAAGTAACTTCACCTGCTTGCTCAAAGTGCGCCTTGAGCTCTGCGTCTGTTGTGCTGTATGGAATACCGCCAACATAAAGTTTTGTTGCCATTTTCTATATGGTTATCGAATAACGTAATTCTTGTTCCCCACACAGTGTATGGCTCACAAACAAATTACCACTCCTAGTATAGCACATATAATGAAAAAAGCAACCCGTTGGGGATAACTATACACTCTCTAAATTGTTGGATCAGCAACTGTTGCACCACGGAGTGATTTCACAGAAAAGTATGAAGCAACAAGGAATAGAACTGCAGTGACTTGGTTTATAAAACCTGCAAAACCAGCAGTACCACTCGCGTATGAGTACCATCCCATATATGCAAAGAATATGAGAAAAATGACAGAAACAGCAACATTGAGGCGAAGTGAGAAAAGTTGGACTGGATTTGTGATGCCGGCAGTAATACCAAGTATTGCAACGGAGATGATCGGTATGATTGCGGGAATATTGAATATATTTGCCATGGTTGGAATTCCCAAAAGAACAAATACTGCACCAACGATAAATATCAATCGAACGATGTCTCCATAATAATGAGGTATGATTTTTTTAGTTTGTGGTTCCATAGAGAAAGTATACTCTTCTCGAATTAAAAAACCAAACAATGTAGGCAAAATAATTATTCTGTTGTTTCCCCGTCAAATTCTGGAGCATCAGCTTCAGCTTTTTCTTTTGTTGAGCGAACAACACCGTCTTTGTGATGTGCGGGAGAATAAATTGTATAAAATTTCAAATCTTCATCACCGGTATTGATGACATTGTGTTGTGCACCTGATGGAACGATAATCGCATCGCCGTCTTCGACGATGTATTCGGCATCATTGATGACAACCTTCCCTTCGCCTGCTTCAAAGCGGAAAAATTGATCGTTTCCTTCATGGGTTTCGAGTCCAATATCTTGACCTGGAAGGAGTGACATAAGCACCAACTGACAATGTTCTCCTGTGTAGAGTACTTCTCTAAAATTCGTATTACCGATCGTCAAATCTTCTATTTGTCCAAAGTATCCTGTTTTCATAATTTTTTATTTTAGTTTCTGCACATTGGTAATGGTAACGGTTTGTCCATCACGAACATAGATAAATGTCGCACGTCCGGCGATATGACCGTCTTCATATGCCATGGTACCAGTTTTTGTCATGGGATCAATGTGGACACTCGTAACATACCAGACACCACCGAGAACGGGTTGTTGTGGTGCAAGTGTCCAGATGTTTGTGCGAATATATTGTTCGACAATAATTCTGTCATCGAGATCACTGCATGCAACATCATTCATTGGTGCTGCATACGTGATTTTGGTCTGATCTTTGTAGATATATGTTCCATCACCACGATCTATCATCTCACCAAAGCCGGCTTGTGCAGTACCTTCACCAAATATTATTTTTAACTGCTCGGTCACATGCATTCCTTCCGCAAGTGAATCCCACCAGACCAGAGCAGTGCGTGCCATTGCGATTGGATCAACACCACTAACCGTTCCTTCGAATGTTCCAATCTTACTATCTTTTTCTGCTGGTAGATTTCTGAACTCACCTGTGACCATATCACCGATAAGATTCATTTTTAACCAACTGACATCATAGAGCCCGCGAGGAGTTTTGGTTTCGCGATAAAAGCACAACTCTATTGCTGTCGGTGCGGTAACGACAGGTACCACTTCTTTTTTGTTGAGGGTCATAAATCCCCAGATAAGGAGGATAACAACGCCGATAAATAATAAACTTCTCATATACTATAGTATATCATTTTTCGAAAGTAGTACCCCATTGATTATATTGACTTATTGTATAAAAATGATATAGTTATTAAAACTTTAAAAACATACGAATTATGTTAACAGACTTATTTTCACCTGAGCAAAGGAATCCGGATGGCACCTATAATGAAACCGCTATTTTTGATAATCAAATAATGACATTAGCGTATCTTGAATTGATTACAGATGATGATCGTCAGTATTTTGAAGGGCAATTTATAAAAAGAAAATCAGAATTACATGAACAGTGTATGAGTACTGAACAAGGAGCTATTCCTTTTATGCTTTGCCCAAACCCCCGTTCTTGTTCTTTTGAACATTTGATGGATGTAATAAATATTGGTGGAAAATCAGAATGGAATACATTGTTTCTTGATGAAAAAGAAATGGATGATTTATGGAAACATCCGCATACTGCACCGCTTTCACATATTGCATGCGGTATACAAATAGGAATTACTCATGATGACCCTTTTCATTTAAAGGAATCTGTTTTAGGGATTGATAAAGCGCCTGCAAATATACTGGCAAAAATACAAATGCAGCCCGGTTGTGATATAACAGGATTAACCCTGTATGAAGGATTGTTGCTCAGTTTGTATTATCCTGACATGTACGATGTATGGGATGGCATACAAACAGCTGCGACATTGTATGGAAAGAAAAAAGAAACACTTCGTATGTATTGGCTCAATCAAAAACCAAATCGGTTTCTGAAAGTTGCGAGAGAAAGTGCTCCTTTGCTTGATATCAGATATATTTCTCCAAGAGCTCAGAAAAGAATAGTTATTGAGAAATAAAACTCAAACAAAAATGGTACCCCATCACGGTGCCATTTTTTTATTTTTATATAACATTCTCACATTCTCAAGAATATAAGAATGTTACTTTGCGAGAGTGAGGATGTGATCGAAATGTTTTTTGGAGACTGGTTGAATCGAGAGACGGGATCCGACAGTGCGAACGAGCATGCCGTTGAGCTTCGGATCGATCTTGATCTCACTCAGGGTCACCGGATGTTTGAATGTTTTGACATATGCCATATCGACACAGTGCCAAATTGCCCGCCCGGATGACCCGTTCGGACGGGTTTTTTCTTTTGTTGCTTTCGGATCATAATGATCGTCTTTTTTGTCGAATTGTGTTTCATCAACATGTGCCTTGCTTGCAACTTTGACGACACCGTAGACACCTGTTGGATTCTCGGTCGTGCCACCGGAGTGATAAAAGAGAACCATATCCCCTACTTTCATATCTCGCGTCATAAAATTCCGCGCCTGATAATTGCGGACACCGGTCCATGCGACTTTTTTATCTTTCTTCATGTCATCAATCGAATAACAATCCCATTCTGATTTTATAAGCCAGTAGTTCATATGGAGTAATTTTATCATATATTTCATCTTATTGACAAAATTATAAATAAAATGTAAATTATTAAAAAAATAGAAAACCATGAAGATTGAGTATAGAAGATTTGTTGCGTGTAAAGATTTTCAAAGTGAAAAAACTCAAAAAGGATTACAGAAAAAAGTTGCACAACTCCTAAGTTCATTATTGATAGGAGCTATTGTTGATAAACGGATAATTGATTTTTTACATGATACCCACATCAATGAATCAAATTCAGATAAACAAAAAACACCTCTAGAGGTTTTTGTAGGATCTGGATTTGATACTTGTTCCATATCACCAAGTATTCTGATGGTGTATGATGTTCATTATAAAAAACATGGTTTTACGGACAAGAAAGAATTTTTTAGAGCCCTTCAATCCCTCAATGAGGTATGGGAAAAATTTTGCACTGTACGAAAATATTCTGATGATGTTTCTTATAGTCAACATCTGGAAATTATTATTGAATTTTTTTATGTTACAAAATAAAAATCACGTAATTTGATACGTGATTTTTTTATTTCTATTATTCCTCGTCCTCACTATCCCCTTGCGTCCCTGCAGCACATGCTTCGAGAATTTTTGAAATGTTACCGGCCATAATAGATGGAATATTGGACCACGATTGTTTGATACGGTGATCAGTGATGCGGTCTTGTGGGAAATTGTAGGTGCGGATTTTCTCACTGCGGTCAGCGGTACCGATTTGATTTTTTCGGTCAGCAGAATATTTCTTTGCTTCCTCCTCGTCTTTCATTTGCTGGAGTCGCGCCGTCAAAACCGTCATCGCTTTCTCACGGTTGCCGAGCTGAGTACGTTCAGATGTACAGCGAACGTCGATACCGGTCGGAATGTGGATGAGACGAACAGCAGTTTCAACTTTGTTGACGTTTTGCCCACCTGCACCACCTGAGCGAGAATACTCGATTTCAATATCGACAGGATTTATCACGATAGTTGTACGAGTTTTGATCGGCAAAATAGCGACTGATGCAGTCGAAGTGTGCACACGGCCATTTTTCTCGGTTGCTGGGATGCGCTGGACGCGATGAACACCTGTTTCAAATCGGAGTTCACGGTAGACATCGCGACCCTTGATCTCAATAGCTGCCTCTTTGTAGCCATCGACAGAACTTTTTGATTCGTGAATGAATTTCCATGACCATTTCTTTGATTCTGCATACCGTGCGTACATGTTGAGCAATTCCCAGGCAAAGAGTGATGCTTCGTCACCACCTGCACCTGCACGGACTTCAAGAATGATTTCATTTGGAAATTCTTCCTCTTCTTTTTCACTTTCCAATATTTTTTGTATCTGTTCTTCTACTCCTTTTTTCTGTTCGTAGATCAATTCAAGTTCCTTTGTCGCCATTTCATGGAGTGTTTCGTCACTGTCGAGCATTTCCCGAACCTCAGCTTCTTCACGCAAAAGACGCTCATATTCGCCAGCGAGATATGCAGTCTTGTGATCTTTTTTTAATTCATGAATGTCGAATGGTTCGGTCATATTTTAAGTATATCATCCTACTTCGCTAAAGCTACGCAGGATCTTCGAAAAAGAAAAACAACCGGTATGGCTGTTTTTCTTGTGGAGGGAGTTATTTCTTCTTTCCTGCGGCTACGCGCTTCTTGAAACGGTCAACACGACCAGCGGCATCGAGAACAGTTTCTTTGCCAGTATAAAATGGGTGTGACGCACTTGAGATTTCCACGTAGTAGAGTGGGTATTCTTTGCCGTCTTCTTTGTACACGACTGTTTCAGTCGTTGCGACAGTCGAAGAGATGAGGAATTGTGTTCCCTGACCTGCGTCTTGGAAGACGACTTGACGATAGTTTTTTGGGTGAATATCTGCTTTCATAAGTTCCTAGATTAGCACAAAGTTATAAATCTTGCAATGGGTCAATCATAGTTTCCTGAATTTTCTTTGCCAAAGACATAACACTGTTACCGTAAAAGGCATTTGCCGGCTTTTTACTGTCGCACGCCCGTCCAGAGTAGTATCGGCAAGCCGCATTTCGTTCTGCAGTATAACCAGAGCCACCTTTCAAGTTATCTTGCAAAAGAACTGACGAGGCAAAGATTGCATCACGTGCATCCCACGGATCTGGTGTACTACCAACAAGTCCTGCGAGTCTGCTTTTGATCAAAACCCATGTTGATGGGATGAATTGCGCTGGTCCCATGCCACCACCGTAGCCACCACCAGCAATTGGACATGATACGAGAGTTTTATATGGATCGCGACCAACACCTTCAGTAATCGAAAGGAATGGTGCAATATCACGTCCCGGCTTCATAACATTTGAAACATATGCGTTTGTTTTGGAATTTTTCCCAGCGCCAGTTGTTGAATCAGAGAGATAGCATGACCCAGTATTTGCACCCAAGTTACTTTCTTGGGTCATGACAGCGAGCACAAGCGCTGGTCGGACACCAGTTTTTGCACTGGCAGAAGTTGCATATTCAAGTGCTTTTCCAAACGGAATCGCACCAGTATCACGGAGAGAAAAGAGCTTATCGAGAATTTGTTTTTTTCGAGCTTGCCGAGCAGCAACTTCTTTTTCATATGCACTTTCTTGTTGTTTACTGATAGTCAAAAGTTGCTTCTTTTCTTTTTCACTGATTTCAACTTTCTTTTTTTGATTTTCGATTTCTACTTTTGCATCGACTTCAGCATCTTGTTTCTTTTCAAGACTTTTTTTCTCAGCTTCTGTTTTTGTTTTATCTTCTTTTATCTGATCAACAGCTTCACTGATGGATTCCTTGATAGTGCTGTATTGGGATATATCCCCATAAAAATCAGAAACGCTGTCATTTGAAAGAAGTAAGTATACAAGAGATGCATTGTCATCAAATTCTTGGGTTTTTCTGATGAGTGACGCCAAAGATGCTTTATTTCGGTCCATTGTATCCTCGAGTTCATTGATGGTCGATTTCTTTTGATTGATCTCTTTATTGAGTTTTGTTATAAGAATATTTTTTTGTTTTACTTTTGCTTGAGCAGCAGAAATTTGCGCCTGAAGGACGGAAATATCCCGAGAAATACCACCAGAATGAGCTTTTTGTTCCGCGAGTTGTGCTTCTTTTTCTTTGATATCTTGTTCGAGTTGGATCAATTCTGATTCGAGTTGCGCCCGTTCTGCTTCATTGGTCACTTGCGCCCGAGCAGATGTAGAAAAAACACCTGAAAAGGCAAGGAAACACATGCATATGAGTATCAGTTTTCGCATAAGGGTCATTATAGCATAAAACCAACCTTGTAAGGTTGGTTTTATGCACAGTATGATTTATTGTAAAATAAGAATTATTCGCCTTTAGAGTCAGATTCTGGAGCAGCTTCTCCTTCTGCTTCCTCTTTACCTTTTTCAACAGAGATACCGATTGCAGAGATATCAACTGGTGCTTCTTCTTTTTCTTCAACTTGTGCCGTGATAGAAGCCACAATTTCAGTACCTGGTGTTAAAACAGTAACACCTTTTGGAACAATGATATTTGCAACGGTGATATGGCTATCGACTGCATTGAGTCCCCCGATATCAACATGGAGATCGTGTGGAAGATCTTTTGGTAATGCCTCGATTTCAACTTCATGGAGTGAATGGATAAGAACACCGAGACTGCCTTTGACTGCTGGTGAGACGCCATCGAGGATGATAGGAACATTGACACTGATCGGTTTGTTCGTATCAATACGGAGAAAATCGGCATGGATTGGAGTACCACGAACGACATCCTTTTGGAGGTCATGGATGAGGGTTGTGATCTTTTCACCATCGAGTTCGAGAGTAACTGTCGTAGATTCACCTGCTTCGTGCCATGCTTTGATGAAAAGTTTTGTTTCAAGAGAAATGGAAACAGGATCTTTACCCATACCGTACACGACCGCCGGAAGAAGTCCCTTTTCGCGAAGAGCTTCGTTTGATTCTGTTTTCTTTGTTGCCTGTAATGATATCATAGTTGCCCCAGTATACTTATTTTTCTCAAAAACGCAAGCTAGGAATTGTGGGCATGGCTCCTTGACCCGCGGGAGAGGTGCTGTCGGATATCTTCGATGGTGCCACCGACTTTTTTACCGGGATTAAAGATATTGAGCGGGTCAAACATGTCTTTGACTGCTTGGAAAAGTTTGACGATATCTCCTCCGTACATTTGGACAAGATATGGTGTTCGGATGATGCCGTCATTGTGTTCTGCGGTGATTGATCCGCCGTATCGGATGACGAGCGTATAGACACGCTTTGAGAGATTGAGAATGATACCTTCGGATGGAGGTTCGGCCATATCCATAAGCGGAATAATATGAAAATTTCCATTTCCCGCATGGCCTGCGATCGTGTAGACGAGTTTGTATTCACTAAGCAAAGCTTGGAGTTCCGGAAGAAATGTCGGTAAGTGTTCCGGTGGAACGATGATGTCATCGATAAATGGTGCGGTTTGTTTGCCTTTGACATGACTACGGAGGAGATTGAAACTTTCATGGCGAATGCGCCAATATTTCTCGGCCTCGAGTGCATTTACTGCGATTCGATATTTGTAACCATATGGTTCTATTGTTTGCGCAACGAGAGACAGTTTTCGTGCAACTTCGTCTTCTGTGTCACCTGCCATCTCAACAAGTAAAACAAGTTTCGGCATGCCACCGCGAAGAACGAGCCAAAGATCTGGTAAAAATTGCCAAAGAAGTTTCAGTGATTGTATAAACCCCATTTGTTTGACGAGTGACGGTGCGAAACGAACAGCAAGTTTCATACTGTAATCATCATAGGATTCGAAACTTTCCGGTTCGAGTGGCAAGATCTGGTCGACAACTTCACCGAGTTTTTGGATATGCGGCAAGAATATCGCAATAAGGTTCTGATGTTTTTGTACCGGTACGAGACGGAAGGTAATTTCTGTCACAATGCCAAGTGTTCCCTGTGAACCAACGATGAGTCGACAAACATCAAATGTCTTTGTTTTATCATCAAAAATATTCCAGAGATAATAGCCAGCAGAGTTTTTGGAAACCTGTGGTCGTGCCAGTGCGATGATTTCTTTGTTCTCACTAATGAGAGAAAATAATTTTCTATAGAGCTCGCCAATGAGTGATTTCTCCGTCATTTTTGCTGAGAGTTCTCGTTCACTGAGTGGGCGAATCGTATATTCATAGCCATCAGAGAGGATGATGTTGAGTGATGCGATATAGTTTTCTGTTTTACCGTACTTGATACTTTTTTCTCCACCGGCATTGTTGCCGACCATACCACCAACAGCACAGAGATCTTTTGATGCGGTAAATGACGGCATGATGACACCACGTGCAAGTGTTTCTTTTTCCATATCGCGATAATAAACACCTGGTTCGACGACCGCATATTTCTCATCAATAGAAATGATGTGATTCATATATCGAGTGACATCGATAATAATCGAATCATTCACTGCGCCACCAGACATATCAGTTCCAGCTGCACGAACGGTGAGTGAGAGATGCGGGAACTGTACTTTGTGTTTCCCTACCCATTTGACCAATTCTTGAATGTCAGCACTGTCTTTGGGATAGACAACGAGTTCCGGACGGATTTCAAAGAGACTCGCATCACGTGAGTATTTCTCGAGTATTTCTCGGGAATCATCGATATCACCTCGAAAAAATTGTCTGATTTGATCCTTCATGTGACTTCAGTATAACGCATGTTTGCGATATCGCGCATTGTTGATACACTGTTTTTATGACTACACCTTCAAACGTGGGATATGACAAAAAACTCTGTATTCTTCCTTTTGACCACCGCTCGTATTTTACAAATTTGCTCGGCTTCGGAGATACGTTGACCGATGAACAAAAAAAAGAATTATCTTCGTACAAAAAACTCATTTACGATGGCTATGAAAAATCGCTCGGCATGGGTGTCGACAAAGATATTTCAGCGATTCTCGTCGATGATGTCTTTGGTTATGAGCTTTTGATTGATGCAAAATCCAAGGGGTATACGACACTCCAGAGTACTGAAATCAGTGGTATTGATCATCTCGAATTCGAACACGGCAACGAATGGCAATCATGGATCGAAAAAGTCCAGCCGACATTTACAAAAGCACTTGTTCGATACAATGTTGATGGAGATAAAGATCTCAATCAAAAGACTTTAGAGAATTTGAAAAAATTATCTGACTATTCACATGCGAACGGCTATAAATTCTTGATCGAACCACTTGTTCCAGCAACAGAAACACAACTCAAAGAATTGGGTGGTGACAAATCTCGATACGATCA
Source organism: uncultured Candidatus Saccharibacteria bacterium (assembly GCA_964606285.1). Classification (GTDB taxonomy): domain Bacteria; phylum Patescibacteriota; class Minisyncoccia; order Phycocordibacterales; family UBA9973; genus CAZSFP01. The sequence goes on from CAZSFP010000001.1 coordinate 110,693, forward strand.
TGAACTTCGTCCAGATCTGACTGTTCGAATGATTACTGAGATGCAAAATGCGGGCATCGAACCAGATGTATGGAAAATAGAAGGCATGTATACGGAAGCAGATTATCAAAAAGTAGTAACTACTGCGCAATCGGGTGATCGAACACATGTCGGCATTGTCTCACTTGGAAGAAATGAAACGGATGATGTCGTCGAACTTTGGCTTCGAACTGGCGCAAGAGTCTCTGGTGTCATCGGCTTTGCTGTCGGTCGGACAATCTTCCTCAATGCGCTCATGAAATACAGAGAAGGTTCCTATACCTCCGATCAAGCCTCAACCGAAATCGCCGAACGATTCGTTCATTTTTATAACGTGTTTAATGGAAAATAAAAAACTACTCTTATTTAAAAGAAGTAGTTTTAGTAAAAATATATTCCATGTAGTTTTCCTTTTTATCCATCGTAGATATAATCACAACCGTGATTATAAATCCTAAATGATATGCCAAGAGGTCATATGGATCTATTTGATTTTTTATAAATAATTCATCAAAAAGCCATCCAATAAGTCCACAGAAACCAATCATTAATAAGTGTTCCTTGTAGTATTCTTTTACCTGCGATATGTAACTACTTAAAAACATTGTAGCAATCACGAACATTGGTATTGCTGAAAAATCAGAAAGATAAAATCGTATTATTCTGGGAATCTCATAATAGTCTTGCATATGTCTTCCCAAAGGTGTTAAGAAGGAAAATATTCCGAAAATAATCATTTGCCACGGAGCATTATTTCGAATAAGTATATACAGAATATAAACAGAAACTATGTATCCCAAAATTGCTTCTGGGGGAAAATAAAATATGATATCTAGTAAATCATCCATGTATATTAATTTAAATGTGTTTCGTTATATTATATCATAAATATTAAAAAAGTAAATAAAAAAACCGCTCCGTAAAAATGTGGAGCGGTTTCTGTTTCTTTGTCGAGATTCATAAGGGGAACACGTCTCACCTTATGGTCTATTCTACTTCTTATACATATTCTTAAGCCCTATTCTTATTCAAACCGTATCCAATACAGTAAGCGGAGAAGGTGATGCTTGTATAATAATAAAATCTAAAATCAATTTGTGTTCTTCACAACAGCAATTGCACTGTGGACTGTACTCCGGTAATTCCACCTGTAACAAATGATTTTAAGCGACAATGTTTTATTATTTTTTATTTTCCATTATCAATCGCTCAATTTGATTGAAACGAGTAATTATGAACATAACTGAAATAAAAATTGCAGAAGCTAAATAAACAGTTGTATATTTACTACCGTTTATTGCTGCAAGTGCAGAAAGAGTAAATAAGAATGCAATAATTAAAACAAAGATAACTTGAATTATTTTTGACATGGTATTTGATTTTTAAAGGTTAGTGTGTAGTTAGTTATTTTTATATCCGTTTGACGGGTGCAAAAATAACTAACTAGTATATAACCAAACTTATTCTTTTTATATTGTATCATATTAAATTATAAAAGTCAATATAAAATAACCTTGTTTTATAAGGTTATTTTTGAGGTTTATTTACTAAAGAGGCTTTTCCAGTCAGTCGAGAATTTCTCTATTCCCTTTTCGGTGAGGTCATGATGGATATCATACAGGGTCCAATCCTGCTCGTGAAGGTCTTTGTAGGCGATGCGTGTCTTGTCTGATACGAGAAGTTCATAGTCTTTTGGATCTTTTTCGAGTCCATATGCTGCCCATGCTTCAAGTATTGAAAGTGGTGCGGTAATGATATCTGTTTCATTTTGAAAACAATAAAAGAGATGGTCGAGACTGCGGATACTTGCACCGAGCACCATGACATGACTATTCCACTGTCGATACATACGGAGAATGTTGCCGATGATGTCACGTCCTTCGAGTCCGATATCATCAAGTCGTCCGATAAATGGCGAAACATAGACTTGTCCTCGTTTCGCACCGCGAGTTGCCATATGTACTGCGGCCGCTTGATCCTGTGAGAAACATAGTGTCATGTTTACATTGATATTTTCTGCAACTAAAACATGCGCCACAGAAAGTCCAATCTGTGTTGTTGGAAGCTTCACAAATATTCCCGGAAACCATGTCGCGAGTTTTCTTCCCTGTTCGAGCATATCTTCATATGACGTTGTCGCATCGGCATAGACTTCGACAGAGATTGAACCATTTGGAAGAATTTCATGAATCTGTTCAGCGACCGTGCGATATTCTTGCCAGATTGATTCCCCTTGCAGTAATCCTTTGTCTTTCATTTCAGAAATATGCGGATTTTTCGCTACCAGTGATGGGTTGGTTGTTTGACCATCTAGATATCCGAGAAGTTCAACCACTTGTTTTGTTTCTGTGGGATTCCCGCTATCGAGAAAAATCTGTGTTTTGAGATATTCTGGTCTTGTCATAAAAAAATTATATCACATGTACCCAAAAGAGTATCTATGCTAAAATATTCCACATGGAACCCATAAACAGAAAAATTGATTTTCTAGCAATTGGTGATGTCTTCAATGATACATTTATCGAACTCGAAGACGCGCATGTCACCTGCAACATCGACAATGCCAACTGTACTATCTCTATGAAATTTGGTGACAAACTTCCCTACAAGAGCGCTTCTGTTGTTCGCGGTGTTGGTAATGCAGGCAATGCAGCAACTGCTGCAGCGCGTCTCGGACTCTCTTCTGCACTCCTTACTATTACAGGTAACGATGATGACGGACAAAAAATATTTGATCATTTTGCAAAAGAACATGTCTCACAGCTGTTCATGAAAAAAGACGTGACGTTGCCGACCAACAATGCGTATGTTCTCAAATATGGCCCGGAACGAACTATTCTCGTCAAACAAGAAGCCTATCCCTATACTGTTCCTGTCGAACTACTCAATCAAAACAAACCGAAATGGATCTATCTCACATCCATCGGCAAAAGTACTGTCCAGTTTCATCACGATTTAGTCGGATGGCTCACTGAACATCCAGAAATCAAACTTGCGTTTCAGCCTGGTACATTTCAAATGATCTTGGGTAAAGACGAACTTGTGGACGTGTACAAGAGAACCGATGCCTTTTTCTGTAATAAAGAAGAAGCACAACGAATTCTTAATCTCCCTGATGCAGATTTTACCGAACTTCATACCGCCATGCGTGGACTCGGACCAAAGATGGTTATCATCACGGATGGTGTGAATGGTCTGACAGCATCAGACGAAGATGGAAAAGTGGTATTTCTCCCAATGTATCCTGATCCGAAACCACCGATCAGTCGTACTGGCGCTGGTGATGCGACATCATCGACGATCGTTGCGGCACTGTCTCTCGGTCTACCATTTGAAGAAGCAGTGACTTGGGGACCAGTTAATTCGATGAATGTCGTCCAACATGTCGGTGCCCAGGAGGGTCTCCTTTCTCGGGAAAAAGTGCAGGAATATCTTGCCGTGGCACCAGAAGAATATAAATTAAAAGACCTCTAATATGGAAGATCCAAATAAAAAAATAGACATTGATAAAATACTCAAACAAAATCCCGATGCAACAGTCGGTGATTTCAAGATAGCTGGTGATGGACTACAGTATCAACCGAAAGAAAAAGAAAAGGTTAAAAATTCTTCAGAAAAAGATACGGAAACAATCAGAATTATTAAAAATTTGAAAATGGATCTTGAAAAAGAATTACAAGAAAGAAAAAAACTCTTGGGGATGACATTTGAGACAAGTCCGGGGATGACTGATATGCGCGATAGTCTAATCAATATCAAAATAGAGAAAATAGACAATCTCAAACAAGTCATAAAAGAATTTGAAAAAAGCAAAGATTACAAAGAAAAAAAGGATCGTAGTGACGAAGACACTATATTGAGCAAGCTTGGAACAGAACTCTCTGTTATAAAAATTCTTGAAAAAGCAAAGGCGGTTGACCTCCCTGATGGAATACAAAAAATAAAATTTGAAAAAATGATATCCATTCTTGAAGAATCAATATTGGATTATTATGATCACAAAAAACAAAAAGAGAAATTGGTAAAGATTTTCAATGACGGAAAACTTCTTTTAGACAAAGAATCAAATCCAAAAATTGAAGTAAATGGTAAAAAGATGGCCCTGGATGAAATCTTGAAATCAATCCGAGAAATTGAAGAAAAAATGCTTATAGAACAAGAAAACAAACTCAATGCAATAATCGAATTACGATTGGCGTTGGATGATGAGAATGAACAGGAAAATGCAAATTAATATATGTTTAACTTCAACAAGAATTTTCTCGACAGAATAATAAAACGAGACAAAGAAAAGATAGAAAACTCTGACCTTTTGCCGGAGCATTTCGATACAAAAAAGACATGGTTTGAGACGGTAACTGAAAATCCCGAAGGAAACCGAGGAGAACGATTTGAGACCGATCAAACACGAAAGATAGAAGAACTGAAAAAGGACATCGTGCAATTACAAAACCAGAAAAAAATCGCCGCTGAAAATCACGATATCAGTGAATTTGGTGAAATACATCCAGCAGTATTTGAAATGATGCGACGGGAAATACAGGATATCAATGACAAGATGGACAAAAAACAAAAAGAAATTGACGATCTTGTCGGAAACAATTAACCTTTTCTGTTCAACACTTTTACAACAGTTGCACTGATATCATCCCGTGTCATACTGTATTCTTTGATGAGTTGTGTCGGAGTACCCGACTGACCATATCGATCATGAACGCCGATGAATTCTATCGGTACTGGAAACGCTTGTGCGAGGTATTCGGCAACGGCACTGCCCATACCACCGGCGATCTGATGTTCTTCGACGGTCACGATCGCTTTGGTTTCTCGAGCAAGAGCAATGATTGATTCAGTATCTAAAGGTTTGATAGTTGCGAGATTGAGAACTTTGACTTTGATCCCCTTCTTTTCCATATCTTTGGCAGCAAGGAGTGCATTGTGGACGAGTGCACCCGTGGCAATGATACCGACGTGAGCAATACCGTCTGGTTGATACATGATTTGCGCTTTACCGATCTCAAATGGCGTATCAAGTGTCGTCATGATAGGTGTTTTCTCACGAGCAAGACGGAGATATGCGGGTGATCCCAGTTTTGCCAGTGCAAGCGTTGCTTTGCGAGCTTCGATAGCATCACATGGGGAAATAACGGTCATATTTGGGAGGACACGCATGAGAGCGATATCCTCGACTGCTTGGTGTGTACCACCATCAGGGCCGACAGAAATACCGGCATGTGAACCAACAATGATCACAGGACGATCGTTGTAAGTGATCGTAGTTCGAATCTGTTCCCAGTTTCGTCCGGGTGAAAACATGGCATAACTCGAACAAAACGGGATCTTGCCCATAGCAGCCATACCTGAGGCGACGGTCACGAGATTTTGTTCAGCAACACCGATCTCGACAAATCGTTCAGGAAAAGATTCTTTGAAAAGATGCATCTGGGTTGATTCTGTGAGATCGGCGCACAATGCGACGATATTTTTATCCAGCTTACCTGCTTCCAAAAGTCCTTCGCCAAATCCTTTGCGAATCGGTATTTGTTCGACATCGTCGTTGAACAATTTTGTATTTAATTTTAATTTAGGATTAAGCATTGTTTTCTATTTTAACAAACCTCGGAACTTCTATACCATCAATTTCAACCATTCCTTCAAATTCGGCGAGAGTTCGAACCCAATATTTTGAAAGTTCGTTGTCATAGAGAGATTCATAGACCACTACTTTTTCTTTTGTGGCTTCATCGAGGGCAAGAAAATGCACTTGATGCATTTTTCCTGTTTTTGAATGTTTGTATATACCTGGAGTTATCATAGATTTATTGATGTTCACTTTTAATTTTTCCGCCCAATGTTCGAAGTTCTTGGAGCGCGATTTTTACCTGATCTGCTTTTGGTGGATCACCCGCGACATCTTTTTTACCAAATGGATCACCGTGCCAACGAAAATCACCCTCTGCAAAAGAAACACCTTTGCCAGGAATCGTATGAGCGATGATGACTGTTGGTTTTTCAAATACTGTCCGCGCTTCACCAAATGCAGCATTGAGTGCTTCGAAATTGTGTCCATCAACTTCGATGACGTGCCAGTTGAATGCCCGCCATTTGTCAGCAAGTGGCTCGAGTGGCATAATGTCTTCGGTATAACCATCGATTTGGATGTTATTCCGGTCAACGATAGCTGTGAGGTTGTGTAGTTTTTGCTTGCCGGCAAGGAGAATTGCTTCCCATGTATTCCCTTCATCATGCTCACCGTCAGACATCAGACAAAATATTTGCTTTTGAGTTGTGAGACCATTGTCTATCTTGTCAGCGATCGCCATGCCCACGGCTTGGGAGAGTCCTGAACCAAGAGGACCTGATGATGTCTCGAGCCATGGCATATATTCGCGATGTGGATGACCTTGAAGTCGTGAACCAAATTTACGAAGTGTCTTGAGTTCCTCCATAGGAAAATAACCAGCATGTGCCATTGTGGCATAGAGCACGGGACAAATATGACCATTCGAGAGAACGACACGATCTCGTTCTGACCAATCGGGTCGAGATGGATCATGACGGAGAATGTGAAAATAGAGTAATGTAAAAATATCCGTCATACCGAGAGGTCCTGCAGTATGACCAGATCCGGCTTCAACCAACATATCAATGATCGATATGCGAATATCATTTGCTTTTTTTTGCAACGCTACAATTTTTTCATCCGAGAGAAATGACATGTGTATAGTATAACGTAGATAAAAATAAAAAAAACCTCCGGTGTGGAAGGTTTTTTAAAATTATTGAAACGATTCAAATTCTTTAATCGCTTCACCGGGATCCATGGTGTTGTATATCGCTGAACCGATAACGAGACGGGTTGCACCAGCGTTTATGAGTTCTTCTGCGGTATCGAAATTGACTCCCCCATCTACACTGATGTCGATATCCGGAAACATTTGGCGAAGGGTTTGGATCTGTTCAAGAACACGCTCATCAAATGGTTGCGCTTGATAGCCGATGGTTTCGATACCCATACATTGAACGAAATCAACATTGGAAATGATTGAAGAAAAATCTGAAACAGTATCTGTTGTTTCTATTGCGATGCCGATCTTTGTCTGTTCTCGGACATAGATATCGATCGCTTCGAGAAATTCAGCGAATTGTTCCCTGTCATCATCTTTTTTCAAATGAAAAACAATACTGGATGGTCCCATTTTCAAATAGGAATCAAAATGCTTCATACCATCAGCCACCATGAGATCAAATTCAAAGTTCATTTTCTCCCAATACGGCAAGCCTTCCTGTTCATCGAGAATCGCCTGCGCGTGTTGATCTATACCGAACAATCCATCATCGTCTTCATCTTCTGATGGTCCTTTCTTTTTTATTTTTGCATAAAATGGCCAGGTGATCGTATCTGAAAATGTCCCATCGCATATATCGATCTGTACCATGTCCACCGTACCCAAAACAGCTGAAATCTTTTGTTTCAAATCTTCGTGTGTTTTTGGAAGTATTGCTGGAGTTATTTTTATCATACATTAAATCTTATAGAGTCTTCTGATATGCCGTTCTTCATGAGAAAATGCTGTCTCAAGAAATAGTTTGACTGCTTCTTTTGCTTCATCAATACCGACAAAGCGCGCACCGATCGAGAGAACGTTCGCATCATTGTGTTCGCGAGCAAGTTTTACTATTTCCAAATTGCCACCATAGTAGACCGCGGCACGGACATCAGGAAATTTGTCCGCAACCATGTCTTCACCCTGACCAGAACCACCAAAGACGATCCCAACATTGTTTTCAGGGTCGTCTGACACTGCGCCCGCAGCTTTTTTGATAAAATCAGGATAATCATCGTTTTCATCATAGACAAAAGCACCATGATCGAGAACGTCTCGTCCTTCATTGACCAAATATTTCATAATTTCATTTTTGAGCTCAAACCCTGCGTGATCTGTGGCTAGGTGAATTTTCATGTACACAGTATATCAGAAATAATAATTCCTCGAAAATACAATTATTTCTTACTAAAATGTCGGATTGTTTCAGCTATTTCATCAATGACATTGTCGATGCAGTCATAATTCCTTGCTTCAGTTTCATTAACCCACGCAAAATCCGTAAACGCATTTTCTTCGAGTTTTACATCGCCTTGGACATATTTTGCAGCAAAACGCATAAGGGTAACTGGTACTTCATCTGGACGGACGAATACCATACTGCCGATATAGTGGAGCGATTCTTCGATCTCAATTCCCGCTTCTTCCATGACTTCACGTTTCAATAGCTTTTCAATCATGTTTTCAAAATAAACGACACTTTCATTTTTACCATCCGCTCTGTCGAAAGCGAGATCTTTCCATTCGAGCTTTCCTCCAGGGACAGCGTATTTGCCGGGATGGACAACTTCCCGTTCATGGCGTTTCAATATGAGGCATCTGCCATCACTTTCGCGATACACGACAACGTTCGCCACAAAATAAAACAGTTTGTCACTTTTTGCTTTATCAAGACTAATTTTTGTTGGAGCTGGCATATAATTATTTTTGTAAAAATTCTTTTAAGGTAATCATTTTTAATACTGGATTACATGGTGCTTGAATACACATAACTTGTCTTTTATGAGGAATAATCGGCACGAACCATGAAATTAAGACGAGAACCAAAATAACTATAAATACTATTTTAGAAGTAGACATATCTATAGTGTAGCAAGTGGTGTTTTCTATAGCAATGCAACTTAATAAGATTCATCATTCACTAATCTTTCAAAAGAAGTTTAGCGTTTAATTCTTTCCCTGCCTTTAAAAATTCAATAGTAATATTTTTTGAGGAGGTTTTTAATTCTTCAAGTAATTTCTTTATACTTTCTTGTTTTTCTGGTACATATTTTTTCATACTAAAATGACGTATTTCTTCTGAAACGATATTTTCTACCCCTTGAAGTGAAGTCCATTTTTTCCCATTCCAAACTTTTATTGTAATTTCGCCTGATATTGGAGTCAGAGTAGCATCGTGATAATAAACATCTTGAAGAACACTAATATTTATATCACCCATTTTAAAGTATCGTGGATAATATTTTTTAGTTTCATATCCAAAGAAAATTCTAGATGATTTAAAATCAATTACTTCTTGATTTACAACTTCTTGTTTTATGTTTGGTTGTTTGGGGGTTTCCATATTAAAATATTATATCTCTGATAAAACCACGTTATATTTATTACCAACAGCATTTTGAATAATTTCTTGTGTTTCTTGCCATGAAATTTTAAGTGGTCCTAAATTAAGTGATTTTGAAGATCGGTCAATTATTATTTCATTTCCAAACAAATTCAAAACTGCACCACCCAGAGATTCAATTTTTTCTCCGCATTCATTTTCGAGATCAGCAAACATTTCTGGATGTTTTTTTTCGGGCATAGTAACAAAATGGAATTCATTTTTAGATTTGGCTATAACAAATTTTTGAGCACCGCCAAATTCTAAAATATCTTCTCCAAATGTAACAAGTGATTTACCAACTTGTATTTCAATATTCTTTTTCTCTTGCGATACTGTTTCCATAATTAGATAGTTTTTCCTGTTTTAATCACATGCTCCACAAGCGTATGTGTATACCCCATTTCGTTGTCGTACCAACCCATCACTTTGACGAGATTACCGTCAACAACACGAGTGAGTGCGAGGTCAGCGATAGATGCATGACTGTTGCCGAGGATATCAGAAGAGACAAGAGGTTCTTCGGTGACGGCAAAGATATTTGCCCAACGAGCATCTCCTGCAGCTTTTTTCAAAATCGCGTTTACTTCTTCTGCGTTTGTTGCACGCTTTGCGATGAACGTCACATCAACGATCGATCCAGCTGGAACTGGGACGCGGATAGAAATACCGTCAAAAAGTCCTTCGAGAGATGGATAGGCTTTGGCGACAGCAATAGCTGCACCAGTAGAGCTCGGAACGATGTTCTGAGCAGCTGCACGACCTTCACGAAGGTCTTTCTTGCTCGGACCATCGACAAGGGCTTGTGATGCAGTGTAACCGTGCACAGTGTTGAGGATTGCTTTCTCGATACCGATCGTTTCATCGAGAATCCCAATGAGTGGTGATGCAGCATTTGTCGTGCATGACGCATTTGATGTGATATCGCACGTGCCAAATTTTTCTTCGTTCACACCGAGAAGAATCGTTTCGCCCATAAGAGAACCATCATCGGATTTCGCCGGTGCAGAAATAACAACTTTCTTTGCACCTTGATCGAGATGGAATTTTGCTTTTTCGTATGAAGTAAAGAGTCCTGTTGACTCGACAACAACATCGATACCGAGGTCCGCCCACGGAAGTTTTGTACTGTCCTTTTCTGAAACAAATTTTACAACTTTTCCGTCAATGATGATCTTTCCATCTTCATGAGTGATTGCTTTTGGCCAGGTACGATAAACTGTATCGTATTTGAGAAGATATGCGAGCGATTCGACAGAACCCAAATCATTGACTGCGACAATTTCGATATCATCCCGATCCCATGCGACCTTGAGAAATGCCCGACCGATACGTCCAAAACCATTGATTGCTACTTTGATTTTTTTATTTCCAAATAATTTCATATGAATCTAGTATATCAGATATATTGAAAAGAGAAATGAAAAACAAGAGTTATTTGACAGTGAATTCACAAAGTGATTAAATAGATAGCAAACGCACCTAAATATTTAGTCATATGGCTTACAAACTACCTGAAGTATCATTTCCTATTGATAATAAAATCAAGAAAGAAGATTTTACCGCTGTTGTTGGAAAAAATGAATATCTGTACATCAGAGGACTACGCGATGGAGAAGGTCTTACTGAAGCGAAAGTAAGAATAATCACATTTATAGAAGATGCGAAAGACAAAGATCTCTATCGTGGAAGATTATTTATGCCCCACAGTTTTAATTTTGGCCCCGATGAATACAGGGTGTATGAATATAATTTCAAGGAAGAACAAGGGAAAGTATTCGAGCGCGGGAAAGTATACGAAGATATATTTGAAGTTGCACCGGAGCCATCATGAAAAATAAAAATCCCCTCTGCATATTTTGCAATATAAGGGGATTTTTTATTTATATAAAAAAAATACAACGCCCTGCATATACAAGGATATGAGGGCGTCGTTAGTGGTATGCGTTGTTTAGTCCTCTTGGATATAATTAATCCTATGGATCAAATAAGCATTCTCGAGACCGAAGTCAAACGCGAGACCGAAGTCAAACGGAATACTTGTCCATTAATTATCTATGTATCTTTTTACGCCCTATTCGGACTCGCTTTCGCTAACACACGGAAAATTATACCAATACCCTAAACACGATACGTCAAAGAACTCACTGTTTCTTTTTCAAGAAACCAATGCGTTCATATAGTACCGTATTTTCTTTAGATTAACAACTGAGTATTACTCCCCTCCTTATCGAGGAGGGGTTGGGGGTGGTGGTTAAAATTCACTTTGTATTTTTGATATAACACCATTCATATTTGTATTTATCTCAGTATTTGTAAATCGTAAAACTTTTATACCAAGTGAATTAAAATATTGCGTTCGTACAATATCATATTCTTGATCTTCTTCTGTATAATGCTGCGATCCATCTATTTCAATCACTAATTTTTTCTGAGTACAATAAAAATCTGCAATGTATGTACCAATACTATGCTGTCTTCGAAATTTAAAACCGAGTTTTGAATTTTTTAATTGGTTCCATAATAAAATCTCTTGAGGGGTTGCATTATTTCTTAATGTTTTTCGATAAGAATGTAGTTGTGAAATATTATTAACTGTTTTCATAAATCACCACCTCCCCCTATCGGGTACTCCTCCTCGACAAGGAGGAGAGTTAATTCAATAATTCTTTCAAAAGTTTGATAACAACCTGAGGATTTGCGCTGCCATTTGTTTCTTTGATCGCTTTGCCGACGAGTGACATGATCGCATTTTCTTTTCCGGCTTTATATGTTGCTACGATGTCCGGATGTGTATCGATAAGTTTCTGGACGATATCCTTGAGTGCTCCTTCATCGTTTTTCTGAAAGAGATCTTTTTCTGTCGCAATCTTGAGTGGTGATTCATCATTTACCACGATAGTAGAAAGAATATCTTTTGCAGCGCGAGATGAGATCTTTTCTTCAGTCACCAACGTTACAAGTTCAGCAAAATGTTCCGCTGATGGAAGTCTGATTTCTGGATTCTTTTTCTTGAGACCTATGTAATCAGAGGTAATATAATTTGAAGCAGTCGCGATTTTTTCTTTCACTTGCAAAATCTTGGCCACGTCTTCAAACCATGATGCCAAGAGTGCGTCATTGATATAACTTTCGATATCTTCGTCTTTGATTCCAAATGCTTCTTTGTAGCGAAGTCGCTTTTGTGATGGTAATTCAGGTAATCCTTGTCGCAAGGATTCGATATCAAACAATTTTGAAAGATAGAACTTTGGAATATCTGGGTCTGGGAAATAGCGATAATCATGACTGTCTTCTTTTGACCGCTGTGAAAATGTTTTTTGTTTTCCTTCATCCCAACCACGCGTTTCCTGAACGATTTCAGCACCACGACCTTCTTCGAGAAGCTTTGTCATCCGTTCTGTTTCGTATTTTGCGGCACGCATCATTGCAGAAAATGAGTTGATATTTTTCACTTCAACTTTCGTACCCTTTTTTTCTGAATCTGGAGACACAGAGATATTGAGTTCAACACGCATCTCGCCTTTTTCCATGTTTGCTTCGGATACCCCAAGATATTGCAACAAAAGCTGTAATTCACGTCCAAATTTCCCCGCATCTTCTGGGCTATGAATGACTGGCTCAGTCACCAATTCCATGAGTGGTACACCAGCGCGATTATAATCAACGAGTGAGAAATCTCCTTTATCATGCTTACTTGTTCCAGTGTCTTCTTCGAGATGGACACGAGTGATTTTCACGCCCGCAAGTTCCCCGCCAGACACGATGGGAAATTTATATTGTGAGATCTGATATCCTTTTGGAATATCCGGATAAAAATAGTTTTTGCGATCAAATTCGGTAAAGTCAGCAATAGTCGCACCAAGAGCAAGCCCTACCTTGATGACAGACTCGATCGCTGTCTTGTTTGGTACTGGCAGTGTTCCAGGATGTGCCATACACACCGGACAAATGTTTACATTGGGACGAATTTCATCTGGATCATTTTTGCAACCGCAAAACATCTTGCTTTCAGTAGCTAACTCAGCATGAATCTCTAATCCTATTGTAGTGTAATATTGTTTCATAATATTAAGCGTGCCTGCCCGTCCGTAGCTTTAGCGAAGGCGGGAATCTCAAGTCCGATAGTTGTGTAATACTCTTTTGCCATATGAGAAGTATATGTTATTTCTTTAAAATTTTCACCAATTCATCAGACAAAGATTTGATTGATGTATCGTCATAGAGTGAGAGGGTCAAAACTATTTTCTTTGTCTTTTTTTCAAATTCTTTCACTGCTTTCGCAATTGTTTTTTCATCAACGAGGTCAGTTTTGGTCAAAATAATAACTTCATCTTTTTCTCCAAGTCCTTTGCCGTATTGTTCCAATTCTTTTCTAATACCAAGATATGCATCCATCATGTCAGGATTTTCAAATGAGACGAGATGCGCGATGATTTTTGTTCGCGTAATATGTTTCAAAAATTTTGTTCCGAGGCCACGTCCTTCTGATGCTCCTTCGATAAGTCCAGGAATATCAGCGATGATATAACCATAGAGATCACCAAGGTGTGGTTCAAGTGTTGTGAATTGATAACTGCCAATTTTTGATTTTGCATTGGTGACACCATTGAGCAATGATGATTTGCCGGCATTTGGAAGTCCAACAAGTCCGATATCAGCAAAGAGCGACAAGACGATACTGAATTGCGCGCTATCACCCGCCTTACCTTTCGTCGCTTTTTCGGGTGCAACATTTGTCGAGCTTTTGAAATGTTCGTTACCGAGACCGCCTTGACCACCACGAAGAATCATCTGTGTTTCGCCTTCTTTCAAAAGTTCGATCTGCATGCCTGTCGTTTCGTTCGTAACAAGTGATCCCACAGGCAAATCAATGGTGAGATCTTCACCTTTTTTACCATGCTTATTGTTTCCCTCACCTGGTGCACCGTCACCTGCGATAAACTCTCTTTTGTGTTTGTATTTTGCAAGAATTTCAACGTCACGAACAGCTCGAACATAGACGTCACCGCCGTAGCCGCCATCACCACCATTTGGTCCACCTTTGTCGATAAATTTCTCTTGGCGCCAACGAACAACCCCATCGCCACCGCGACCGGACTGCACTTGTATTTTTAATTCATCAATGAGTGCCATAAATAATTAGAAGTCTTTTGATTCTAGCGCAGATTGAGCTAATTTCATAGCACTTTCTTTTGATACCACCGTTGCGAGAAAACGACCATTGTGACAAAAGAGTGCATCTGGAACGCCGGCAACTCGAGAAAGATCAGTATTGGTAAGTCCGGCCCAAGATTTTGGAAACGATTTGCGAGCTTGAAATTCCCACGGAACAACACGGATCGCATGGATACTCCATTGAGTCTTATCTCTTTTTGGAACAACAGCATACACCACATCAGGAAAATCTTTGAGACAACGATTAACATCGAAACGGGAAATGTATTCCTCAAAAACAAGAATATTTTTTTCTAATGATTTTTCATATGTCGTATTTACAAAATCTTGTTTTTCCTTTTCAGCTTTTGCCTGAAGTATTTCAGAAGAAAGAATTAATTTTGCGAGAGTGACCGCTTTCATAAATGCAGTATCTTCAAAATTTTTTGTCTCATCTTCTTTTTTTACAGGAAGAAAAATTGCCAAAACATCATTGATACTATAACTAGGAATACCTTCGTATATATTTTTTGAAATATTGACACCATTGTCAAATGCATCTATCGACATGACAAGTTTATTTTCGACAAGAGTTTGTACTTCAGTAGATTCACATATTTGTTCACCAAATTCTTTCCAGATCAAACCAAAACTTGCATATGGAATACCATTTGGTCGAACACCTGCACCACCTATCTGATGATGATCAAATCTTCCGCGAGCGGGGTCATATTCCCCACCAACATCGAGAACAATATCACCTTGAGCAATAATTTCCGGATCGCGTGAACGAAGAATTTTGATCCGATCGTTATAGAGGAGTGATAATGCGGCACAAGCAAAAACATCATCAGTGTGATATCCACCACCATGTGTCACAACAACTTTTTTCTTTTTGAGAAATGAGAACATTAATCGAGACGGAGAAGCTTAACACCGATCCAGTTGATAAGTGAGACGACAACTGATCCGATCACAGCTGCAGTAAAGCTCGTGATCGTGACCCCTGAAACAATCAACGAGAGGAGGTAGAACAACAAACCATTCAAAACGATTGAGAACAATCCGAGAGTGAGGATATTGATCGGTAGTGTGAGAATACGAAGGATTGGCTTGATAATAAAATTAATAAGTCCGAGTACTGCGCCGGCAATAAGTGCAGCAATGATACCAGAGACCTGAATACCGGGCACGAAATATGCCGTAATCATAATGCCGACAGTAAGAATCAACCAATGTAAAATAATTTTCATAGTAGATAGAAAAAAGTAAATAGTAAAAAGAAATTAGAACAAAGATTCGACAACAGTTTTGACATCAGCGCCGTCGGCCTTGCCTTTGAGTTCACTCATAACCGCACCAACGAGCTTGCCCATACCTGTTTTATCAGCAATACCGAGCGCGTCTTTTTTTGCTTGCGCGATCGGACGAATCTCATCCTGACTCATCATGGTAGGAAGAAATGTTTCCAAGACTGCGTATTGCGCCTGTTCTTCGGCAACGAGATCCATACGGCCACCTTTGGTGAACTGATCAATACTGTCTTTGCGTTGTTTTGCGAGACGAGTAATGACCGCAAGTGCTTCTTCGTCAGAAAGTTCATCCTGCGGTTTGCGGCCTTTTGCGACAAGTTCATTCATACATGCAGCTGATATACCACGAAGAACTTCGAGTCGAACTGCATCCTTTGCTAGCATTGCTTGTTTTATTTGATCTTTGATTGATTGTTGAAGTGACATAATCCAAGTATGACTGAAAAATGAAATTTCGTCAAAGATTGTTTCGATATAAAATTTGCTATACTTTTTTTATGTCACATCAAAATATTATTTTCTTTGATACTGAAACGACCGGTAATACCAAAAATGATCGTCTCTGCCAACTTGCGTATAAGCATAGCGGTACGGTATTCAATGAACTCTACAAACCACCTATCCCTATATCTATCGAATCCAGCGCTGTTTGTCATATCACAAACAAAATGGTTGCTGATAAACCAGCATTCAAAGACAGTCCTGTATATACTACTGTCAAAACATTATTCGAAGATCCGACCATTGTTCCCGTGGCTCATAATGCAGTCTTTGATCTTCAGATGCTATCTTCTGAAGATATTCGTCCACCGCATTTTATCTGTACGATGCGTGTTGCACGAGAATTGGACCCCGAACAAAAAATTCCAAAGTATAGCCTGCAATACTTGCGCTATTTTCTCGAGATCGAAGTCGAAGCAACCGCCCACGACGCACTGGGAGATGTTCTCGTCCTTGAAAAACTCTTTGAGCGACTCCAGAAAAAGATTATGGAAATAAATTCTTGCGATGAATCAGAGGCAATCAAACGAATGATCGAGATATCATCTCATCCAACACTTCTCAAGACATTCAATTTTGGTAAATATGCCGGCATGTCCATCGCAGATGTCGCCCAAAAAGATCGTGGATATCTCGAGTGGATGCTCGACGCAAAAAAGAAAGGAGACACACTCGATGAAGACTGGATTTATACCCTTGAACAAATCCTTTCCAGATAAAATAAAAAACACCTGCGTAGTGCGGGTGTTTTTTGTTTTTGTATAGCATGAATACTATCCATGAATACTATCGTTTAAATCTCTGAACTTTTCCATCAACAAATGTGAATGTTATCTTTTTCCAGCCTTTTATTTCTGTAAATAATTCCGGATTTTCAAGGTCACTATTGTCCAACAGAAGAGAGGTGTATTTTGTGGTGTCATAATTTTCATCATCATCATATTTAATATGTACAAGATGAACAATTTCCTGATCTTTTCCAACATAGAGTATTTCATGTGTGGTAATCTCAAACAATACTCCTTCTTTCAAAATACTTATTTCTTCAATTGGATTTCCCTCCGATTCATGCTTCATCCAAATTCCAAAGAACAGAGCAGAAACGCATCCAAGAAAAAAGATCAGTACAAATCTTCCTTGCGTGATTACTATGAATCCTTCATGTAGTGAACGAAAAACAATCAAAGAGGTTACTATTCCAAACAGGATTAACCAAAAAAGAAAATTCCAGAAAGGTTTATTTGTCTTCATGTTGTTAAATTTTTTTGTTTTCGAAATAGTACTCTTTTTATAATTTTTGTCAAATAAAAAAAACCGCCTATGGTGGTGCAGTTTTATTTTTCTGTTGCATTTCGCGGACACGATTTTCAAGACCAATTTTATAATAATCAGAAATCCGATAACTCTCTGACCATGTAGTTTCATATTCTCCTCCGCTTCCGCTGTCCAGTTCAATTATTTTATTATCCAAAAGAAAACTGAAATCATCAGCAGATATATGGAAATTAACTGTCCCAGATCTGTATATATAAAACTCACTTTCATCCCATTCATCATACCTATCTTCTCGAGAGTTATACCAAACAAGTTCTGCTCCTTTGAAACATAACAATGCCAGCGCATCAACAACTTTTGGCGGCTTACCTTCTTCGATAATAGGAATGTAAATGGATAATTCTTTTTCCTCTTCCATGTCACCAAATTTTTCGTTTGAAAACCACCCGCTTTTTCCACCAGACAGTATCTGGTGTATTACCTACCATTTCAGTAGATAATTCTTTTTCACAAGCCATACACTCATCACGGAGAGCGAGATATGTATCTTTCAAATCATAATTACCATTATCAATTTCCCTTAACAGACTGTCTGCTGTTTTCTTATCACATGATGAACAGTGGTGTAGGACATACTTATAATTTGAAATTTTCTTTTCATTTGCTCTTTTTACAATCCAGGACATACCAACACAGAAGAAAAATAATACGATATATATTGCTACTTTTGCCATTAATTTAAAATATAAAGATTTGTTTAAGAATACGGCGAAATAGCTTTTCCGTCAATATTCTTTCACATTGGTTTCATCTACGGTATAATTGTCTTCATGCAAACACTTCTCGTCATATTGCTTCTCATTTTGATCGCTGGTCTCGCCTATCTAGCATTTTTCAAGAAAGAAAAAGAAGATGCCGGTAAAAATACCGGTCTTGATCTCATTCTTCAACAAGTCAACGAACTCTCACGGACTGTCGAAAATAAAATCCAGTCTTCGCATCAGACACTCCATGAGAGCATGCGTTTCCAAACAAGCGAAACCAGTCGCATCATCACTGATATCACCGAGAAATTGACCCGTCTCGATGAGACAAACAAACAAGTCGTATCTTTTGCCGACCAACTCAAAAGTCTTCAGGATATTTTAAAAAATCCGAAACAACGCGGAGTGCTCGGTGAATACTATCTCGAAACACTCCTCAAAAATGTTATGCCACCCGGTTCGTATCAGATCCAGTATCCATTCCCCGATGGATCCATAGTCGATGCAGCAGTTTTTGTCAAAGACAAGATCATTCCGATCGATTCAAAGTTCTCGCTCGAGAATTACAACCGTATTGTTGAAACATCTGACAAATCTGAAAAAGAACGCCTCGAGAAACTCTTTGTGAGTGATTTGAAAAACCGCATTGTCGAAACTTCAAAATACATCCAACCGGAACAAAACACGATGGACTTTGCCTTTATGTTCATCCCGCACGAAGCAATCTACTATGATCTTCTCATCAACAAAATCGGCGGAATTACTGGTGAAGATACAGAAAACCTCATCCAACGTGCCGCTTCAAAATACAAAGTCATCATTGTGTCTCCGACATCATTCCTCGCATATCTCCAAACTGTTCTCCAGGGCTTGAAGGCCATGCAGATCGAAGAAGGTGCCAAAGATATCATCAAACGTGTCGGTGAACTCGGCATGCATATCGGTAAATATGATTCATACATGCAAAAACTTGGTAATTCACTCGGAACAACTGTGAATCAATACAACATCGCTCACAAAGAATTGAAAAAGATCGACAAAGACGTCACTCGCATCACCGGCCAGTCCATCGATATCGATCCGCTCACTCTCGAGAAACCTCAGGAGGAATAAAATAAAAAATACCGCAGTGAATGCGGTATTTTGTTTGCTATTTTGGATTGTGATAGATAACATCTTTGCGTTCTACAACTATCTGCCAACCACTCTTGTGTTTCGCATAATCAATTAAGTCTTGATTTGGATTGAACAACACAGGATGCTCAACTTTTTCAAACATAGAGATGTCTCCTGTCGTATCACCAAAAGCATATGAACCTTTGATGCCGACATTGAGTTTTGTATCAGCGAGAATTCGATCAATTATTTTTCCCTTATCCATAATAAGATCTTGATGCATTGTCTTGCCTGTAAATTTTTTATCTTTATCAGTTTCATAGTAGATACCGTACGACTTATCAAAGCCATGTTCTTTCGCAAAAATATCAACTATCATCTTTGGAGAATGTGAAATCATGATCAATTTGTAACCATCATTCTTTAATTCCTCAATACGTTTTTTAGTATAGACGTATGTTCTTTTTTTATATTGTTCTACGACATCTTTACAAACTTCAAGGATTTCAAAATAATCTTTTCCTTGAATATATTTCATAAAGACATGAACAACAGCCATAATATAATCATTGTGTGCACCTTCACGATCACGCCATGCTGCTTCTTGTTTCTCATATTCATACAATGCTTCTTTGGGGAAAATTCCTGCAATAATAAGTGCTACAACAAGATCAGCAAGAAGACTTCCGCGATAAAACGTACCATCAGCATCAACAGTTGCAAATTCATATTTTTCTTCTTCCATAAGTAATCTATATTTTTTTAAAAATCAATTTCCCATACTTTACATAAAATATCCTTATTTGGCAAGTTTTTCAGGATTCACATATTGACTCTTGACAATAATTATGGTCATGATAGGATGAGAGGAAATTTTAAAAAACTCAATACACGTTATGAAGAACACATCTTTATCTTTTTCGTTGCATGCATATGCGACAACCACAGCAAACAACCTCGAAGCTCTTCTTAGAGGTATAAAGGAATCTGACCAAGATCCTGAACAAAAGGTTCAGTTAACCCAACTGAAGGAAATAAGGGATAAATTTCAACCAAAACACTACAAGACAGAAGATCCCAATATCATTGGAATTGGGTCTATCGTCAATTTTACATATCAGGATAAAATCTGGGATGTTGTAGTTGATAATTCTGCCGTATGCGTTGGTCGCAAACCTGTTGCTATTATGGCGACATCCAAGCTTGGACAAGCTCTTCAAAAGAAAAAAGCTGGTGACACATTTATGGTTACGATTGGTGGAAAAAACCGATCAGTTATTGTTAACAGTGTTTCTCCATATGATGCAAAAACAATACTTGCCATCATTACTGCCGCAGAAAAAACAGTAAATACAACAGCAGAACCTGCAATAAAAGAAAAGGAGGTCATCTTCACTACATAGTAAAACAACAAAATATATACAAAAAAATCCCTGCATTACGCAGGGATTTTTTATTTGATTAGAGTCCTTCTTTTTTGAGTTCAGAAATAAGTTCACGAGTTTTCTTTGAAAGTTTTTGTGGAAATGTGATCGTG
Source organism: uncultured Candidatus Saccharibacteria bacterium (assembly GCA_964606285.1). Lineage (GTDB taxonomy): Bacteria > Patescibacteriota > Minisyncoccia > Phycocordibacterales > UBA9973 > CAZSFP01. The sequence goes on from CAZSFP010000001.1 coordinate 131,584, forward strand.
ACTTTGAGGAGGATATCACCGCGCTTCGAATTGTGTGGCACACCACGACCCTTAACTCGAAGAATTTCACCATGAGTAATTCCTTCTGGAATTTTGACTTCGATACTTCCATCAAGTGCTTCGAGATTGTAGGTTGTACCAAGAAGTGCGTCAGAGAGTTTGAGTTTGAGTGTTGTCACGAGATCATTCCCCTCCCGATGGAAAACTGGATGTGATGCAACATTTATTTTGATATACAAATCACCTGACGTGCCGCCTTTGACTGCTTCACCAAGTCCGGTCATGCGAATCATCTCACCATCGCGAATACCTGCAGGGATTTTGATCTCAACGTCTTCTTGGGCACGAGTGACACCTGCACCACGACAATTTGAACATTGTTCATGTGGCACTTTACCCGCACCCATACATGTCTCACAGGTTGCAACGGTTGAAAAGTTGCCGAGGAAGGAACGCTTTGTTTCGCGAATCTGACCTTGACCATTGCAAGTCTTGCACGTATCCATCTTTGTTCCTGGTTTTGCACCAGTACCTGTACAGACAGAGCAAGTGGACTGTTTATTGAAAAGAATTTTTCGTGTGATACCAAAGACAGCATCAGCAAATGTTATATCAATCTCAGTTGAGATGTCACGGCCGCGGCGAACTTGTTGTTGCCGACGTCCGCCACCACCAAAGAAATCTCCAAAGATATCTCCGAGATCACCCATATCAAATTCGACACCACCTTGCTGGAACCCAGAGAAATCAAAACCACCAAATCCACCTTGCTGTCCATATGGATTGCCCCCTTGGAATCCTGGACCAGCGGAACCGAATTGGTCATACTGGGCGCGCTTTCGGTCATCTGAAAGCGTTTGGTAGGCTTCATTTACTTCTTTGAATTTCTTGTCGTCACCCTTGTTTTTGTCAGGATGATACTTGTGCGCAAGCTTATGAAAAGCCTTTTTTATTTCATCTTTTGTGGCTCCTTTTTGGACACCGAGTGTTTCATAATAATCTTTTGACATAACGGCATTATAGCACATAAGTCAAATTTTGAAAATAAAAAACCAGTCTTTTATAGCTGGTTTTTTTATTTCAATTTCTATTATTTAAAGAACACCGAGTGGGGCAGCTAACCATATATACGCATGTGGTTTCAGTTCATAATTCGTTTCATTAACAACTTTATGCAAGCGATATGACCACTGACCATTATTATGGAGCCATAACCAAACAAACCATGGTTCCCCATTCTTATCACGAGTCAGAAAGTAATTCCCACTATTTCCTTCAAAAAAAGCTTTCTTTCCATATGCACCAGAAAGGTATCTGTGCATAATTCCTTGAATATGATGAAGTGTTGTATTCGGATACAAATCTTGAGTAATTACCTCATCAATCATTTCGACAAGATCTACACTTTTCGTAAATCTATACGGAGCAATGGGTACAATTTCCTGATGTTTTTCTTCATCAAAGAACGTAAAAAGAGGGAGATATTTTTTATCAAAACTCTCAAGTTCACGTTCTGTAAAATCTGCATATTTAAACCGAAAAAAAGAATCGGGTGAATGTCCAATTGCCGAATATTTATCAACAGTATTTATTGATGGACCAAAAAGTTTTAGACCTCCAAATTTTGTTTGAAATGGATATTTACCTTCCGTGGCATTTTGCAGTGCTTGCAAGGTAAATTTTGGTGAGATAGTTCCATTTTTGAACCGCTTATACAGTTCAGTCATTTTGTTGATAAATTCCACTGCTTCTTGGTCAGTGGTACCATTGTTTAAAGGAATTTCGAACATTAACATTGCGTATATAATTTTTATTGAACAAACCCGTCTCTACCATAGAGGTACTGGTCGAAACCATGAAATACTGACAGGAGAAAATATTCCGATTAAAATAATACTGTTTTTTACAAAAAAGTCAAATAAAAAAACTGCCGTTTAGTACGGCAGTTTTTGTTTAAACAATATAACTTATGAACCAGCAGGAACCTCAGGTTTATCTACCAGTAAATCTAACTCAGCAAGCTCAGTTATAATATCAAGTGCTTTCTTTGAGTGTTCCACCATATGAATATGATTCTTGGCCCAATCACGAAATTCAACAAGTTTTAACCTAATCTGAGACTCTGTATCAGTGTCTGTATAATCCCGATGATACAATTCAATGTAGTCATCAAAATTACCAGTGTTATCTGCTTTTAATTTCTCAAAATCTTGCTTGGTCACAGATATTATTTTTTCAAAAAATAAATTACTAGGGTCAATCCCGGAATTCTTTTGAGAAATAAAATCTCTATAGAACCACAACATACCTTGCCATTCCATTTGATCACTGGGACCAACGGGCCTAGTATCAATATTGCGATACATTCCAAGTAAACCTTCATAATCAGCTGTTTGCAACCATTTCGAAAAAAGATTATAGACGTGATCTTTGGTTCGTTCTGAAATTTCAGTTACTAGTTTATATCTGAAATCATTGTATTCCTGCCAGATATTCAAAACATATCCCAAATAATGCATCGCTTCTTTTAAATTTCTCCTCTCAAGAATTTGAAGGGTCATAAAATTTAAAAATGCAGTATGATAAACATCTTTATAATGTTCTCTTTGGTCTGCATTCTGCACCTCAGTCATGATTTTATGAAATCTTTTACCAAGTACTGCGGCAGGATTAGTATGGCATTCCAAAATAAATATTAACCATTTCATATGTTCTGCTTCAGTACGAAAAAGCAAATATTTTGTTTCTAATCGGTCTTTTTGTTTCTTTTTTGTTATTCCATAATAAATAAGATATATAGATAAAAGAATAAAAAAGACAAGAAGACAAAGTAATGTGATTCTTTTATCATGAGATCTTTCCAATGCCAAATAAAGTTGTTCTATAACAACAGATGAAGGAGTGTCCATAGTCGAGTGTTTTTATGTAAATGTTCTAGTGAATTATTTGGTTCAAATAGTATAGTATTTTACAAAAAAGTCAATTTTACATAGAAACAAAAAAAATCACCTTTAAAAAGTGATTTTTATAATTATTACAAAATTTGTAATTGACGAAATGTATCTTTATACAGATCAAGCCTGCGTTCATAGAAAATATTTACCCTATCAGTAATTTCAAATTCATTAACCAAATCAGAATGACCACCGGGAGCAGAATCCAGGACGATATGTCTTTCCAGATAATACTTGAAAGCAAGCAAATGTTCAGGAAGGTTCTTTTCTTTAAACAATTCTATTTTGTTTAACATATTGGAGAATATTTTGGGAAGTTCTTTTTCTCTTGAAAAAATACTCATTGTTCTGTCCCGATGATACATCGAATCTATTCTTTCTTGATATACACCAGCATGCAACACTACTCTTTTGGGAATATTCTTTACATAATCATCTTCACAGACATCTGTCGCATAATAAGCCTTTAGATGTCCAGCTTTTTTTAAAAAATAAAACAAAAATTGATAGTGATCTCCTTTTTGATTGTAATCTCCAAAAGTTAAGTTATCTGTTTCAAGTTCTTCTGCTGCCATTTGGATAAGGCGAGGATTATTATTGTGCAATACCAACGCAATACGAAGAGATTTTGCAAATTCAATAGCTGATACCAGTGAAATATACATAAGGGATGTGAGCTCTGATTCTGTTGTGAGTTTCCCCCACTCTATAGCAAGTAGTTTGTCGACTGTTTTTTGATATTCCATCTTATTTTTTTTATAAATATGCATGTGTTTATTTCAGTAGATAATACAAAATTATACGGAAAAGTCAATATTATACAAAGAGTCGTGCGAGACGTATTTCATCAAAAGTCGCATGTGTTCCCTGCTTTTCCAAATACTGTTTGATAGGAGTTAATTTATCTTCTCCTGTCTTCTTTATCGCTTCCGCTATTTTCTTTACAAGCTTTTTGTCTACTTTTATTTTCTTTGTTGAGAATTTTATCTTTTCTTCTTGGAGTTGTTCGAGATGTGAAATGATCGTCCCTAGAGCAAAGCCGCGTTCATCGGCAACTTCTGCGAGCGTCATACCTTTGTCGAGTAATTCTTTGGTGATCAAATGCGTTTTTACTTTTGCTTCACCACTCTTCATTCCCTTCTTTTCTTTTATTTTTTTCTGATTTTTTATAATCTCTTTTTCAATGACTGTTCCACCTGATCGTACAATAAAATCCCGTTCGAGTTTTTCTCGTTCTGTTGTATTTCTTTTTCTGAGGATATCTTCCATATCTTCTGACTGAATTTGGAGGTCTTCATCAAACCGAAGAACATTTGGATCGATCTGAAGCGCGTCCGCATGCATACCCATGATCGAAAGTCCTGCGAGTGACTTCACCCGAGAAAGCGCCACATAGCCCATACCATAGGTAAAAGACTTTGAGAGATCTATTACAGCAGCGTCCAGTGACATGCCCTGACTCTTGTGAATCGTGATCGCCCACGCATGACGAAGCGGGATCTGGGTCACAGACGCTTTCTTTTTTCCATTTTCTTCAATAATCCATTCTGCGGTAACAACTTCGATTTTCGATCCATTTACTGTTTCTACAACAGGGGTATTATCTGAAAGAAATTCACGAACGACTCCACGAGTGCCGTTCGCATATCCGGCTTCAAAATTATTCTTGACGAACATAACCTGTGCACCAACCTTGAGCCGAAGTGTTTCGTGAGCCAAAACGCTTTTTCTGAGAGATGTCACGAGTGTATCACGCCCCATCGACGTCATTTCAAAAACCTTTTCTTCTCCGGGAAGTTTCGCGAGCTCCTCATGGTTCATGATATCGACATCGACATTGTGCGTATACAGCTTTGTCGGTTCAATAAAAAATTCAATTCGTTTTTTATATCTCAGCCGAAGTGGTGCCAAAACCGTTTCATTGATGACACCAGTTCTGATACCGTTCAAAACCTTGAGGAATGCATCATCCTCCTGGCGGTGCTGTTCTGTAAGATAACAGATCGCAAACCGGGCATTTTTCCAAGCACTTGATTGATATGCATTCTGTGCCAAGTTTTCAAGCGTTCCATCACGATTGACGGGCGGCAATTGGAAAAAGTCTCCACAGACAACGATTTGCATACCCCCGAACGGTTTTTCTGTGCGTTTGAACGCACGACAAACACGATCGATCATATCAAATCGATGACCATGCATCATCGAGATCTCATCAATGATCAATACTTTTGTTTTTTCGAATCGATTCCACAAATATTCTCTTGCTTCCAATTCGTCAATATCTTGATCAGTAAGGTATTCACGAATACCAAGTCCACTCCATGAATGAATTGTCACCCCCTGCATATGCGTTGCGGCAATACCAGTCGTTGCGGTCACAGCCACGACAACATCACGAGCTTTGAGATAGTCGATGTATTGATTGAGCACATAGGTTTTGCCGCTGCCGGCACTACCAGTCAAAAAGACATTTGCCCCTGTTTTTAAGATATGCAATGCATCAGCCTGAGTCATTATCAAACCAGTATAACAAATATGATCACTGTTTAACATTCTTGATTTTTAAATCTGCGCCATGGCTGAGATTTAAAAATTCGTATACGGTTTCGAAATTTTGAATGTTTTAAATTTGTCTCCTATTTTTATTTCTTTCAGGTATTCTAAGAAATGTTTTGGAAGTGGTGATGGTCCAACCCAAACACTTTTTTGAATCATGACATATCCAAACTTTATCAAATGTCGACGAAACCAATCGCGCTCCTTTTTCATCTCATGCGGGACGTCATACATGACAATAAGATTCTTTGGACTATCTTCTTTAAAAGGAGATGCGAACGCAGTACGATAGACGCCTTTCTTTTTAGAAGTACTTTTACTTGTTTCTTTTTTATAATCATCAAAAATTGGTATTCCAAATGCATTGACCCGTACCCCTTTATAATAAAATGTTTTTCTCTTTGTTTGAGACATAATAAATCTATTATATATAATTTCTAAATGTGCGCCATGGCGCACATTTAGAATAAGTACTATTTATCGAATTTTATCGAGATTCTTGGTCTAAGATTTTCTTTTTTATAGCAATGCCGCCACGATTGTACCCACCCATTTTGCCATCTGATCGGATCACGCGATGACATGGAATTTTGGGATCGTAATTTTTACTGAGAACTGTACCGACAGCACGTGCTGATTTTGGACTTCCGATCTTTTTTGCGACTTCACCATAGGTCATAGTCTTTCCTTTGGGAATTTTTCGAACAAGGTCATAGACTTTTTCACCAAAGGATTTCATTTGACTATTTTACTGTATTTTTGTAGTATCCTCAACGGAAATCAAAGCAACAGAAAGCCAAGTGGTGGGGTTCAATGCGAAAGCAAGGAACAGGGGTTCGATCCCTCCTATTATGGGGTTGCGATAGAAATTTAAAGTGTAGAATAGCTGGGAGACTATGAAACGGCATTACGGTGCTTAGTGGAGTCACACATGAAATACCAGTCTTTTTATTTCGAAACTATTTTAACCAAGAACGATTCTGTCGTTTAAGGGTCCTAAGTACGGTAAAACCTGCTTTGATTTCCATCTTTTGATCTTTCATTATTGTATATACAAACAAAAATCGCCTTTATTTCGAGGCGATTTTTTATTGGAAAAATTATTTCTTTTTTATTTTTGGTTTTTTATTCACTTTTCTTTTCTTGTAAATATGAAGAATTTGTTCTCCTGTTGCATAAAACTTCAATGTACATTTCTTTGTCGTGCTATCAGAAAGTTTTTTGCTTTTTTCTTTATTGATCCATCCTTTCACAATCAAAACTTTTTTAAGCTTTTCATTATTAAATACAGATGGAGGAAGTTGCCATATCTTTGCATCAATATTTTCTATCACCATTTCAAAATTAGTTTTTTCCTTACCTTTACTTTTTAATTCTATAAGAGGCAATGGAAAGCCATAATTGATAGAATGAGAAAAAATTTTAAGAATATTATATACTGAAGGGCCAGTGACAATAATTAATTTCATGGGAACAGATTTAAAGATTTTTCTTAAAAATACTCCTCTTGTCATGAAAAGTCAACAAAAGAAAAACTCCTTCGCATGAAGGAGTTTTTCTATAAAGATTACTTATTTTGTTTCTGCATCTCGAACATTTGGTTCTTCTCCTTCTTTTTTTGGTTCAGAACTTTCAGTTGGAGGGGTTTGGGATTGTTGATTCTTCATCATTGCTTCACCAATTTTAGACATTTCAGACGAGAGTTCTTCTGTGGCTTTCTTTATCGCATCTGTATCAGTGCCATCTTTGACTGCTTTGAGTACATCGATCTTGCCTTGAACTTCAGTTTTCAAACTATCTTCAATTTTTCCTTCGGCATCCTTGAGAGATTTCTCGGCAGAATACATAATCATCTCTGCGGTATTTTTAACATCGACTGCTTCTTTTTTCTTTTTGTCTTCTTCTGCATATTTCTCGGCATCTTCCTGCATACGTTTGATATCTGCATCAGTGAGTCCTGAACCTGCTTCAATACGGATAGATTGTGACTTACCACTCGTCTTTTCTTTTGCAGTAACATTAAGAATTCCGTTTGCATCAACGTCGAATGTAACTTCGACTTGCGGCATACCACGCGGTGCTGGTGGCACACCATCGAGAATAAATCGTCCAAGTGATTTGTTGTCAGATGCCATTTGGCGTTCACCTTGAGTGATATGAATCTCTACAGAGGTTTGATTGTCAGCCGCGGTTGAGAAGACTTGTGAACGAGATGTCGGGATAGTTGTGTTTCGTTCGACGAGCTTTGTCGCGACACCACCGAGTGTTTCGATACCAAGTGAAAGTGGGATCACGTCGAGGAGAAGGACATCTTTGACATCACCTTGAAGGACACCAGCCTGAACTGCTGCACCGAGTGCAACAACTTCATCAGGGTTGATTGTACGATTTGGTTCTTTGCCATTGAAAAGCTTCTTTACTGCTTCAACGATTGCTGGCATACGAGTTTGACCACCAACCATGATGATTTCATGGATTTCATTCATTTTGAATGGCGATGCTTCGAGTGCACGCTTTGTGATTTCGATGGATCGTTCGATATATTCAGATGCGATTTCTTCGAGTTTTGCACGCGTCATCTTGATGAGCAAGTGTTGTGGGCCATCTGCACCAGATGTGATGAATGGTATATTGATTTCTGTTTCAGGAACAGTTGAGAGTTCAATTTTTGCTTTTTCAGCTGCTTCATCGAGACGCTGGAGCGCGAGTGGATCTTTTGTAATATCGACACCGGATTGCTTTTTGAATTCAGATGCAAGCCAGTTGATGATTTTCTGATCAATATCGCGTCCGCCCATATGTGAATCACCATCGGTTGATTTCACTTCGATGACATCACCGGAGACCTCGAGAACTGACACATCAAATGTTCCACCTCCAAAGTCATACACCACTATTTTCTCATCTTTCTTTGTATTGAATCCATATGCAAGTGCGGCTGCTGTTGGTTCGTTGATGATACGTTTGACATCAAGTCCGGCGATTGCACCAGCATCCTTTGTTGCTTTACGTTGTGCGTCGTTGAAATATGCTGGAACGGTAATAATTGCTTCAGTAATTTTCTCTCCAAGTTTTGCTTCAACATCAGCTTTAATCTTTGCAAGAATCATCGCAGAAATTTCTTCCGGACGATTAAATTTGTCACCGATCTTTACTTCAACACCACCATCAGCGCCTTTTTGCATTTGAAACGGCGCGGTTGTTTGTGTTTTCTGAATTTCAGCATCTTCAAACCGGTGGCCCATGAAGCGTTTGATACCATAGATCGTGTTTTGTGGATTCGTGACTGCTTGACGTTTCGCAAGAAGACCAACGAGACGATCGCCATTTTTTGCGACAGCAACGATAGACGGTGTCGTACGGTTTCCTTCGATATTTTCAATAATTTTCGGCTGCCCTCCTTCGATAATCGCGACAGCACTGTTTGTTGTACCCAAATCAATTCCAATTATTTTACTCATATTTTAAATAATTAATTAATAATTTAATTTCAATAATTTGATTATATATAAATGTTTTATTTTATGCAAGTTTTTCGTGGTCGCGAAATACTTGTCTAATTTAAATATACTTGATACTATATAGATATGTCAAGAAAACCTGACTATTCAAAGAAAATAATTCGAATTTTAGGCCAAAAAACGGCTATTTCCCTACCTGAATTGACGGAACGTATAATGCCTCTAGATGGCTCAAAAATCGCTGTACCCTACTCCGCCAAGGCTTCGCAGGGCAAGTATGCTCTTGCGCGCTCTCTCAAAGGGCTTCGGGAAGCTGGGTTGGTGGAACATATTTCCTCCGGGCAAAATGAATATGCCCGCCTAACAAAGGACGGTCGCAAAAAAATGTATAGTCTCAAACTCGATAATGAAAATACCCTCGTTCCAACAACATGGGATGGTTTTTGGCGAATGATTATTCTCGATCTTCCAGAAGAAAGAAAGAATGAACGCGAATCACTCCGGTATCTCCTCAAAAAAGCTGGGTTCATTTGTTTAAAAAATTCCATCTGGATTTCCCCTCACCCATTTGAACATCTATTCATCAATATTAAAAAAGATCTTGGTCTCACGACAGAGCTCATGATTCTCGTCACGGATAAACTTGATCCAGAAACTGAACAGGAATTTCTTAAAGTTTTTGGAAAATAAAAAAATCCGGTTTATCACCGGATTTTTATGTATCAATAATAATTTCTACTTCTTTTCACAGGATCCGGTAATTCAGCAAAAGGATTTTTGCCAGTTGTAAAAAAGACAAAAGCAGTTGCAATAAGCATAATGGAACCAACTGTTCCTAAAAAGGAAACTCCGATAATAAATAATATTGCGTATTTAATAACATTTCTAAAAATAGAGGGAATTGTATTATTTTTCATTATAAATAACGATTTTTGTTTAAAAATACTATATCACAAAATACCATAAATACAAGGGCAATAAATAAAAAAAGTGCACCCGGGTTACTTGTTTTTAGTGGATGCACTTTTATACGGAGCATCAAGGATTTGTAAATAGAAACTGCAGTGTTTCCCTGATCTCTCAAAGTGAGGAATGCAACCAAGTAAATTGACAAAATCGATACATATCTGGCATCATCGATCTGTCCTTGGCTCTTTGTTTTATTGTTGTCTAAAGATCCGTACTTGTTCATTGTATCACACAACACTACTCTCTATGCAGAAATATACAAAAAGTGATAGAATATCATCATGCGAGAAACACCACAGAAAAAATTAGAAATTTCCAAAATTCCCTTCAATAACGGAAGCCCTGTCCCTCCAGGAATCAATGCTGAAGATTTTTATGCAGCGGCAAGTATTGTTGCGAGAGAAGAAACTAAAATAAAACCAAAAGGTCCTGCCGACAAGGGTCCGACCTATTTGGAGAAAATATACAAGAAAACAATACAAAAACTACCTGAACTTTTAAAGAAAATAGAAGATCATAAAGCAGGACATATCACAACAAAAGAAGATTTAATGGCATACATCAAAGGTACACACATAGAAGAGACTGAAGAAGAAATACTAGGATTTATAAAGAAAGACATTTTGGACAAAAGTCATCCTGGAAAAAATATAAACTAAAAAGATACATTATAATAAAAAATCCCTACTTGATAGGGATTTTTTATTATAATTTATTTATCAACAGCAATGCCGTCTTCAAAAAACTGTGTTTTCTTGAGCTGTTGTTCGATAAACCAGAGAACAATAAAAATGAAGAGTGTTAGAACTGTCGCTATAATTGCGAGACTATATAGTCCGAAACCTGTCGCCATACCGATACCCGCCGCAACCCACATACCTGTCGCTGAAGTAAGACCAAGAACATGAGATTTGTGCACGATAACCATACCAGCACCGAGAAATCCAATACCCGTGACAATTTGTGCCGCCATACGGAGAGGATCAAAATCCTGACCAAAAAATCCCTGTCCGACCGACAATGAAATGATGACAAACAATGCCGCACCCATAGACACGAGTGCGTATGTTCGAATGCCAGCGGTTTTGTGCGCAAAAAGTCGCTCCGTACCAATAATCATTCCGAAAAACATCGCCCAAAAAAGTTTCAATGCAACATCTACTGTTGATGCATCAAAAAAAGATAAAAATGTGTCCATGAAAAAAGTATATCAGAAACAGCTTAGAGGTAAAAGGTTATATGGATTAGTATTCACCCTTCCGTCTTTTTGATTACAAAAATCCACCTCCCCTTCGCAGGGGAGGAAAAATTCTTACTTCACAATTCCCCCACCAAGACAAATTTCACCATCATATATGACAACGGATTGTCCAGAAGAAATGAGTACAGGTTGTGAAAATGTAATATTGTCATTGGAGATAGTGCAATCAAAAAATTCTCCATGATAACGAATTTGGGCTTGATACGATTTTGCAGGATCTGGAACTATTCGCTTATTCGCGCGAATAAGCGAATAGTTCGTCCGGGCTTTGGAAGATTCGTTTGGAGATACATGCGACACGGTAATCGTATTTTTTTCAATATCCTTTGCAATGACAAAATATCGAGGATCGTCACTTCCCTTTTTGGTAATCGTAAATCCGTGTCGTTCACCAAGTGCAAAAAGAAATGCACCATCATGATGACCGATACTCTCGCCGGATTCATCAATAACATCTCCTGTCTTTGAAGAAATATAATGTTTGAGAAATGCCTTCATGTCGATTTCTCCGATAAAACACACACCCTGGCTATCCTTTTTTGTCGCAGTCGGCAAACGATATTTCTCTGCCAATTTCCGCACCTCTTTCTTTTCCAAATGACCTATAGGAAACAATATATGAGACAGATCATCTTGTGTTAGTGTCCAAAGAAAATAACTCTGATCCTTTGTGATATCCTTTCCCTTTTTTAATAAATATTTCCCAGAATCAATTTCATTTCTTGTATAATGCCCCGTGGCGATAAAATCTGCACCACGAGATTTTGCAAATTCCCAGAAAACACCGAATTTCACTTCTCGGTTGCACATAACATCCGGATTCGGTACGCGACCTGCACGATATTCGGCAATCATATAATCGGCAACACCCTTTTTATAAGCATCTTCAGCATCACAATCAAGAAATGGGATTTGGAGATGGGCACAGACTCGCATTGCATCACGACGTTCATCACGCCATGTGCAGTCGATCCATTCAGGTGTCCAGGTGCGGATAAACACACCAACGACATCATATCCTTGATCTTTGAGGAGTGCCGCAGATACAGATGAATCAACACCACCTGAAACTCCGACAAACACTGTTTTTTTCTTTTGTTCCTGCGAAATCATATCCATAGTCATACCATTATTTGTATAAAAATAAAAATCGCTTTCGTATAAAAGGTCAATATATGACTATTCATGCGTAAGCGATTTTTCTGTTTCCAGATCTTCGTTTTTTTTCTTTTGTATTTCCAAAAGCAATATTTCTCCATGGATATATGCATTACAAATACTTTTTATACATCCAATACCAGATTCCAATAGATACTCCTTTGGTATACTCACACCGGGAACATTGGGATATTTTTTCCCATGTTCGTGCAACCTCTTCAAGGATGACTTCACCTGTAAGGGAATCTTGTCATGGCGAACTCCATGATCATCGATAAAATCTATCCAATAATCAACACCGTTCTTTTTATCATCACGGTCATTCGATCGATAAAATGTAAAGATTCGAAAAAATGGTGTGTACCCGGTTTCTGATTTATCTCCGAGTTTTTTAAGTTCGGGAGTAGTATCTACCAAGGCATTCTCACCTGCGGTTTTCATAAAAATGAGAAGTTCTTCTATATTTTTTTCAGATTCATATCCGTAGAGCTGCTCATTAATTTTTTTTTCCGCAAGATTCCATCCGACAATTAGATCATCGATTTTGAAAATATTACTTCCTTCGTTGATTCCATCAAAAGTACTTACTTTTTTCAATAAAATTCTTATTGTGTGATCTCCACGAAGTTTAGGAATAACATCATAAGGAACACTTTCATTTTCTTCATATTTTGAAAAATTTGAAATTTTCCCTTCTCTTTGCAAATAATCCAATTTTTTTGTAAATCTCTCCTGAAGTTGTGTATATATAATCTCATCTATAACATAGAATGTTACTAATGCTTTAATGTGCATGACTTTAGTATAAAGTTTTACACATAATACACGAAGTCAAAGGTTTCGTCAAGAGGGATATTTTTCCTCCCCTGCGAAGGGGAGGTGGATTTTTGTAATCAAAAAGACGGAGGGGTGGTATTTGTTTGTGTGGTATTTTTTCACCCCCTCGGCTTTTCAGCCACTCCCCCTTCACAGGGGGAGAAAAATACAATCTATACCCTCTTGTAATTCATCATTTTTTCATAGACAAGTGCGAGCATTCTCGTATCTGCAAGTGCAGTATGCGCATTTTTGTATTCAATCTTGAAAAATTCACAGAGTGCGCGAAGTGAAAATCGTTCGATGTCGTTCCCGTGACCAAGACGAGCAAAGGCTATAGAGATAGTATCAATCTTGTGATAATGCATTTTATTTTCAATACCAGTGGCCCAAAATGCCTTATCGATAAACATATAATCAAAACATGCATTGTGTGCCACAAAGATACAATCCTTCGTTTTGTCGGCGAGCATCTTCATCGCCTCAGGAAGTGTGTAGGCAAATATCCAGTCTGCAGCATTGTACCCATTGACACGAAGTGCTTGCGGATCAGCATCAGCAATACGTTCCGGTTTTACTTTATATTCACATTCTTCGATATGGACAAGTTCGACACGACCATCCGGATGCCATATCTGATCCATGAGTACACAACCAATTTCGATGATTTCATGCCGATCTGGATTGAGTCCTGTAGTTTCTATATCTATAAATGCAAGGCGGTGTGTTTTCATAAATTATTTTAAATATTTTTTCTTATTAGCAAGATGTCCAGCGTATGTTTCAGCATAATAAACGTTTCCATCAGGGGCATGAAGGTAATACAGATATGGAGATGAGACCGGAAACAATGCAGCTTTGATGGAGAGGAGTCCCGGACTTGCGATTGGTCCCGGCGGGAGACCTTTGTATTTATACGTATTGTATTTTGAATCAAGAGCGAGATCGTCATGAGTCAGTTTACTGCTTTCTTTTCCGGTCACATAGTAAAGTGTTGCGTCAGCCTGGAGCGGCATACCGAGTTCAATTCGTTTCCATAATATACCGGAGATAATACCCCTATCTTCATCACCAGATGCCTCACGTTCAATGATCGATGCCATCGTAATGATATCTTTGAGTGACGCACGTGACCGCGCAATGTCATCTTTGATCGGTTGGATCTTTCTATTAAATCCGGATTTAAGCGTACTCACAACATCTTCCATACTGACTGATGGAAAGAAAAAATAGGTATCTGGAAACAGGTAACCTTCATCTGATTCAGTCATCGCAAGAAAAGTTGGTATATCTATCTGTGGAAATTTTTCATTGAGCAAACGAGCGATATCAGATCGTGAGTATCCTTCTGGGATCGTTACTTTGATCTGTTCCGTGCCATATTGGCCGCGTGTCATGCGGTATGCGATGACATATACCGGTGCAGGAGATTTGAAAAGGTAATCCCCTGCTGCAATATTTCTGTCACTGCCAAATATGACCACCATGTGTTCAAAGAGCGGCACTGATCGGATTACATGTGCATCACGGAGTTCTTCAGAAACCGACCGCAGTGTTTCTCCTTGCTCAACGGTTATTGTTGTCGGAGCGATGAATTCTTTTGGTGCACGAATTAATGAGAGATATATACCGACAAGGAGAAGAAAAAGGATTGTTACTCCAAGCAAAATACGGAACACGCGAGACAATACCTGCTCCTCTTCGATAATGCGGTCCAGGTCTTCGGACTGTCGAATGTTAAAAAAATTTTCTGACATAAATTAGAGAGGGAGATTCGCAGGGGCATCAACTTTTTTGGAATCAATACGCTGGAAGCTTGGTGTTTCAAGTACACGACCTGGGAAGTGAAATATCGTCGCTAATTCTTCGGTATTGAGTACATACGGCTTCCGATTGAACGGGTGATAAAACCACCCCCGGAGACGGTATGCTTTAAGCAATCCTGATTTCTTTTTTGGAACAACAGTACCAAAAAGATCTTCCCATGGAAAATCAACACCGGTTCCACGATCTCCTTTGAAACTATTGAAGTCAGTGGTCGTGTATTGACGAAGTATACCTCCCAATCCAGATGCAATACCGGCATTGTATTTTTCTTTACGACCGATATAAATTGCACGGATACCAACATCAAAACCGAGTTTACTGATACTACGTTCGATAGCGTCGACAAGAAGTTTCTCATTTGGTGGCATATTTGAATATCCGCCGACCTTGTGTTTTTTCTTTTCACCCTTGTCGTCGTATTCGATTTCCTTGTCAGAATATTTCTTAATCATAGAAGAAACAAGATCTCGACCTTGTTTTTGCCAGCTTTGCAATTCACCTTTGCTATTCATCCAGCGATCTTGTGCAGCCCGAACAATGATTTGAAACCAGATTTGCTCTCCAGTACCAATGGAACCCATATATTCGAGAGTTGATGTGATCGGATCGATGCGCTCCGCTTCTTCGAGCCGTCCTACCGCCTGATCAAGACCGAAATCAATATAGGTCTTTATCGGATACGGATCTTCTTTTGCAAGGATGAATTCGGTACCTGACATTTCCCATGGACCGTCTTTGACATACGGCGGTACCACTCGGGTATAATCATCCACCTCAGCAACTTCAGCCTGCGGATACTGGGCATAGATCTGTGATTCGATGATCGATTTGAATTTCGTCTGTGTTCGGATAAAAAAATGAATATGACCTTCGATCGATGCGATCTCGAGTGAGAACCATGACCGGACACCACCCTGCCAAAACTTTGCCAGCCAGTTACCATGACCACCTGTCTGATAGAGCGCATTGAATACAAGTTCCATAGCAAGCGGTGACTTGAACACATCCTTTGGTATTTTAATCTCCATGAGCGACCATTTCATTTCAGAAATATAATGTGCGTTCACATACCGAATCCAATACTTCCACGCAAAGTAAACAAGCACCCCGAGAAGAATAATCGGCAAAACATATGAGGTTATAAGTGCGATATATTCTTCAGCGTAAAAAATAGGCGCATCAATAGTTGAAAACATGCCTCAAGTATACCAAATAGAAAAGTCCGCGTGAAGCAAGGTGTGGAGAATAAAAAAAATCCCCGTGTAATACAGGGATTTTTATTGGATATAAATTATTTGTTAAGGTGCTAAAGTTTACGATATTTTTTGTATGTAATAATATACATTCCTACAACAAACAACAGTATTTCTCCGCCAGCAATATACAAGAAATTAAAATTTATGTCTGTGGTAACAGAAAAAATATCTCTTCCCACAAATACCGCTGCTGTTATAAACGGCACATGCAGTATAGCGATTGCAATACATGCTATCAGAGCGGTTATACCATGACGGAATATTGAACTTCTTTTCTGAAAATCATTTTTTACAACATTACTAAATTCCTGAGCAATTTTAACAGTTAATATTACTGTTCCGGCAATTGCAATCAATGTAATCGGACTGCGGTAGTTCACTGCCATATATACAACAGCGGATATCCATAAAAATGGAGAGAATAATCGGAACAGAGATACAAAAAGTTCTCCGATAAATTTTACATCTTCGTTTTTAAAGATAGTAATAGATAGAAATTGAATAGTTTTCATGGTGCGGGGGTTTTGTTTTTGATTTCTTCTAGATAATATCATACATAATAAATATGTCAACAATCTTATCTTTATATAAAAAATCCCCCATTTTGTGGGGAATTTTTTATGAGGAGTATTACGCAATCGTATATCGTCCGTCTTTTGTTTTTTTGAAATACTTTGGATTCTGGAGGTTGACAAGGATTGTGTTTTTCTTGAGGAAACGTTCCTTGAGAACTCGGTCAACGATTTCATCACGTGTAAGTGGTCCTTCTTTTTCGATGATGTCACGGATGACTTCTTTGACGATACCCGGCTTGTAGCCCCATTCTGAGAGACCGTAGGTACCACGGCCGACGAGGACGAACCGTTTGTCCTTGATGAGCTCGTTGTGGCATGTTGCAGGATGTGTACGTTTTGAAAATGTTTCAGAGATTGCTTTTGCAACTTCTCGGAAATGCATTGGAGAACCATGTTTTCGCATCATAAGAAATGCATAGTCTTTGATACCACGAACACGAACATTTGAAGATTCGGCTTTACCCCATTCACCAAGAGGATTCTTGCTCATCTTTTTTGAAATATTGAGATGACGACGTGCAATTTCTGCGTTTTTGTAATCAGCACTGATATCTTTGACATGAGAAAGGAATCGTTCAATCATTTCTCCTTCTGGGATAAGCGCGTCATCTTCGAGAGATGCGTAAAGATTTTTGAGTGATGTATGAATACTGTCTGAAATATCAGTATCGATAGTCCAGCGAGATTTGAAATGTTCATCTTCTTTGTGTTTTGTAAATTCATCACCAAGCACGAGATAGAGGTGTACGTGGTTTTGAATAGCAGGATCTTTTGAAATATGAGAGAGCAATTCTTCTTCGGCCAAAACACCACCGAGAGATTCGATGACATCGCGAAGTTCCTTGAACGATGCTTGTTCAGATTTGAATTCGTCAGATTTTTTGATTGCAGCAATTGCCGCATTCTCGATCTGGCGAACACGTTCTCGGGTAATACCATACGTATCGCCGATAGATTCAAGTGTTTTGCGTTCTGCGTCAGAAGTCAAGCCGAAACGATTGACGATGACATCATATGCCCGATCTTGGAGCGGTGAAAGAATCTTCTTTGTGACCTGTTTTGGTTTGAATGTAAGAGTTATTGCCATAAACACTAAATAATTAAAAAATGATAATAAATTGATAATCCTGCCCTCCGTTTGCTCTATTTACAATATCACACTACAGAAAGTAAGTCAAAATACATTACCATACTATCTGTGGATAAGCAAGTTTTTGCCATAAGGCGAAAACTTGTCCTGAGGAGCTCCCCTCTAGTACTCAGGGAGCGACGTAGGGCAAATGTAAATATACTACTTACTTACCTGTTTCTTCCGTAACCGCACTGATTTTGGTGTGACTTCGAGATATTCATCCTCGGCCATAACCTCAAGTCCACGTTCAATCGAGAGTGTATACGGCGGTTTGAGTGTAATCGCTTCATCATTTCCAGATGAACGAACGTTACTCAAATTTTTACCCTTGATAGGATTCACTGCCATTTCTTCGCCCTTGGTGACGTTACCGACAACCATACCTTCATACACTTCTGTACCGTGTTCGATATAAAGAATACCGCGATCTTGGAGGTTCCAGAGTGCATATCCTGCGGCCTTGCCGGCAACCATGGAAGTCATGGATCCGACATCACGCTTCTTGATCTCGCCGGCATACGGACGGAAGCCGATAACACGGGAGCCCATAATCCCCTCGCCTTTCGTATCGACGATGAACTGACTGCGGTATCCGAGAAGTCCGCGTGTTGGTATATCAAAGACAACGCGAACCATGCCGTCTTTTTCTTTCATTGTAGTCATGAGACCGCGGCGCTTGGTGATCTTTTCAATAACCGCACCGGATACTTCACTCGGAATATCGACAGTGAGTTCTTCGTATGGTTCTTGGCGTTCACCATCGATTTCTTTGATGATAACTTTCGGTTGAGATACTTGCATTTCATATCCTTCACGGCGCATATTTTCGAGGAGAATCGCAATATGGAGTTCACCGCGACCATAGACAAGGAAACCTTCCGGTCCAGACTTTTCAGTTCGTTCCGGAGAGAAATCCACCTTGAGTCCAACGTTGATTTCGAGTTCGCGCTCGAGACGTTCACGGATCTGACGTGATGTAACAAATTTTCCTTCGCGACCAGCAAGCGGTGAGTCGTTGACGAGGAATTGGAGGGAGATAGTCGGTTCATCGATAGCGATAGATGGCAGTGCTGGTGTTGCTTCATTGTCGACAAGTGTCTCACCGATATACACATCGGGAATACCTGCAACGAGAACGATCTCGCCCGCTCGCGCACTCTCAACATCTTTTCGAGCAATACCTTCAAATGTACAGAGTTTTGTGACTTTTGCTTTTCGGATTTCGCCGTTTGCTTTTTTTACAAACAAATTTTCAGCAGCAGTGATGTTTCCTTCGTAGACACGACAGATTGCGAGACGACCAAGGAAGTTGTCATAGCCCAAGTTGAATACCTGTGCAGAAAGTGGTTTGTCTTTTGCATCAACAGGAACTGCTTTGACGTGTTCGAGGACGACATCGAGTAATGGAAAGAGATCTTTTGATTCATCTTCCATTTTTCGTTTTGCAATACCAGAACGACCGATCGCGTAGACTGTCGGGAAATTGAGTTGTTCATCGTTCGCACCGAGTTCCATGAAGAGTTCGAACACCATATCGTGCACACCGACAGGATCTGCTGCTGGCTTGTCGATCTTGTTGATAACAACGATTGGTTTCAATCCGAGCTCGAGAGATTTCTTCAACACAAAACGTGTTTGTGGCATCGGACCTTCTTGGGCATCAACAACGAGCAATACTGAGTCAATAGATCGGAGCACGCGTTCAACTTCAGAACCGAAATCCGCGTGTCCCGGTGTGTCGACGATATTTATCTTTGTATCGCGATAATACACTGATGTATTTTTCGCATAGATAGTGATGCCGCGTTCTTGTTCGAGTGCGTTCGAATCCATGGTGACATCATCGCCTGACATGCCGCACTGCTTCATGAGCTGGTCAGTAAGCGTTGTTTTGCCGTGGTCAACGTGAGCGATAATTGCGATGTTTCGGATTTCCATATGTTAGTACGTAGTTGGTAGTGAGTAGTAAGTAGTTAATACAAGTTGTATCAAATAAAAAAACGCGTTGAGCGCTTATTACAAGGAAGTATTCTACACGAAAATGATTTTAAGTCAAACAAAACTGTTGGCTGAAAAGTAAAAAAGCCCCCACGATACTTTCACATTCTTCCGATCCTTTGTCGAAAGAACAACGAGAAAATATTTTGTGTGGGGGCTTTTGTTTTGAACGTGCCTTAGATAGATGCAGTGCGCAGCAATAAAGAAGATTCTGAACGCTGTTTTTTTGCATCTGACCTGTTGTCCGTGGCTCTGGATACACAACATGTAAATTAAATAAAAGAACTTTTTCTTCTTTTTGAACATGTTTTTCATCACATGCGAGATGGCTAGTCTCATTGATATCTCCAAGAAGTTTCAGCCGTTTTTGGTTTTGCGATTACTTTTCAGTAATCTGGTTTGTAAATATACTATAAAGAAAAATACAAGGGATGCCGCTGGGACTCACTGAGTCTGAGCTTACACACGATTAACATCCAAGGACATCATATACTATTCGAGTCTATTTGTCAAGTACTTTGTAGATTATTCAAAAATCCCCTTTATTTCCAATATCACCTTTCTTCATCAGGATGCCAATCCCATTCACATCTTCTGTCTATTTTTTTGCGTTCAATTCTTGCGTCTTCTCTTATTCGTTCTTCTGCTCTTTTGTTTACTTCTTCAAATCTTTTTTCAAAAGAACCCTCTGTAGGACGATATATATCTACATCATTGGAATTTTTACTCATGACAAAACGGTATTTGTGATTTTTGTTTCAGTCTAGAATTTTACCCCACTGTTGTCAATAAATTAGAAAAGACGTGCGATGTCTTTGTAGGTGATGACAACCATGAGAAGGATAAGTAATCCGAAACCAATAGTATTCAAGAGATTCACAATTTTATGATTGATAGTTCTACCAGTCATTTTTTCTATGAGAAGGAAAAGGAGTCGTCCCCCGTCGAGTGCAGGAAATGGAATGAGATTGATAACCGCGAGATTGATGGAAAGAATTGCGGTAAAGAAAAGGAGATACATAAAGCCGAACTGATACGCATCGCGAGTCATACCGGCAATACCGATCGGACCAGACACTGCAATACCTGATGATGATCCGCCAAAGATACTGCTGACCAAGTGACCAAATGAAATGATCGTATCCTTGGTCAATCCATATGTTGAAAGAAATCCTTGATAGATCGCTTTGTGGATCGGGAGACGAATGGTCCCGATCGTATCCATCGCGATACCGATACGGGCGACACCGTCAGTGACATGCGGTGTCACTTTTTGTTCATAATCTTCCCCACCGCGTTCATATGTGATCGTGATCGCTTCTTCGGGGTGCGCAAGAATAAATTCTGTCACTGTTCGCGGATCGAGATCTTTTGAAATGATTGTATCTTCGTCACCGACACCGATAATCACATCACCTGACTGGAATCCTGCGTACGACGCAGGAGATTCAGGTGTGACATTTGTGATAGTGAGTCGTGGTGGCGCGATAAATGCGGACGTGCTTGCAGAACCTGATGCTGGCATACCGGCCATGAATCCGACTGAGAGTAGCAACCATGCAAAAACAATATTGAATACGACACCAGCCACGAGAACAGCGGCTTGGATATGTCGTGGCTTTTTGATAAAGCTTCGCTTCTCATCACCACTGATATCATCCCCTGGATTTTCACCAAATATTTTCACAAATCCACCAAATGGAATCCAATTAAGCGTGTATTCCGTATCACCTCGTTTCCACAGTCGTGCCACGCGTGGCGGAAATCCGAGTCCAAATTCATCAACACGGATACCAAAATATTTCGCTACGAGAAAATGTCCGCATTCATGAACAAATACGAGGATAAACAATATAACGATAAAAAGAATGGCACTCATACGGTCATGACTTCTTTTTCTTTACTCGCTGCCGTATCTTCGAGCTTGGCATTGATGTCGTTGGTAAACTGCTGTAGCTGTTCTTTTGCCCTGAAACGTTCGTCTTCACTGATATCACCGTCTTTTTCTTTTTGTTCGATGTCTTTCATGATACCGTCACGAGTCTTGCGAACGGTGATGCGCGCGTCTTCGAGTTTTTCTTTGACGATCTTCACGAGCTTCTGACGATTCTCAGTCGTGAGCATTGGGAAAATAGCGCGAACACCATCAGAATCTGATACAACAGAAAGTCCGGTGTTTGATGTTTGAATCGCCTTTTCAATACTCTTGATAGATGATTTGTCCCACGGTGCGATGCGGAGTGTTCTAGAATCTTCGATAGAAATAGATGCGATATTTTTGATCGGCATCATAGAACCATAGGATTCAACCATGATACTGTCGAGAATCATCGGTGTTGCACGACCAGTGTGGAGTTGTGAATATTCTTTTGCGAGCCATTCATGCGCTTTTATAAAATCTGCCGGAAGTGTTGAGAAAATGTATGCCATATATGGAAAAAGTATAGCAACAATGTCGTGTCCATGCAACAAAAAAAGCTCCGTTAAGAGCTTTTTTATTAAAAGACATTTATTTTGTTTCAGATTTACAAGAAAGAAATTGATTTCCTGCTGCATTGTGTTGCCATGGAGGCCATGCACGAATAGTCCAATGATTAGCAATAGATTCCCAGGTACAACTAACAGAATAAATACGTCCTGATTTTAATTTAAAAACACCAATAGCGTTTGAGTAATCGTTAGTTGTTAACAAATTTCCAATTTCGCCCTTCGGTTGTTTTCTAAGTTCAAAATAAAGATAATTTAGTCGTCTTTTAGCTTCTTCCCTATCTTTATAATTACTCAGGTCAATAATTTTCTGACCTATTTGAGGCCAAATAATATCGTCATGTGCCTTTACAACGTTTCTGTACCAATGAAAAGTAACTTTTTGTTCAGAAACAGAGTCATGATCAGAAAAAACATCATTCAGAAAATCAGCAAAATCAGAACCTACGATTGATATATTTAGATATTTTGTATCAAATTGTTTTACATGTAAACCGTCCAATTTTACAGTAACTTTTTTCATAAATTCAGTTACTTTTTTCTTTGCACTTTCAGTAACTTTCACAATTTTGTGTGTTCCATTAAGAAGTCCGAGTACATCATCCTTGTGAAGCTGATGAAATAGATCAATTAACTTTTTAAAGTCAATTTTCCAGTCAATGAACCACTTTTTGCAGAGTTCGAGCAAAATTGCAGGATTCTCACCCAACAACTCAACGACTTTTTGATAAGCCATTTTGTATTGCCTTATTATCTCACTTTCGCTACCTCATAAGGGCTTTTTTTGTTTTTAAATAACTATACCAATATCACCACACGTGATACTTCGTAGTCTTTACACACAGTACTATTTTTTATTAAAAAGTCAAATATATAAAATTCTATATCTACGCCATGGTGTAGATATAGAATTATAATAAAACATTATTGAGAGAGTAACACTGCCAACATCTCCAAAATCTGTTTTGGTGGATTACCGGGTTCACGGAGGAGCTGTTTTGCTTTGAGGCAGGCTTTGATTGGTTCCAGATTATTTTTATCTTTATACTTTATATAGAGTGCTCGTTCGAGATCATCGAGAAATGAAAGGAGAGATTGTTTTGCCGTCGGTGTTTCATCTTTGAGTGCATCGAGATAAGGTTCTACGATTTTAAATCGTTCTGGAATGGAACTCGTGATAAACGCTTGCGCATCTTTTTTTACTGCGTGTTCATCATCGAGGACGATGACTTGCATACGTGATCGTAGTGTCGGAAGAATATCGATATATGGCATAACAAAGAAAAATGTCACCGCCGGATTTGGTTCTTCACAGAGTTTGAGTAGTGCATGCATCGCCTGGTGCGTCATACTGCCGGTTTGGATAATAAAAAATTGTCGGCCACCAGCTTCAATATCAGAAACAGTCAGTGCTCGCGCATCATCGATACTGAACACATCATGTGTTTGAAAAATAATTTCTCCGTCCGGAATATGCGTCGTGATCCATGTCCTTATGTTTTCTCCAGAATAACCCTCAGCAATATATGCGTGATGTAGTTGTGCAGGATTTAGCGTTTTCATTAGAGTGTTGGCTTGCTCAAAATAGCGCGTTTATATTCATCGATGTGTTCGATCACCACACCAGTTCCCTTTGCGACACACAGCAGTGGTTCATCGGCGAGTCGGGCTTTGACACCAGTTTTTTGATAGACAAGCTCAGGAAGATTGCGAAGGAGTGATGAACCGCCGGTCATGATGATGCCGTGATCGATGATGTCTGATGCGAGTTCTGGTGGTGTATCAGCAAGCACGTGTTTGATCGCCTTGATGATTTGTTTCAATTCATGATCGATTGCTTTCGTGATCTCATTTGTTGAAACGATCGCTTGACGCGGAAGTCCTTGGACAAAGTCACGACCTTTGATCGTTGCGCGGATTTCTTCATCGAGCAGTGTTGCTGAGCCTATTTTTATTTTAATCTCTTCGGCTGTCCTGTCGCCGATCGCGAGATTGAAAGTCTTTTTGATATAGTCGGCGATCGCCGCATCGATTTTATTGCCCGCATGTTTGACCGATGTACATGACACGATACCTCCGAGTGAAATCACGGCGACATCTGTCGTACCACCACCAATATCAACGATCATGTAGCCTGCGGACTCATATATAGGTATACCCGCACCGATAGCCGCGAGAACTGGCTCTTTGACGATATAGGCGTTCTTCGCCCCTGCACGAATCGCAGCTTCGACAACTGCACGGCGTTCAGTCGAAGTAATACCAGCCGGTACGGAGATGACCACATCCGGTTTCCAGATATTCCATTTACCGAGCGCTTTATGGATGAAGTACCGGAGCATTGCTTCGGTCACGCCATAGTCTGCAATGACACCATCGCGGAGGGGTCGGTGGGCAACGATACTGTCCGGCGTTTTACCGATCATCGCTTTTGCTGCCAAACCAATCGCGACGATTTTGTTTTCTTGCTCAGAGACAGCAACAACCGACGGTTCATTGAGGACAATTCCCTTTCCAGGCACGAAAACAAGCGTTTGTGTGGTTCCCAAATCTATGCCCAATTTTGGTGAAAAAAGTCCCATATAATGGCGAAGTATAGCAGGAATTCTAGTAAGTAGTAAGTAGTTTGTAGTGAGTAGGAATACGGCTATTTCATGGTATGGTAGATATATGAAAGTCGTTACGGTCATCCCGATTACCAAATACAAAGAACAACAAACTTTATCGTATTTTTCTGATGACACCGTCGAAGTTGGTATGATTGTCATAGCACCAATCAGAAAGACTGACACCCGCATGCTCGTCATCGAAGCAATACCGGCAAGTATGCAAAAAAGTGCACTCAAACAATCTGCATATCAATTGAAAAAAATAAAAAAGTCTGCCGGTTATCTGCCGATGTACACGACACTCCTTCCTGTTCTTCATCAGTGTGCGATATTTTATCGCGTGTCAGACAGTGTTCTCCTGCGAATGTTTTTACCGGAACGAATTATGGAATCATTGCAATCATTGCGCCAACCACTACTTCTTCCAAAACAATCAACGCTCATAGAAATCTACCAAGCATCACTTGCTGAACGAATTCTATTTTACAAAGTAAAAATCCGCACACTGATCGCAGAAAAAAAATCCCTCTACATCGTGGTCCCCACACAGAGCGATGCGTTATTTTTTGAAAAAGAATTGTCACACGGCATCGAACCGCACGTCATCCGGCTCGATTCATCACTCACAAAAAAAGAATGGCGAACAGAAACAGACAAAACAATTCCTGGTACGCCGATCTGTGCGATCGTAACACCTGCCTTTTTTTCATATCCGCTCGACAACGTCGGTCTCATCATCATGGAAAGCGAAGGTCACAGCGGCTATCGGTCTCGGGACAAATCATATGATTATCGGATGATCGTCGAAACCTATGCAAGAACGTGTGGTATTCCACTTATTTTTAGTGATACATTTCTCCGGTTTGAAACACTTATCCGGCTCGAGCAAGGTATTATCGGCATGATCCAGCCACCGTCATTCAATCTCCCTCAAAACAATCACCAGATCATTCAGTTTATTCAAAAACCAAAAGAAAAACAATTTTCACTTCTCATGCCAGAAGTTCGCGACATGATTCGCACATCAATCGCAAAAGGAACATCGGTATTTTTATTTGCGAGCCGAAAAGGGATTGCACAAACAACCGTCTGTCGTGATTGTGGTACTGTTGTTTCCTGTTCAACATGTGCATTACCACTCACACTTTCTGTCACTGAAAAGAAAGAGAGAATTTTTACCTGCCGGCATTGCAATCGTGTCTACGACACACTGACGACATGCGTCAGTTGTTCGAGCTGGCATCTACTGCCGCTCGGCAGCGGTAGTGCACGAATCGAAGAAGAATTACAAACTCTATTTCCTGAAACTACAGTCTATCGACTCGACAAAGACAGCGCACCGACAGAAAAAAAAGCACAAGCAATATATGATGCATGGCAGGAAAATTCCGGAAGTGTTCTCATCGGAACAGAATATGTATTTCAATACATGCGCGAACGATTTCAAAAAACCGTCATCATATCGTTCGATAGTTTAACCGCAATCCCGTCATACACGACAAACGAACGTGTTCTTCGCCTTCTCGACATCATCGGTACCGCGACAGAAGAATTGTTCGTACAAACTCGACATACGGATGATCCAATTCTTACTTCATACGAAACTAGATCATGGTTGCCGCTCTATACACAAGAAAAAGAATTACGAAAAACATTCAATCTCCCACCATACGGAAGAATCATCGCGATGACGCTCACCATTCCAGAAAAAAATGAAGATTCGATACTCGCTGATCTCGAACAAACATTCACTCCATGGAAACCACTCGTTAAAAAATCCCGAGGATTGCGTGAACGAACCTCCGACATCACACTCGTGATCCGAGCAGCAAAAGAAGAGTGGCAGATCAACAAACACGGCATATTTGAAGGAAACGAAGACCTCCGTGAGAAAATAGACAGTATTCCGGCTATTAACCTGTTCCGAATCGACCCAGATCACTTGCTCTAAAAAAAGAAATATGCTACTGTTTGGTCTATGTCAACAACCAATATTGAAGTCAAAAAGAATGGCAACGAAAACGGCATGTCTCTCATCCGCCGCTTTTCACGACGCATGCAAGAATCTGGCATTATCATCAATGTCAAAAAGAACCGCTATGTCGTTCGAAAACCTTCAAAACTCGTAAAGAAAACAGGTGCACTCAAGCGCCTCAAGAAGCGAAAAGAAATGGATGCGCTTCGCAAAATGGGCAAAGCAAAATAATCCATGAAAAAAGAGATCGGAGACTGCACAGTTTCAAATCAGACAAAAGGCACGCTCCCTCGCGTGCCTTTTGCTCGTATCAAAAATGAAATCTTAGGCGAAACATATCAACTCTCCATTGCACTCGTCACACCACCGCACGCAAAAAAAATAAATATACAGACCCGCAACAAAGATTATATTCCGAACGTTCTTTCTTTTTCTTTGTCGAAAACTTCCGGAGAAATTATTTTGTGTCCGAGTGAAATAAAAAAACAGACGAAAGAATTTCAGATGACAGCAACTGAACTCTTGATATACATGGTTATCCACGGATGCCTGCATTTGAAAGGATACGATCATAGTAGTAGAATGGACAAACAGGAAGTGCGATATCTCACAATGTTTGCACCAACCGTATCTCATGGCATCACTCACCACAAAAATAATCACAAGTATTGATATCGGCGACGCAATGACCAAAGTCGTCATTGCGCAAATGGATAGTACTTCGCCGTATCCAACCATCTTGGGAACCGGAAATGCACTGACGAATGGCATGAAAGACGGTTATATCGTCAATCAAAACGATGTTGAAAAAAGTCTCAAAAAAGCAGTCAAAGAAGCAGAGAAGACTGCCGGTATAAAAATCAAGCGCGCCGTCGTCGGTATCAATAGTTTCGGACTCACATCACACATCGCAGTCGGCAGCGCGATCGTCTCACGTGCCGACGGTGAAGTCTCATCACATGATATCGATAAAGCGATCAAAGAATCCGCAAAAGATTCGATCGATCCGAACAAGAAAATTCTTTATCATCTCCCGATCGAATTTAGGATTGACGGCAAAGATATTTTGGGAACACCAGAAGGAACCAAAGGTATCAAACTCGAAACCCGTGTTCTCTTTGTCACCGCATTTACAAAACACATCGACACACTCTTTGAGACGATAGAAAACATCGATATCGAAGTTTCTCGAATTATTCCATCACCCATCGCCCTTGCTGCTGTTGCGCTTTCTGAAAAACAAAAAACAGTTGGTTGTCTTCTCGTCGACATCGGCGGCGACACTGTTTCAGTTGGTCTTTATGAAAATGGTATGCCGCTTGGTATTCACGTATTTCCTGTCGGATCAAGTGACATCACAAATGATATTGCGATCGGACTCAAAACAAGTCTCGAAGAAGCGGAGCAAATCAAACTCGGCTCCTATGGCCTCCATCCAAAAAGAAAAGTTGACGACATCATCAACGCACGACTCGATGACATCTATGACCTCATCGACCGCTATTTGAAAAAAATGAAGCGAAGTGAACTCTTGCCTGCTGGTATCATCCTCGTCGGTGGCGGCGCAATGCAATCCGGTATCGAAGAACGAACAAAAGATGCATTGCGACTTCCTGCACGCATCGGATTTACCGAATTTTTCATACAATCAAAAAACAAATGGCGCGATGCGAGCTGGGCATCAGCATACGGTCTCATTTTGTATTCATTCAATCGTACTGACGACACAGAAAAGAAATCGACACTCAAAGAATGGTGGACGCGACTTTTCAAACAACTCATGCCGTAACGTTTTTTGTGTCTTGTAAAGAGATTCCTTTTTTGACAAGGGTCTGATATGATAGTTCCGACGAGAGACTTTCTCCCGCCTTACGAATAATCATTATCTTATGCCAAAACTCAATCCTGATATCGAAACGTTTGCCCGAATCAAGGTTGTCGGCGTTGGCGGCTCCGGAAAAAACGCCCTCAATCACATGATTTCGTCCAAGGTCAAAGGCGTTGGTTTCATTTCAATGAACACCGATACGCAAGACTTGCACAATTCTCTTTCCGACAAAAAAATACACCTCGGTAAAAACCTCACTCGCGGTCTCGGTGCCGGTATGAATCCGGAAATCGGACGACGCGCAGCAGAAGAAACAAAAGCAGAAATCCAAGACACACTCAAAGGTTCGAGTATGGTGTTCATCGCCTGTGGTATGGGTGGCGGTACCGGAACTGGTGCAGCACCGACCATCGCACGTTGTGCAAAAGATCAAGGCATCCTTACTGTTGCTGTCGTGACGAAACCATTCTTCTTTGAAGGTGCACAACGTATGCGACTCGCAGAAGCCGGCATCAGTGAACTCGAAAAAGAAGTTGATGCGATCATCGTGATTCCAAACGACCGACTCCTCACACTCGCTGGCAAAGATATGGGTATCAAAGAAGCATTCGGCATGTGTGATGAAGTGCTTCGCCAAGCCGTCGAAGGTATTTCTGATTTGATCACCATTCCTGGTACGATCAACAACATTGACTTTGCTGATATCAAAGCGGTTCTCCAAGACGCAGGATCTGCGCTCATGGGTATCGGTAATGCATCTGGTGAAGGACGTGCTGAAAAAGCTGCCCTCGAAGCGATCAACTCTCCACTTCTCGAAACATCAGTCAATGGTGCTCGCGGTGTTCTCTTTGCTATCTCCGGCAGTGATGATGTCACGCTCAACGAAGTTCAGACTGCTGCGAAAATCATCACTGAATCTATCGACAAAGACGCAAAAGTTATCTTTGGAACGACATTTGATGACCGTCTCAAAAAAGGTGAAATCAAAATCACAGTCATTGCCGCTGGTTTTCCAAACGACGCACCAAAGAAATCTCTTTTTCATGCAGCACCAAGCAGTCAAAAATCCGAACCGATGCGTCCAATAGAAAAAGAACAGACGAAAGAATCAATCTTTTCTGCCCTCTCTCCTGAACCAAAAAAAGAGGAACCAAAAACGATCCACAATTCCCTTCCATCACAATCCGAATTCATCCGCAAAGCGGATCAAACCCCGAAACCAACGATCGAAATCAATGATGATGATATGGGTGGTGACGGTGAAGAAGATGACTGGAGCGCAGTTCCCGCATTTCTCCGAAGAAAGAAATAGAAGAACAGTACAGAGTACGAAGTACATAGTATTAAAAGAAAAAATCTCACCTAGGTGAGATTTTTTCTTTTAATTTTCTATGGTACACTGTTTTTTATGCAACAATTATACGATCTCATAATCATCGGCGGTGGACCAGCAGGATGCGCGGCGGCAGTCTATGCAGCCCGCAAACGCATGAAGGCGCTGCTTATCGCGGCAGAATTTGGAGGCCAATCCATCGTCTCAGAAAAAATCTACAACTGGATCGGCACACCGGAGATCAGTGGTCCTGACCTCGCTCACAGTCTCGAGGCCCACGTCCGTGAATATGTCAAAGATGGTGAGACACTCAGTCTTGAAAAAGGTATTTATGCTGAAAAAGTAGAAAAAACAACTGACGGATATATCGTTACGGCGGGTGGTAAATCATTTGAAACAAAAACACTCCTCATCACAACTGGTAGCTCTCGAAAGAAAATTGATGTTCCCGGTGCGGCACAATTTGAAAACAAAGGTATCGTCTATTGTGCGTCATGTGACGGTCCACTCTTTTCAGGTATGGATGTTGCAGTCATTGGCGGCGGGAATGCAGGTTTTGAATCTGCGGCTCAACTCCTCGCATACACGAACTCTGTCACACTCTTTAACCGCACCGATCATTTTCGTGCAGATCAAACCACAGTCGATAAAGTTCTCGCCCATCCAAATATGCGCGTCATTACACACGCAAAACCTGTCGAAATCGAAGGTGAAAAATTTGTCAGTGGTATCAAATATGAAAACACAAAAACTGGTGAAATAAAAACATTGCCCGTCAGTGGTATCTTTGTTGAAATCGGTCAAATTCCAAATACGGGATATGTTGCCGATGTCGTAAAACTCACTGAGTTTGGCACTATCGTCACTGATCCAACAAATCAGCAAACCTCAGCCCCGGGTATCTGGGCAGCCGGTGACTGTACCGACGGCATCTATCACCAGAACAATATTGCTGCCGGTGATGCGGTCAAAGCTATTGAAGACATCTATCAATACCTCAATGCAAGATAAAGTATAAAAAAATTCCCTCAGTATTGAGGGAATTTTTATTTTATATTACATACAGTTTTTCTTTGTATGCCATTTTCATCGCAAATATCCAGTAGATAAAACAAAATACTGGAAATACCATATTTTGATCAAGGTATGCAGTTCTTGCAACAGAAAGACCGGTTGTGAGAAAAAATAACACGCACATTTGTTTCGTATCGGCATCGATATCCGGCTTAAACAAATCTTTGATGAATGGAATACCTGCAACCGCAATCGCGATGCTTCCCGCCCAAATGATCTGATCAGCATCCCCGAAATACATAGCAACAAGACAGATGACCACAAGGAAACATGTACCGATTTCAATCCATCCAAATGCCCAGTGTCTTTTCAAAAGAAGTAATAATGCGACCGCACCTGTTCCTGCAATAAATATCCAAAGCAGTGTCGCATCCTCACCTTTTTGTATCGTTCCATAGAGTGCGACACCATCGAGAATGAGCCAGAGAACCCAGGTAACAGCATTCATTTCTTTTCCTTTCCATATAATTCCATAGATAATAATAAGGTATGCAAGCAGCGCAAAAACAATCATTGCGTATTTCATCAGAGTAACTTCCATTTCGTGTAGGTTTTTAGTGAACTGTATTTGAAAGTAATTTACCAACAAAATAACTATTTGTCAATAAAAAAATCCCGCGGTATACGCGAGTTTTTTTACCTATTGTTTGATTTTATTTTCCAGTTGCAGAATAATCAAAATCTGTTCCATCTCCGTTTCTGGGTGTTCCGTCTGGATTGACACCGGCCGATCCCGAGACATCAACACCGGCATTGATACCTGTATTGGTGTTGTTTTGAGAATTCTCCAAATTTTCTGCGATTTGATTTCTACTTGAATACAACCACCATCCTCCAAACGCGAGAATAGCGACTATGACGATACCGAGAATAGTATTCAATACTCCGTTATTTTCTGGATTCATAAAAGGAAGAAATTATTTTATAGGATTCTCTCCACGAATCAATCTAATAAGAATCATGACGATTGCAATAATCAAAAGAATGTGAATAAAGCTACCAATAGTAAACACGCCGACGATACCCAACAGCCAGAGGATCAAAAGAATAATTGCGATTGTTGTTAACATAAATATATAAAAATTAAATATAATAAGACCTATATACAACTAAACGTTTCATCTCCCCTGTTATGACATAGATATATTACAAAAGAATATATATTAGAAATGTCAATAAAAAATCACCCGAATATAGGGGTGATTTTTTTACTCAGATAATATCATTCGCTGATGCGGTTGACTCTCTCTCTGGAGCAAAGTGCAATTCTACATGACAATTAAATTCTTTTCTTA
Organism: uncultured Candidatus Saccharibacteria bacterium; assembly: GCA_964606285.1. Lineage (GTDB taxonomy): Bacteria > Patescibacteriota > Minisyncoccia > Phycocordibacterales > UBA9973 > CAZSFP01. Next base: position 164,148 of record CAZSFP010000001.1, read on the forward strand.
TCTTTTCTGCAAAATCTCTGACCAATATATCATCGCTCATTTTTTGATATGACAAATAGATCTCATTGCTTTTAATATTGACATACGCAACAGTTCGCGGAAAATGTCTCCAAAATATAAACCAATAAAGACGAAATTTTCCTAGTGGTTTTTTCTTTAACTCTTCTGATTTCTGTTCTAATTTTTGAATTTGTTCTTCCGTTTCATATTCAACAGGCGATGAAAATGAGTCAGAAAATGAAACAGAAAAATTACGAAATTCATCTTTTCCCATTATTTCTTTCAATCTTTCTCTTGTTCTGTATCTCCAATCATCTGTAAAAATGATAGCTGTCTGTGTCATAGTGCTGTTTTTAAGTTTTATAAAACAATATCACAATATGAAATAGAGTCAAATTGATGAATCTCAATAATTTACTTTCCATCAAAAGTAAATCTCGATCCCCAGCCTCAGTTTTTCTGATTGATATCAGAACATACCTCCGACTTCACCGTGTAGCAAAAAATCCCACGCAGGTGGGATTTTTTGTCGCGGTGACCTCACGGAGAATCGAACTCCGATTAGCGGATTGAGAACCCGCTGTCCTAACCGTTAGACGATGAGGCCGAACAAAACAATAATACTTTTATTAAATATAGGGTTCTCAATGATTGAGGTCACTGATAATTTTCTACTGAAAATTTCATCGACCCCGGCTCGGCTCGTCAGCCTCCGCCCTTGCGAAATGGGTCCCTACCCCATTTCTCACCCGCTGTCCTACCTGCCTCGACTCGCAAACACGAGACCTTGAAACTAAAGTGAGTCGACGCGAGGCGGGCCGTTAGACGATGAGGCCAGAAACAAACACAAATATATCATTTTTTTACAAAATTCCCAAAGAAAGACATTATTTGGGATTATTTTCCATGTATTGACTTATTGATATATTCATTATAATATTCTTTAAAAGAATTATTGTTGCACCTAATACAATTCCAATGAAAAAATCATGGAACTATATTCCTTTTATTTTACTTCTTATAATAAGCTGTGAAAAAAATGATTCTATTCCCCAGCATATTGAATATTTCTCGATGACATACAGAGTGTATGGTATTGCTGACAAAAATCAACGTATAGAAAGAAATATTAGCTACGGTATCCCACATGGACAATTCCCCATGGAATACCGAGATACTGTTTATGCTGGTGATTTTTCAATAACTATCGACAGTGTTCCGGTTCTTGGCACCAAAGACCGTCAAATTCCCGTCTATCTTCACTGGGAAACACGAGAACCATCACTCACCGGCATGGAAATTATTTGTGAAGATACGCGTTTTTATATGAGCGAGGGTTCATGCCCTATCAATAGAAAAACGTGGAGTAGTTATGTCAAAATAGAATAAACAATAAAATCCCCTTCATCTTTGTTCAGGGGATTTTTATTTTACCGATCCGGTGGCACGTCATAATAACTGAGGAGGAATTTTGCGGTTGCAAAAAATGGATCAGCGAGGGTTGTTGCTGCAAATGGGGATCCTTTCGGATTCTCGGCAAAGAAGAAGACGACAAACCGCGGATTACTTGCCGGATAAAATCCAAAGAGTGAATGCATGTTGCGATCATCATAGTATCCCTTGCCATCTTCACGGGCAACCTGCGCGGTGCCTGTTTTTGCTGCAATACTATAGTGTTCAATCTTTCGTGTACCGTTGTTCATAACATCTGCCACGTGCACCATCATCTTTTGAATTGTAGCCGCAGTCTCAGGATTTGAAAACACTGACGATTCACTCTTGATCCGCTCTGGTGTCTTGTCTGCGCCATCTGGATACTCGATAGATTCAACGACATGAGGTGTGACGAGATATCCACCATTTGCGAGTGTAGCAAACGCGCGGACCGCGGCAATCGGTGTCAGTGCGATACCCTGCCCGAATGCTGCGTTGGCATACTCAACATCACCGTTGGTTTTCAAGTTACTGATGAGCCCCGTCGTCTCACTCGGCAGATCCACACCTGTTTTCTCACCAATCCCATATCGAAGCATGCCGTCACGGAATTTTTCTTTGCCGAGTCGTTGTTGAGCGAACACCATACCCGTATTAAGAGATTGATCGAGTGCTGTTTGCATTGTCGCAAGACCTCGTCCCTTCTTGTCAAAGTTGTTGATGGTTTTGTCTTTGACGACGACGAACCCACGGTCGGTATACGTCGTCTCCGGTGTCACCACACCGGCATCGAGCGCGAGCGCCATCACCAACGGCTTGATAACGGAACCAAATTCATACACGTGTTCGACAAACGGATTACCGAATTGTTTCGCATTTTTAATCGTAGAAAAATCATTTGGATCAAACGGTGGATAGACAGACATCGCGAGAATCGCACCCGTCTGTGGATCCATGACAATAGCCCCCAATTGGTCCGGATGATACTTTTCATTGATCGAAGCAAGAGAGCTGTCGAGATACTGTTCAACAGTCGGTTCAATCGTCGTTATGACATCTCCTTCACGAACAGTATTCACAAAGAGTGATCGTGCGATGTTCGTGAATACTTCGGCAAATGGATTGATATAGAGCGTTTCTGCACGCCGTGCAAGTGTCTCGTTGTATGATCGTTCGATACCGTAGCGACCCGCGAGATCATTGCCCTTGAATCCGACAAGACCGAGTATATGAGCACCGAGTTCCCCTCCTGGATAGAAACGCCATTTCTGCCGGATGACTTGGACACCTGCAATTTTGAGTTCTGAAATCGCTGCTGCTTGTTCTTCGGTCAAACGATCTGGAAAATCAGCATACGTATCGGTCGTATCAGCCGTTCGAGACATGAACAATTCTTGTTCAACCGGCACAATACCGGCGATCAATGCATATGCAGCAGCGCGATCTTTGATGCGCGATGGATTTACTGTGAGCTTGTATCCGGACACAATACTCGCTGCCGCAATATGCGTGCCATCTTTCTTTTGAAAATAAATAATACCGCGATCAAAGACACCTTCACTCGCAGACACATAGCGACGATCCGTTTCTTCTTTATATTCTTCACTATGAATGACCTGCACAAAAAAAAGCCGCACCACACAGATAAGTGCAATGAGGATGACACCGAGAGAGAGCAGTCTGATGCGAAGTGGCGCGTTGGTATTAGCGGTTGTCATATGACAACAGTATACGATGTGAAGCACTTGCAAGTCCACTCACACGGGAGACAAATGATACACTTTTTGGATCAGAGAATGATGCGCGAGCAGTCGCATCGTTTTCCAATGCATTGATACCTTCAAAATATTCGGCATTTGCGAGTGCAATGCGAGATTGGATCTTCAACACATTTTCTGTGATACCTTTTGTGGACACGATAACAAACGTCGTCTTCGTCACAAGTCCGACATATACCGCAAAGAGAACGACTGCTGTTACACCAAAGACGCGGTACAAAATCTTTGTACTGGTGAGTGCTGCTATGTGGTTTTGGATATAGTGTTGTGTCATAGTTTTTTTATTATTCGTAATTTAGCACTTCGTGACCGGGGATTTTTTTCTATTTCATCATCTGTCGGTACAATCGGCTTTTTTGTAATAACCTGTCCCCGACCTTCTTCTTTGAACGTATTGAAATAATTCTTGACGATGCGGTCTTCGAGACTATGGAACGAGATGATCATCATCTGTCCGCCGGGAGCTAAAAGTTCAAACAGTGACGTAATACCTTCTCGAAGTGCACCAAGCTCGTCATTGACTGCGATGCGGATCGCTTGAAAAATCTTTGTTGCCGGATGAATTCGTCCGAACCGCGCAAAGACTGGTACGGCATTCTTTGCAATCTCGGCAAGCATCGTCGTTGTAGTGATCGGTGCAGTTGCCCGTGCGTCGACAATTGCCACCGCGATACGTTTTGCAAATCGTTCTTCACCATAGTTTTGAAAGATCGTGACCAAATTTTCTTCTTCCCAACCATTGACGACATCGTATGCTGTCATTGCATCACCAGCCTCCGCCGTGAGTGTCATCTGCAATGGCTCCTCTTGGCGAAATGAAAATCCGCGTTTGTCCGTATCAAACTGAAACGAACTGAGACCAAGATCAAGGAGAATCAGGTCAGGTCGTGGCAATGACCGCTCAGCAAAGATACTGCTCGCCTGGCGGAAATTTGAGACAAAGAGCGTTGCTTGGCAACCAGCATCCCGAAGGACTGCTTCTGCTCGGGCAATCGCCGTCTGGTCCGCATCACAGCCGATGACCGTGATCGGTGCGTATCGTTCGTACATCGCTTTCGCGTGTCCACCGCCACCCATTGTTCCGTCAAAATAGACTGAACCAGGAGCAAGGTTTGCGTGATCAACTATCTCGTGTAAAAGGACTGAAATGTGCATCAGAGTATGCCGACGTGGCTCAATTTTTCCGCAAGCTGATCTGCTTGGCCATCAACAGCAGCTTTGTAGGTCTGCCATGTTGCATCGTGCCAAATCTCTGCTCGCGTCTGCATGCCCACGAGCGCAACTTTCTCCCCGATTATCCCTGCGTACGTTTTTAAAAAGTCAGGGAGAAGAATGCGCCCACTGGCATCGACATCGACTTCTGTCGCACTGCCGAACATGAATCGGTTGAAACTACGGTTATCTGCGGAGAGAAGCGAATGCTCTCCGAGTCGGCCCGCAATGTCTCTCCACTGGTCGATTGTGAAGACAAAGATACAGCGATCGAGACCGCGTGTGAGTACCAATTTCTTTCCCAATTCCTTGCGGAATTTTACCGGGAGAGAAAGGCGGTTCTTTTCATCAACTGTATGGATATATTCGCCGATTAACATGGTCGTATGAGATGAAAAATTATTCCCCACTTCATCCCACTATCTGACATTATAAACCACTTAGTTCCCTTTTCAAAAGGAAAATAAAGGTTTTTGTGGATAAGTAGTTGCTTGCACAAAATACAAAACTAGTATATAGTCTTGTCAAATCATTCATTAATTATTAAAACCATGAACAACAGGCCAAGCGTGACCCAAAACCTTAATTTTGGATCAAATAACAACTATTGGCGCTTTGACTATCAAAGCGCTTTAGAAAAAGGAACACTGGAAAACAACCGCGAAGAAATAAAGAAAATTCTCAATCCCCCTGGCCATGATCGCTCAAAAATATACGAAAAAGATCTAACTCATGGCAAACCGTATTTTGCTTGCGAATAATCTTGTCCGCGGCTGCGGCAAAAATCCCCGATCACATCACGGGGATTTTTTATTGGAATAGTATAGGAATCTTGATTTTTTTAAATTTTACTGTATAGTACGGAAAACTTAAAAAAACAATACCATGCCTGTATTAGAAAAAGAATTAACAGAGAAACGCATTGTTGCGTCTATTGAATTTGGTAAAAAAATTAAAGATTTAGCAAAATTAGATTTTGCAAACTTTGTCATAGGATTGAAAAATCTTATAAAAGACATTGAAAAAAATCCTGATTTTACACCCGAAGTTGTATTTGTTCATCATGCACCAAAATACTACGGACACCCTCCATTAGTTGAAAAAATACATTCCATTCCAAAACTAGCAGCACGCGCGTTCATCGCATCATGGAAAGAAAACGAAACAACGGAACAAGCTCAAATACTATTGGCCGGACTCATTGAATTCAAAAAACAATGCGACTGCATAACAGAAAAAATCGGGAAAAAAGTTTGGTCCTCTATCAGTCCAGACGATCGTTTTATCTGTTTTGAAAAAACAACAGATGAATATTCACTGTTTTTAAAATTCATTGAATCCCTCACCGCAAAAGAAATAACTGCACTCATTGCGGTGTATCCTTTTTCAAACACGACATGGATTCAAAAAGAAATTGTAAATGTCATTCTTTCTGAAAAAATTCAGAACATAAAATCGAAGATAAAAAATCATTTTCAAAAGATTAATGCAAAAAATGCAATCAATAGTATTGCAAATGATAAACCGTATCAGTTAAAAGAAATGCTTCCTGTACCATTCACAAAAGAAGAACTCTACGCATTTGTCACAGAAGGACCAAGGTTTGAACACATAGATATGGTCAGTTTAGAAATATTGGTCAGCAAAACACGATCAGTAACACTTGCCAAAGCATTACTAAAAAGAGAGCGATTTTTAGACTCATACGAAGCATTCCTGCTTTCTGTAAAAATGAGTTTATTGAGAGAAGAAAAAAAGAAAAAAATACTGTCATAACAGCAAAAAATCCCCGAATATCGGGGATTTTTTATTTGTACTTTATATATTTCTTGATTTTAGTCCTATATATCCGAGAAGTACCGCATAGATGATATGTTCATCAACAAACGGATTGTTTGCAGGCCACAAAAGTGCCAAATACATGAGGATCATCAACAGTATCCCAGCAATACTTCCCCATTGCACAAAACGATTCACGAGCAATGTCACACCGACAAACAAAAGTCCGAACATGAACAACCAATCAACCAACAGAACTCCGGAAAGACTGTTAAAAAATGACATGAGGGGTCCTTGTGCCGCATGAGCAAGGAATCCTGATGTCGGCGAACCGCCATTGATCCACGCATTTGCAGAGGTTGTCGCAATCCCGAAACCAAACAACTTATCCAAAAATGCCCACAAAAATATAAAACCCATGAGCAAACGCAGTGTTGTCACAGAAAACAACTTTTCAAAAATGTTTTTCATAATTCCATCATATACCCGTTCCCTGTTTTCTACTTGTGGATATTTTACATCTCCTAGAAAAACAGATTCCGCACTTGAAAGTGCGGAATCTGTTTTGTTAGTAAAAAATTATTTCTTTTTTGCTTTTCCTTTCTTTTCTGTGGTCTTTTTTACTGGAGATTTCTTTGCTGGAACTTTACTGACAGGAGCCGCTGCTGGTTTTTTCTTTATTTCTTCTTTTACTTTTTCTGGCACAAAAGAAGTTTTTGGTGCAGGATTTGATTCTTGTCGAGCACGGGTGAGTTTTTCAATTGATTCAATCAGGCGATCAAGCTTGATATTGATATCACGCAATTGTTTCTTTGTTTCTTCATGTGGTGGCACAAGGTGTCCGAAATCACGATGTGGCGACGGACGATCATTGAAATCCCGTTTTGGTCCACGGTTGCCGAAATCTGGACGTGGTCCTCGGTCTCCTCCTTCTTTTTTCGCACCAAAACAGTTGTTGCAATACACCGGTTTGTCACCAGACGGACGAAACGGCACTTCACAGCTTTTGCCACATTCACCACACACCGCTTTATGCATGACTGTTTCTCTGTCACCGCCTCGGTCATTGTTCCATGGTTTCTTTTGAAAACCTGGACGTCCTCCGCCAAAACCACCCTTGAACCCTCCTCCCCCTCGGTTAAAATTTCCCATAGATATATTGTTTATGATTATGCTCCGATACTACGCTGTTTGAGACTAAAAAGCAACGAATCACACCGACAACAATCACATTGATATTTTGTCTCCTTAAAAAAATAAATTGTTTTTATGGAACATATATGGTACCGTTACGATTGTAGCAGTTGGTGTAGTCGATTGGCTGTCTATATGTTTTGATATTCACTAACGATACACACTATGGACGACACAACAAAATGCGCAGTATGCGGTAACAACCCATGTACTTGCCCAGTAGCACCAGCAGAAGAAATTTCAACTCCAGAAACTGTAACAGAAGCTCCTGTTGCAGAAACTCCGGTCGAAGAATCAGCAGCTCAATAAATATATTGATAAAAAATAACCCTCTCGAGGGTTATTTTTTATATATTTGTAAAAATTATTTTATGTTGAACGCAACACTGACGCCATCACCTTCCCAAATATCTTCCTTTTTGCGAACTTGTGTTTTTATGGACAACAGATATGCACCTGATTGCTTGTGCGGAAACAGAGATGTTTCCCATGTGACCGCACCAATAGTTGCTAAAATTTTCACAAATCCCTTGGGGTATGCTTTTCGAATATTTTCTGAAATCTCTTTTGGTACATTCACAAAATACCAACCCATGTCTCCCGGCCATCGCCATACTTTTGCTTTAAATACAAAATTCTTTTTCTTCATATGAATTTATCTCAAAAAAACCTCAAGCGCTCCTTCACCACCATTATTGATCTTTGACTGATTGTATCTGACACCGTGCGAGTGCAAGTACGACCGGACAAAATCCGGGAGTACTGCACCACCAACACTGTGCCTACCTTTACCGACAATAATCCGAACAATGACATATTTCTTTTCTTTCAACAAAGCATCCAAAATTTCTTTCGATTCTGCAGTCGTATACCCATGCAAATCTATTTCGATCTCCGCTTTTTGTTCGTATTTGTTTACCATGACCGTATAAATTATTTTTCTCCTGTATCATTTTCCAAAACAGTATCAATATAGAGTTCTTCTACTTTTGTCCGCGCCCACGGCGTTCGACGAAGAAATGTCAAACTAGACGTGATACTCGGATTACTCAAAAAGCAATTGATCCGTATGCGGTTTCCCAATTCTTCAAATCCATACTGATCAACAAGATATGTCAGTATCATTTCGAGTGTTTTTCCTTGTAGAACATTTCGCGGATTGGCCATAATAAATAATGTTATATAATAACATTCTCACATTCTTGAGAATGTTGGAATATTACCATGAATGAATAAATTCACAGAACGATTTGCCGTATGGAGAAACGACATGTTTTACTGTTCGCCCGACATAATTTTTATTGAGTAATCCTGCCTGCACAAGACGTCGTGTATGTTCAGATAATGTCTTCATATTGCAGTTAAGTTGTTCTGAGAGATTTTCAAGTGTCACTCCTTGCTGTTTGTATACAAGTAACAATATAGAAATCCGCCAATGATTGGCGACACCTTTGAAATGTCGTTCGAATTGCTTTGCAATTTTTACCGTATCTTTTTTCATACTTCCAATATACAACATTCCAATATTCTTGAGAATGTTGGAATGTTAATTGTATAGAGAGAAATTATGAGACAGTGGAATCGGAAGGAGAAGAAGATTCAGGAGATGGAGCTGAATGAGATACCGGATGATCAGGGATGACAAAGATCGCGATGATGTAAGTCAAGACACCAGGAACCAAGCCTGTAGCCAGGACAAAAAAGATAAAGATGATCCGCAGTAAAACTGGGTCAATATCAAAGTATTCCCCCAATCCACCCAGTATTCCCTGCCACACTCTGTTCGTTTTGCTTTTGTATAGTTTTTTCATATATCTATAGTATATCAAATTTTACGATATTTTGAGTAAGCCCCAGAAAACAGCCCTGATTAGAGTTTGCGAGAATCATATGCCCAATGAAGCAGTGCTTGTCGTTGGCGAGGACGGCAGTGTATATCGCCCGGTCGGCAGTGCGCCACGATTTGTCCGATATGGCGACGCATTGCCTTCCATCGCTTGATTTGTTTGCTGTCTTCTGCGGGAATTCTGCGACCCATATAATACCTGCAGTACCACTCGAACCATCCGCGAGGATCTTCTTTTGATATCCATCCTTTTGCTCGCCACACGGAAAGCGGTTGTGATGCATTCACACCAAAATAATTCAATTCTGCGAGATGTTTTGTTATACCCTTTGGTGCAAATTTTGCACGCGTAAACCAATCTGCAGGAAATTCCTTGACGCAATCACGCATATAGACACCGCCGAACACTCCCAGTGCGAGCAGCTGCTTTGGAGTGAGATCAGGCTTGAATTCTGGATCAAACTGTTTCCCTATCGGTGCAACGCATTCGTACCGATACCCTTTTTGCATTTTATTGTTGACGCGAATAATTCGTTTTGATGTCATAAAAATAATTTTCAATATATCAATCCTTAAAAGAAACTCTAAAGATTTAAATATGTAATAGACAACTGGAGGACTGTCGCAAATGATACCCATCCAAGGTATGGGATATTTGCATACACGATCCAGTGTGCATGGGGCCATATAGCAATCAGTGCCCAGATGAGCGTGCCGAGTACGAGGAGAATATCAATAGCAGCCAATAGATTGTTTTGAAGTCCAAACTGGAGTGGAGTGAAAGCAAAGTTGAAGATGAGATTGAGTACGAACGGCAATGCCACTATCCACGGAATCTGCTTTGTAAAAACTTTGTAAAATACTGTACCGAACGATAGCGCAATAATCACATACAGTACCGTCCACACCGGCCCAAAAAGCCACGAAGGTGGTGCCCATGTCGGCTTGATAAGTTATGAGTACCAGTTGTATGTATTGTTCATAAATATAATTTTATTTTATTATCCTAGTAAAAACACAAACGACAAGAGAAGTCCCCACCAAGAAAGAAACGATGTGATGAAAGAAAACACGATTTTAGTTTGGAGATTTTGAGGAAGGAGCTCTGTCGGACGATTTTCACGTTCACGACGAATAAGTTCTGGACTCACGACAAATGAGAGAAAACATCCGTTCAGAATCATGATTCCCATAACCACAAATTTCCAGAGAGCGATATGCATACCTGATGCAGCGAGAAGTATATGTCCTACTATGACAAGCAGCATTCCAATCCAGATAAGCGGTTTGGTAACCTTGTGTGTACGGATCGTTGCCTCGGTCCAGTATCCAGACTTGCGACCCAAAAATCCATGGAGATCAATAACGGTCACCGCCCCAAGTCCGATCACAAATCCTGCCATTGTTAAAAAAATTGAAAGTGTGTGCATAGATCACTAATTATATAAGAATGATTATATTGTAACAGAAAAATGAAAAGAAATAGTATGCTTATTGTTGTATTTACCTATTCGCGCGAATAGGTAAATAGACACACCATCATAATAACATTCTCATATTCTCAAGAATGTTGGAATATTTTTGTGGATCTAACGGTAGGAAAGTTCTTTTTCGACACCGGCGGCAAAAGATCCGACGTTCGGGAGGCGGTCCTGGAGGAAGTACAATCCTTCGTTGAGTAATGTCAGATCTTTCCAGTGAATGATATCTTCTTTTGTTTTAAATTGAGAGAGAATACTTTTGCGATACCCAGAAATGTATTCAGTCCGTTCACTTGGTGACATGGTTCCTATCGCACCGATACTGAATTGCATAAATGGATCTGTCCGCATCAACGACACGACGTCGTCATCAGAAATTTCAGGAAAATGACTCACGTCGATCGATGCACCAAAATCCACGAACCGCACGTCGCCGTCCGGTGTGAGAATGACATGGGATTTGCCAAAATCATTGGTTAACAACTGGTCATTGACCAAGATATTTTTTTCATGCAGTGCCTTGAGTGCTTTTCCAAATTTCTGTCCCAAGTCTTCCATAAACGCTGGTGTACAGATATCGGCTTCGAGATTGAGGAGCGGCGTGCCATCGACAAACTGTTCGTGCATCATGCCTTCCGGCGCCTTGTACTGCTCCGGTCCGATCCCCATGTCCGCCGCCGTCTGTGCAATAGATTTTTCCGCAATTGATTCGAGTGGCTTGATGATCCGACTCTCATGTTCAAAAGACGCCTTGATGCCCGAACCGCGAGTCGGTGCCGACAATTTCGTTATCAACGGTTTCCCTTCCGGCATATCTGGCGCCTGTCGAATTCTTGATTCTAAATGTAAATACGAAAGATATGCGGCATATTCTTTGGGATATGTCGCCTTCAATTCTTCTGTGCTCATCGCAAGTAATGCTTCACGAACCGATTCGGACTGGATTCTCCCCTTGAAAAAATGCTCCGATCGGCCGAGTTGAGCATCCAATTCCTCCGGTGTTTTCGATTTTCCAAATGATTCCATAAGATTAGTATATCACTATCTTGATTCATCAAATATCCAATTTATGCATCTTTGCATGTGGTCATGAATTATTCACATTTCCACAAGGACGGTCCTTGCGAACCACTTAATTGAAATTAACCTGTATATTTCCCAGGCTTCAAATAGAATGTTATCCTACTGATACGCTCATTCTTTTTTAAGAATCCTAGTTTTGAAAAAACTCCAGTACCTAATCCTAAAACTTTTATACCTGCACCCACAGAACCATTAGAAGAGTCTTCAACGGTTACTGCAATATCAAATATTATTTTACCAGCATCACCGTTATATGGTCCCATTTGAAAATGTGCTTCTTTATCTAAACCTAGAGTACCGCCTTCAATTTTTGCAATTTCTTCATTTGCTGACCTTACTCCATTCCTTATGTCTAACAGTGATTGTTTTATAAATTCATCTAGTTTCATATTATTTATCTAAATACTTTTAATTATTCCAAAGTTTAGTGATTGTTTCTTTGATTTTTTGATCGTGTTCACAAGCACAGTTATTGCTAATCCGCTTGCGAATCATGGAGATAGTCTCATTGACGTTAATCCACCATTCTTACAGTTATCACATAATCCATTATCAGCAAAGACGGATGTTGGGCTATATACATAAGCTCTCAGACAATTCCTACAAGATCTTGCTGAAATTGATATAGGATTTACAGTTTGAAATGATTCGGACAATCTAATATCTGTATTCATGATCGAATTCCTTAAATCTGTAGTTTTTAGTACTGCAGGAGAATTATTAAGGATAATGGGGTTCGCAGATTGTAATGAAACCAATGCGTTCTCATAATCTACACTGAAAACCCCTGAGGATTGATTCCTCTTCTCTTCAAATTGCTCAATGGTTTGTTTTTTGTATCCAGCAGAGAAATTCTTATTTAACATTTTCAGTGGATCGAAGTAATAACTAACATCTTTGAATAAAGTCTGAATACTAGTTGCTAGAATTAAATCATCTCGATTTTTAATCTTTGGATTTTCGGTAAAATCAAAAATATTACCGGTACTAAAAAATAATTCATAATCTTTTTTGTTTTCCAAGTATTTAACGACCGAAGCAATAATCAAACAGTCTGGCTGTATGTTTTCGTAATTTTTTTTCTCACCCGTAGATTTCTTATAAGGCTTACTTCCTTTTAGGAACATACAGTAGGCCTGAGTTAAAGCTTCAGGAGTTAGCCTTAAATCATCTCGGATAGTATTAGGGTGTTCAAAAATACTTCTAACATCTTTTTTAATTTTTTGAATCTCTTTTAAGGTAGTTTCCTTGCCTTGCTGAATTGATTTGGTTAAATTATCTTTAGCTTTTTTGCTTCCGATTGTATTGCTCTTTTGAATAATTGTAACCAAATCATTCGCTTCATTATTTATCAACTCAATCTTTTCATTAAACTTTCTTTCAAATTCAAGTTCTATTATTTCCGGTAAAAGAAGTTTAAATTTGTTTGCATTTAACAACTTGTTAATTTTTTCTAAAACATCATCACTATTAAATTCAAGATCTAAAAAACATAGGTGTATATAAATATTTGAGTCTATTAAAACAAATTTTTCTTTTTTCATATATTAATTATAGATCTTCTAAAACTCTTACTACGACTGCTTGGACGATCATTTCTTCATTCTCAGTAAACTTCATGGGCTGGTGTTTTGGATTTGTGGAGCAAGGCTTTAATACAACAACCCCATTTTCTCTATAATACTCTTTTATTGTAGCATCCTCGCCAATAAGTGCGACAACTCTATTCCCTATTTCTGGATGATAATTTTTACGGCACAAGACGAGGTCTCCATCATTTATCCCTGCTTTATTCATGGAATCTCCAGTAGTACGAAGTACAAAATATTTTGAACCTTTAGAAATATATTCTACTGGAACATCTATCATTTCCTGAACGGTAGAGTCCGCAAACATCAATTCCCCGCAACCAGCCGAATCAAAAAGCGGAAGCTTTACCATCTGGCCAGCATATGGAGACTTTATTATTTTTGAAGTAATTTCTTTTTTAATGGATGTAACTTCTTTATTTATTATTTCATTAAAATAATCTCTCAAACCTTGATCAACGATATAAATATAAGTTCCTTTTATACCGCGAGTTAACAATGTTTTATAAATATTTATTACATATCTTTCAAGTTCATTTGGGTCAGTAATGCCATTTCTACCATTTATATCAAAATATTTCTCACGATCAACTTTAAATTTTTTATTTACAGGGTCATATGAAAACTCAGGTCCAATAATAACCCCAACATAGTTCAAATCATAACCTTGAACTGTATGTATACAACCAACTTCATTTATAGCATTGGGTGAATTAACCCAGTCTTGAGCAACGGAATTCCAGACCAATTTCAAGTCACCTATTTCAATATCATAATCACGAGTTCCCTTTGCGGTGTGCCATGGCCACGCATAACCAGCAACAACGCGGGCCAATTTATGCTTTTTGTCTTTTTCTTTAATTTCACTAACCATTTGCTCTGCATTATCGAATATTTTAAAATCATAATTTGAGAAACTTGTATTTTGGGGTATTTTTAAATCAAAAATGTCTTCAATAAATTTAATGTACTCTTCGCCTGCTTCAACACGCATCTGAGAATTCAATTCATATTTTTTAGCATTTAATTTTCTAAAATCTTCAGGACGAATATCAGCTGGTTTTATACTTTGATTTTCATCATAAAAGAAAATTTGGTTTTTTGACGACTTCATAATCCAATCAAGTTGTGTGCCATTATTATCCAAACCAAGTCCCCGACTTACATTATCAAAAGCTCCATAACCCATAATACCTTTTCGTCTTTGTAGTCTATGTGATTCATCAACAATCAATAAGTCATATTTATCTTTTACAACATCATTTGGACCAATAACCATATTTGATTTTAATCCTTTTATTTTAGAAAAAACTCTAGCAATTGTTTTTCTAAGTGAGGCCATTGGTACAACAAGACCAATATTCATATTTTTTGTTTCTTCCTGTTCTTTGAGGTATTTAAAAAGATATGTAGCTAAAATTGTTTTACCTGTACCCGGTTTACCATTTACAATAAAAGTATTGTATTCATTCTTTTTTATATCCTTAAAAATCTGTCTAGCGACAGTAAACTGATCTTCTGTTAGAGACTTGTATGGTGAGTATTTAAATAAATCACTATTTTTTAAATCCTCGAGAGTATTTTTTACTAAACCCATCTGTCGTAAATTTTCCCAAGCTATTTCAAACTTTGCTTTGTACTTTACCTTGTCGTAATAATTATGATTCTTTAAACCCCCATTACTATTCTGTAAAATAAACTTTTCGTCAGCAGAAATATACTGAATTAACCAAGACTCGATATCAAAAGCGGCAGAAATGTTAAATTCTTCATCAGTAATAATATGAATTTCTTTTAACTTCGCTCTTTCCGGATTTTCATAATGTTGCTTACTTCGAAAATAAGCGTTCACTGTTTGACCAATATAAACTTCCTTCTTGTCTTCTAAAATGTAAACAACAGGCCAATTTTTACCAAATTTAAAATTCTTAATTTGATCAAAATCCTCTCTATTAAATGGAAAAGTTTTTATTTCAGACATTTTATAATTCAGTATACTTACTATGTTTATTTTTAGATTTTTTTACAGGATATTTTTTATTATTCTCTTTCATCTTTAAAATAAAAGCTTTTTCAAGATCAACATTTAAATCATTAGACATTAACAAAACCCAGTACAAAACATCAGCAAGTTCTTTTGCTATTTCTTTTTTATTTTTCTTTACATGAAGTTCCATTTCCTCCAGATTTTTCCATTGAAAATGTTCTAATACTTCTGAGGATTCTAAACATAGAGAAATAGCAAGATCTTTTGGATTATGAAATTGCTTCCAATTACGAGCATTTCTAAATTTAACAATTTGTTCTGTAAGCTTTTTCATAATTTTATCTTAAAAGTTCATTTACTCTCTCGGTTTCATTATTGGGAAAAAGATTGTATCACGGAGGTTTTTTTGTTCGGTAAAGATGGCAACGAGGCGGTCGATACCCATACCAAATCCCGTCATTGGTGGCATACCGTGCTCCATTGCCGTAAGAAAATCTTCATCGATCTCCATCGCCTCCGCATCCCCGCCCTCTTTCGCTTTCATTTGTTCCTCGAGAAGCATGCGCTGGACGAGCGGGTCAACGAGTTCGGCGTACTGATTCGTGATCTCGGCACCGCCGATGATGAGCTGGGCGACTTGTGCTGTTCCGTCTTCGTTTTGCTGGGCAAGCGGTTTCAAATCACCTGGGTAGTTGATGACAAATGTTGGATTGATAAGTTTCGGACGAGCAGTGTGTTTGTAGATGAAATCAAGGAGATTTGCACGACTGGTTTTCGCGGCTTCTTTGGCGTCCATTCCATATTTTTGTGATTCTGTTTGCAATTCTTCGATCGTTGCTGTCGTCATCTCAACCCCTGCATATTCACGGAGAAGATCGGCAAAGGTCTTGCGTTCCCAAACGCCATCAAAGTCGACAATAGTTCCCTGTCCTTCTTTGTCATAGACAGTAAACGATGTCTTGCCGACGACATGTGTCGCCAAATATTTCAAAAGCTCTTCGGTCCACGCGATATTGTCTTCGAGGGTTTTGTACGCGGCATACCATTCCATCATGGTAAATTCTTGGATATGGGTCGGATCGGATCCTTCGTTGCGGAAATTCTTGCCGATCTCGTAGACCGCAGGAAAACCGCCCGCCATGAGCATCTTGTGCTCGATCTCAAGCGAGATACGAAGCTTCATGTCAATATCGAGATCGTTGTGATGCGTCAGAAACGGCTGTGCCATCGCACCACCGGCTTTGAGTTTCAATATTGGTGTTTCTATTTCGAGAAAACCGCGTTCATCAAAGAATCGGCGGATCTCAGAAACTATTTTTGAACGGAGTGTGAACCGATCAAAGACTGTTTGATCAGAAAGGAGTTCGAGGTAGCGCTTGCGATACCGCTCATCGGTGTCTTGGAGTCCTGCCCATTTTTCCGGCAATGGCAACAATGCTTTCGTCGCCATCATCCATGAACGGACGAGGATACTTTGTTCACCACGCTGCGTGACAAACAGTGTGCCGGTGACTGATATAAAGTCGCCCATGTCGACAGTGTCGGTAAAGAGAGCGAAGGCTGATTCATCGATTTCGTCTTTTTTAAACACGGCTTGAAAACGGTCAGTACCATCAGAAAGCACAGCAAAAAGAATCGCGCCCTGGCCACGGAGGACCATAACACGACCAACGAGAGATATTTCTCGTTCGCCAAAACCGTCAAAACCTTTTTTTACTTCTTTGAGAGAATAATCACGAGGAACGGTTGCTGGATACGGATCCATGCCCGCCATGCGCAATCGTTCCAATTTTTCTACGCGAATCTGTTTGAGTTCTTCAAGTGATGCCATTTGTCTATAGTAGCATACGCCCAAGTATCTGTGAAAGATTAAGAATGTCTAATTTCTAATATCTAAATCAACCTCACCTCAGTCCTCTCCTAGATTAGGAGAAGGTGCCTGAAAGGCGGATGAGGTTGAAATTCAGATTATTCAATAGAAACAATAGTATATTCGATTGTTCCTGCTGGAGCGTGAACAGAGACAGTGTCTCCTTTCTTTTTCCCAAAGAGTGCAGCACCGAGCGGTGACTGGTTTGAGATCTTGCCTTGGATCATGTCCGCTTCTTCGGCACCGACGATCTTGTAGACTTTTTTATCACCTCCCTTTTTTGAAACAGTCACAGTAGTCCCAACTTCAACGAGATCTGCATGGTGTGATGTCACAACAGTAGAATTTTTCAAAATGTGTTCGATCTTTTGGATGCGATCTTCGAGCTTGCCCTGTTCATCGCGAGCTTCGTGGTATTCCGCGTTCTCAGACAAATCACCGAGTGACTTTGCGTACTCGAGTTTTGCCAACACTTCCTTGCGGTCAACACCGGCAAGACGTGCGAGTTCTTTTTCGAGTTCAATTTTCTTTTCTGCGGTGATATATTCCGTCATAGTTTGGGTATTCTAGCATTCTATGACCCAAAGTCAATCTAGCGTATTTCCGTGTATTCAGGGGTATTTATATCCATCCAATAGACAGTTTTCCCCATGGCATAGGCAGCACCGGTCGCACTGGCCACATTCGGTGCACTCTCCATGAGAACTGCAAAGGCATAGCGCGGTTTTTCATATGGAAAGAAGCCGATCGCCCATGAGTTGACGAACTGGTTGCGGGCACCGACCTGTGCGGTACCCGTCTTTGCAGCGACAGAAACTCCGGGGAAATTGAGGTAATGACCCGTTCCTTCGGTCACCACCAGACGCATACCGTCGTAGACGACTTGGAGGTCCGACGGATCAAGCGGGATCGTTTCGATCACTTCCGGCGTCTGACCGGCGATAATATGCGGTGTGAGTAGCTTGCCATTGTTCGCAAGTGCGGCGACCGCGCGAACCATCTGGACCGGCGTCACCTGTACGCCATACTGACCGATCGCAGTGTTGTAGCTATCACCAATACGCCAGATGTCGCCTTTGAAATTTTTTGCTTTCCATGTGGGATTTGGGATCGTGCCATCTTTGTCACCGAGCGAAATATTTGTTTTTTCCCCCATACCAAAAAGTCGGAAATATTTTTCCATGCGCGTAATACCCAATCCTTCCTGTCCCTGATATCCCCCACCAATCGTATAGAAATAGACGTTCGATGACACAGCGATCGCTTGTCGCATGTCGACCCATCCATGTGCTTTGTTGTCTTTGAACACCGTTTTTTGTCCCGGATTGTACGGATTTGGAATCGAGATCGAACCGGAACTAAAAATTTGTTTCGTTGGACTGATGATATTTTCTGTCAACGCACCGATCGCGAGAAACGGCTTCACAATGGAACCCGGCGTGTAGAGTCCGGAGAGTGCGCGATTGAGAAAAACCTTGCGCTTGTCTTTGTTGTAGAGATTGATCGTTGCAGTGTCTTCACCTTTCGATAAAATATTTGCGTTGTATTCTGGATAACTTGTCAGCGCGAGTAATTCTCCTGTTTGCACATCCATAATGAGTCCTGCACCGCCAGTGTAGCCAGATTTCTCGGCAAGTTCAACAATCGAATTGTACAACTGTTCTTGGACGCGGCCGTCGATCGAGAGATTGAGTGGTGCACCGTCAGTCGGCGGGTTCACGATATTTTTCGATTGAATTTCTCCATGCACATCAGTTTCCAAAACTTGCGCACCATTCACACCACTCAAGTCATCATTGTAAAGTTTCTCGACACCACCGCGGCCGACAAATTCTGTCTGCCAAAACCGCCCAGAGGAGTCTTTGTCAGGATAACTGACGTAACCCAAGATATGTGAGAACCCGTTCTTTGCGATGTAGGTCCGATCAGGAATATCCCTGTTCTCGACATCTGTATTCCATGCAAGTAACATCTGATTTCTGTCGTAGATCATGCCACGATCTGCAAAGAGTGGAATCTTGTCAAAGCTGTTCTGTTCGCTCTTTGTCAGATACCAGTCGCCGCGCGCGATACTGACATACCCGACGCGTCCCAGAAACAAAATACCGATGACGAGAACAGCGAGCGAGAAAAATTGGATCGTCTTTTTTGAAATTGGTTTCTCGATGCGACCTTCGAACTGCTGCACGTCAAAGTCCGGCAAGTTACGTGCATCGAGCAACACCTCGTCGGGATTGATCTCATACAGCGGAATCTTTTTTGAACGGCGGAATCGTATCATCATAAGTTGCTTATAGAGTTATACGCTTGAGACGTGGACGAATGAGTTGATAGATGATGAAAATAACAGCCGCGAACAGTGTGACGATGTATTGAAAATTGAAAAATCGCAACTGAGGAACCCCGAATATCAGATCGATGAGGAGACTAAAGAAAAAGAGTTCAACAAACCATGGAAAAAGCACCGTGCCAGCAACGAGCAAAATAGCCGTTATCCAAAACGGTAGAAAAAAAACACTGACAATAAGTATGAGATCAAAGACAACGCGTTTCCACATGGGTCTAGTATACAATACAAATAAAAAAAGCAGGAATTACCTGCTTTTTCAGACTATAATAATCAAGTCGTGGCGATTGTTTTTTCACCAATAAGGTGTTTAAGAAGAAATTTTCCTTTATAATTTACATAAGAGTCTTTTGTAACAAAGGCATCTCCGGAACCTATTTTTTCTACTTTTTCATTACCGTAGAAATCTTTTATTTTTTCTTCTTGGATAAATGCATCCCAAATAAATCCTTTATCACATACCAACGCAAGACTTCCATTGGCCATTTTTTCAATAGTTAAAGTTCTTTCTGTGGGAATTAATATTCTTAGACAATTCCCGTCACCAACCAAAAAATCTTCTGTATTTATAACGATTAAAAATTTTATATGAGAAAACTTTTTTAAAAGTTCATTACCATAAAATGATTCTGATCCCATGATTACTATAATTTAATATATTTTTTATTATAGTATCAACATTATTTTAAAGTGTCAAATAGAATTTATTCCTCTTTCTTTTTAAACAATCGGAAGATTTTGCGGATGATGACATAGAGAATGATAATTCCAACAACATAGAACACTGCTTTTATTTTGAAAATGAAACCAAAGAGCGTCATGAAAAATAATCCGACATACGCGAGGGGTTTTTTGAGTTGTACGTCTTTCATTTCTCCATTGTTCGTAATCGCATCTGCGCCGTTCGTGATGTCTGCATCAAACGCGTCTTTGATGTTTTGCTTGTATTCTTGGCGCTTGAGTTCGATATCGACTGCTGTTACTGTTCGAAAATCTTCGACACTTGAAAAAATAGTATCAACTTTTTGTTCGATCGGATCCGGCAAAACACTGGAGATTTTTTCTGTTACTGTATCAAAACCTTTTTGAATCGTTGGAAATGTTTCGGTTTCCCCGTCCGCATTTGTGGAAAGTTTCTTTGGTACAGTCACACGGAGCGTCGGGACGTCTTTGGGATCAAGCGTCACAGGTGTTTTTTCTTTGTTGTCGAGCGTCGCATTGACCAATGTAACTGAGAGATCGTGTGCACCTGCGGTCGGTGTCCAACTGATCGAGACGTCTTTTGATGATCCAGCAGGCAATGTCACTGGTTTCTGACCGAGAACAACTTTGCCGTCAAAGAAAAATGCCGTGCCAGAGAGTCCGACTGTTTCGCCATTGTAGAGTAGTGCATGCACAGTCACCTTTTGGCCTTCGACCAACGGTTCCGGAGAAAACCAAATCGGATCTGTCACAAAAGATACAGATGATGCAAATACTGATGACGCAAAGAAAAAGAGAGAAATGAAAAAAGAAGAGATCATGTGATCAGTATAGCAAATGATTGGAACAGGACGAGCGAAAACTGTGATTATCTCATCCGAAATGTAGCTTTCACTGTAACCATGATGTCTTTCTCAATCTTTGACGTATCATATGATCCATAATCAGACACATCAGTTGAACCATGTGACATGACTTGAACAACACCAGAAGATGCACTCTTGAGTGCGCCGATTTTCGATCCGCCGGCACTCGCGATCTCACTCGCGCGAGCCTGTGCGTCCTTGATCGCATCTGCGAGCAATGTCACACGTGCTTCGGGAAGCTTGGAATAATAGTATTCAAGCGATGCGGTCGAATAGAGCAAACCTTTGTCGATGAGCGGACTGATGTTTTTTGCAACAGCAGTGATCTTTGCGACGTCGGATGACTGGATCTCGATCGTCTGACGGAGTGTGTATTCTTTTTCTGGTTGCTGGTACTGCTGATACACCTCATCCATAAAAACAGGTGTGATGACAATTTGATCTTCAGAAATACCTTGCGCAACGAGAAATCCTTTGACTTCAGCAAGATCACGAGACAATAATGCGTATCCTGCTTTGAGTGTACTTGCTTTCGCTGGACGACTAAGCGTTGAAACCCATTTGACGGTGTCAGCGGTGACTTGCTGTTTTGCTGAACCGGTAACAGAAAGCGTGTTATTCGACAGTGTTACTTTATAGACAACAAACGCACCAATACCAACCGCGATGACGATACTTGCACCGAGAATCCAACCGAGAATAACCAATGGAGAAATTGTTTTGTTCATAAAAAATATATGAGGAATAATACCTATTGTACCACAGGCGGTTTTCGCATGGCAATTTTGTAGACTATATATATACCGATGCAGGCAACGAGAGCAATAAAGACGATGTTTTCATAATGAGAAATTTTTTCCGCATATATCTGATATGCGACACCGAGCTGCCAACCGAGAAAACCGAGGATGTATGCACGAACAATCGTCCCAAAGAATGTCACGACGAGATACCGGAGGAATGATATACGCGATACCGCGCTATACGTACAGACGATGATCGACGGCAACATTGGGATAATGCGGAGAAAAAAGATGAACCAGTATTCGTGTGTATGCTTTTTGAACACGAGCGATTTTTCCTTGATCGCATCCCACGACACACCGAACCATTTTCCATAACGATCAACAAATGCCTTGCCGCCATGGCGGAATACAAGAAAGATAACGCTGGCGCCGATTGTCACACCGACCGCTGCCGGAATCGCCACAACAAAAAAGAGTTTGCTGAAATTCGCTGCAGTCAATGCACCACTGACAAGAAAAAATCCTCCTCCCATCTGGACAAGTGCCGATGGAATGATAGCGACCACTTCTTCGATAACAGATCCGAGTAATACTCCCCAACCGCCGAGCGGCAAAAGAACGGATTGGATAAAAGTGATGACGTGTTCAATCATGATGAAAGTATACCAGAAAACATGATAGAATAATCCCATGAATCATTTCTTTCATCGAACGGGAGTTCAGGTTATCATCGGAATCATCGCACTGGGTGGAATCGGCTATGGCGTCTATCAATATCGCCATACAACTATCCGTCTCACAAATACCGTTCAAACACTTGAGCAGACAAAAAATAGTTTTCAAACAACAATCGATGAACTTGTAAATCGTGTTGTCGACCTCGAAACAAAACAAAAAATCATCATTGATTCTCTTACCAGTACACAGCAAGACGCCGGTTCAATCGCGCTTCGACTGAGTCAGATCGATAGTACGGTCGGCACGCTTTCAAAACTCAGTGAAACTGATCCGGAACTTTTGAAAAAATATTCGAAAGTGTATTTTCTCAACGAACACTATGTTCCGCTATCACTAACAAACATCGATCCGATATATTCAAATGAAAAGAGTCGCACATATCAGATTCATAGTTCCGTTGCTCCGCACCTCACTGCCCTCCTTGCTGCAGCAAAAGCAGATGGTCTCAATCTCCTCATCGGATCTGCATATCGATCGTTCGGTACCCAGGCCGCACTCAAAACACAATACAAAGTCACCTATGGTGCCGGCACCGCAAATGCGTTTTCTGCCGATCAGGGATATTCTGAACATCAACTCGGCACAACCGTAGACTTTACGACAAGCACTTCTAACGGTGCACTTTCTGGTTTTGAAAACAAGCCTGAGTATCCATGGCTTCAAGCAAACGCACACAAATACGGATTTGTTCTCTCGTATCCACCGAACAACATATATTACAAATTTGAACCATGGCACTGGCGCTATGTCGGCGTCGCTCTCGCAACAAAACTCCACAACGACAACATGTATTTCTACGACATGGACCAGAGAATCATTGATGATTATCTCGCACAGATTTTTGATTAAGAAAACAAAAAAAGCAAACAAGTTGTTTGCTTTTTTATTTTGAAAATTATTTTTGCTTTAAAGGATCAAGAACACTTACTCGGACTTCGTGGACAGGAAACCCGCCACCTTCACATGCATAGACATTTTTGGGAATCTTGTCCAGCATGTTCTCAAATTCAGTTCCCTTGCTATCCCATCCATTTCTCACAATACCGTATAGCAACGTTCTATTAAAATTATACCAATATGTTTCATATCCACTATCAGCATAAAAATTGATAATCCCATCGACTTTCTTTTTCTGAAGAAGCACATAGAGAAGCTTGGATATATCATGACCGAGTCGCAGTCTCAAAACAGATGATCCACCAAAGCCTTCGTTTTCCAAAAATTTTATGACCGGATAATCAAATCCATCATTGAGACTACCTGGAAACAACAAAATAAAATTTTTTGGATTTTTTGATTCTCCGGGAACCTGATACATATCGAGGAATGGGTATGCCAGTATCACGCTTTCAAAAAAATCACCTTTTGAGAGTGCGTTTTCGAGTCGTGCAAATGATTGACTTTCCAATTCACGGTACGAAAACTTTTTTTCCAGATGAACAATACCTTGCTTTATTTTATTGAATTCCAATTCACATCTCTTTTTGATTTCCCGTGCGTACAAAATATTTGTCATCATTTCATCAGTAAATCCATATATTGATGCAAATTCTTCAAAGGAAACGGGTACTATTTTTGATGAAAAAGCGATAGATTCACGGACCTCAAAATTGTCTTTGTGAATAAGTTCATATGCAGCATAATTGTTTAATATATCCGCAATTTTTTCTGTATTAATGTGCATGATGTCATGTTTTAACGTTTTCAACACAATATATTATTTTTGACAACATGTCAAAAATCACCCGCGAAAGTACGGGTGATTTTTTATTTGCCAGATACCATTTCTCAGTTGATTGCGAAACTCTCTTATGGATTCTTTTTGTTTTTGTATTAGATGATGAGCAGTAGAACGAACTACAGGATTTTGTATTACGAGGATAATAACGAAAGAAAAAATAAGAACAAGCATCAGACGGTGTTTGAAACTGGCTATTGTTTTCATGGGGAAACTTTTTTCTTTATTGTAGCAAATTTCCAAACTCCAGCAACCAATTATTCTTGTTTCAAAATAGTAGATTTACTGCTTATTCTAAACCAATATTTCACTCCTTCAACCAATACGATATTTATGATAAGCCATCCCCCGACAAACAAGAGCCAGACAGCTGGGAAAAGCACGAGATCAAACAAATCACGGAGTGCCGGAATCATCATCGTTGCGATCAACACAGTGATTGCGATCAGAATACTTTGATTGAGCTTCTTGTTTGAAAATGCAGGATAAGAAAACAACGGTTTGTGCAAACTACGAAATGAAAAAGATACGACGAGAATATATGAAGCAAAACAGACAAAGAAAACAGATCGTGCGATCGAGACTTCTACACCCCAGAGAATCAATGCATAATACATCAGGAACAACAACAATGAACTGAGGACACCAATACCAAATATCAAAATATTGACCTCTTTTGTAAATATCGATTTGAGGGTTTGCTTTTTCAATGCTTCATGATCAAAGTCCTCGTCATACGCGAACGCGAGTGCCGGTAAGCTACCGGTAAAAAGATTGACCCAAATGATCTGAAGTGCAGTGAGCGGCAATGCGATACCGACGATCAAACTTCCCCCAACAACAAACACTTCATCGAGAGAATTCGACATGAGGTAGACAAATGTCTTTCGAATATTTGCCAATATTCTACGTCCTTCTTGGATCGCCATGCCGATCGTATGGAAATTGTCATCGAGGAGGACGAGGTCTGCGGCACTCTTTGCGACATCACTACCCGAACCGAGTGCAACACCGATATCCATCGCTTTGAGGGATGGGGCGTCGTTGACACCATCACCGGTCATCGCCACGACATCACCAAGTTTGCGATACAAGAGTCCTATACGCAATTTGTCTTCTGGTGTCACACGGGCAAAGATCTTTATGGATGGAATAATAGCAATCAGTCTTTCATCGTTCATTTCCCGCAAATCATGTCCAGTAAGAATCTGATTTTCGGAAATCTGCCATCCCAACTCACTCGCCACCGCCATCGCAGTTCCCTTCAAATCACCAGTAACCATGACGATTCGAATACCCAGTGATTCAATCTTTTTTATTGAATCTGGAACTTCGGCGCGCACGGGATCATGAAATGCCAAAATTCCCATAAATGTGATTTTATGCACGTCATCAATAGTGGCAACAGGAGACTCTGTCGTTGCAAGCGCGATGAGACGCTTGCCTTCGGAGCTCGCTTTTGTGATCCATGATTCTATCGCTTGATAGGTTTCAACGGATATATTCGATCGGGCAAGCAAAATGTCTGGTGCCCCCATGACTATATACGATGATCCGGATGACGACACAGAGAATTTGTGCGTTGAGTTGAACGGAATAATAATCGATGATGTACTTCCCTTTGCAAAACGAGAAACATCGAGACCGTTGTCCCGAGCAGTTTTGACGATATTGACTTCGAACGGTTTACCTTTGAATGTCCACGACGAGATAGCGTCATCGGGATTTTCAACCAGAATATCGACATTGCCAAGTGCCATCTCTAAAAGAGTTCTGTCATGTTCAATATATGGTCGTGCCATCGTATCGTCTCCAGCACATGCGTCCACATCATATACACCAACCAATCGCATGTTCGCTTCGGTCAGTGTCCCCGTCTTGTCCGTCATGATGAGACTTGTCGATCCGAGGGTTTCTGCTGCGATAAGTGTTCGAGCAATCCCACGCTTTTTTGCAATTCGTTCTGCACCAATAGACAAAATAACCGTTAGTGCGATCGGTAATGCTTCGGGAACAGCACCGACAGAAACCGCAACAGAAAGGATGAGCATCTCAATGATCGGCTCTCCACGGAAAATACCGAGAACAAAGATACCGATAACTATACAGATAACAATCGCAAAAATAATCCATGCGAGTCTCGAAAGTCCTTTTTGAATCGGCGTTTTTGCACGATGAGTACCGGAAACCAATCCGGCTATTTTTCCAATTTCAGTCACATCACCTGTTGCGACAACAACAGCCGTGGCAAAGCCATCAACCACCAATGTTCCCGCGTGTATCATAGATGTCCGTTCGGCAACCGTTGCAGAGATCGGTACCGCATCAAAAGATTTCTCTACGGGTACTGATTCGCCAGTCAAAATCGATTCATCGACACGAACATTGTTCACATGCAAAACGCGCACATCAGCAGGAACACGGTTACCATACGAAAGCTTGACGATATCCCCTGGTATGAGGAGTTCTGAATCTATCTCTTGTTCATGACCATCACGAATAACACGTGAGCGATCTTTGATGAACGTACTCAATTTTTCCAGTGTATTTTCTGCATGGTACTCGCGATAAAATCCGAGGAATACATTGACCAGAACCGCAATACTGATAACGATCACTTCTGGCCATTCACGAAGTACTGCCGTAATGATGATGGCAAGCACGAGAAGAAATATGAGAGGACTGGCAAATTGCTGAAAAAAGATAGACACTACACTTTTCTTTTCACGTGCATGGAAAACATTGTTGCCGTACGCACCGAGACGATCAGTAACTTCTTGTTCCGACAATCCCTCATGTGATGTTTCAAATGATTTCAAAATATCATCGGCATCAATCGACCATGCATGTTCAACAGATAAGTGATTTTTCATGAAAACAGTATATCAGAATTTTTCTGAAATATTTTCATCCAGAGACACATTTGACTTTATTTTATAAATATTTTAAAGTATAAAAAAACCATAAATCTACTGCCATGGAAGATCCTTTATATGAAAACGAACCAAGCTTTTTTGACCATTTACTGCTTCAAATTTTAACAACTATCGGGCTTGGCGTTCTTTATACAATAGACGCCTGCAGATATATAAAAAGAAAACTGACCTTTAAAAAATAAGATCATGAGCTACCCTTCTTCCCATGAACGATGCATCTGGCCACTTGAAAAAATTCTTGATTTTCTATTCATACTATTGATGTGCTGGCTTTGGACAAAAGACCTCTTCATCAAAATTTGGAAAAAGATTTTTTGAACAGTTTAGGTGTCCGACAGCAAAAATCCCCGCATAACGGGGATTTTTTATTGCACATTATATTTTCCCCACCAAGTCGATTCCTGGTTCAAGTGTGTCTGCGCCCGGTTCCCAACTCGCCGGACAAACAAGGCCATCATGTTCTGAGACGAATTTTGCCGCACGGAGTTTGCGGAGGAGTTCCCGTCCGGAACGACCAATACTGTTGTCATTGACCTCCATCGATTTGATTTCCCCTTCCGGACTGATGATGAATGTCCCACGAAGTGCGAGGCCTTCCACTGGAATATACACACCGAACATTTTTGCGAGATTACCGGTCGGATCTGCCACCATCGGAAAGTTCACGAGTTTGATCGCCTCGGAACTATCATGCCATGCTTTGTGGACAAATTTCGTATCGGTTGAAACAGAAAGAATTTCTGCTCCTTCTTTTTTGAATTCTTCATAGAGTCCTGCAAGTTCCTGCAATTCTGTCGGACAAACAAAAGTAAAATCAGCTGGATAGAAAAAGAGGATCAGCCACTTGCCAGCATAGTCAGCAAGAGAGACGTTTTTGAATTCGTTTTCGTAAAAAATATCGAATGAGATATTTTCAACTTTTTTACCGATCATCGGCGGAGTGTAATTTGTTTCCATAGTTTTTTAAAATTGATTGTTAAATGTATGCATCATGATAGCTCGTACCAGAATCTTTCGCAAGAATTATGTATTTTCAACCATATCCCGTAATACTGGCTCGTGCATAATTGCATGTGTGCCGCCATAAATAATAAAGATACTTTTTCCTTCTTTCCAAAACTTTTCTATCTGTTCAAGAATATACACATCTCGCAGATACGAACCCATAAATCTACTAACTTTGTTTATAGTGGTTTTTTCTGTCAGTGGACTAGCTACATCTTTGAAAAAATCTTTATCATTTTTATCAAAGTCTGTTCCAAAAATTTTTTTATGAATAACTGTGAGGTTATTGATTGAAAATTCAAAATCTGTCCACCCACTATCTTCCGCATCCCTTGAAAGATACTTGTTCATAAATGTTTCAAAATCCTCTCTTACAACCATGCGGTTCCATTGATAACACATTCTTGCAAAATAATAATAGGCTATTTCTTCTTTTGAAAAATGTTTTAAGGTTTCACTAAACAAGAAATTGTCAGGTGGCTCAGGAGAAAATGTTTTGATATCTTTCTGTTTGGCAAGATATGCACCGAAATTACCTTCTCCTCCTTCTTGTATAGATTTTTCTTTTGTTTCAAATGCAGTACGTTTACCACCTTCGAGAAGTACTATTTTTTCTTTTCCTTCTGTGTTTTTTATAAATTCATTCCAAAAATCTTCAATCGTATTAAACTGTTTGTCCGTAGGATCATACGAATGACGAGAGCCAAAGTAATAGAGATATTGATCACCACGTTGAAGAATATACGAATACGGCGCAGAGAGTTTCGAATTATTATATTCATCGTATGTCATCAATAATTCTTTTTTCATAATTTTTTAATATTTTAAAAATCGCACACTGCCATTTCCGCCCAAAAATTCCATTTTTGCTTTTCTGTATTCGGCGTATGGTTTGCCTTCGTACATTTTCTTCATATCATTATATTGTTGCAAAAGATCTGGGTGCGTAACGAAATAATCTCTAACTCTATAAAAATCATCATGTCTTGAGTCAATAACAGTTACGACATAATCTATAGGCGGATTATCATCATTTTTAAATATAGCAAATTGTTCTGTCCAAAGTTCGGGATGTTTTTGAATAAAATTATTATTCATAATTTCAACAGTTTTCTTAAAATTATCCTCCGATACACGTATTTGAATATCAATATCAAATTTTGCTAATGCACCCAAAATTGCACAACTTCCAACATGTTGTATATCAGCTTCTGGTAATAATTTCTCCAGTATTTCCTTTTGTGTATTGAAAATAGCTTCAGCTTCCTTAAAAATCTGATCTGAGGGGATAAAGTGTACTAAATCAGTGTCTTTCATAAATCAAAGTATACCATGCAGGGTCACAAATAGAAGCGTCGTTGGACACTTCTATTTTTATCACATGCACAAGGATCACTTTCCGAGAATCCACGCATGATCGTGTTGCCAGTTTGAATCATAGACGGCAAATTCGACTTCGAGTTTCTTGCCGATCATGATTTCGAATTGATGCTCATGAAGAAGCGACAATGTTTCGGTTAGTTTGCCCTGGAATACACAAAACGGGCTCACGTAGTCTCTGAGTGTCACCATCGATACGGCATAGCCATCACCGGATTTGAACGGATTGCGTGAGATACGGGCATCGGTACGGGACATGATATTCGAGAGTTGTGATTCCCTACCAGTAAAGACTTGGACTGGGATATGAGATTCGAAATAGCAATTTGTCGGCATGCTATCCCTGAGTGTCTGCGGTGCAGTCGGGTGGAACGGATCAGACTCGATCTTGACCCGACAGACAGCAAAGCCTAGGGTTGTCAGCGCGCGGTACAGGCAGTAGGCATAGCCAAAGACCTCTTCTTCAGTCACATAGAACTGTGAAGAGGTCATGACATCACGCTGGGTTTTTCGGGCATGAGCATAGAGATCAATGATGATCGGTTTGACTCCACAAGAAGTACAAACGTGTTGGAATCGAGCAAGTTCAGATTCGTGAGAGAGAAGGACCGTGAGGTGGACTTCGTAGTGATTTTTTTGCATGGGAACGGGATATTTGATTGTGAGGTAATTCGGAATTTAATTATAGCACTGAGATAAGGAATTGCAAAATACGAACTTCTAACAAAGATTTTCCTTGTCGGTTTTTTACAGTGAACCAATAAACTTTCTCGTTACTGGACCAAAAATACCAGTACCCTTGGTAAGACCTTGTGGAGTAAGCAATATGTCAGCGTGTGCTTCCTGGAATTTCGCAAGCGCACGAGCGGTTGCTTTGCCGTAAAATGTCGTTTCATTTCCTGGGGAACCATCTCCGGATGAAGCTATGACAAAACCATTTTTATTGAGGAATTGTTGCAATGCTTTTACATCATCTCCAGTACTTCCTTGACGAAGATTTCTCGTATACGTTCCCGTTTTTGAAACCTCAGAGATATTTCCTGTACCTGATCCATACTGAATACTTTTTGAGAGTTTTACTGAATCCCCGGTTGGTGAAAAGAACATCACATACACAGTGTATATGCCCGGGACATCAGGTAGTGTGAACTGAGTGCTCGGTGTGTAATCAATCTGTCCAACATCAGCGAAACTCGGATCGAGAGATATTGCGTATCGTATAACACGCAAAGGATCCGCATTGAACGTGAGATTCACTGTTCGAGAATTTGTCTTTGAAGCGCCGTTGTTGATCAAAAAATCAAGGTTTTTATTTTCAGTACCCAAAGGAATAACCTGAATGATTGGCACACTCGGCAGATTGAGTGTCGATGCATCAGCAAGCGTTATCGATGCGTCATCAAAGTGCGTTCCGTAATGCCCCGCCCAAACACTACTATCTGAACCACCAAATTCTATATACGCATATCGTACTCCTGCGCCATAGTTCGTAAATGTATATGAACGAGCTGTATAGGGACTATTTGCATCAAGTGCAATAGTTGATCCTGAATTACCATGGGTGTTTCCTGAGCTTGCAATAACAGTTGTTCCGTCACCCGCGAGAAGCTTGTATGTAATATAATAATATCCAGCCTGATCACTTCTTGTCCGAGTATACACGTTCATTGTAATGGTTGGTTGAAGAGTATCAATTCGTTCTGCACTATATCCAGCACTCGAGAGATTGACTGTTTGTGAAATTCTGCTCAATCCATATGAAGGCATGAATGCATATGAACCAGATCGAACATCACTATCAAAGTTAACGCTCCAGCCATCACCAACATTTGCAATAACATCCCATCCGGTCGTACTTCCGGATTCTGCCCCAGGATTGGTAAGTATATTTGTCTCAGCAAAAACAGACGATGAAAATGCAAAGGTGCCAAAAACAAGAATAGTGGCAAGAGAGAAAAACTTTTGTAATTTCATATTTTTTATTTTAAAGGAATATTTTTCGAAAAGAAAGTTTTTGTGGGGATATTTATAATTTTATTTAAAAGCAACCGCGGCAAATTCTTCAGTTAAACTTTTGGCAAATTCCAACAACGTTGGTGGATAATTTCGTTTACCAAGCTCAGCTTCTTCCACAAGGCCATCAAGTACTTGTTCAAAAATATCTAGTTTACTCAAAAATAAATCTCCGAAAGCTTCAGGTTGTTCGCGGGCTATGACCAAAGTAGATCGAATAGATTCCAAGTTTTTTCTATCCTCAAGAAGAGATATCATATAAATATATGTATGATCATTTTTATATGACGGTTCACTGTTGAGCTGATTTGATGTTTCTGGTGATTTCATTTTTTTTAGAAATAAACTATAACACATTACCAAATATTTCTTCCAATTCTTGTATCTTTTTCAAAAGAATCGGATGCGTGATTTTTGGACGAGAATAGTCGAGAAATTCTTTGAACAACGGAATATTTTGGAACCGTTCGTATTCCAGTGCTTTTTCAATCGCTTGATATTTGTCCAACTGTCTTCCAAATGATGCCGCCGGATCATCCGAAGTTTCGAATCGCACAAAAAGATCGATAATTTCCTGACCTTTCTTGTCGAGCTCCTTACAAAGAACTGCAAGCGCTGATTTTTCTTTTTCAAATTTATCTGCTTTCAATGTTCTGAATTCAGTTTCATCAAATGTTAAAATAACCTGATCACCGACAATAGCTTCAGGCCAGTCATGAACTTCAAGCATATCCAACAACCCGTCTCTTTCTTCTGCTGATAGCAATTCTTCAAAAGAACGTGCGAGCTCTAGTAATGAAACGATATGCTCCTGCACGGATTCAGGATTTTCTACTCCCCTGTTCACCCATCCAGTCCGCTTCAAATCACCAAGTGCATTCCATACTTCAGGTGCCAGTGGTGCATATTTTAGTTCAATGGGTTTTTCTAAACGAGTATCCATGTTATTTAGTCGGATTCCACAATTTCTTTTCTGCTATTTCAACATTGTTTCCTGCGGGATCTCGGAAATAAAACGATCGTGCACTGTTGTTTCTCTCTGGCCATGTAATTTCTTTTTCTATTGGAATTCCTTTTTCGATAAATAATTTCTTCCAATTGTCATATTCTTCATCCGGCGCTTCAAATGCAAAGTGTTGGGCACCAGTAACTCCGTGCGGCGGAACAAATTGACCTTCTTGGGATGTGAGAGATCGATTGAATATGATTAAAATACTTTCTCCTGCTTTCAAGAAAACAGCCCGAGGTAATGACTTTTGAATAACTTCAAAATCAAAAACACTTTGATAGAAATCAAACATTTCTTCAACATTGTCGCAATATATGGCCGTTTCGATAATTTTATTTATTTTCATTGATATCAGTATACCAGATTTAAATCCTACCCAATCGCTTGAAAAATCAAGACTTTTAGTAGTTCACAAAACCCGTTCTTCTGCCATATTGTTTCGCTGCTTCTATATCTTCTAGCTGATGTTCTCCATCAAGCTCACTTTTGTATTCTATAAGATCTTTGGGATTAATAACTTTTATAATAATTTTGTTTACAATAACCTCAACGGCTTTTGAAAAATCAATTGGGAACGAAATCCATTTTGTCCTATCTTTATTACTTATCAAAAGAGTATCAGATCCACCTATATCTATTTCTTGCCCTTTATAATTTAGTGTTATCAAACTCAAATCCCATTTACCATCACGATACCGCTCTGGTCCGTAAATAATATACTCAGAAATTTTAGGAAGAATTTCGCCAAGATATTTATCAGGTATATCTATATCAATATCATGCAGTTCTCTCTGGGAACCAAAAACCTTCCCAGCAAAGCCACCGGAAATCTGATAGTCAATTCCGTAGGTATTCAAGATATCTACTATCCATTTTAAAGCCTCAATCGTTTTTTCCTGTAAATCTAAATTCATAAATTACATGTCACGAGCCACAAGAACTTAGTTCAAACTAGCTGTGTCTCCTGAACAAAATCCGAACTTTTTTCCAAAACAATCCTGACCAAGAC
>CAZSFP010000002.1:0-166506 GCA_964606285.1 uncultured Candidatus Saccharibacteria bacterium
TCAGTTGGTAGAGCAGCGCTTTTACACAGCGAAGGTCGGGGGTTCGAATCCCTCATCCCGCACAATAACAAAATGCCGGACCTCCGGCATTTTGTTATACTGAAAGAATGCCCTTGTAGTTAAATGCCCGCCCGTACCGAACGGTACGTTCGGGCGGGGATATAATTGAGATTTAATAAAATTAATACATTGCTCCCGTAGTTCAATGGATAGAACTGCGGACTTCTAAGCCGTCGATGTTGGTTCGATTCCAACCGGGAGCACATGAAAATAAAAGATATCATTATCGCAGAGACACCAGACTATATCATCATCAACAAGCCGTCAGGGTTGTTGGTGCACCCGTCCGATCATACAAAAAAACAGCAAGCGAAAGGAATCAAGCTTGATGAGACACTTGCCGATCTCGTCTTTAAAGCATATCCAGAAATGCGAGATGTTGGAGAACTATCAGAAGAAGACGATAAACTAAATTCAAACAATCAGGCAGCAGATAGTGATAGTTTTTTACTTGGTGGCGATATTGGAGAATCAGTTGTGTCAGAAGAACCGGTTCTTCGTCCTGGTATTGTTCATCGTCTCGATCGCGAAACATCTGGTGTGATGATCATCGCACGAACGCATAACATGTTCGCGTATCTCAAAGCGTGTTTCAAAAAGCATACGATAAAGAAAACCTATCGTGCATTTCTTGCTGGTTGGGTGACAGATGATCTCGGTGTTATCGAAGCAGCGATTGGCCGAAGTCCGAACGATATTCGTACCTGGACGGCAGGACGTGGTGCCCGTGGTGAGCCCCGTGAAGCAAAAACTCGCTATCGGGTTATCTCACGATTTCTTGGTGATGACGGGGTGAAATATTCGTATGTTGAAGCCTATCCAGAGACTGGTCGTACCCACCAACTCCGTGTCCATTTTCGATATATCAACCATCCGATCATTGGTGACACTCTCTATGCTCCTCAACACAAAGGTGCTCTCGGATTCATTCGTGTCGCTCTCCATGCATACCGGCTCGCATTCTCTTTGGCCGATAAAACGGAGATGGTCTATATGGCGCCACTCCCAGAAGACTTCGTTGCGGCTGAGAAAGTTGCGTTCCGAGAGGAGATGTGATAAAGTCTGTCTCGTTATGGCAACTCATCAATTCGCACCAAAAGGACATGAAGAACGCGCAAAGCTCGATCTCCGAGCAGGTGACACTGTCCGTGTTTGGTCAAAAATTCAAGAAAAAGGAAAGACTCGTCTTCAGGCATTTGAAGGTCTCGTGATCGGCCGCAAACATGGGGCAGAACTCGGGGCAACATTTACTGTCCGCAAAGTTGCGCACGGTGTCGGTGTCGAACGTATTTTCCCTCTCTTCTCTCCGCTTGTCGACAAGATTGAAATTCTCAAACGTGCAAAAGTCCGCCGAGCGAAACTTTATTACATCCGCGACAAAGCAGCCAAGGAAATCCGCCGCAAGATGAAATCTCTCGCATACTCTCTCGGTATTACAGACGAAGCTCCAGCAGTAGAACCAGTTGAAGAAACTTCATCAGCTGAATAATACAAAAAAATTCCCCCGATATTCGGGGGAATTTTTTTAGTTGAAATAAAATAGAATTCAGGTATACTGATCCTTGTTCTTATGCGCGGGTGGCGAAACTGGTAGACGCACTACCTTGAGGTGGTAGCCCCAGCAATGGGATGGAAGTTCAACTCTTCTCCCGCGCACTTTTATTTTATATGCTCTTCGAATGCGTCATCTTTATAGCAGCTGGTATTGGATTTTTTGTTGCGCGGTATATCTGGAAAAAGAAGCAGATTAAAAAGCCATTGATGTGTCCACGGCGTATGAATTGTCATGATGTTGTGAACAGCTCATATTCCAAATTCTTTGGTGTATCAGTTGAATCACTCGGAATGCTGTATTATGGATTTGTTGTTTGTTTACATGTCGTTGGAATGGTGTATTTTTCTGATGTTCTTGCATTGATCATACTTGTTTCATCTCTCGGTGCGTTTCTGTTCTCTGTGTATCTTTTCTTTGTTCAATGGTTGATCATTCGAGAATGGTGTATCTGGTGTTTGGTTTCGTATGTGCTCACATTTGTGATTTTTATCTGTTCGATGTTCATTTTTATCGGGTAATGGTATTTTTCCAATACTATGATATAAATGACACACAGGTTTCTTGAAATCTGTTCATGGGGGCTATGGTGTAACGGTTAACACAGAGGTTTGTGGAACCTTTAATTCGGGTTCAATTCCCGATAGCCCCCCAGTACAAAAAATCCCGCAAGGGATTTTTTGTTTGAAGGTGTTTTCCGGTATTCAGTCTGTTATACTCATTTTATGACCGAAGCATTGCTCACATTTTCACAGCAATTTATCACCGACAGATTTATGGCAGTGGTTGCCTGCGTCTCAAACGGGGAACCGCGAACGTTTACGTGCTGGTACTGCGTTTCGAATGGCAAGCTGTATTGGAAAAGCCGGACGAACAGTGTTCATTCAACTGCATTTACTGTGAATCCTGCTGCAAGTCTCTGTGTCTATGATCATGGTGCGGCGTATCCAGATGACAAGACTGGTGTGCAGGTGTTGGGAACAGTTGCTCAGGTAACAGATAGGGGAGAAATGCAGTCAGTACTCGACACATTTGCCGGACGGTTTGGAGAAAAGGTTCACATGAAGAACAATATCGATGAACTTTGCTCTCCTGAAACGACAAGTACTTTTTATTCGTTTACTCCAAAGCAGTTAAAACTCGTTTCTAAAGATCTCGGAATTCATATGGAGGAATACAAAAATTTCATTTTATAACCATATTCAATAGGCACAGAAAAACCCTTATTTTAAGGGTTTTTCTGTGCCTATTGACAAATATACTTCAATATGTTAAGATGTCAGGGAAAGTAGATTAATAATAACTCATTTAAACCTTCTGCCCTATGGGACGCAAGAAAAATCCTTTGCCAAAAGACTCTGGTACTCCCAGGCGGAGTAAAACCAGAAAAGTTCACCCATCATCATTACCAGGACATTTTTATCCCCAAAAAGGAGAAATTGTTCTTGAAGATGAAGAAAATAATTTTTACCGAAACGATGATGCGTTCACTCAATCTTTTGATGGACTGCTTAATCATCTCGGTGTGCCAAGCTTGAAAGATGCGGGAATCAGTATCACTACGAATCCCAATGCTTTATTAGGCAGGCAAAGAAGACCCGGGAATTTAGCCGGTTAGTTACCAATTAATTATTGTTTAACATTTAAAAAAGGAGGAAAAATGAGGCCCGTCCCAATACTACTCAGTTGAAGTAATTGAGTTTTATTAAGACAAAAACAAACAGCAGTCACTCGCCATAACC
This sequence comes from uncultured Candidatus Saccharibacteria bacterium, assembly GCA_964606285.1. Taxonomy (GTDB): domain Bacteria; phylum Patescibacteriota; class Minisyncoccia; order Phycocordibacterales; family UBA9973; genus CAZSFP01. Next base: position 3,355 of record CAZSFP010000002.1, read on the forward strand.
CGATCCCAACAAGGATCGGGTTTTATGCTGTCAAAAACAAAAAATCCCGTAAGGGATTTTTTGTTTGATCGAGTAAAGGAAATTACATTCCTTTGTTCATCATGCCGGCACTACAATTCTTGCACATGTTTTTGTGGGAGACGATTTCGTAAATAGCTGAGAGGCCAACGAGTACATAGATGACACGAGATACGATAGCGGCTTGTCCGCCGAACAAGTTGCCGACATCCCATCCGAACACGCCAACCAAAAGCCAGTTCAACCCACCGATCACAAGCAATAGAAACGTCAATGTGTGTAATTTCATAAATAAATTATGTTATACGCTATTAATAGAACCTCTTATAGTATAGCAACACTTATATTTCTTACAATAAAAAACACTGCATATATACAGTATTTTTTATAAATTTAATAACAAGCATTATAATTCTTCAACAGGATTTTTTCCTTCAATGATACGGACGAGTAGCATGATGATCGCTGCGACGAGAAGAATATGGATGAACCATCCGAGCACGTGGAATCCAACGAACCCGACTGCCCAAAGAATAATGAGAAGAAATGCGATAGTGATAAGTATATACGTAAAATAAATAATTTGGTAATGATGCTATGCGCGACTAAAAGTATATAAGCACCATATATGCTAACGGATAATCATAAAAAGAATTACTGTTTGAATGTTTAAATAATATTTTTGGATTTGCTATACACGTACATATATTTTGGAAAAAATACATGTACGGGTATACTGTCTCTATGATTTTGAATCAATCTATTTTTTTGTTTATTCATGATTTTGCGGGAAAATCTTTTCTTCTTGATCAGGTTGGTATTTTTCTTGCGGGGACACTGCCGATGATCCTTCTTGGTATTCTTTTGTTTATATACATAAAACAGGGACATCATTATCAAGAACGCCGTATGATATTTTTATCAGTTCTCTCTGGTGGATTTGCATATTTTATTCTCAAAACATTGATTGTACTTATGTACCCATATCCGCGACCATATATGTTTTTCTCAGGTATTGACCCACTCATCACACAATCGCTCGCCGAAGGGTATCAATCTTTCCCGTCAGCGCACACGATGTTTTTCTTTGCGATTTCAACAATGGTTTTTATTTACAATAAACGTCTTGGTGTGTTTTTTTTGGCTGTTTCATCACTCATGGGAATCGCACGAATATTTGTTGGTGTACACTGGCCATTTGATATAGTTGTTGGAATACTTCTCGGTGTTATCACGAGTATCGTCATTCATTTGGTATATGACACACATAAAATGCGTATTGAAAAATTCTTGCAACCATTATTGAAATTTGTGAAGAGAAAATAGATTTTACCAAAACAACATTGCGATCAAGGCGAGCGTGTTTGCGATTTTCATAATGACAAAGACGGACCAGCCGGCGATCTGCGTCGAGATACCGCTTTTATATGCACCCATGATATGTTTGTTGCCACTGATGCGAATGATAAAGAATAGGATGAATGGCGTGATGAGTCCGTTGACCAATGCAGAATAAATAAGGATGCGGATCGGATTGAAGTGAAAGAATTCTATGAGGACACCGATGAGAACTGATATGATGATGACGCCATAAAATGCTTTTGCTTGCTTGAATTTTCGATAGAGACCGTAGCGCCAACTGAAGCTTTCAGACACAGCATATGCCGTTGACCCCGCGAGAACAGGAACAGCGAGAAGTCCTGTGCCGACGATGCCGAGCGCAAACAGTAGCGCGGAAAATTTTCCGGCGATCGGGCGGAGTGCCTGCGCGGCTTGGTCCGCGGTGTTGATCTCGGTAATACCACTCACATAAAGTGTTGCTCCGCAGGTGATAATGATGAAAAACATGATGAGGTTCGAAAAGAACATACCAGACCAAACGTCGGTCCGCATTTTTTTCATTTGTGTATCATCGACGTCTTTCTTTCTCTTTGCTATAGATGTTTCACCGATCATGATTTTCTCTTCGACTTCTTGGGATGTTTGCCAGAAGAACAGATATGGCGAAATGGTCGTACCGAAAATTGCGGAAATGAGAATAAGCTGGTCTTTTGAGAAAGTAATAGATGGAATGAGCGTATCCATGGCGACCGTCGCCCAGTTGATGTCGATCAAAAATGCAACGACAATATACGCGAGGAGTGAGAAAGTCATGTATTTGAGATACTTGGCATAGCGAGCGTATGGAATAAATATCTGAAGAACAACGCAGAGAATACCAAATCCAACAACAAATGCGAGAAATGGAACGGTTGGCAACAAGAGTTTCATCGCTGCTGCCATTGCGCCGATATCTGCCGCAATATTGAAAGTGTTGGCAATAAAAAGAAGTGAAGTGATACCGTAGAGTGCTTTCTTTGAATAATGTTTGCGAATGTTTGCCGCAAGGCCTTCTCCAGTCACGAGGCCGATGCGGGCACACATTTCTTCGACAATCGCCATGAATGGCATGGTAAAGAGGGCCATCCATGCGAGAGAAAAACCAAACTGGGCACCTGTTTGTGAATATGTGGCGATACCAGATGGATCATCATCCGCGGCACCGGTTGTCAGTCCAGGTCCAAGATCTTCAAAATATTTTTTTGTCAGGCGAGCAGGTTTTTCTATCAGGTTCTTTTCTTCTTTACCGATAAATTCTATCGTTTCTTCAATTATCGTTGTCTTTTTGTAGACGACATCTCCGCCTGGTGTTTGAGGTGAATTCATGGTTTTTAGTATACCAAGATATGTGCAAAAAATCCTCTCCGTGATATACTTTTTCCATACTAATGTAATTATCGATTTATTTTTTTATGTCATTTCTTTCACTTATCGGAGTTCTCGCAGTCGCGGCACTCACAAGCAGTATTATCGGCAGTGCATGGTACATGCCTCTCTTTGGAAAACTCTGGAGAAAGGAAATGGGTATCATCGATACACAGGGCGGTTCAAAAAAACAAATGTATGTCGGCATGGGGGTACAATTCATTACTGACATGCTTTCTGTTTTTATTGTCGTTCTTATTTCTATGTTTTCAGGATTTAGTCCACTCGTTGTCGCACCGGTCGTCTGGCTTGGTTTCATTGCACCAGTGATGCTTGGTTCAGTTCTCTATGAACGACGCTCATGGACACTCTTTGCGATAAATGCCGGATATCGCCTCGTTGCACTCGTTGCAATGGCAGCAATTCTCATGTTGTTCTAATTATATTGGATTATTAAAAACCACTTATAAATTTCTTACTGCGGAACTCGTGTCATTTTTATGACACTCAAACAGTCCTCGTTGTGAAAATTTATAAGTGGTTTTTATATTTATGTTTGGAATTTTTTACTATCCACTATTACCTATTACCTGTTACCTGCCTGTGCTATACTTTTTCCATATGAAACACGAACGACTTGCATCACTTGCTGACGGCATCTTTGCCATCGTCATGACCATCCTTGTTTTCCAGATAGAGATTCCTCATCTGCCAAAAACGATCAGTAGTTATGGACTGGCACGAGTTATTTTGGATCTCTATCCACTATTCCTCAGTTATCTTTTGTCGTTTTCACTTCTCTTTACCTACTGGCGAAGCCACCACTTCATCGTGTCTGTTTTTGCCAAGGCCGTTGATGTCACATTGACGAACATCAATGCGATCTTTTTCTTTTTTATTGGACTTGTTCCATTTTCATCACACCTACTCGGACAGTATAGTACAGTGCAGACATCTATTATTGTTTTTTCTATAAATGTCATTTTGATCGGCGTATCATTGTTCATCATGCGTCACTACATCAAACATTCAAAGTCTATTGAAAACGCTGAGACAACAGTCATCGAAGAACAGCATGCGTATGCACGAATTCTTTTCCCAGTGCTTTGTGCAATCGGTGCAATTATTATTTCGTTTTGGTCAAAACAACTTTCTCTCGTATTTTTGACACTCGGCATTTTGTTCAATCTCATGCCAGCATCTACTCGAATTACGTTTGCGATTTGGAATACGATTATAGGAAAAAAGGATCCTATTGGCCAAAAAGTTTAGAAAGCATATCAGCCCAGGTTTTCTGTAGATGGGTTACGACGAGGAATGAGGGGACAAAAATGAGTGACAACAAAACAAAAAGAATGACTTTGCCGACATAGGTCAGAATATCTGTTCCTTTCACCATACTGTCTGTAATTGTTGCGAATGCTTTATCCATTACCGCTTACTATACGTATTTTTAATTCTTTCGCAAATATGAAAATCCCGTCTTTTTCAAAAAAGAAAATCATCGCATCGCTCATTAGTGCTGTCGCATGTCTCGTTATTTTTGTCTTTTTTGGTGAAGATTATAGTCAAAAGGTGACTGTTCCCGAAATAAAAAGAAATACCGTCACCGTTGTCCCGCCACCGGGGATGTATCGTGTTATGAAGGTTGTCGATGGTGATACGATCCAGGTATCAGCAACAGGAACACTTGATGATGTCGAAACAGTGCGATTCATCGGGATCAATACACCAGAAACTGTCGATCCGCGAAAAGAGGTCGAATGTTTCGGTCATGAAGCATCAAGTAAAACAAAATCATTGTTGACGGATAAAAATGTTTTTCTTGAGCGAGACACGACGCAGGTCGATCGGGACAAATACGGTCGTCTCCTTCGCTATGTCATTCTTGAAGACAAGACAAATGTGAATCAGTATCTGATCCAAGAAGGATATGCGTATGAGTATACGTACAAAGGAACCTATAAATATCGAACTGTGTTCAAAGAAGCACAGGTGTATGCAGAAGAACACAAGAAAGGATTGTGGGCGGATGAGACATGTGCGGGGAAGAAGTGATTTTAGGATATAGTTAAAACAGTTTTTTTGATATGAATTATATGAAGTACGGATATTTTTCTGCTGAAAAATTCCTCGTACTCGCGCCGCCGCGCTCGCAAGTCTTCATATAATTCATATCCTGCTACTATTTAAATACAATACAAATTCTATTCGTTTTGTGTTTGCATAGATGAGTATTTGTCTGTACAGTGCATATATACATGAAACACAAAGCGAAAAAATTATTGGGGCAGCACTTTCTCCGCTCTGATCGCGCGCTTCGAGAAATCATTGAAGCGGCAGCTTTGTCACAGGATGATGTTGTCCTCGAGATCGGTCCTGGGGAAGGAGTATTGACTGCTGAGCTTTTGAAACAAGCAGGTCGTGTCATTGCTATTGAAAAAGACGAAGAACTTTTCGTTCATCTATCCGAACGATTTGCTGTAGAAATTACGTCTGGGAAATTGAAATTGATTTCTGGAGATGTATTGGCATTCTCACCTGTAGACTATAACTTGAAACCTAACACCTATAAGTTAGTCGCCAACATTCCATACAACATAACTGGTGCCATATTCGAACAATTTCTTTCCTCACCTGCGCAGCCATCTCTCATGGTTGTTCTTATTCAAAAAGAAGTTGCTGAACGCATCGTTGTCCGAGACAGGAAACAAAGCATTCTCTCGATTGCTGTTGCGGTATACGGAACACCGCGAATCGTATCTCGTGTACCACGAGGAGCATTTGCTCCGGCGCCTGCAGTCGATTCGGCAATTCTTGCTGTCGAGAATATTTCTCGAAAGAGCTTTCAAACAGGAGATGAGGAGGTAAATTTTTTCAAATTACTCCGTGCGGGCTTTGCACACAAGCGAAAACTCTTGATTCGTAACCTTGAACCGGTCATTTCTCGTGATATTTTACTGAAATCATTTGAAATACTTGGTATTTCTCCTTCTGCTCGTGCCGAAACACTATCAGTATCAGAATGGGTCCTTCTCAATCAGACAGTCTTTGCACAGAGATCTGTTGATGGAACGAACTAATCTGCGCTATGTCCCGTATAGATATTGTTTTTATATCCTATTTTTACTGAATCTTTTTCTTTCTAGAACATTTTTTGTTCACATCTCTGTATTCTATTTTTTTATCTGACGGGGTATACTCTATAGTATGAAATCATACTTTGTTTCTTTTGGTATTATCGTTATTTTCTTTGGTTCAATATCCGTCGCCTCTGCTATTTCTCAGAAAAAGTCTTTTGGTGGAAGAATCACGAATACGACTGCAAACGAGATTGAAGAAACGGAGAATTCGAACTATAAATGTGCCGTTCCAGGAACATCTATTTCAATACGAACTGTGGGTATGCAAAAGAAGGGAACTATGAGTTTTCTTATACCAGCAAACGTCCAATCCAAAACAAAACACAAATCAAAAAATAACCAATGGATCTTAGGTCTTACTGCACAAGGACAGGCATCTGTTACTTGTATTTTTCAAGGTACTCCGCCAAATGAAAAAACAGTGAATTTGGACAACAATATAGATATGTACGGCACTTCAAAGAATTAATATTCATTTCATGGAACCAACCTCTAAAAACTGGAAACAATTTCTTCCAAGCAAACATTTTATGTCTGTTGCGGGTAGTATTGTTCTTGTTGGTGGTCTTATCCTTGGTATGCGGTATGTATGGCTACATCGAAACACGCTCCGTCTGACACCACAACAGAAAGCACTACATGATTCGAGTCAAAAGATTTCTGTCGGCGAACTGATAGGCCGAGACACTGACAGTGATGGTATATCAGACTGGGAAGAAGCTCTTTGGGGGACAGATCCTCAAAAAGTCGACACCGACGGCAATGGCAGGACTGATAAAGAAGAAATTGATGTACGCAAGGCTGCACTTGACACATCATCATCAGCAGCAACCACCGACAGAGAATCCAACGAAACAGCACTGCTTGCCCAGCAACTCTTTGCAACTATTGTTTCTCTGTCACAATCCGGCAATCTCACGAGTGAGGCGATTGAGAATTTATCAGACAGTATCGGTAACTCAATTACTATCAAAACATTAGACGATACCTATACCACGACAAGTATAAAAACAGGTGCAAATACAAAAGCGGTCCGTCAAAAACTCTTTACTGATTTCAAAAAGCTTGTCCAGACATATGATCAGTACAAGTTCGGCTCAGAACTCGAACTCATGGAACAACAATTCGAAGCCGGCAACACTCGTGCACTCGAATCCGTCCGACGTATCGCCGTTGCGTATCAAAAGTTTGCCGTTGATGCGGCAAAGCTCACTGTGCCGACAGATTACAGTACTCAATACGTGGTATTACTCAACAGTTATGATAAAATTGGAAGAACACTCATTGACTTGTCGGTCACAGATGAAAATCCGCTCGTTAGTATTTCTGCATTTGTGCAATACTCAACACATTCAGCGGCTTTGGTCGACAGTATTGAAGCATTCAAAGCATACATGGCTGTCCATGGTATACTCAAATAACATGATCAAGAAACTTTTTTCATTTTTTATCATAGTAAGTACACTTATCTCTCCGTTTGGATTTCTTGCACAACCCGCAGAAGCAGCGATTCAGTTTCAGGGTGTGACCAGTGCACTTCTTTCTTGTACTGGTGGCGACAAAACGATTTCAAATGCATTGAATTTTGGTCAGGAACAGTCACAAGATGCCGTCGGCACTGACAGTAAAAAGGAAAACGAAGCAAATAAAGAAACAAAAGAACGAGAAACATGTTTGAAAAAAATCAGCCGTATTATCATCAAGCAGCTCATGGATAAGCTGACGTATGATACGATCGCATGGATCAACGGCGGATTCAAAGGTGAGCCCCTCTTCGTCAAGAATCCGGAAACATTTTATACATCGATCATCGATACCGAAGTTGCAAACTTTGCCAATCTCACGGCATTTAGCGGAGGGCAATATCCTTTTGGAAGAGATTTTGCACTTGGTATGATCAATCAATACCGCGGCCAGTTTGCACTCGCCGCTCAATCAAGTCTCGCCAATTACGTTGCCAATGGTCAACCAGCAGATTTTTATACAAACTTTAGTACTGGTGGTTGGGATGCGTGGATGGGTCTTGTGGTGAATCCGGCAAACAATCCGATAGGGTATACCATGATGGCATCTGATGAAATAGCGCGCCGTACACAAGACGCGAACAATAATTGGTTTGTTCAGGGTGGTTCCAATCCGAATGTCAATGAAGTTCGTCAGGAAATCGCTAGTGCGGGCGGCTTTCTCGCGCAGAAAAAATGTGCCGTATCACTCCTTCCAGGAACAGATTATGATGAGGATTTGTCTCAGACTGAAGAACAGTGGCGTGCAATTGCATCACTTCCTATTCCAAATGATGTTGGATATGATCAGGCAGATATCGATGATGCAAAAACACACGTTTGTGGACGTTGGGATACACTCACGCCCGGACAGACGATCAGTGGCCAGCTTGATACTGCACTCGGTTCACCATTCAAGAGTCTCGATCTCAATGCAGACTTCTCTGATTCTATAAGTGCGATCTTTGACGCATTGTTCAATCAGCTCGCAAACAAAGGTTTGACTGCGCTTGCAGATGCGATCGGTGGCGATGCAGGAACACAGTATGCTGGTGTCGGAAATAATTCGGGTACTTTGAATACATTCAATTCGCTTGATGAAGAATGGAATACGTATGGGCAGGAAGGAATGAACATGTATGATTTCCTTATTGGTGGGTATGATCATGACGATGATCCGACAACACCAAACACGGTTCTTGTTGATGTACAAAAAGACTGGATTGAAGCCATGGTGGGAAGCAATTGGCAGACGAACGTCAGTGATATCATGGACGGTGGTGCAAATGATGAACTTTTCTGGCTCATCCGCAATACCAAACGGCTTGATTATTGGATTCCAGGACCTCGTCCGGACTGGGAAGATGCGGCATTTGAACAATTGCAAATAGATCTCCAAAATGTTGCAAACTATGGTACCAGTGGTTTTTCATCATTTGTTCAAAATCTTCCAGGCGTGAGTGATACTGGTGCAGTTGCCTTTCAAGAAGGAAAGAAATCTCTTTCGGCTGCATTGCAACTCATTGCATTGTGGTATAAAGAAAGTAGTGATCAATGGTACGCTGTATTTCCTCCAGAGTTTGAAATGATCAAAAATATCTATTTCAATGAGGTTGAAAAATTACCACAATATGAAAAAACATATTCTGAAAATCTTGAGAGTATCAATGGTACCCTCTCTGCAATACAACAGTTGAACTTCTTGAAGAATAAAATAGAACCATTGTATGCGACATTGTCATCACTTCAGGCCCAATTATTAGCTGATCCATCAAACACAAGTTTATCATCCCAGATAGCATCAACGCAAAAATCTATAGATAAATATCAAAGCATCTTTAACCAGCTTGCACCGGATATCAAGAATCAGGAAGACATAGAAGATACTGAGGTTTTGAAGGAGTTTTATAAAAATTTGTCCGAGGTGTATGAGGATTACATTATCGATGTGAAAAAGCAGACATACCTCTGGCCAAATGTCACTCGTCGTCCGTATGCAAGTGATGGTATATGGCCAAGCGATCCTGAAAGTAAATGTTGGGATACTGCTCACAAAGGAACAATTACAAGTAATCCCGGACCAACATCATATCAGCCACAACTTGCAGGATATACACCACAGTCTTTTGTTGCTGAGATCAATGCATATGATGATGCACACAACACCCCTATTTCTGAGCGTCTTCCGTCAAATGCGGCAACATTATTAGATAGTTCAATAGCTTCAGGGTCAGAACCTCATGTATATGAAGGGGGAAATCAGGCATGTACATTTTTGCCATACGGTAATAATGGTCAAGGAGCGATAGATTTACCATCAGGTAGTGGTGATAATATTCAAGACGGATGGGGTCCACTAGGTTTTCCTGCTAGTATGATTGTTTATGCACCGAACGGCGGAGGAATTTTTACTTCACCTGGCGTTCACGAAGGATTCAGTGTCTACGAAGATAAAGTTCACATCTACTAAAAAATGAAACAAAATCCCCTCACTCAGCGAGGGGATTTTGTTTGTTGTTATGCACAAATTTCAATGCGGAATAGTATTTGCAATGATATAATCGAAAGTAATAATGAAACGATTTTTATCGGTACTGATCGTCGTTTTCGCTTTGACCGCATTTATTCCACGCGGCAGCGTTTTTGCTGTTGATGTCGGAGAAGCATTTCAGGCTGCACCAGGACAAACAATAACGAATCCAACGATGCGTTATCTCACCAATGCTATTGTTGTAACACCAAGTGCGACTCCGAACAGCAATTCGCTCAATATCAATATAAAATTTACCGTTCCCGACCCAGCATTTGATGACCCATCTCAGGGTGTTGTTGGCCAAGTTGACCCAGAAGATCTTGATAGTAATAATGATAACTTCGGGTCATGGGATGCGGTTCTTGATGATAATATGGAAAATGACTCAAACGGTATTTTCCTTGAAATTGGAACAGGTATAAATAGTACACTTCAGGCAACGACTGCTGTTGCTTCACCGAAAGCATATGAAAATTATATTACAGGAAAAATAAATTTTACTATCAATGATCCTGATGTTCAGGGACAGCCATCACCTGCACCGACAACAGTTGAAAGCGGAAAAAACATTGGTTATTATATTTGGCGGAAAAATCCAAGCAATTTTTTCGGCATGAGTCCTGTCACTGTTAGTGTCCCTGTTAATGGCCTTCAGCCAAGTACCACATATTATGTCCGTGTGCATGTTATTGAAGAAGGTATCGATACCCCAGATTCTTTGTCTCATGGTTATAGTGAAACTATGCCTTTTACAACCGAGGCTCTCGGTGTCACCAACGAAACATTGACCGGTGATCCGAGCCAGCAAAGTCAAACCAGTAATAGCGGATTGATCGAAAGTGTCATTTCTTGTGGTATTACGTCTGTCGATGGATGGGTTGGGTGTATCAACGGCATGCTCTTTTATGTCGTGTACGTTCCGACACAGATTATCGTTCGTATGGCAGGATGGGTGTTCGATGTGTTTCTCGGTTTATCCTTGAGTTCCGCGATTTACAACAATACATTCATCACGAACGGTTGGGGATTCATCCGTGATCTCACAAATATCGGATTTATCATTGCACTCATCTATATCGCCATTTCTACTATCGTTGGAAGTGGATCAAGTTGGAAAAAAGCATTGCCGAACATTATCATCATGGCACTCTTGATCAACTTCTCACTCTTTATGACGCGTGTGGTGATCGACGGGGGAAATATTTTGAGTAGTGTGTTTTACAATCAGATCAATATCGACAACCAGGACTCCAGTCTCATTTCAAATACACCTGGCTATGTGCAGGAACGATCTATTTCAAAAGGTTTGATCGCTGGGATGGGTATCCAAAACATGATGTCACCGGATTTTTTCAATTCTGTAAAACAAAACGTCAACAAAATCCAAGTCGTCATCGCTCTTATCACTATTCTCGGTATCGGACTCAATCTTGCTCTCATCTGGGCGTTCTTTGTTGTTGCGTGGACATTCCTCGGACGTATCGTTGAACTGTGGCTGGCGATGATATTCTCACCACTCGCATTTCTCAGTCGTGCAATTCCAGAAATAAAAGGTAAGGTTGAACGGTTTGGATGGGATACTTGGTTGACGAATTTAACGACTGTCGCATTCATGCCAGCGATTTTTCTCTTTTTCATTATTCTTATCATCAAGTTTGCAACAAGTCCGATTACCGATGGTATTTTAAATACAGGAACAGCAACAGACTGGACGGCATTGATCGTTGCGATTCTTCTCAAGTTCATGATTATATTTATTTTGCTCAATAAAGCAAAAAGTATTGCTATCACTATGTCTGGAGAAGCAGGAAAAGCTATCGTGGGTGTAGGCAAGATGATCGGTAGTGCGGCACTCGGATTTGCTGGTGGTGCAGCAATCGGCGCAGCAGGTTCAGCACTTCGCGGTGGTGCGAGTTTTGTCGGAGATAAAGTCAAAAACTCATCAACATTCAAAAAAATCCAAGGAGCAAAAGACAATCAAGGTCTCACTGGCTGGGCTGCTCGCAAGAGTCTCAAGGGATTTGAAGGATTTGAGAAATCAAGCTTTGATCTCCGTCAGTCCAAAACTATGGGTGCTATCGGTGGGGCATTGACCTCAAAAATTCCCGGCCTTGAAGATTTCAAGAAAATGAATTTTGACGGCAGTGCACTTTCTAAAGTTCCATTGATCGATCTTTCAACCAAAGCTGGCGATGGTGGGTATAAAGGCGCGCAAAAACGTGCAGAAGATAAATCTGTTGCAGAAGCGCACGAGACACTCTTGAAAGGTGATGAAGCAAAAGCACAAGATGCGCGTGCAAAAGAATACAAACAAAAAATAGAAGAAATGAGAAGTAAATTTGAAACCGTGTACGGCAACAACAGCTTCAATGAAGCTATGCAAGAAGAATTTAGAAAACAATATACTGCTGGAAACGCAGAAATCAACTTGAAAGGCATTACAGTTGCTGGTAGTGGCAAACAGGGTGACACACGTTCTACATTTGAAGTCAACAAAGAAAAACTTGAGAAGCAGGCAGAGCTTATGCGTGCAGGCGGCAGCGGTATTCTTGCAGCAGCATCACAGTCTCTCGGTGGTGTACTCAATGTAAAATCATCGGATGTACAAGCAAGTGCGGGTGCTGGTATGGGTACGGGTGCAACGGCTGCCGCCGGAGTGTTGGCAGGAGGTGCAGCTGCCGGAGCAACGCTCTTGGGTGGTGTTGGTATTGCTGGTCAGCAATATACTGAACAAAAAGGTCGTGATAAGGCAGCGGATAGACTTACAGACGAAGCAAAGAAATACGGAGAAGATATTGAACAAAAAGAAGAAAAGATCAGAGAATTTACTGCTGACATTGCAGATCTCGATACGACTCTCAAGGGTCTTAATGCTGATATGGCAAAACTTCGAGAGACGTTTGCAAAAGATGCAGAAGGAAAACCTGTTCCAGACATGTCAAAGAAACAAGTTGTTGACAAAGCACTTGAGGTGAAAGAAACAGAATTAATCGATCTTGAACACAGACAGCAAGAAGCACAGCGTCGAGTGTCAGAAGCATTGTTGAAAAAAGACACAGACCCAGATGGATATACCGCAGCACTTGATGAAATGACAAAAGCAAGAGTTGAAGTTCGAAAGAAAGAAAAAGAGATCAAGGACACTGAACGTCTTATCAAGAGTATCAATGAAACAGAAAGTGCTAAAAGCAGAAAAGAACAACAAAAAGAAAAATTTGAAGGCATTGCAGAAAAGAATAAAGAAAAATATGGTATGGGCAAAGGAAAAAAAGATGAAAAGAAAGACGAAAAAAAGGATGAGAAAAAATAATTAATTTTGTATCTATTACTAACTACAAACTATCTATGGCAACACCAACTCCACAACAAATAGCAGATCGACTTGATGAACTTCCATTGGTTGTTCATGAGATGATTTCATCGGATACATTTTCATCACAGATGGCATTCATATGTAAATCGCATGGCGTGCGAATCGATCAAACAGGGGAGCTCGTTTCAAAGTTGTATTTTTTTATGCTTGGATTTGAAACGCCTGAGAGTTTTCGTCAGGCGGTGAAAGCAGTTGTCGGTGATGATGCAAAGACTGAAGAAATAGTTACTGAGGTCAATGGTGTTATTCTCGCACCGATTCGTGATGCTCTCGCGAAAGAACAGGCTGAAGAAATCCGCCATCAAGAGCTTTTGAACGATGATGAACCGATAGAAGATGAAGAAGTAGAGCAATCTCCTGTTGTTTCACCAGTAGAAAATCCGTTGCCGGCTCGTGATGAGCTTATTTCACAAATCGAGCAACCAGCAAAAACACCTGTCCATACTATGACCGAACCAGTCAACCACGCACCGTCTGCACTCGTTGCTGAGAAGCTTTCTGTTGCAACGGCAATTCCTCCAGTAACCACTGATTATTCAGTCAAATCCAGTACTCAAGAAACCACAACTTCTCCTGTTTCTCGCCTTGATCCATACAAAGAGCAAATTTAAACACATATCATCCAGTGCGTCATTCCTGTCAGATTTCAGGAATATGATAAAATATACGCATGTCTAAAAATCCCCCATATCTCATCGTAGCGAATTGGAAGATGAATCCGGAAACGGAAGAAAAAGCACTCCGTACGGCAAAATCACTCTATGGTACGATGAAGCAGGTCAAAAAAAGCGAACTGATCATCGCGTCGCCGTCAGTGTTTCTTCCGTCACTTCGAAAATTGTATAAAAACAAGTTGCTTGCTGCACAAAATGTTTTTTTTGAAAAAAACGGCAGTTTTACTGGTGAAATATCTGCGCAGATGTTGCGAGATATCGGCGTAACGCACGTCATTATCGGTCATTCAGAACGCCGCAAGATGGGGGAAACCAATGGTGATGTGCAAAAGAAAATTCTTGCCGCTCTCGGCCAGAAACTTATTCCGATAGTCTGTATTGGCGAAGAATACCGCGATGACAAGGGCGAGTATTTGTCATTTTTGAAAAAACAAATCGAAGAATGTTTTGCTGATATCCCCAAAGCAGCACTGTCTCGTATCGTTGTCGCATATGAACCGCTCTGGGCGATCGGCAAAGACGCCATTCGAGAAGCGACACCGGAAGAATGCTTTGAAACGGTCGTCTATATAAAGAAAATTCTCGCTGATTTTTATAACCACACCCAACCAAAAAGTCAGTTTCTGTACGGTGGCTCAGTCAATGAAAAAAATGCACTTGCATTTCTCGTGGGTGGCGGCATCGAGGGTCTTCTTGTAGGACGAGTTAGTCTCGAACCGAAAAAAATGGAGAAACTTCTTCGGTCCATAGAAGCAGGAAAATAACATGATGCAATCGATAAAAAAAATAAAAAATCTCAAAGACAAGCGAGTTCTCGTACGGGCCGGTTTTGACGTGTCAATCGACAATGGAAAAATCCGTGATGATTTTAGAATCAAGGATGCATTGCCAACAATAAACTATCTCCGGAAAAAAGGCGCGAAGGTAATCCTCATGGCGCATATTGGTGATGATGGAAAGGAAAGTTTGGCGCCCGTAGCTCTCTATTTGAATAAGCTTTTTCCAGTGGTATTCGTGCCGGATGTTGTCGGTAAAGATGCAATCACTGCTGTTTCATCTATGAAAGCAGGTGATGTGGTTCTCCTGGAAAATCTTCGCAAAGAAGTGGGTGAGAAAGAGAACAGTAAGTTCTTTACCGTAGCCCTTGCATCGCTCGGTGATATCTATGTCAACGAAGCATTTTCCGTCTGTCACCGCGAACATGCATCCATCGTTGGTGTTCCCAGAGTGCTGCCGTCGTATGCCGGATTGTCTCTGGAAAAAGAAATAGAAGAACTTGATTCAATTTCCTCTCCAAAGCAACCGTTTGTCGCACTCTTGGGTGGTGCAAAATTTTCAACGAAATTGCCACTGATTTCAAAGTTTCTCCAGACCGCTGATCATGTCTTTGTTGGCGGTGCGCTTGCAAACACATTGCTCAAAGCCCAAGGAAAAGAAATCGGTTCATCGCTCGCAGATACTGTGACAGAAGACATAGAAAAAGTTTCTCGCAGTAAAAAAATAATCGACATTGTTGACGTTGTCGTTATTCGCGAAGATCAAAAAAAGACTATACCTGTCACTGGTGTTGAAAAGAAAGACGTTATTGCGGATATCGGCCCAGAAACGGTTGCCGCATTGATTGAAGTATGTGCGAAAGCAAAAACTGTTGTCTGGAACGGACCGTTCGGTATCTATGAAAAAGGGTTTGTCGGTGCGACAAAAACACTTCTCCTTGCACTTTCCAAACAAAAGAAAACTCGTGTGATTATTGGCGGCGGTGATATCGTTGCTGTGGTCGACGACCTCGGTCTTACTGAGGCGTTTACTCACGTATCGACCGGTGGGGGTGCAACACTTGAGTTTCTCACCAAAGGAACCTTGCCCGGTATAGAGGCACTTGGCTAATGTACTATTTTATATATACTTATCTATATGATTATCGAACAACAAACAGGACCACATTTTGAAGACAAGAACAGTGATGAAATCAGTCCCGAAGAGCTTCAGATTCTTGTCAATCAATACAAGGTTGGCGACCCATCAAAAATAAACAAGAAAGATGGGAAAATATATCATGGAGATGAAGATATCGAAGTATGGTTCAAAAGAATGGAAGATTTGTACGGACAGGATGACAATGAGCCGTATTGGAATAAATAAAAAATAAAAAACGCCTAGAGGGCGTTTTTTATTTTTTCTGCAATTGTTGCAAAATTCACCTCAGATCCATCTTTGGGAATCTGTGGCCAGATTTTTACATGGGCATGGGGAACTTCTTCGCCATAGATATCGCAACGGATCATTTCTGTATTGAATGCTTTTTGGAGAGCATGTGCCATCTTTTGGACAATAGTAAAATACTCACCGATATTTGGGGACACCTGCCTGTCGGTAGGCAGGTCCCAAACCCACCGGTACGGTTCTTTGGGGATGATAAGTGTATGTCCTGGAGCGATAGGGTGGATGTCGAGAAAGACGTAAAATTGCCCATCTTCATAGAGTTTGTGGGATGGAATTTCACCACGGATGATTTTTGAAAATAAAGTATCGTTCATGTGGATAGTATATCATTTTTCCATAAAAAAATTGCGCGATAGGTGATCGCGCAATTTTCCGTGTTATTCTATTCCTCGTAGCATCTTTTCGTATTTGATGATCATGGAATGCCATTTTTCACTATATGATTGCGGTGAAAGATATGTTTTTTCAATGTGCAGAATTTTTACATCGGAAAGATGTTTCAACTTGAGATGAAATAAAAGCATCTTTTCTTTGTGTGTTGGAGCTATGTCATTGCCCCAGAACAAATGTTTCTGCTTTTTACTTCGAACTGACTCTTCTTTTAGTAATATATTTTCTATCAGAAGTAATTTGTCTGCGCGTGACTTTACAAGATACATCCAGCGCCTCAAAAGTATTTTTCGAGTCACCATATACATACTACCTTCTTTTGTCCTTTCCATTGATGTGTATTTTTGAGACATGAATACATAGGCATGGATAAGCAAAAGCAGTTGCTGTTCTTTTTTGATTACATACGCAAATTGCTGTATAAGCAAAAATAATCGATCAAATTTTGTTACGTTTGAATTAACGGTGACGTTTTTTTCAAAGTAATTATATCCAAATTTTGATTTTGTTATGATGTTGTGTGCTTTGATAACTGATGCATGATGTGACCACTGTGCCAGTGTCCTCTCTTTTTTAACAAGGTTTTTTGCTTCTTTGTATATTTTAAGAAGTTCAAATTCGCTTTTGCTCTGTTTCGAGACCTCCATCTTCATCAGAGGTTCATACCCCTCTTCTATGAGAAATGAAATAACAGGGTTATTTTCTAGGTTTTCATTTTTTAATGATCGTTTTATTACCTCCATATATTGAATATTATAGATTTTTCTTTAATCATACTCTCAATTATAGGTTCGTCAATGCACCTCTAAATACGGCAAATGGTATACTTTCCGGTATGGACAGTGATACTTTGGAGCAGATTCTCCTCAAAAAATGCGGTATTGACCCTCTCGAGAAAGAACAGTTTTTCTCGCCAGTCTATGCGCTGGGTGACCCGTATCTCATGCATGACCTTGAAAAGGCGGTTGTTCGTCTCTATGAAGCGATTACCTCGGGTGAGAAAATTGTCATTTATAGTGATTATGATTGTGATGGTATTCCTGGTGCAGTGATCCTTTCTGATCTTTTGAAAAAGATTAATTACACAAATTACGAGGTGTATATTCCCGATCGTCATGATGAAGGGTATGGGCTTCATATGGGAGCAGTTGATGAATTTATAAAAAATGGCGTAACACTTCTTATCACAATTGATCTCGGTATTACAGCAGTTGCTGAAATCGCACATGCACAAGTTGAGGGTATTGATGTTATCGTGACGGATCACCATTTGCCGGGCGAAATGTTGCCGCGAGCATTTGCACTGGTGAATCCAAAAGTTGGTGGTACATATCCCGACAATATGCTGTGTGGCTCTGGTGTTATCTTTACATTCGTCCGGGGATTCCTGGAAAAATATCGCGAGTATTTCCAGATTCCTGAAGGATGGGAAAAGTGGTTACTTGATATGGTCGGACTTGCAACACTCGCTGATATGGTGCCACTTGTAAATGAAAACCGGACACTCGCAATCTACGGGCTCATGGTTCTCGCAAAGACCAAACGTCCCGGACTTCGTGAGTTGTATAATCTTGCAAAGATTGATGAGAGGTATCTCTCTGAAGAAGATATTACGTTTTCGATCGCACCACGACTCAATGCCGCATCTCGCATGGGGACACCTCGTGATGCATTTCTTCTTTTGTCTGAAACTGACCCAGTAAAAGCAAAAACCTATGCGTTACACCTTTCAAAAATAAACGACGACCGTAAATTTGAGGTCGCCCGCATCATGAAAGAGACGAAACAGACACTCAAAAAACGAGAACTTGGTTCAGTCATTGTTGTCGGGAATCCCGGCTGGCGTCCGGGTGTCCTCGGACTCGTTGCCTCGAAACTTGTCGAAGAATACAAGAAGCCTGCATTTGTTTGGGGTGGGGAAGGTGACACACTCAAGGGCTCATGTCGGTCGGATGGTCGTGCCAATGTCGTCTCACTCATGTCACAAGCGACTGCACATCTCGTTTCATATGGAGGACACGAAGGTGCTGGGGGATTTGTCGCATCGCATACCGGTATTCACGGACTCGAAGAAACACTCGCATTTCATTATGATGCAGTCCCACCTGTTTCTGTTGAAGAAGCGGTTGCAACGGAACAAGATATCATCATCTTCTCTCTTGAAAAAATGACCAGAGACGTCTATGCGTGTCTCAATCAGTTTGCACCGTTTGGTATCGGTAACCCAAAACCACTATTTGAATTACAAAATATTCAGATTGAGAGTGTTCGTTTGTTTGGAAAAACAAAAGAACACCTCGAAATACTTATTAGTCGGACATCGGGATATCCACTCAAGGCTATTCTCTTTTTTGCACCAGAAAATTACAAGTCACTCACCGCAGGTGTATATACGATTCGCGGCTATTTCGAAACATCGTATTTTATGGGCAAGAAAGAAGAACGGATGCGATTGACAGAGATCGTTATTCCAAATTAGAAATTTTATTAATTATAGGTATACTGATTCTATGCATGACTATATTGTTTTTACTGACGGTGCATCTAAGGGTAATCCAGGTCCCGGTGGGTGGGGAGTTTTTATTGTTGCCGAGAAATTAGAACACGTCTTTGAATTGGGTGGTCGGGAAGACCAGACGACAAACAACCGCATGGAAATGATGGCGGCAATCAGCGCACTGACATTTTTTGAAAAGAAAAAAGAATCATGCAAGATAGTTATCTACACAGATTCAACATATCTCCTCAAAGGAGTAACCGGTTGGATGTTCGGTTGGGAAAAAAATGGCTGGATGACGGGCGCAAAAGAGCCCGTGCAAAACAAAGATCTCTGGCAAGAACTTTTGCGACTCTCCTTTACTCTCAAGTCATCTATCACTATTGAGTGGCAAAAAGTTGCCGGGCACAGCGGTGTCTTTGGTAACGAACGTGTTGATGAAATCGCAACTGCATACGCAGAAGGCAGTCGACCACTTCTTTTTTCTGGATCAATTAATGACTATGAAAAAATGTCTGGTAAAAAAATAAATACATCGATAACTCCAACAATGACTCCTTCAAAAAATTCTTCCAAAGGGAAAAAAGCGTATTCATACGTGAGTCTTGTTGATGGTGTCATTGCGACTGATAGTACGTGGGATGCATGTGCGCTCCGTGTTCGTGGTGCCAAGGGAGCAAAATACAAAAAAGTATTTTCAGTAGAAGAAGAAAAAGAACTTATCAATCTTTGGCATGAGCACGCGTGATAGTATATTTTTCTCGGGTGTTTTCGGATTTTTGGTAGGTATTTTTGTTCGGTCATTTTTTAGTATTTCTCTTTTTGTTGGCGTTGGTATTGCGGCTATATTGATCCTTGTAGCAATATGGTTTTTGTATAAAAAATCTATAATTGCTCTTATTGGATGTTTCATCTGCATTGGCGGATTGATCGGTATCATGCGATATGATGGTACAGACATGGTACGATCTGATGTGTTGTCTTCTTTCGTTGGTCAAACAACAGTGATCACTGGTCGAGTTGTCGATGACCCTGATGTGCGTACGTCAGGAATTCGTCTGGTTATTTTGCCGACTGATATTGCAACTCCGACAGAGCGAGTGTTCTTGTTTGAGGAGAAAAATAAAATACTTGTGAGAACTGATCAGTCACAGGTTATCCGATACGGGGATATTGTTTCGGTCAGGGGAAAACTCCAATATCCTGAAAATTTTGAAACTGATACTGGAAAAGAATTTGATTATATTTCCTATTTGAAAAAGGACGGTATATTTTTCACCCTTTCGTACGGTAGTATCGAATCTATTGTTCCTTCACCAAGTCATAGTATTCGTTCGAGATTGTTCGATCTTAAACACGCGTTTATCAAAAATCTCTCAATACATATCCCGCAGCCTGAAGATATGCTTGCTAGTGGAATCTTGTTCGGAACGAGAGCCATTCTTTCTCCTGAGTGGCAGGATGCATTCATTCGTACCGGAACGATTCATATTGTTGCGCTCTCAGGATACAATGTCTCGATCGTTGCCGAAGGAATTATGCGAGCGTTTAGATTATTTCTTTCAGCCCTCGCTTCATCTGTTGCGGGTGTTTTTGCAATCATCTCCTTTGTTGTCATGACGGGTGCTAGTTCGACGGCGATCCGAGCGGGAATTATGGGTGGACTCGCACTCGCGGCAAGATTGATCGGCAGACCATATGACATCGCTCGTGCACTACTCGTCGCGGTTATTTTGATGGTTTTCATCAATCCAAAAATTCTGGTGTTTGATGTATCGTTCCAACTTTCTGTTATTGCAACCCTTGGGATGATTTATATCGCACCGATTCTTTCACGAAAATTGTATTGGATTCCATTTGTTTCATTTCGTGAAATAGTGTCCGCAACGATTGCTGCACAAATCGCAGTATTGCCATTCATTCTCTGGCGTATGGGAACATTGTCGCTGATTGCATTACCGGTAAATATTCTAATCTTGCCATTCATGCCGATCGCCATGTTTACTTCAGCGATTACGAGTATTCTTGGATTATTTTCACATGTTGTTGCATTTCCGTTTGGATTTGTTTCATATAGCCTCCTTCATTTTATCCTCTCTGTGATAAAAACGGCGTCGACATATTTATTTGCGTCATTTACCGTCAAAACATTTCCTTTGTGGTTGGTACTTATTTTATACATAGGTATGGGAATTTTTATTTATCGACTACAGAAAAAATCTATCGAGGATCTTAATTCTGGACAATAAAAAGTCTACAATCTAACGCGGTCGCGCTAGATTGTAGACTTTTTATTTAATGGTGTATCCTTTTGCAAGGCGGAAAGTTTTTATAGAATTTTTTAGTTTTGTTTTTTCGAGATAACTCATGAACTCTTTTGGAAGAGGGGATGGTCCAACCCAGACACTTTTTTGAATCATTACATAGTGGAAATTCCTCAAATATTTTCTCAGAGAATCTCGTTCATTTTTTCTTGATTCTGGTATATCAAACATTAGGATAAGATTTTTTGATTGAGTATTTGTTAGGGAATGTTTGAATCCTTGAACAGCAATAGATCGTGCATACACTTCACCTTCTTCCGTCAATTTCCAATTTTTTCCTTCTTTAATAATATATTTTTTCTTTTGTAGTCGAGAAAGTGATTGGTATATTGATCGCACTTCATACTTATTAAATCCTGGTAATCCGAAAGCGCTAACTGACATTCCCTTATATTTAAATTTTGATTCGAGAAGTAATGAAAGAATTGTATATCCTATATTCATATTTATAGTATATTACTCCCCAAATAAAAGTCTACACTTTGACGCGGTCACGCCAAAATGTAGACTTTTTTAGATACAAATAAGAGAGCTGTTATTTGTTTGCTTCTAAATAATTTTTTTCTATAGTGTCCCAATTAAGATTTACAAAAAATGCTTCTACATAGTCCTTCTTTTGAGAGGGGATGTAATCAAAGAGGTATGAGTGTTCCCACATGTCGAGTGCGAGGATGATCGATGTGTCGGTCAAATGTCCGAGATGTTGTTCGTCTATCCACTGTGCGAGAAGGCGGTTAGTTTTTTTGTCGTAGAAAAGTATTGCCCATCCGATGCCGCGGGTGAGAGCGATTGATTTGAATCGATTAAGAAATGATTCAAATGAACCAAATGTATCTGCAAGTGCAACCCGAAGCGGACTTTCCTGTGATAGTTCTTTTGCACCACCTTCTAGGCTTGCAAAATAGTGCTCATGATTTCTCATGCCGCCCCATTCAAATGAGAATCGGCGTTGTAATTCACCAAGTTCGTATCCGTATTTCTCTGAATCTTGAGATAGTTCACGAATGTGATCCTGTATGAGATTCGCATGTTTCACATATCCCGCATAGAGTTTCAAATGTTCTTCTATTGTTTTCGTTGAAATTCCTTTCAATTCTGGAATTATAAATTGTTTTACTTCAAATGGTTTGGTCATTTAAAAATTTTATCACACTTCTTCGGTTTTCCACAAAATAAGTTTTATTATATAGGTTTTTCTGCTTTATGTTTGCTATAATTTCCTTGTCATATGCTCTCACGATTCAAACAAGCTATTGGAGAACACAAGTTGCTCATCCTCTCATTTGTCTTTCTCTTCATCTTTTCAGGTGCGGTGAGTGTTTTTGCAACTCCGCCAGCGAGTCCGTATACCGCCCTTCAGGCAATCACTGATCCGGGTTGTGGGCCAACTGATACAAACTGTCGCGTTACACCTCTTTCTATAGGGGAAACGATTGGGAGTGGGACAGCCGGCTCAATTCTTTTTGCGGATACGTCTGGTGTTCTTGCACAAGACAATAGTAGTCTATTCTTCGACAATACAAACAATAGATTGGGAGTAGGGACAACATCTCCTTCTGCATTCATCCACTCTCTCGGTACTACAGAACAACTTCGCCTTGGGTATGATGCATCCAACTATTTCTCTACAACCGTTGCAAGTAATGGTGCAACTACTTTCGATCTCGTTGGCACAGGTCTCGCAGCAACTCGTATTTTTACATTCTCTGATCCTGTAGTTATCTCTAGTGCAGGAGCACTTACTCTAGGAACTGCATCTTCTGCAAATGGAGCTCTCAAATTTCAAAATTCAACTAATTCAAATTTTGCAACAATTGTGAGTGGAGTGACATCGACTTCATATTCACTCACCCTTCCTACTGCCGCTGGAGATAGTGGACAAGTATTATCTACGAGTGGGTCTGGGGTATTGGGTTGGAGTACATTATCACCTGGATTTACTATTGATGGTAGTAATATGTTCGCGGGTACAGGATCAGGAGTAGCTCTTGCCAGTGGTTCGACGAATAACTTTTTTGTAGGTCTTACTGCTGGTGCCGCTACGACAATAGGAGACAATAATATTGTTATAGGAAATAATGCGTATGGAGACGATGAAGGTTCAGATAACGTTGTTATTGGGTATAACGCTATGAGTAGTAGTACCAATGGTTACTATAGTATTGCGATTGGTACAGGGGCTTTAGCAGCTAACTCAGGAAGTGGATACAACACAGCAGTCGGAGCATATGCTCTTGGGGCGAATACTTCAGCTCAAGCCAATGTCGCTGTTGGGTATAGAGCACTCACAACAAATTCGACAGGTGGAAATAATACCGCAACCGGATTTTCTGCGTTGTATTCAAACACTACTGGGTCAAATAACACTGCAACTGGAACTCAATCACTTTACTCTAATACTACAGGATATGATAATGCTGCAAATGGATTGCAGTCACTCTATAACAATACGACAGGTTATCAGAATACGGCAAGCGGAGTGTATGCACTTTTTGGCAACACAACAGGAATTAATAACGTAGCAAGTGGGTTTAGATCACTGCAGTCAAATACTACAGGTGCTGGTAATACTGCAAATGGGTCACATGCGCTTTATTCTAATACTACAGGAGATAATAATACGGCAAATGGATATGAGGCTGGGCGTTCAAATACCACTGGTAGCGGTAACATCTTTTTGGGAAACGCTGCGGGGTATAGTAATACTACAGGTCAGTATAACTTTTTCTCCGGAGTGAATTCAGGATGGTATAACACAACAGGTTCACAAAACGTATTTCTTGGATTTCAAACAGGATATTACAATACTACTGGTCTCGCCAATGTGTTTATCGGATATGGTGCCGGTACTTCAAATACAACAGCATCCGCTAATACCTTTGTTGGTCAAGTGGCAGGATATTCAAATACCACAGGTTCAGGTAATTCCTTTTTTGGATCTAGTGCAGGAACTGACAATACAACGGGGTCAAATAACCTTTTTTTAGGGGATAGTGCTGGTGCCAACAATACAACTGGTAACTACAATGCGTTTTCAGGTGCAAATGCTGGTTATTCAAACACAACAGCATCTCAAAATGCCTTTTTTGGAAGTGAAACTGGTCATGATAACACTACTGGTGCAAATAATGCATTTTTTGGTGCTAATGCTGGGTATAAAAACACAACAGGAGGTAACAATACTTTTTCTGGTTATAATTCAGGGTACGCAAATACCACTGGTTCAAACAATACTTTTTCTGGGTATCTTTCTGGTATTACTAATACCACAGGGTACCAAAATACTTTTTCTGGTGGGAATGCCGGATATTCTAATATAACTGGTTTTGGAAATGCTTTCTCTGGTTTTCAATCAGGATATTTTAACTCTACTGGAAATAATAATGTTTTCTCTGGTTATCAAGCAGGATACAATCAGGAAACATCTTCAGGTCAAGTTGCGATTGGTGCTCAAGCACTCAAAGGTTCATCAACTCTCGCATCTAATACTGGAGCACAAAATACCGCTATTGGTTTTCAAGCAGGATATCTCAACGAAGATGGAACAGATAATGTATTTTTAGGATACGGTGCCGGTGATACAAATGTATCTGGTGATACAAACACCATTATTGGATCAACTGCTGATGTCGCAAGTGCGGCTCTCACTGGAACCATCGCTCTCGGATATGGCGCAACAGCAACGCAAAGTAACGAGTTTGCACTTCCAGACGGGATTGATTATTTGCGATTCAATGGTGTCTCATACACATTGCCATCCGATGATGATAATGCGAGCGAGGTTCTTACAACAAATGGCTCCGGAGGTCTTTCATGGGAACCAGTCGCAAACACTCTCACTGTTGATGGAACCTATAATAATATATATACCGGTACTATTGGTGCAGGTGCAGCACTTGCTGGTACTGGTGTTACTCAAGGGCCAAGAAATATTTTCCTTGGAAGAGAAGCAGGTAGAGTAAATACTACGGGGTACGATAATATCTTTACCGGATTTTGGTCTGGATATAACAATACAACAGGGAATAATAATATCTTCACAGGAAGAGAAAGTGGTCGTGGAAACACAACAGGAAGTAATAACATTTTTACTGGATTTAGTGCCGGCATGGGAAACACAACTGGTTCGAATAACGTGTTCTCTGGATATGCTGCCGGTTATACAAACACAACTGGTGCAAGTAATACATTTGTCGGTAGTATGGCTGGTTTTGGAAATACGACTGCAAGTGCGAGTGTTGCGTTTGGAGCTTCTGCGCTTCAGGCAAATACAACTGGTAACTACAATACTGCAATTGGAAGTTCTGCTCTCACTACGAATACAACGGGTTTTTACAACACAGCATTGGGATATACCGCACTGCAACAAAATACAACAGGATACCAAAACACAGCGCTTGGATTGGAATCACTCAACTACAATACCACTGGTATTAGTAATACTGCAGCCGGAATGAATTCATTGTTCAAAAATACAACTGGTAACTACAATACTGCATTTGGATTTCAAGCACTCAACTCAAATACAACCGCACATTATAATACAGCGATTGGTTCATATGCACTTATCTTTAATACAACAGGAGGTCAAAATACTGCTTCTGGATATGGTGCGCTGTACACAAACACAACAGGTAACAATAACGTTGTCAGTGGATACAATGCAGGTCGTTTAAATACGACAGGAGGAAATAACGTTATTACGGGTACATATACTGGGTACAACAACACAACTGGTACCAGTAACGTATTTACTGGTTATCAGGCAGGGTATTCAAACACTACTGGCTCTGAGAATATCTTTATTGGTCTTGATGCAGGATTCAATAACACTGTGGGCACAGGAAATGTATTCACTGGATATCAATCAGGATATTATCAGAGAGGAAGTTCTCTCGTTGCAATTGGATATGAAGCGCTTGAAGGAGGTTCCGTTGTTGTAGATAATACTGGTATTGAAAATACCGCAATCGGTCATCAAGCAGGAATGGCGAATACGACTGCAAGCTATAATACTTTTTTGGGATTCCAGTCAGGGAAAACAAACACAACAGGAGGATATAATACTTTTCTTGGACATTACTCAGGATTTTCAAATACCTCAGGTACACAAAATACCTTTACCGGATCTCAATCAGGACGATATACAACAACAGGATCATACAATGTTTTTTCTGGATATAATGCAGGTAGATCAAATACCACGGGCGGATATAATACCTTTCTTGGTGATAGTGCTGGATACTCGAATACAACTGCTTCAAATAGTACTTTTGTGGGTCAAGGAGCGGGATATTCTCATACCACAGGAGGTGGAAATACTTTTTTGGGATATGGTACTGGATCTGCTACGACCACTGGTTATTCAAACGTTTTTCTTGGTACTCAAGCAGGACAAGCAACGACTACAGGTGCTAATAATATAGCTGTCGGTACTCAAGCAGGAGATAATATAACTACAGGGACAGGTAATATTATTATTGGTCACAATATTGATGCTCAGGCAGTAGATAGCGCGAATACACTTTCTATCGGTAACATAATTTTCGGAACAGGAATAGATGTGACTAGTACGACCGTTGATACAAATGCGCTGATCGGCATTGCTGATGCCACTCCTGATGCTACTCTTGATGTTCGTGGTACTGTCTGTCTTGATCTCAATGCTGACGATGTCTGTACGGATAACACATCTGCACTTTCAGATGCACGATTGAAAACAAATGTGCAAACGATTACCAATGCCCTAGAAAAAGTTCGACAACTCCACGGTGTGACATTTGATTGGAACGGCGAAAACAACACTGGCACTGCAGCATCACTCGGTTTTATCGCACAAGAAGTCGAACAAATTTTTCCAGAACTCATTCTTACTGACATATCAGGGTACAAAAATCTTGATTACAGTAAATTGACCGGCGTCCTCGCAGAAGCGATAAAAGAACTTGATATCAAAGTTTCAGGTATAGAATCTATGACTGACGAAACATTCATCGGCAACCTTCGAACATGGCTTGCGAGTGCAACGAATGGAATCGGAGATTTCTTTAGTAATCGCGTGCATACGCAGACACTCTGTGTCGGAACTGAAGGGGATGAGACATGTATCACAAAATCTCAACTTGATGCATTGTTAAATAATCAAAACCTTACTCCAGCAAGCGGTGGACCAAGTGGGGTTTCTGAAGATGCCGGAAGCGGGGAAGAGGTAGTTGTTGGTGAGTCGGGCGATGAATCTGTTCCAGTTGAAGGCTCCGGTCAAACCGAGGAAGAAACCCCCGTCGAAGAACCTATTTCCGAACCAGAACCAATTCCAGAACTTGTACCTGAGACATCAATTGAATAATAAAAAAATCCTCGTGAGATGAGGATTTTTTTATTCAAGATTTTTTTATTTCACGAGTCCTGCTTTTTTGAGTGTTGCGTACGCACCGTTCTTTTTGATTGTACGGATAGCCTCAGTTGAAATCTTGAGTGTCATTGTTGTTCCCAATTCAGGGATAAAAATCTTCTTTTTCTGAAGGTTTGGGTATTTGCGGAATTTGCCGCGAGGATTGAACTTGGTTGCACGGACTTTGGTACTGTAGCCGCCGGCGACAAGTGTTCCTTTATTCGTAATTGGACAGATATTTGCCATATAATGTATGTGTATTAAAGCTCGGTTATGTTATCATAGAGCAATAGTTTATGCAAGGAATAGATTCAATTTTTTACGTTGTTGTGCTTATTGCGTCGATCGTTCTCCATGAAGTCGCTCATGGCTATATTGCGTATGCGATGGGGGATAAAACGGCACTTCGGGCAGGTCGTCTGACACTCAACCCCCTCGTTCATCTTGAATGGTTCGGGTCTGTTATCTTGCCGCTTCTCTTGGTTCTCTCGGGAACAGGTCTCGTGCTCGGTTGGGCAAAACCGGTACCGTATGATCCCGGACAATTCCGCAATGTGCGATGGGGAACACTTGCAGTTGCACTCGCCGGTGTCGTGGTTAATTTTCTTCTTGCAGTTATTTTCGGTCTACTTTACCGATTTGCGCCTGTGTTTGGATTTGGTGTTGCTGTCCAATCTCTTTTTATTACAATTGTCATCGTCAATATCGTGCTTGGAGTGTTCAATCTCGTACCGATTCCGCCGCTTGATGGATCAAAAGTATTATTCTCACTTTTGCCGCCATCATACGGACATATACTCACAACACTTGAGCGATATAGTTTGCCGCTTATTATTTTCTTTGTATTTTTCGGTTGGAAAATTATTCAACCCATTATTTATTTTTTATTCACACTTATAACCTCGGCTTCTCTCTAGTCATACGGTACAATGAGGAAACATGGGATCTCTATTTTCACTTTTTTTTAGTTTTGTATTGCAAGGTCATGTCGCGCTTGCTGCGATTGGAACGATTGATGCAACGAGTCATTCATCGTTGTTGTGTTCGGATGATGCCTGTACTACAGGAACAAATATCAACTGGTTGCCATCGACAGGAACAGCGGTCAGTGTCACAGATTCTCTAGTAACAGGTGATATTTGGGGTGAAAGAATTGGTTGGGTCAACCTTAGTCCAACAGGATACGGTGTTACCAATAACGGTTCTGGTACTTTGGGGGGATATGCATGGGGCCAGAGTGCTGGATGGATCAATTTTGCACCCACGGAGGGAGGGGTTTCTATAAGTGCATCAACGGGTGAATTTTCTGGTTGGGCATGGGCACAGAATTATGGATGGATCAAATTTGATTGTGGTGCTGTGGCGAGTTGTGTAAAAACAGACTGGCGACCGCCTGCATGTTCTGATGGTGTAGATAATGACAGTGATGGTAAGACTGATTATTCAACAGATCCTGGTTGTTCTTCTTCTTCTGATACAGATGAAACAGATGCGATAATTCCTCCAGTAATTCTTCCGGACGCATGTCCAAATATTGACGGACTACAGCTTGGTCTTCCGAATGGATTTATTTTTGAAAACAATCAGTGTATTCCTACACCAATAAATACAACGAGTTTGTGTTCTGACGGTATAGATAACGATACTGATGGATTGATTGATTATCTTCTTGATTCTGGATGTGCATCCGCAAATGATCCAGATGAGCGGAACACGTTTGAGCAGATTCGATGTGAGATTTCTGGTACGTGTGTGACTGATGACGGACAAGATATACCACCGACAGATGATGGAGATATACCAGGAGGAGATGGTGAGATAGGGGTCGGAGGAATAACAAACGGAGGAGGGTCCGGATATCCATCAGGACATTCTGGTGGTGTGTTTGGTGTACCATCATCACCTTCAGATTCAAGTCTAATTTTTTCTGTATCAATTCCACCTGTGATACAACAGTTCATCAATGAACACTCAGAACCTGTCGTTGGAACAGTATCATCGCTTGATATGTTGGGACTACTCGGTCTCGGTGCAGGAATGCTCGCGTTTCCGCCATTTGCACAACTCCCACTCCTTCTTTTGTTTCGTCGCAGAGAGGCACTTGAAGGTGCGTTGTATGAACACGAAACAGGGACACCTGTCCGTGGTGCGACAATATATGTCATGGATGCATCGGGGAATCCATGGTCACACACTGTGACTGATGATCGCGGATATTTTTCTTGTGCAACGCTTCCGTCACAATTTTTTCTTTCAATTCCAGGGCTTACATTTGCGCCACATCGTGACAATGACGATGCGTCATCCTATACAGGAGAACTTCTTTCTTATGAAAATAAAAAGATAATGGTAAAAGTACCTGTGTCGCTGACACCGGTATTTACTGCGACGCACCCGAGTGCCGTCTATGCTCACGGTAGTCGACTTCCTCTCTCATTCTTGTTTTACGGCGGACTCATTTTGACAATAGGTTTCCTTGTTCTCGATCCGAGCTGGCTGCGCCTCAGTATCGTTCTTGCGTATGTATTGATTGCGAGAGTTCGGTAAATTCTATGAATTTTTCTCCCCTTGTGAAGGGGGAGTTTCTTGAGGTACGAAGAACGAGGGGGGTGAAAGTATTCATGAACCCTCACCCCTCCGTCAATCGGAATACCGATTGCCACCTCCCCTTCGCAGGGGAGGAAAATACTTCACATGCTTTCTCCTTGCATAAATTCGTCTCTTATAGTAGTATCCTCCGTATGTCTGTTAGATGTCAGAGGTGAATTGCCCTCGGACATAATCAATTATTTTAATCAAAGAATGCCGACCATAAACCAACTCGTTCGTAAAAGTAGAAAGAAAGTCACTGTTCGCTCAAAGGCAGTGGCTCTTGCTCGTGGATTCAACACGATCAAAAACAAGCCGACATATTTCCCATCGCCATTCAAGCGAGGTGTCTGTGTCAAAGTCTCGACAACAACCCCAAAGAAACCGAACTCAGCGCTCCGAAAAATCGCCCGTGTTCGCCTTACCAATGGTATGGAAGTTACTGCATATATTCCAGGTGAAGGACACAACCTCCAGGAACACTCAGTGGTTATGCTTCGTGGTGGTCGCGTCAAAGACTTGATCGGTGTTCGATATCACATCGTTCGCGGTGTGCTCGATACGCAAGGTGTTGAAAAACGACGACAAAGTCGATCTCTCTACGGTAACAAGAAACCAAAGGCTGGAAAATAGTATTTTCTACTCACTACTTACTACAAACTACTCACTATATTTATGCGAAGAAAAGTAACAAATCGAAATCAAGTCACTGCAGATTCACTTTACAATTCTGAAAAGATTGCAAAGTTCATCAACTACATCATGGATAGTGGTAAAAAAATTGCCGCTCGAAAGATTGTGTATGGTGCGTTTGATGTCATCAAAGAAAAGACACAACAAAATCCTATGGAGATTTTTGATGCTGCAATCAAGAACACGAGCCCGCTCATGGAAGTTCGTTCTCGCCGTATCGGTGGTGCAAACTACCAGGTGCCTCGCGAAGTTCGTCCTGAACGACGTCTCGCTCTCTCAATGCGTTGGATCAAAGGTGCTGCACAGGCAAAGAAGGGCCAGCCAATGCACATCAAGCTTGCCGAGGAACTCATCTTAGCTTCTAAGAATGAAGGCACTGCTGTGAAGAAGCGTGAAGACACGCACAAGATGGCAGAATCAAACAAGGCGTTCGCACACTTCGCTTGGTAATAAAAAATCCCCCGATAATCGGGGGATTTTTTATTACCAAGCGAATAGGTTACAGGCTCCCGATTTCTTAGATTGGCACATCGGATGGTGATGTGCACCTGTAGACGGTATTCAATCTCTTGAAATCGCAGTCCTGTTAATGATTCAAAGTTGTAGGGATTAGTAATACAATACATATATGAACCATGGTTCATATATGTAAATGATATTTTGACAAGTTCTCAGAAAAGAGTATAGTTTGCAAAATTTTGAATTTTCTAAATAATATACAAATTTCCAGAAATGAAAGAAATCATAATCCCATTTCCGCAATCGGAACCAAAAAGTGCTGTATGTGCTCGGTTGCGGTACGCACTGCAAATCAGATCAGTCTTTCAGAAAATTTTATTTGAAACCGATACATTTTCGTTTGAAGGAAATTGGATGCGTTCTGATTTTTATTTCCTCGTTATTACGATATCATTGAACGGTGCATCATATTCTCTGATTAAATCTATTGATATATCCGAAGAAGAAATTATCATAAAAACTGTTTTTGTATCTGAGGACTTCCAATACAAAGAACTTCTTGTTTCTGCTGTTACAGAGCATATTGAAACACTACTTCGAACATAATAAATCCCACATTGAATGGGATTTATTTTTTTGACAAATTTGCACAAAAGAGTATAGTTTGGAAAACTTTATAAATCTATAGATATGTTGAAAAGGAAACTCTCATATACGTTTACAATCAGTCCTGTTTTCAAAAGAGAAAATCATGAGACTGATGAAAGTTATTACAAATCACTTGTTGAATATTTAGAGGATGAGATTCAAAAGTTCCTTCTCGAAAAAATAAAACCTGAAGGTCAAAAAATTCTCAAGCAGCGCGGATATAAAAAACCATTCACCTTGTATTGGAAGGATAAACAGATGCAAATTTGTGGAGGTGATGCCGAATCTTTTTCTTATATGAACACAAAGAAAGGAGATGGAGTATGGTCTGGGGTTAATGGTGATCCAAAACATTTTTGGACTCATTCTCTGAAATATCACAGTCATCTCGTTTTCTTTAATTTTGTATATCAATGCGGACCATTTGTCGCAGAACGTTCTCCAAAACAGGAAAAAGAAGTGTATACGGAGGAAGAGATGCAGCGCTATGTTATTTCTTTTCATCTTCAGAAAAAGAAAGGAACAAATGACGTCAATATGTTTGATTTAGAAATAGAAAAGGAACGATGGTTCCGTGTTTCACAAAAGAAAATAGAACTATAACAACAGTAAAAAATTCTC
The DNA here is from genome assembly GCA_964606285.1 of uncultured Candidatus Saccharibacteria bacterium. GTDB lineage: Bacteria > Patescibacteriota > Minisyncoccia > Phycocordibacterales > UBA9973 > CAZSFP01. The sequence continues at coordinate 36,178 of CAZSFP010000002.1, forward strand.
CAGACATGGAGAATTTTTATTTTGACAAAATCTCCAAAAAGTATAGAGTGAGAAAAAATATATACGATACTATGGCACAACAAGAAAAAAGATATGTGACACATTTCTTTACAACAGGAAGAAATCCTCTTGGTGGATATAAGAAAATTTCTTTTATAACGAGATTGGGTGAAAAAGACGGACCAGATGCAATATATTATAAAGGATGCAGTTTAGCTAAGGATGCAAAACTATCCCAAGCTATAGTTGATATAAAAGTAAGAGATAAAACTCTGACACCGTTACCAGTTCCTGTAGAGATAAAATATGGCGAGTGTCTTTATATAGAACCTGACAACGGATATATTCTACTGTTGGACACAAGCCCCAGAAAGTTCTTTATCAAATTTGGAGATCAGATTGAAGATTTTAAAATAGGGGAAGTACCCATTGATCGTGAACATAGAACATATTGAATAATAAAAATCCTTTTATAATGAAAGGATTTTTGTTTTGACAAACCTTCAAAAAAGAGTAGAGTGAAGAAAATTTAAAACCAAATACTATGAAATTCTTTACCTACAATGAGCTACAAGCAGGAATACCAACCAGAAATGATATTGCTGAAGCAGGGAAGAAAGTGAGCGCCCTCTTTCTAAATAATTTTGCAACGGACGCTCTCATATATGGTTCTCTTGCGAAAGGAACCTATAATGAAAGAAGTGATCTGGATATGATTGCGATTGTTCCTGATGGTGAATACCTTCTTGCACTTCTTCGTAATGCCCATGTTACATTTGCGAATATTCATCCTGCAATAAGCACAAAAAATGTGCTTATTATTCCTCAGTCTATAGCAGAAACACAATTAAATTTCTTACCTCCATATCTCATGGAAAATATACGCATATATCATCAGAATATTGTCGGTGATGTTTTCAAAAAAATTACTCCGAGTGCTGTTTCTGCTGAGGACGCATGTTTGGGATATTTGCAGCAAAAGACGAGAAAATGTCTTGTTGTTCTTTCACATGAAAAAAATATGAACGGAGAATCAATTGTAGATGCACTCGATAGTATTTTTTGTGCCCCAAAACACATCATTCGTAATTTCATGTTTGTTCTCGGTGGTGTTTCTGTGGAGCCGGCATCTTTTGAAAAATGGATACTTGAAAACATAAGGCCATTTTCTGCAGCACATCGCATGGTGGAAATTATGAAAGATATGCAAGAAGATAATAATGAATATACTCATTGTATCAAAGAATGGAATACTTATTTTATAACGTATGATAAGTATGATATTGATTGTCGGTATCTATTGCATACAGGAGCTCATAGGTTACTTGAATTCTTGAAGGTAGCACACGAAGTATATCAATATTGTGCTGTAAAAAAGTAGTTTTTTTGATTAAAAATCCCGTATTATTACGGGATTTTTCTTTTGACAAAATTATAGAAAAAAGTAGAATCAGGAAAACATTTTAAAAAACAGGAATCATGAAGAGACAATTTAATAAAAAGAAAGGAACTCAACCAAAAAATTTTTCACCAAACGGCATAGGAAAAGGACAGTGGCGTAACAAGTACGGAACAGGGAAGAGAACAAAGGGAAAGAAATCTTCTTTTATGTAGTACCCTCATCTTTAGTTTGTGGTGGTATAGAAAAAGGATATTTTGGTAATATTTTTTGGATAAAGTAAAACATGCAGATTTTAAAAGAAATCTCCGTCATAGCGGAGATTTTTGTTTGCAAAAACGGCCCAAGTACGATATAGTTCCAACCAGACGAAAGTCTGTTTTTTATTTGGAAAAACAAACAAGTTATTAATTATTCATCAGGCTTTTCAGCCTAAAACCCCTTATTATATGGAACGAGATTATCCTTTAGAGAAAGTGCGAAACTTCGGTATCATCGCGCACATCGATGCCGGCAAAACAACTACGTCAGAACGCGTATTGTTTTACACTGGTGTGTCACACAAGATCGGTGAAGTGCACGATGGTGAGACAACGACAGACTGGATGGAACAAGAACGCGAACGTGGTATCACGATTACCTCTGCGGCGATCACGTGTTTCTGGACACCAACCTACGCACCGGGCGACAAGGCAAAGAAACATCGTTTCAATATCATCGACACTCCAGGACACATCGACTTTACTGTGGAAGTGAAGCGCTCGCTTCGCGTGCTCGACGGGGCAGTCGTTGTCTTTGACGGCGTTGCCGGCGTTGAACCACAATCCGAAACCAACTGGCGCTATGCCGATGAAGCCAGTGTTCCACGTATTTGTTTCATCAACAAACTTGATCGAACAGGTGCGTCATTTGAACATTCCTACAAAACGATTCTTGAACGACTTTCAAAAAAGGCAGTTCGCGTCCAAATCCCGATCGGCCTCGAAGACAAACACGAAGGTGTTGTCGATCTTCTCAAAATGAAAGCATATTACTTTGAAGGGGATATGGGTAATCAAGTTATTGAAAAAGAAATCCCAGAAGAATTGAAAGCGGATGCAGAAAAATTTCACAGTGAGCTTATTGAGGCGATCGTGTCTCATGACGAAGCAGTCATGACTGAATACCTCGATGGTAAAGTGCCAACACTCGATGTCTTGAAAAAACTTCTCCGTAAGGCCGTCATTGCAAACGAAATTTTCCCAGTGTTTGCCGGTTCAGCACTCAAGAACAAAGGTGTCCAGCTCGTTCTCGATGGTGTTGTCGACTATCTTCCAGCGCCGACTGACATCAAACCAATCGAAGGTATCAATCCTGATACTGATGAAGCGATCAATCGTCCAGCATCTGATACGCAGCCATTCTCTGCGCTCGCGTTCAAGGTCGCGACAGACCCATTCGTCGGACAAATTATTTTCTTCCGTGTGTATTCAGGATCACTCGAAGCTGGTTCATATGTGTACAATCCCCGTACTCGAAACAAGGAACGTATCGGTCGTATTCTTCGAATGCATGCGAATGATCGCGAAGAAGTGAAAAAGGTGTTTGCCGGAGAAATCGCGGCAGCAGTCGGTCTCAAAGATACGATTACATCAGACACGCTCTGTGATGAAAAGAATCCTATCGAACTCAACCGTATCGTCTTCCCGGAACCAGTTATCTCACTCCGTGTCGAACCAAAAACAAAAGCTGACCAAGAAAAAATGGGTATGGCACTCAACCGTCTCGCCCAAGAAGATCCGACATTCCGCGTATCAACTGATACTGAAACAGGTGAAACAATCATCGCTGGTATGGGAGAACTTCACTTGGAAATCATTGTTGACCGTATGAAGCGTGAATTCGGCGTTGAAACAAATGTTGGCAAACCACAAGTTGCGTATCGCGAAACAATCACAGGTGAAGGTGAAGCAGAAGGTAAGTACATCAAACAGTCTGGTGGTCGTGGTAACTATGGTCACGTTCGTATCAAAGTTAAACCGATGGATATGTCACTCACGAAAGAAGAGATCGAAGATTTGCCAAAAAACACAAAACGCGAAGCACACTTCGAATTTATCAACAGTATCAAGGGAGGTGTTATTCCACAAGAATACATCGCACCGTGTGAAAAAGGATTCAAAGAAGGTCTTGATCGTGGTATTCTCGCAGGATTCAAAATGGTGGATGTGTCTGTTGAATTGTGGGATGGATCGTACCACGATGTTGACTCGAACGAAATGGCGTTCAAAATCGCAGCATCGATGGCTATCCAAGACGCGACAAAGCGTGCTCGCCCAGTTATCCTTGAACCGATGATGAAAGTCGAAGTCGTTACTCCTGATAAATTCATGGGAGACGTGACTGGATCACTCTCATCAAAACGCGGACTTATCGACGGCATGGAAGACCGTGGTATGAACAAAGCCATCAAGGCTGTTGTGCCGCTCTCCGAAATGTTCGGTTACATGACGACACTTCGTTCTATGACTGAAGGCCGTGCTGGATTCACAATGGAATTCTTGCGTTATGACGTAGTACCGCAGAATGTTGCGGATACTATAATTAAGGCTCGTCAGTAAAAACACCTGCCCGTCCGTAGCTTTAGCGAAGGCGGGTTGCTGATACAATCATCAAAGCAAGACAATAAACGAGTAAATAGCGAGTAGAAAGTAGTAAGTAGAATACAAATGGCGGCCAAAGGCCGCCATTTGTATTTGAATTTATATTTTCCTGCTTACTGCTTTCTACAAACTACGCACTATTCTTTCATCCCCGTAACTTGATCATTATTTTTTTCTAGTTCTTTCTCGTCGATCATTTGTGTGATCGGAACAAGTATCTGGACGAATGATTGTTGGATGTTTCTAAGTTCAGTCAATCCACGGTCTCCTTTGTAGAGAGTTCCATCAACTGTTTGTTTTATTGACCCATCTGGAGCTTGATAAGATTTTACTTTTGAGAAATTTATTGATTTTATAGCTTCGAATGAAATCAATTCTCCGTCGGTGTTGTATTCTATCTGAGAAACAAAAAGATCTCGTTTCGGCATAGTTCCCGTAGCAAGTTGATCTCGCCCGAGATTGTCGATCGGTGTCACCATGATCTGGTCATTTTCTTTCTGTCTATCGGCAACATACTGGTACTCAGTTCCTTTGTTGTGAATATATTTTTCAGGAATGCCATCGAGATTGTCTGAATATCGTATCGTCGCATCACTGTTCTCGACGATTATCCAAATAGGCTGTTCACCTTTTTTGTCTTTGTAACCGATCATAACGCGAATTGATCCGGCACCCTCACGATCTTGAGCTTCTAGTGTTTTCACGTATGCACCAAGGTGTTTCAAAGGACTCATCTTTTCTGTTTTTGCATATGTTACAATCTTTTTTTCTGTTTCAATGACAGATTCTTTCATGGCTTCTATTGCTTCCATACTGCTTGTGGCATCTTTCTCCGGAGTTGCTGGTTGGGTTGGTTCACTAAAAAAGAGGGCAGTTCCCATAAGTCCAGCTTTGAGGCCTGATGGTCCGGCAGATCGGATTTTTTCCATAGTACTGTCGTTCTGTGAATCAGAATTCTTTGGTGGTTGTTCTTGCATATATTGGTAGTATATAGCACTCGATAATAACTTGCCAGACGTTAGCGGTTGACCCGGTAGTGAGACTTAGTGAAGCACAAAGTGCGCATGGCAAACCTTTGGTTTGCCATGCATCACCAAGCCCTACTAACCGGGTTGACTTTATTTTTCAATTTGATACTATACCTAGGCGGTTTCCGCGTTTTTTTATTACGTTCTACGGAGTGTAGTAAAGAAATACCTTATTAGCACATTATTTAATTTACTATATTGAGCGACTATCTTTTTCCGGCGCGTTCTCGTTTGGAAAAAGGGAGTTGGTATATATAGACAAACTTATGGCAACAGAAGAATTTAATCGTTCCAAGCCTCACGTTAACGTGGGAACCATGGGTCACGTGGACCATGGTAAGACAACATTGACAGCTGCAATCTTGCACGTGCTCGCACGTCAGGGAAATGGCTATGGTGCAAAAATTAAAGGCGTCGACCAAATCGACAATGCCCCAGAAGAAAAGGCGCGTGGTATCACGATCGCTCTTTCACACAACGAGTACGAAACACCAACTCGTCACTATGCACACATTGATATGCCAGGTCACGCTGACTATATCAAAAACATGATTACTGGTGCGGCTCAGACTGACGGTGCTATCATCGTGGTTGCTGCAACTGACGGTGTTATGCCACAGACTCGTGAACACATCCTTCTTGCAAAACAAGTTGGTGTTCCAAAGATCATCGTCTTCCTCAACAAGTGCGACATGGTTGATGATCCTGAAATGCTTGATCTCGTCGAAGAAGAAGTTCGTGAACTCCTTGAAAAACAAGGCTTTGACAAGAATGCACCAGTTATCCGCGGATCAGGTCTCAAGGCTCTCGAATCAGCATCAAATGATGATGAATGGGCAAAGAAAGTTCTCGATCTCGCAACTGCAATGGATACATACATTCCAGTTCCAGAACGTGATACGACAAAACCATTCCTTATGCCAATCGAAGATATCTTTTCTATCGAAGGCCGTGGAACTGTTGTAACAGGTAAAATCGAACGCGGTATCATCAAAGTTGGTGAAGACGTCGAAGTTGTTGGTATCAAAGATACTCAAAAAACAACAGTTACTGGTATTGAAATGTTCAACAAAAACCTCCAAGAAGGTATGGCTGGCGATAACGCTGGTATCCTCGTCCGAGGTCTTAAAAAAGAAGATCTTACTCGTGGACAAGTTCTCGCAAAGCCGGGTACTGTAACTCCTCACACTCAATTCGAATGTGAAGTGTATGTCCTCAAGAAAGAAGAAGGCGGTCGTCACACACCATTCTTCGCTGGATACAAGCCACAATTCTACATCCGTACAACTGATGTGACTGGTGAAGCAAAACTTCCAGAAGGAACAGAAATGGTTATGCCAGGTGATACAGTCAAATTGGCTGTTACGCTCGTGGCGCCAGTTGCCCTCGAAGATCAGACACGTTTCGCTATCCGTGAAGGAGGCAAGACTGTCGGTGCAGGTGTTGTAACGAAAATTATTGCCTAATCGATTATTAATCATCTCGTTCCTTTATGACAACAGCAAAAAAAGCACCATCGAAACCAAAGAAAGCAGCAGCGAAGACTGAAGAAAAATCAATCCTTCGCATCCGCGTTCGCGCCTATGAGAACAAAATTCTCGATGCATCTGTCAAGCAGATCATTGATACAGCGCGCCGTTATGATGCGGTGATTGTGGGACCAGTCCCTCTTCCGACAGAGATCAAGAAATATACCGTCAACCGTGCATCATTCGTCTACAAGAACTCACGAGAACAATTCGAAATTCGTATTCACAAGCGCGTGATCGACATCTCGAATCCAAACGCAAAGACGATTGAAGCATTGACGAATCTCTCGCTTCCTACTGGTGTTGATATCGATGTCAAAATGATGTAACTCGGATTTTGCCTTCATTCGTGACGGCACTCTATCGAGCAATACATTCTGTTATTAATTAAAATTTATCTGTATGAAATTCATTCTCGGAAAGAAACAGAATATGATCCAGTACTTTGCAGAGGATGGTACGGTGTATCCAGCAACTGTTATTACAGTTGTTCCGAATACTGTTATCCGTATCAAAACTCCAGAGCATGATGGATACACTGCAGTTCAATTCGGCGTCGGCGCTCAAAAGCCGTCACGAGTATCTGCCGCTGTTTTAGGTCAAACAAAAGAATTCGGTCCATTCAAGGAAATCAAAGAATTCCGTGTTTCAGGTAACGTGTCTCAGGCTGTCGGCGATATCGTCGATGTCAGCGCGTTTGCCGCAGGGGACAGTGTTACTATCTCAGGTGTCTCAAAAGGTAAAGGATTCCAAGGTGTCGTCAAACGCCACGGATTCCACGGCGGACGCCGGTCACACGGTCAGAAACACTCTGAACGTGAGCCAGGTTCCATCGGTGGCGGTCTCCGAACTCGTGTTCCAAAAGGAATGCGCATGGGAGGACGCATGGGTTCTGATAGAGTAACAATCAAAAACGTGAAAGTCCTCGCTGTTGATGCTGCAACGCAAACGTTGTTGGTCAATGGTGCAATTCCAGGTCGACGAGGCACAACTATAGAAGTCAGCGCATAATTTTATGGCCCTACAAAAAACAAAAATTCAAAAAAAGAATCCAGTTTCTGATGCCGTCATCGCAGGTGTACTTCATGATGCGAAAGGCAAGTCAAAAGGTTCTATAGAACTTCCGGGAGCAGTCTTCGGACTTCCGTGGAATGCTGATCTCGTTCACCAAGTTATCGTGGGTATGGAAGCCAACAAGCGTGCAGGCACAGCGGATTCAAAAGACCGCAGTGAAGTGCGCGGTGGTGGCCGAAAACCATGGCAACAAAAAGGTACTGGTCGTGCTCGTCACGGATCTTCACGTTCTCCGATCTGGAAAGGCGGCGGTGTCACACACGGTCCACTTTCTATCAAAGGATATGAACAAAAGATCAACAAAAAGATGCGTGCAAAAGCGCTTTATGTGATCCTCTCAAAGAAATTGAAAACTGGAAACATGCTCTTTGTTGATGCGGTTGATCTTGCAGCTCGCAAGACTAAAGATGCGCAAGTATTGCTCTCTAGTCTCGCAAAGATCACTGGTTTCGAACGTTTGGCAAATGGTACTCGTCCACAAGGACTTGTCCTTGTACCGAACATGGACCTCGCGATAAAAAAGAGTTTCAGTAACTTGTCATCAGTTCGTGTTGTCGATGTAAAGAACGTCAGCGCGCTTGATGTTATGTCGCACAAGTACGTCATTATTACTCATCCGGAAGATTCAATCGCTTTCTTGAAAGGCAAGTTGACTCCGAACGCAAAATAATTTTATGGCACTCCTCCGAACAAAAAAGAAAGCAGCCGAAGAATCAAAAGCGGATGTAAAATCATCATCACTTATCTTGGGTCCACGCATTACTGAAAAAGCATCTATTCTCGCTGGGAAAAATATTTACACATTTACTGTTGCTTCAAACGTAACAAAAAGTGAACTTGCGAAAGCAATCAAAACGCTCCACAAGGTTACTCCGATTGCGATCAACATGGTCAAAATCCCAGAACGTCGCGTCACTGTTCGCGGCAAGGTCGGTGTTGCAAAAGGCGGAAAAAAAGCCTATATTACCCTGAAGAAAGGCGATACTATCGCATTTGCCTAATATATTTTTATGAAAACATTTCGTCCTACAACTGCATCACGCCGACACATGTCTGTCGTCACGTACAAAAACGTGTTGACTGAAAGTGCTCCACTCAAGTCCCTCACAAAAGGATTTCGTCGTGGAACTGGCCGCAACAACCAAGGTCGCATCACGACTCGCCACAAAGGTGGTGGTCACAAGCGAAGCTTCCGTGATATTGATTTCAAATATCATGACAAAATGGATATTCCAGCACGCGTTGCGTCTGTCGAATACGATCCAAACCGTTCAGGTTTGATCGGACTCCTCGTGTATCGTGATGGTGAAAAGCGTTATACGCTTCTCCCAAAAGACGTCAAAGTTGGCAGTGTCATCGTGACATCTGCGACTGCGCCAGTCACGTCTGGTAACCGTCTTCCACTCAAGGCAATCCCAGTCGGTACATTCGTCTACAACATCGAGATCAAGCCACGTGGCGGTGCAAAAATCGCCCGCGCAGCAGGTATCTTTGCTCAAGTTGTCGCGCATGATAACGGTCAAGCCCTCATCAAGATGCCGTCGACAGAAATCCGCAAAGTCACTGATACGTGTTTCGCATCTGTCGGAACAGTTTCAAATGAAGAGTACAAGCTCATGAACTACGGTAAAGCCGGTCGTTCACGCCACAAGGGTATCCGTCCAACAGTTCGTGGTACTGCCATGAACCCAGTTGACCACCCATACGGTGGAGGTGAAGGTGTCCAAGGCCGAGGTCTCCGTCGCGCAAAGTCCCTCTGGGGCAAGCCGACAGGCAAAGGTCAAAAGACTCGTACACCAAAGAAATACTCAAATGTCTTCATTGTTTCTCGCCGAAAGGTTGGCAAGAATCGAAAGTCAGGAGCGTAATCAAATTTTACAAAACAAAAATACCGGCAAAAGACCGGTATTTTTGTTTGAAAAATAAGAACATACACACCTCTGTAAAAGGAAAAATATGGTATGAATTATTTCTCCTTGACTTTTATTCTCATTTTGCTAATATCCCCATAGCTCGCTGTGAGCTATTTATTTTTAGGACATATGACACGATCACTCAAAAAAGGCCCATATATTGACGAAAAGCTCTTGAAAAAGATTGCTGGCAAGAAACCTCTCGAAACAGGGGTTATCAAGACATGGGCACGAGCGGCGCAAATCAGTCCTGAAATGGTTGGATTCACCTTCGGTGTTCACAATGGCCGTGTCCACGTTGAAGTATTGGTCAGTGAAGACATGGTCGGTCACAGACTCGGTGAATTCTCACTCACACGCAAATTTAACCGTCACGGTGGAAAGATTCAGAAAGAACTTGATATGAAGAAAAAGGAATCTGAAATCGCCGCAGCACAAGCCGCAAAAGCAGCTCCTGCCGACAAAAAGAAATAATTTTTTATGAAAGCGTCACTCTCTAATTATCGTCAATCTCCTCGAAAAGTCCGTCTTGTTGCTGATGTCATCAAAGGCAAGTCTGTTGCTGCTGCTGATGCACAGCTCATGTTCACGACAAAGCGTGCTGCTCCTATTTTCAAAAAACTCTTGGCATCAGCTGTTGCAAATGCGATCAATGCTGGCGTGAACAAGGATGAACTCATGATTGCTGATCTCCGGGTTGATGCAGGTGTTGTGCTCAAGCGTTTCATGCCGCGAGCTCGTGGATCTGCATATCAGATCAAAAAGCGAACGAGTCATGTTACACTCATCCTTGCCCAGAAAGCAGTTGATACAAAGAAAAGTAAAAAAGCTCCTGTAGCAAAAAAATAATTTTATATGTCAAAAATAGTTCACCCATACGCACATAGACTTGTTATCCTCCGTGATTGGAAATCACGCTGGTTTGCAACATCAAAGAATTTCAAGAACACACTCCGCGGTGATGTCCTCATCCGTTCATTCCTTGAGAAAAAACTTCGTGGTTCATATGTTTCAAACATTGAAATCGAACGCAGTAGAAAATTCCTCCGCATCATCATTTCAACATCACGCCCAGGCATGATCATTGGTCGCAGTGGGGAAGGTGCGCAAAAGCTTCGCGAAACACTTCTCAAAATGATGGTAAAAGAAGGTATCAAGACTCAAGAAGAATTGAAAATCGATATCACTGAAGTTACATCACCAGAATCAGATGCAGCAATCGTTGCCTTCATGGTTGTTGAAGGACTTGAAAAACGTCTTCCATTCCGCCGTGTCCTCAAGCAAACAGTTGAAAAGGTTATGGCAGTCCGTGGTGTCAAAGGAGTTCGTATCGTTCTCGGAGGACGTCTTGGCGGAGCTGAAATTGCTCGTACAGAAGAGATCAAGAAAGGTTCTATCCCACTTCAGACTTTCCGTGCTGACATCGATTTTGCTCGTGAACGTGCAAACATGGCGTATGGTGTTATCGGCGTCAAAGTATGGATTTACCGCGGTGAAATTTTTACAGACAAGAAAACAACGAAAGAATAATATTTAATACAATTTTATGTTACTTCCAAAGAAAGTTAAATATCGAAAATGGCAAAACGGACGACGAAATATGTCGAACCCTGTTCCTATGGCAACTCGCGGTACAACTGTTGCTTTTGGTTCATTTGGACTCAAAGCTGAATCTGCGGCACGTGTGACATCAAACCAGATCGAATCAGCCCGTAAGGCGATGGCTCGTACTGTAACCAAAGTTGGCCGGTCATGGATTCGTATTTTTCCAGATCGACCGTATACACAAAAAGGTGCTGGTGTAGGTATGGGAAAGGGTAAGGGTGATCCACAAGGATACTGTGTCGAAGTCTATCCAGGACGCGTTCTCTTTGAGGTCGACGGTGTCGATGAAAAGATTGCCCGCGAAGCGCTCCGCAAGGCAGGAACAAAGCTTCCAGTAAAATGCCGCGTCGTCGCCCGCAAGGACGCATAAGCTTTACAAACACTCATTTTTAGAGTAAGGTATCACACAGTCTATGAATACAACAACAAACAAAAAAATACTGAAAGGCGTCGTCGTCTCAGACAAGATGGATAAAACTGTTGTTGTCAAAGTCGACCGATACGTCAAGCACCAAAAATATCAGAAATACTACACTATTTCAAAGAAATTCAAGGCGCATGACGAAGAAAACAAGTCAAAAGTTGGCGATAAAGTCAGTATCGAAGAAACTCGTCCAATCTCAAAAGATAAGCATTTCAAAGTCATCTAACATCGTTTGTATTTAATTTTTAATTTAACTTTATGATTCAAGCAGGAACAATCGTGAATATCACAGACAACGCCGGCGGTAAAGTCGGTAATGTCTTCAAGATTCTTGGTGGCTCACACCGACGCTATGCGGAACTTGGTGATCTCGTGGTTATTTCTGTGCGATCTGCTGAACCACGCAAGGGTGTCAAAAAGAAAGATGTCCATCATGCCGTTGTTGTTCGTACACGAAATGCATTTCGTCGCAAGGACGGTTCATATATTCGATTTGACGACAATGCTGTTGTTATTCTTGAAAAGGACAAGCAAGATCCAAAAGCTGGACGTATCTTTGGACCAATTCCACGCGAACTTGCTGAACGTGGTTATCAGAAAATCATTTCATTGGCACCAGAAGTCATCTAATTTATATATTTTATGAACATAAAGAAAAACGACATCGTAGTCATACTGACAGGCAAAGACAAGGGCAAACAAGGCGCGGTTGTTCGTTCATTGCCAAAGATGAATAAGGTTATCGTCGAAGGATTGAACATGACAAAGAAACACCAAAAACCTCGCACTCGATCTGAGAAAGGGAAGACTGTGTCAGTTGCAATGCCGATTCATGCGTCAAATGTCCGCCTTGCTGATAAAACTGCAAAAGCCGCTCCAAAAAAGAAAAAGGCAGCAGTAAAAAAATAATCCCACTTATACTATTTTATGGAAACGACAAAACAAAAAGAACAAAATTCATACAAGACGCTCAAATCTGAGTTCGGTTATACGAACGCACTTGCAGCACCACGCCTCGTCAAAGTCGTTATTTCTGTGGGAACAGGATCAATGATAAAGAAAGACAAGCACAAGAATGATTTCGTTGTTGATCGTCTCTCTCGTATTGCTGGACAGAAGCCAGCGGTGAAGAGTGCAAAACAATCAGTTGCATCATTTAAGACTCGTCAAGGCGATCCTATCGGTGTTTCTGTAACACTTCGTGGTGCACGTATGTATTCATTCCTCGACAAGTTGCTCAACATCGCACTTCCTCGAACAAAGGACTTCCGTGGTTTGAATAGCAAGGCGATCGACAATATCGGCAATCTCACTATCGGTATCAAAGAACACTCAATTTTCCCTGAAACATCAGATGAAGAATTAAAAGATGTTTTCGGTCTCGCAATCACACTCGTGACAACTGCAAAGACCAAAGCTGAAGCAGCTGCTTTCTTTGATCTCCTCCAGGTTCCATTCAAGAAATAAATTTTATAAAACACAAAAGCCGCTCTAGAGCGGCTTTTGTGTTTTATTTGCTATTTCAAAAATATATGGTATATTATCTTAAAATAAATCTTTATATATCTCCTATGAAAGGACATGCGCCACACCTGAGAGTCTCTGTTGACTCATTGTATCTTTTAAAAAAGAAAAATTGGGAATACCTTGACTCTCTTGAAAATATTGTATTTATTCGATCTATTCGTGATGAAGTTGTTGTTCACTGTAGAGATTTAAAAAAAGTTATTGCGTTTATGACAATGAAAAATCTTGTTATATTATTACCAAAGCAAAAATTTATACGCATTCACCGGCAATATATAGTGAATCTTGAATTTGTGAAAGAATACAACAAAAATACTTTGTACATGAAAAACGGAAAAACTTTTCCTGTAGGCAAGGTGTATAGAACAGCCACCATAAAAGTCGTTCCCCGAAAGAAGACAGAGAAAAAAGCACAGGTATTACAAATGGCAGCCTGATGTCTTGTTGTCTCACTTAAAATCCCGCACAAAATGCCGGGATTTTTTCATTTCATATATATTATTAATATGTAGACTATTCTTCGTTGTGAATAGGGTATCAGTTGACATTTTTTCTCGTTCTGCTAAGATGGGCGGGTTGTGATTTTCACGACATATATCGGTCAATCCATCGTCCTTTGCCTGGTTTCAAATGAAAGCAGACAAAATATGATGAGATATTGCCGATAAATACTACACAGTATGGCAAAAACATCCACAGTTGCGCGATCGCAAAAAAAACCAAAATTCAGTACACGGGCAAAAAACCGCTGTTTTCGTTGTGGTCGTGGCCGAGGATACATGGGTGATTTCGGTATCTGCCGTATCTGTTTCCGAGAACTTGCCAATGATGGCTTGATCCCAGGAGTTCGAAAATCAAGTTGGTAAATAACACAAGTAAAAGGTTCAGGGTGTCAGGGAATAGTCATACGAATGCATTCACTACAACCTAAAACCTCTTACCTATAACCTAAACACAATGGATCCAATAGCAGACATGTTGAATATGATAAAGAATGCAGGCCGCGGCACAAAGGACGTTGTTGTCGTTCCTTTTTCTACGGTCAAACAATCCATCGCGAACTGCCTCCTCAAAGAAGGATATATCGCTGGTGCGGCAAAGAAGACACGAGATGAACACCCTGTCCTTGAACTCTCAGTACTCCGTGTCAATGGCGAGCCAAAGATCAATGACATCGTTCGTGTATCCAAGCCGTCACGTCGTGTGTACTATGCAATGAAAGACATTCGTCCGATCCGTTATGGTCATGGTCGTGTTTTTCTTTCAACACCGAAAGGTATCATGACAGGTGAACAAGCCCGCAAAGAACAGGTCGGCGGCGAAGTGCTTTTCAAAATCTGGTAATTTATATACTTTTATGTCACGAATCGGAAAACAAATCATCTCTATACCAGCAGGCGTCACCGTTACAAAAGACGGCATGATTCTTTCTGTGAAAGGTCCAAAGGGAACATTGTCTCGATCATTTTTTGATTCAATCGCTATCACGATCGCCGACAACACTGTGACATTTGCTCCAGTAAAACTCACTGTCGAATCAAATGCTCTCTGGGGAACATACGCCGCTCATGTCAAAAATATGATCACTGGCGTCACTGAAGGATTTTCAAAGAAACTTATTCTCGAAGGAGTCGGATACAAATCTGAAGTCAAAGGAAAAGACCTCAATCTCGCTCTCGGTTTCTCTCATCCTGTTGTTGTTGCAATTCCAGAAAATCTCACAGTGACTGCTGAAAAGAATGTTATTACGTTTTCAGGTATGGACAAGGAGTCAGTCGGACAATTCGCAGCAAAGATTCGTGCAATGAAGAAACCAGAACCATACAAAGGGAAAGGTTTTCATTATGACGATGAAACAGTTCGCCGAAAACAAGGTAAGAAGGCTGCATAAAAAATCATTTTATGAATACAACACTACTACAAAAAAGACTCCGTTTGAAGAAAAAGATACGAACAAAAGTATTTGGTACTGCAGACTGCCCTCGACTCTCTGTATTTCGATCAAATGCGCATATTTACGCACAACTTATTGATGATACAAAAGGTGTAACACTCGCATCAGCAAGTGATATGAGTATGAAGAAAGGAACAAAAAAAGAACATGCTGCACATGTTGGAAAGACTGTTGCCGAAGAAGCAAAAAAGTTGGGTATTGCGAAAATCGTCTTTGATCGCAACGGTTTCCGTTATACTGGACGAGTTGCACTCCTTGCAGCCGCTGCACGAGATAACGGACTTACATTTTAATTTTTATGGAACCACAAACACCTACAACTCAATCAGCAGCACCGGCACGACGCCCAAGCACAGGAGCCCCACGACCAATGGGATCTTCAGGATCACGTCCAAGTGGTCGCCGATCTTTTGCTGATCGTCCAAAATCTGAATTTGATCAAAAGATCATTGCAATCCGCCGTGTTACTCGCGTCGTCTCTGGTGGTCGCCGTATGAGTTTTGCTGTTGCAATGCTTATCGGTGATAAAAAAGGTGCGATTGGATTGGGAACAGGTAAGGCAGCTGATACATCTCTTGCAATCCAGAAAGCACTCAAGGCTGCGCAAAAGCACATGATCAAAGTTTCTATCACAAAGAACGGTTCTATTGCGCACAATGTGTCTGCAAAATACTCAAGCTCTATGATCATGATCATGCCGAACAAAAACCGCGGTTTGGTTGCAGGTTCTGCAATCCGAGACATTCTCGTCCTCGCTGGTGTCAAACATGCGACATCAAAAGTCCTTTCAGGTAGCAAGAACAAATTGAATATGGCAAAGGCTGTTCTCAAGGCACTCGAAGCGATTTCAACACCACATCGTCCAACTGGTACACCAGCTGTTCAATAATATTTTTTTATGCAAAAAAACGAATTACAATCAAAGACAAAGCGTGTATTCAAAAAGACTGTCGGTCGCGGTGGCAAACGCGGCAAGACTTCTGGTCGTGGCACAAAAGGGCAGTCTGCTCGTGCTGGTAATAAAAAGCGTCCACAAATGCGCGATATCATCAAGAAGCTCCCAAAGAACCGTGGGTATCGTTTTAAATCTTTTGCAATCAAGCCCGCATCAGTAACACTTGCGGCTATCGAAAAAGCATTTGATGCAAAAGCGATCGTCTCTCCACAGACACTTCTCGAAAAAGGCCTCGTCCGTCTCGTCGGTGGTCATCTTCCTGTCGTCAAAATTCTCGCAACAGGCACTCTCACAAAATCTCTCACGATTCAAAACGTTGTTGTTTCTAAATCCGCAAAAGACGCTATCGAAAAAGCAGGTGGTGCGGTACAATAGACCAATATGAAAAACGCATGGCATTATTTCAAAACGCTCGCAACTGATCGGATTTTGCGCCGACGAATTCTCTTTGTTATCGGAGCGATGATTGTTTTCCGTGTTCTCGCGGCAATACCTATTCCAGGTGTTGATCCATCTCGTATCAGTGGTCTTCTTGCCAACAGTCAACTTGCAGGAATCTTGAATGTTTTCTCTGGTGGTGGACTTTCTCGTCTCTCTATTATCATGCTTGGTGTTGCTCCATACATCACTTCATCGATTATTCTTCAACTTTTGACTCTCATGGTCCCGTCTCTTAAATCTTTGTATCACGAAGAAGGTGAGATTGGTCGCAAGAAATTTTATCAATACGCACGTATCCTCACAGTCCCTCTCGCGGCACTTCAGGGTATTAGTTTCCTCATCCTCTTGTCACAACAGGGTGTGATTGTCGGCATGACGACATTTGGATTTATCGTGAATGTTATCATTATTGTTGCCGGAGCACTTCTCATTATGTGGATCGGGGAACTCATCAGTGAGTTTGGTATCGGTAACGGTATCTCACTCCTTATCTTTGCGGGTATCGTTGCTGCGATTCCAGGAACAGTCAATCAGTTTGCGTTTACGTTTGATACGGCATCTATTCCGGTTTATATCGCATATCTCGCTATTGCACTTATTGCAATCGCCGGTGTTGTCGCTGTCACTGAAGCTGAACGTCCAGTCGCGGTCACGTATGCAAAGCAATCTCGTGGTATGTCTGTCGGTGGTGTGCCAACATACTTACCACTTCGCTTGAATCAGGCAGGTGTCATGCCAATCATCTTTGCACTTTCTATCCTCTTGTTTCCGCAGTTGATCGCAAATCTTTTGTCATCTAGTACAAATAGTATTCTTCTTTCCATTTCACATGGTCTTTCATGGTTCGTTGCAAATCAGATCCTTTATGGTGCGGTCTACTTTGTTCTTGTATTTTTCTTTACGTACTTTTACACTGCCGTTACGTTTGATCCTGAGCAAATGGCGAATAATCTCCAAAAGAGCGGCGCGTTTATCTCAGGTGTTCGTCCGGGACAATCAACTGTTTCATACGTCTCTGATATTCTCTCTCGTGTAACATTTGTTGGTGCACTGTTCCTCGCAACTGTTGCGATCTTGCCGCTTATTCTTCAGTTTATGACGGGATCACAAAATCTTGCGATTGGTGGTACATCACTCTTGATCGCTGTATCGGTCTCTATCGATCTCATCAAAAAGATCGAAGCAGAACTTTCTCTCCGCGAATATTAAGAACAAAAGAAGGCGCTATACGCCTTCTTTTGCTATACTGATGACATACATTCTATACGTAGGGATGAATCCCGTTAGAGACCCTGCCTGCGGCAGGCAGGCGCGGTCGCTTGAAATTATCTTGTAAAATGTATACTTTATATATTATTAACTAATCTTAAGACTTGTTGCTGTTACACGACCGCGACCTGTCTCTAACGGGATGAAAACACCGCATATATTTATATTCTTCGGTAAATCAGGTTCCGGTAAGGGTACACAGGCTGAGCTCCTCAAGACTGAACTTGAAGCTATGGATCGAAAGGTCATCTATATAGAAACAGGACAGCTTATGCGCGATTTTGTGGCTTCTGGCGATGGATATCTCCAAAAGAGGACCAATGATATCATCGGTACGGGTGGCCTTATGCCGATCTTTTTCCCGACCTATTTGTGGGCAAAAGTGTTGGTGGAAAAATATACCGGATCGGAAGACATCATCTTTGACGGTGTATCCCGTCGGATCGAAGAAGCGCCAGTCATCGATGCCGCACTCGATTTCCTCAATGTCGAACATCGTTCCGTTATTCATATCGACGTGTCGGACAAGTGGGTTATAGATCGGTTGACTGCTCGTGGTCGGACTGATGATTCTATTTCTGGTATACAGAAACGTCTCGCATGGTATCTCGAAAATGTTGTTCCTGTACTCGGATATTTTGAAAACCGGAAGGCATACCGATTTTTCGAAATCAACGGTGAACAGCCTATCGAACAAGTCCATGCTGAAATTATGAAAAAACTTACTGCATGATTACTAAAAAATCACAACAAGATATAGAGAAACTTCGTGTCGGCGGCAAGCGCCTTGCAACTGTTCTTGAGAAAGTTTCCAAAAAAGTCACTCCCGGTGTCACAACAGGGGAGCTTGATATGTATGCGCGAGAACTTATTGCGGAATATGGCGACGTGCCCGCATTTCTCAATTATACACCCGAGGGTGCATCCTTTCCGTATCCAGCTGCACTGTGTGTTTCGATCAACGACGAGGTTGTTCATGGTATTCCCGGAAATAGAGTAATTCATGAAGGAGATATTGTTTCTATTGATTGTGGTATTAAACATGATGGTATGTTCACTGACAGTGCCCGAACGGTTATCGTTGGATCGGGAACAAAAAAGGAACGTTTGATGCTCGAAACTGCATGGCAGGCGCTCGAGGCCGGTATAGCTGCTGCCCGTGTAGGGAACAAAACTGGTGATATTAGTGCTGCCATCGAAGCAGTTATTCGTCCGCATGGATTTGGTATCATTCGTGATCTTGCGGGTCATGGCGTCGGCCACAAAATTCATGAAGATCCATTTATTCCAAACTATGGAAAGCGCGGTACAGGCACAAAACTCGAAGCCGGTATGGTTGTCGCACTCGAACCGATGATAACGCTTGGTGGCGAAGACGTTATCACTGCTGCTGATGGATACACTCTCAAAACTCGAGACGGTTCCCGTGCTGTCCATACTGAACACACGATCGTCATTACCGACGGCGATCCTGAAATTTTGACCGCATAATATGAGACACTTTGTCGCGGTCGCGACAAAGTGTCTCATATTAGTTTTCATTCATTTTAATTTATATAGAAAAAATCGACTCATCTGATGAGTCGATTTTTTTATGTGTAAAATATTATTTTTCTAATCCGGCTACATATGTTGTCATCATACCAGTAATTTCAAGTTTCGCTTTCTTTATGTTTTCCATCAATGTAACTTTTTCGGGACCATTACCCATATCTTCAGCGGTTTTGAGCATTGTTTTAAGTGTATCAATTTTGTTTTGAGGAATATCATATCGCTTAACCAGACTGTTCCATATTTCACCACCACCCATATTGCCCAGTCCACCCAATCCAGTTTCAACTGTTTTTATATATGTAATATCTTTGATATCTTCTTTGAGTTGTTCCGCGGGGCTTGTTCCAAATCTTTTTTCATATGCATTTTTTAGTTTTGCAAAAAATCCCTTCTCTTTTACAGGAACTTTATCAGCAACAACTGTTTGCAAGTTGCTAATATTTTCTATTTTTTCTTTATATTTTTTTGTAAACGCAGCATGATCCATACCGCCTGCATCTGTAGGATTAGTATCAATTTTCAAAATTTCTCCTTCTTTAGGATTTATATTTATTGGTTCTTTTTTTATTTCTGTTTCCATATTATTGTGCTAATAGTTTATTTTTAATATCTTGTATCGCGATGTCATCCTTCGTTTTCTTGAGAAATTTTTCGTACTCGTCGATGAATTGTTTCCGCTCTTCTTCTGTTGCGGTATCATTCTCTATTTTTTCGAGTAATTCTTCAAGCATGGATATAGTGTACCATGGGGTATATTTGTCAACAAATACCGTTCTTGATGAGAAAAGACCATGATATACTTGTTCGTATATGGAACTGTCTCCAAATTCGCAATTCAAAACTCCAGAAGAAGAAATCAAATTTCTTCGCGAACAGGTTACTCGTCATGAAGATGCACTTCGTGAAGCAACCGGCTCCGCTAACCGGGAAAAAATAACCGAAGATGTTGTGAAGGAATATGCAAAGACACCGGTAGAAAAAGTCTTGCCTGTCGAACGAATCACCCCCGAAGCATCGCATGATGCGATCGTTCTCGCGCTTAAGCCTGAAACGCATGACAAGCAGATAGAAGAACTGCTCGGTGTGCTTCTCGATCAAGGGATCAAGAACGCATTGTCACTTCTCGAGAAAATGAACAATCCGCATCTCGATGATGATTTTCATCGCTTTCTCGTCCAGTATATTCATAGTGTCGGGCCCATACCGGGGGATACCGAAGGTGGACCGCTCTGGAAACCGCTTCGCATGACTTTGTTTGAAATCGCGATTCCAGAAAATGAAAATAAGGAACAGAAAAGTACCAAAGAATTTTTGGGTGCAATGGAACAGTTTCTCGCAGGTATGCAATCGATCGGCACTGACAATAAAAATGCCGGACGGGAATATTTCGTCATCGAACTCGCCAAGGCATCTGGATCTACATCGGTGGTCATTTATGTTGCAGTTCCAAATGAAAAGATCGATCTTTTTGAAAAACAAATTCTCTCGTTTTATCATGGAACAAAAGTCCGTGCAGTGACGGATGATTACAATATATTCATCGACGGATCAGTTGCCGCCGCGATGACCGCGAAACTTTCCCGAGAACCGATTTATCCGATCAAAACGTATGACCAGATGGAACAAGATCCGATGAACACACTTTTGAACGTTTTTTCAAAGCTTGGTAAAGACGGGGAAGGTGCGGCGATGCAGATTGTTGTTTCGCCGGTTGGAGAGAAAGAAGACAAGAAGTTCTCTGTGATTCTCGAATCACTCCGCAAAGGTAAATCACTCAAAGAAGCGATGCTGCCATACGCCGGTTTTGACAAACAGTTGATCGATATCGGTAAAGGATTTTTCTCTTCCAAAAAAGAATCAGATGAAAAGAAAACGGATGATGGTGCTATTGCAAAATTGACGGAAAAACTCAAATCATCAACCTTACACACATCGATCAAGATCGTCGCGTCTGCGGGTACGTCTGTGCGAGCAGAACAAATTCTTTCTGAAGTCGCATCATCCTTCAATCAGTTCAATGATCCGACCGGCAATCAGCTCATCTTTGAAAAGGTTCCAGAGAAAAAAATAGCGTCGGTGCTTCATGATTTCTCATATCGTCTATACGATGATGAAAAATCTCTCGCACTCAATTTCCGTGAACTTGCGTCAGTGTTTCATTTTCCGATGGGGCTCGTGAGTAATCCACTGCTTCGTCAATCAACAGCCGCGTCTGCACCGGCACCGCTCGATACTGCTGCCGATGGTATTTTGCTTGGCACCAATCTCCACCGTGCAGTCAAGACAGAGGTTCGCATGGGACGCGAAGACCGCATGCGACACTTCTACGTTATCGGTCAGACAGGTACTGGTAAAACCAATATGCTCAAGGTCATGGCGGCACAAGACATCGCCAATGGCGACGGTTGTTGTTTTATCGACCCACACGGAACTGATGTCCAAGACCTTCTTTCGTATGTACCAAAGGAACGTATTGATGATGTGATTTATTTTGATCCTGCATATACGGCACGGCCGATGGGACTCAACATGCTTGAATTTGATCCACGATTTCCGGAACAAAAAACCATGGTTATCGATACGCTTATGACAATGTTTGATCAGTTATTCAACTTGAAGGCGAGTGGTGCCGGTGGACCGCTCTTTGAACAATATTTCAAAAACAGCACGCTTCTTGTAATGGAACATCCTGAAAGTGGAGCAACACTTCTTGAAGTTGTTCGTGTTATGTCTGACAAGGCGTTTCGTGATATGAAACTTTCACATTGCAAAAATCCAATTATTACAAATTTTTGGAAATCCGCTGAAGCAACGACAGGGGATCAGGGACTCCAGAACTTTGTGCCGTACATCACATCCAAGTTCGACCCCCTCATTTCAAATGAATTTATGCGTCCTATCGTACTCCAGGAGAAGTCTGTTCTCAATATGCGCGATATCATGGACAACAAAAAGATTTTGCTCGTAAATCTATCCAAGGGCCGCCTTGGTGACATCAATGCGAACCTGATCGGTATGATTCTTGTCATGAAATTCCAAATGGCGGCGCTTTCTCGCGTTGATTCATATGGTCAGAAATTGCAGGATTTCTACCTCTATATCGACGAATTCCAAAACGTGACTACACCAGCTATTTCTTCTATTCTTTCTGAAGCCCGCAAATACCGATTGTCGCTCAATATTGCCCACCAATACATCGGTCAACTACCAGAAGACATCAAGGGTGCCGTATTCGGTAACGTCGGCTCAATGGCGATTTTCCGTATCAGTCCAGAAGATGCAAAATTCATGGAAGCGAAATTCGCACCGACATTTTCTGCTGCCGATATTTCCAAAATAGAAAACTACAATGCGTACGTCAGCATGCTTGTCCGTGGTACACCGGTCAAACCGTTCAATATCGCCGTGCCGCCACCACCAAAAGGAAACAAAGATATGGTCCAGAACTTGAAAGAATTGTCATATCTCACGTATGGTCGCGATCGAGCAGAAGTCGAAACTGAAGTTTTTGCAAAGTTTGAAAGAGCACAATAACTGTCAGCTTGTGTTTCTTCTCAATTTTGATAGGATGGTGAAGTTATTATTTAAATAAAAGAATATCTATGCATTTGAAAGAAGAAAAAACATACGTCATGATCAAGCCTGATGGCGTCAAGAAAGGATTGATCGGGGAGATTATCAAGCGGTTCGAACAGCGCGATTTGAAAATCGTCGCTCTCGAGATGTTTCAGCCGACAAAAGAGCTCATTGATAGTCATTATCCAAAGGAAGAAGCATGGATTACTCGATTGGGAACAAAGACTCTTACGACCTACGGCAAATACAATATTGATCCGGTCGAAGCGTTGGGAACTGATCAGGCGCATGAAATCGGCCCAATGGTCCGATCATGGCTTATCGAATACATGGTCTCTGCACCGCTCGTAAAAATGGTTGTTCAAGGCGTTCATGCTGTTGATATGGTGCGAAAAATTGCCGGCGAAACAATGCCATATCTCGCAGCGATGGGCACTATTCGCGGTGATTTCTCAAATGATTCTCCTGCACTCGCAAACACTGAAAAGCGTTCAGTTATGAATATCATTCACGCATCAGAAACAGCAGAAGAAGCAGCTCATGAAATCAAACATTGGTTTGGTGATATAAAATTGATGGACTATAAACGCCACGGAGTTGACGAGTAATACAAGATAGTATTGCAAAGATATTAACATCTTGATCAGGCTAAAAGGGAATGTATACTGTATGTAGGGTTACTTGGCATATTACCTAGAAACACATATTTCTCGGGAGCCGGCAGTAAGATAAGCGATTATCTCTCTTGTCTTCAGGCACCCACTTAGCTTACGGCTAAGGTAATATTCCCAGGTAGCCCTAAGTAAAAATCTCTCGCAAGAGGGATTTTTACTTTTTGGAAGTCTTTTCTTTTTTATGTATACTTAATCTATGAAATCTTATCTCCTCCGGTCGGTTGTGATCACTATTCTCTTGGTGTTCATTCTCAATGCACTTGGTATCTATTCATTTTGGTACTCGAGTATCTCATGGTACGACATGCTGGTTCATTTCTTGGGAGGGGTGTTTATTGGTTTTCTATTGCTCTATCTTTTTCCACGATTTCGGACATTGCCGACAAAGCGGACCATTCATCTGATTATTTTAGGTGTCGTGATTATCGGCGTTGGATGGGAGTTGTTTGAATATGTGGTCTGGATGTTGACCCATGATACGCCAAATGCATTTTCTGAGGCTATATCTGATGTTATTTGTGATGCATTTGGTGGAGCGTTGGCTGTCAGTCTTTTCCTCATGCGTCGAAGAAAATTTCCTACGGTATAGTATACTGTGAGTATGGAAAACACAGAGAAAAAATTGAAACTGACATTTTGCGGCGGAACTGGATCGGTGACCGGCGCAAATTTTCTTATTGAAAGTCCGGACAAAAAATTCATCATTGACTGCGGTCTCGAACAGGGAACCAAGCTTGCCGACGACAAGAACTGGGACAATTTTCTCTACAATGCCGCAGATATCGACATCCTCTTTATTACACATGCCCATGTTGATCATATCGGCCGTATTCCAAAGCTCTACTATGACGGATTTCGTGGACGAATCATTTCAACGGATGCAACACATGATCTTGCATTGCCGATGCTTCTTGATACCGTTCAAATTCTCGGTAAAAGTGAGGAGCATAATCTACGTAATATTTATACTGAACAATCTGTCGTCGAGATCATGAAACTCTGGGAAGGAGTGCCGTACCACCAGGCGATACATATAGATCACGGATTTACTTGTCGATTCTTTGATGCGGGACATGTACTCGGTTCTGGTATGCTTGAAATGACCTATGGACGAAGAAAGATAGTATTTACTGGTGATCTCGGCAACTCACCGTCGCCACTCCTCGAAAACACTGAGCAGATTCATGACGTGGATTATATCGTTATGGAATCGGTTTACGGTGATCGCAATCATGAACATCGCGATATGCGTCGCAGCCGGCTCGAACAAGTCATCAATGAAAATTATCAACGAAAGGGAACGCTCATGATCCCGACATTTTCTCTCGAACGAACGCAGGAGCTTCTCTTTGAAATAAATGAACTTGTCGAAAACGGCAAAGTGCCGGAGATGCCGATTTATCTCGATTCACCGCTCGGTATAGCGCTTACAAAAATTTATAGAAAATACGTGCATTATTTCAATGATAAGGCACGTGATCATATCCATGACGGTGATGATATTTTCAATTTCCCTGGACTCAAATCGACAGTCAAAACAGATGAATCCAAAGCAATCTTGGGATCACCAAATCCAAAGATCATCATTGCGGGGAGTGGTATGTCATCTGGTGGACGCATTCTTCATCATGAAAAAAACTATCTTCCGGATCCGAACAATACGATTCTCCTCACCGGGTATCAGTCGATCGGAACGCTTGGACGCTATATCGAAGAAGGTGCAAAAGAGGTTACCATCATGCACGAAACAGTGCCTGTCCGTGCCCGTTTTGAGAAAATCAGTGGGTATTCCGGCCACAAAGACATGGATCACCTCGTATCATTTATCGAGGGGGCGAGTAATGGACTCGACAAAGTGTTTGTCACCATGGGTGAGCCGGCTTCTTCGATGTTCCTCGCGCAGCGATTGCACAATGAACTCGGTGTTGACGCGATTGCGCCACAGTTTGGCGATAGTGTTGAAATAGACTTTTCGTAATTGTATTTACTCCCTCTCCTAGATTAGGAGAGGGTTGGGGTGAGGTCGATATCTGTATCAAAAAAATACTACAATACTTCAACCTCATCCGCCTTTCAGGCACCTTCTCCTAATCTAGGAGAAGGGGAAACAAAAACCCCTCGATAGCGAGGGGTTTTTATTATGCGACTGCTTTGACGATTTTTTCAAAGACTGCTGGTTCGTGTTCTGCAAAGTATGCGAGAACTTTTCGATCGAGTGATACATTCTTTTTCTTGAGTGCATCGATGAACTTTGAGTAGGAGAGACCGTGTGGGCGAACCGCAGCATTGAGTTTGACGTTCCAAAGTGTGCGGCGGTCAGCTTTCTTGTCTTTGCGGTGTGCAAAGGCATAACTGCCGGCATGAACGATTGCTTCTTTTGCGAGAGCCTCTTTGTTTTTTCGTCCAAAACGAAATCCTTTTGTCTGAGCAAGGACGTTCTTTCGGCGCTTGTTTTTGATTGTTCCTCGTTTAACGCGTGTCATAAAGTTAGATTATATGTAGGTATTAGTAATATTAAATGCCAAATGGGAGCATACGGCCTTGCATTTTGCTGGTCATAACAAAGTTTTGAGCCTTTTTGCCGTTCAATTGCTTGACGCGGGATTGCTTGGCATTGTTGTGGTTAAACCCTGGTTTTCGGGCGAGAACCTTGCCGTTCTTTGTTATTTTGAGTCTTTTTGTGTAGGATTTGTTTGTTTTCATACTATTTTTTGTTTCTTTCGATAGTG
This sequence comes from uncultured Candidatus Saccharibacteria bacterium, assembly GCA_964606285.1. Lineage (GTDB taxonomy): Bacteria > Patescibacteriota > Minisyncoccia > Phycocordibacterales > UBA9973 > CAZSFP01. The sequence continues at coordinate 62,471 of CAZSFP010000002.1, forward strand.
ACCGTGATGCCTTTCGGCCCCTTTTTCATGTCATCCGCAATCTTATACTCTTCTGTGATTAAATGCAAGATCCGAGCCAATCGTTCCTTAAGGAAACCTTCTTCCATGTATTTTGCACGTCCGGCGAGATAGAGCTCGATTTTGATACGGTGGCCGTCCTTGAGCCAGTCAGATGCCATCTTGGCCTTGAGTGCGAGGTCGTGTTCACCGGTACCGATCTTGATTTGGATAGACTTTGTCTCGGTAATCTTTGCTTTTGATTTGGCAAGCTTCTGCTTTTTGTTCAAATCGTATTGGAATTTGCCGTATTCCATGATTTTTGCAAGTGGCGGATTGCTGTTTGGGTTGATTTCGATCAAATCGAGACCTTTTTCATGAGCAAGGTTCATTGCGTCTCTGAGAGTCATGACGCCGATATTGTCACCGTTCTCATCGAGAACCCGAAGCTCGGCTGCGCGTATATAGTTGTTGATGCGTTCTTTCAATGGCGATGGTAAATATACTAATGAATAGAAAGACCATCATAGTAAAAAATAGGCAAAAAGTCAATCCCGACGTAAGGTCAGGACCCCGACCAAAGCGTCTGGAATAGGATAATTTCCTTTACTTTTTCCATATTTCTTGTATTATAATAAAAAATCTAAAATAATCGTGTTTATGAAAAAAATCCTGTTCTTTATTGTTTGTACTCCTTTTTTCTTCGGCTGTTCACTACCGGGCCAATCGAGTTTTTATCAAATCTATGATAGTTTCAAAGAAAAGGTCCCGGATGGTACTGTTGCTTCGTATATGGATGAGGCGAATTATTTCTTCATTTATATGGAAAAAGAAAATTTGGCCAAGGGAAACTATATGCGTGTTTTATTTGAAAATGAAACATTTAAAGACAGTGTTGAACTTTCATTTGATCCAGCATCAGATCCATTTATTGCCGCCAATTGTAAAAAGTGTCCTTCTGGTACATATCTTGCAACGGTCACATATTTGAGATATGCGAGTATGTATATGAATTCAGTAGAGTCCTCATATTACACTGACACAGTTAAAGTGTTGCAATTACCCGAAAAGAATTAAAAAATAAAAATATTGCTTCAAAAAAATCTCCGCCAACCGGTCGGAGATTTTATGCTATAGTCCTCGTATGATTCTCCCTGTCTGGAAAAACATATATGAGACACCGCTTGCGTGTATCAATCGCACGAAGCTCTCACATCCTGATCTTCTCGATCCGGTGACCTATGCCGGTCGGCTCGATCCCATGGCAGAAGGTGTTCTCTTGTTGCTCTCCGGTGATGATGTCCACAAGAAAGATGAATATCTTCATTTCGATAAAGAATATGAGATTGATGTTATTCTCGGACTTGCAACAGATACAGGAGATTTGCTCGGTTTACCAACTGTTGGAACTATACCGGATGAGAAAAATATCGAACAAACGATTCTTTCTTTTATCGGTATGTATGAACAATCATATCCATTATTCTCTTCTCGGACAGTTGCTGGAAAACAATTACACGAATATGGTAGAGAGGGAACTGATGTTGCATTACCGTCTCATGCAGTAACAATACAAAATATTGAAATTATTTCTCGTGATCAAGTCTCACTTGTAGATCTCACGGAACAAGCAATCAAAGCAACAGAAAATGTTACTGGTGATTTCCGACAATCTCAGATTGCAGGCGCGTGGAAAAATATAGAGAAAGAAGTATTATTCCCACGTTACACGCTTCGAGTCACGTGTTCTTCAGGCACGTATATGCGTCAGTTAGCGATCGATATCGGCACACGTCTCGGTTCTATTGCGTGTACTTCTCGCATTGTTCGCATACGAGTGGGGGAACATAGAATATAAAAATTTCCGAGACAATATCTCGGAAATTTTTAATTTGTGGAACTGGGCGGAATCGAACCGCCGTGCAATCATATTCTCAATACGAATCTCCGTGTGCAGATTCTTTCTTGTTTTAAATCATCTGTCTATGAAAGAAACAAAACAACAGACGATCGATCCCTGTGTTTCGGACGCTGTATCGGGAGGTACAACATTCCTATCATGAAATATGAAGCTCACTTTCTTCTATCATGAAATCAAAGAAGTGAACTGCTCGCGATTAAACGCGGGCAAAAGCAAAGTTTGCCATACCGAAGTATGGAGACTTTACTCCTGAACGAAATGCGTTTGCATTTACGGTGTTGCAAGAAGTTTTGCGAGATTCCTGTGGACTCGACACGCACGCACTGAGGACACATGACTGTCTAGGCCTTTCAGTCCCAATTATTTCAATTTCAATGTTCGCCGAATCTCACGATCGGTGTCTCGTTTTTTGATTGAGGCGCGCTTGTCATGTTTCTTTTTTCCCTTCATGAGCCCGAGCGCGATCTTGAGTTTCGCTCCTTTATTATACACTCGAAGTGGCACTAGTGTCAAACCCTTCTCATGGATGTCACGTTCGAGTACTTTGATTTCTTTTTTAGTAATAAGGAGTCGTCGTGTCCGGCGTGGATCATAATCGGTCGGTGTATTTTTTACCTGGTATGGCGGAATAAACATACCAATAATATAGAGCTCACCGCCACGAATGATGCTGTATGATCCTTCAAATGTTCCTTGTCCGTTTCGTAATGATTTCACTTCATGACCAAAAAGCTCGATCCCAACTTCGTAGGTTTCGATGATTTCATAATCAAATTTTGCTTTTCGGTGCTCGATCAATGCCATGAGCAGATTCTAACATATTGAATTGATTATGATATATCACCGTAGTATCATAAAGGCATGACTACAGAAAACTTTGTTACTCGAGAAAGAGCAGAAAATCTCTCTCCTTTGCATGTGGAGAAGATTGAAGAAATAAAAAGACCTAAAATTGAGATTACGAAAGATGGTAAACTTAGTATTGATGGAGTGATTCAAGAAAAATATACCGATGTAGATTTTGATAAAAATCCTCAGAAAAATAATTCTGATTTGATTCAATTTCGAGCCTTTTCTGATTCAAAAAGAGAAGACCATAATTCGTATATTATTGATGTCAAAAATCCTGAAAAAGAACTTCTGGTTATTTCTCAGGATAAAAATAAAACTATTTTAGTAAATGGAAATAAATGGGATGCACTGCAGGGTAAAGATGTCTATTTCGGAGGATATCATGTAGAAGTAGATCCAGAAGGAAAAAAAGTTGTTTTTCGAGAAACCGGACATGATAATGAGAGTGTTATCGTTAATAATGTTGAATGGAAAACAAAGTTTAAAGACGGGATAAGATTTGCTACTAGTAGGTTTGGTACGACGTATGCACTCGGTGGTGGTGTGTGGTATTCGAAATTGGTTGTTGATGACAAGGAATGGATATATCCAAAATCTGAACAAGGGAACAGTGCTCATGGTGATGAAATCCGAGATGCTGTAGTGAGTAAAAATGGTATTGTTGCGGGTGTGGTAAATCTGGCGAAGGGAGCAGGAGAGCATGTTTTTGTCGGCGATAAGATCGGTGCAAAAACAGAATGGAAACACGGAATGTATTCTATAGAAAAAATTATTATCGATGATAAAACTGACACTGTAGCTGTTTTTGGACAAACAGAATCTAGTTCAAGTAAAAAAAGTTTGATTATAAACGATATTCCGTATGACATTGAAGGTAATCCAACTTCTTTGGATGTATTTAAATTTGAAGATGGCGAGGTATACAAAGAGAGAGAAGGAGGAGTGCTCATAGAATACAAAAATGCCCTCGGAGAAAAAGTGACCGAAAGAATTGAAGTTCGTGAAGGTGCCAAGGAAATCCAAGAACAGAAAGAGAAAAAAAGTAGCGAAGACAGAGCACTTGAAGATTTGCGTCGAATGATTGCAAAAGAAAATATTCCGCTCGAGGATATCCTCAAACGGTTGAAGAATACAGAAGGACTTGAAAAAGCGAATGAAAAAAATAAAGAATTGGAATCACAAATCAATGAACTTTCTGCAGAAAAAACAAAACTTGAAATGGGAATACAAAATATGAAAAAATCCCATGAAGAAGAAACAAGAAATTTGGAAGTACAATTATCAAGAGCAGAAATGGTTGTGAGAAAACTTGAGAATATTTTGAAAGACGCAACGAATGTGACATTTGGTTCAGACAAAAAATTGTCCGCTGATTCTATGAAATTGGCTATGGAAACTATCCAAGATTTACGAAAGAATAATAACTGGACTCCGGGAACATAAAAACTAAAATCTAAGTAAAGAAAAAGACTTCCTCAAAACGAGAGAAGTCTTTTTCTTGTGGATACTAAGAATTGTAGTAATTTTATTTTCCAATAAAAAATCCCCGCGTGATGATTGGCGAGGAATTTTTTACCACGTGTTTTAGTGTGCGTTTTGTGTTCCGCGAATGGCATGATGATGCGCAAGGGAACTGCACTCTGCGTGGGTTTTCCTTTGATGATGGAACGATGGCGGTATTACATGCGCTTGTCCGATTGAACGAAGATAAGCTAACAGGAAGGGACCGACCAGGCGTAACTATACAAATGGCGTTGTAATTTACATTGCAACGAAAGAACTATGTACTTTATGCTGACGTCTCAGAATAAGATACATTGATTACTGTATACTCCTTTATGCTTCAAAAGGCAACTATATATAGTCTATGGATGCAAAAAAGCCTGTTTTCATATATACTGTCTCGATATGGCATCACCATTTCCAAAGAACAAAAAGAATACCAATAACGGTAAAGACAAGAACAAAAAGGAGGTCAAGGTCGTCCTTGGGCTCGGTAATATGATTACCGGCGTCATCCTCTTTTTTATTGTTCTATCCGCACTGTATTCACTTATAGGTGAAAAGAAATCTCAAGTAACAGATGTCCCTATATCGACATTGGCAGGGGAAGTGATCAACGGCGAAATCAAGGCAATCAGTGTCTTGAACGACAAAATCAAGATTGAACGCACAGATGGGGCACTCCAAGAATCAAAAAAAGAAACCGGTGCATCGCTTGTTGAAACCTTGACGAGTTATGGTGTGACACCAGTGCAACTCGCTGCTGTTGAAATATCAGTTGAAAATGAAAGCGGTATTGGTTACTGGATCGTATCACTCCTTCCAATCGTACTCCCGATACTTCTCATTTTCGGATTCCTTTGGTTTCTTTCACGACAAATGAAAGGATCTGGCATGCAAGCATTTACCTTTGGTCAATCCAAGGCAAAACTGACTGATCCAAATGACAAGAACAACCGAGTAACGTTTGCTGACGTTGCTGGCAATAAAGAAGCAAAGCAGGAATTGCTCGAGATTGTCGACTTTCTTCGTAATCCAAAAAAATTCCTCGACATCGGTGCGCAAATTCCAAAAGGCGTGATGCTTACAGGTGCACCGGGTACTGGTAAAACACTTCTTGCGCGCGCAGTCGCGGGGGAAGCGTCTGTACCATTCTTTCATCTCTCAGGTTCTGAATTTGTCGAAATGTTTGTCGGTGTCGGAGCATCACGTGTTCGTGATCTCTTCCAAATGGCAAAACGCGCATCACCATCTATTGTCTTTATCGATGAAATCGATGCCGTCGGTCGTGTGCGTGGTACTGGTGTTGGCGGGGGCAATGATGAGCGCGAACAGACACTTAACCAGATTCTCGTCGAGATGGATGGCTTTGAACCAAATGAAAAAGTTATCGTTATCGCTGCGACAAACCGAAATGATGTCCTTGATCCAGCACTTCTTCGTCCGGGTCGATTTGATCGTCGGGTCATGCTCGATCTTCCAGATCTCGCTGATCGTGAAGAGATACTGAAAATTCATGCTCGCAAGAAACCATTTGCCGAAGATGTAAAGCTTCGTACGATTGCCGAACGAACTCCAGGATTCTCTGGTGCCGATCTCTATTCACTGATGAATGAAGGCGCGATTCTTGCTGCTCGTGAAAATCGCACAACAGTTGCACAAACCGATCTCATTCGATCTATCGAAAAAGTTATCATGGGTCCGGAACGATCAAGTCATCTCTTGTCTAAAAAAGAAAAAGAAATTACCGCGTATCACGAAGCGGGGCATGCAATCGTTTCGTCAGTTTTGGAATACGCTGATCCTGTTCACAAAGTAACGATCATTTCTCGTGGTCGTGCAGCTGGATATACACTCAAGCTTCCACTCGAAGAAAAAAAACTACAGTCAAAAAATGAATTTCTTGATGATCTCGCTGTCTCGATGGGAGGTTATGCTGCAGAGCAATTGATCTTTGGTGATATCACGACCGGACCGTCAAATGACTTGCAGGTTGCAACAGGGCTTGCGCGTGCCATGGTGACACGATGGGGTATGAGTGACGTTATCGGTCCGATGGCACTTGAAAGCGATGGAGGACGAGCAATGTTTGGTGACGGAATCAATGACGATGTATTGTCGAAATCTTCTTCCGGAAAAATTAGCAGTGAGGTCAAAAAGATTCTCGACGAAGCACTTGTCCGTGCAAACAAGGTACTCGCTGATCATCGTGGCGCTTTTGATGCGATTGCAAAGAAATTGATCGAAGTAGAAACACTTGAACAAGCTGAGTACGAAGTCATTCTTCAAAAACACGGTATTGCACTCAAAAAACTCCCGGAAAATAAAGCATAATGATACACTCATATATATGAATCAGACGCAGATAAAAAAGTTGGCAGCGCTCGCCCGCATAGAAATATCAGACGAAGAACTCGCGTCATTTTCTGCCGATCTCGGTGCGATATTGGCGTATGTCGATCAGATTCGAGCGGTGACAGAAAAAGTCGGTGATGTTGCAGGCCAGGAAATGCTGGACAATGTTGCACGTGTCGATGTCGTCACTCGAACAACTGGTGAATACACTGATTCGATTTTATCGCTTGCACCTGATCGCGACGGAAACTATGTCAAAGTAAAAAAGATTTTATAATTTGTATGACTACCATCGATCTCAAAAATCTCACAATAGAAAAAGCACATGCGGCTCTCGTAGCGGGTGAGTATACCGTGCGTGATCTTGTCCGTGCGTATCAAACTGTCGCAAAAGAAAAAAACGGAGATATCAATGCATATCTCGAAATCTTTCGCGATGAAGTCATCGACGAGCAGATCGATCGCGCACAGGATATGTTCACTGTCGGCACCGCAACTGCGCTTACCGGTATTCCTGTTGCCATCAAAGACAATATGCTCATGAAGGGTGAAATTTCCAGTGCGTCGTCAAAGATACTTGGTAATCATCAAGCGGTCTATGATGGTACGGTTATAAAAATTTTGAAAGATGCCGGTGCGGTTATTCTCGGCCGGACAAACATGGATGAATTTGCCATGGGGTCATCAACTGAAAACAGTGCGTATGGTCCGACAAAAAATCCTGTTGCATTTGATCGTGTACCAGGAGGATCATCCGGTGGTAGTGCAGCGGCGGTTGCTATGGATGGTGCGCTTATTTCATTTGGTTCAGATACCGGCGGATCGATCCGTCAACCAGCAGCATTTTGTGGACTTGTCGGACTCAAGACTTCATATGGTAGCGTGTCTCGATCCGGATTGATCGCGATGGCATCATCTCTCGATCAGATCGGTCCGTTTACAAAAACTGTTAGTGAAGCAGAAACAATTTTCAATATGATAAGTACGTACGATCCGCTTGATGGCACTTCTGTTCCAGTTGAAGTACGAGAAAAAATAAAAAATAATGCAAGTCCATTAAAAAAGAAAATTGGCGTGCCACGTGCATGGGTGGAGAGTGAAGGAATAGCAGAAAGTGTCAAAAAAAATTTTTCAGAAAATTTAAAAACATTGGAGGCGTGCGGCTATGAATTGGTTGATGTCGATATGTCGCTTGCCGAACACTCGCTCGCGGTCTATTACATCCTTATGCCAGCAGAAGTTTCGAGTAATCTTGCTTGTTTTGACGGTATTCGTTATGGACAAAGCAAGGACGGGGTATCACTCCTTGATGTATATGAAAAAAGTCGTGCGCAAGGTTTCGGCAAGGAAACTCGGCGCCGTATTCTTCTCGGTACGTATATTCTCTCGCATGGGTATTATGATGCATATTACGGCAATGCATGGCGTCTTCGCCGGGCAATTGAAAAAGAATTTGCAACGCTCTTTGAAACAGTGGATGCGATTGTTACACCAACATCTCCGTTCCCGCCATTCAAACAAGGGGAGAAAACAGCAAACCCACTCGAAATGTATATGTCGGATCTTTTTACTGTTCCTGCAAACATCGCTGGTATTCCAGCAATCGCTATTCCGTCGGGGACTGATGCCGACGGACTACCAATGAGTATCCAGTTTATGGCACCGATGTTCCGTGAAGATATTCTCTTTTCCATAGGCAAGGATTTTGAACAGCGTGTATAATACGATATATGTCACAAATTCCTGATCAAATACAAAATATTCCTGATCCACAGTATTTCAATATCGAATACATTTTTTATAAAATAGCACATTTTTTCGTGGCGCTTGTCGGTGGTGATTTGTCATTCTCGTTATTTTTAGAAAATATTTGGAAAATAATTTCCATCATCGTTGGACTCATTGCAGCAGTCTTTTTTGCAATACTTTTTTATTCATGGCTTCGGCACAAAGAGATCGAAGAACAGGAAGAAAAGAAATGGAAAGCACTGATCATCGAAGACATGCCAGAAGCACCCACTGAGACGAAATGGGATATCATCGAAGCGCACAGTTATGGTGAAAGTCCGGCTGAATGGCGTCTTGCAATCATCGAAGCCGATAGTATTCTCGATCAACTCCTGATCGCTCGCGGATTTGCTGGTGAGAATCTCGGTGAACGACTCAAAAACATTCCGACAGGAAAGCTCGGTACGATCAATGAAGCATGGGAAGCGCACAAGATCCGCAACCGCATCGCTCACGAAGGATCGAACTTTGCTTTGTCAAAACCCGAAGCTCGTCGCACCATCGAACGCTACCGCGCAGTATTCAAAGAATTGGGATATATTTAAAATCAAAAAATCCCCACACGGTTGTGTTGGGGATTTTAGATTTCGAGCAAGCTGGGATCTCGAGGTTCATAATAGGAAGGTTTACGAAGAGCCGTTTTGTCTTCATTGAAATAAACGCGACCAAAAAATGTTTCACCGTTGAGGATTTTTGAAACGATTTCTTTGTCTGCAGGAAGCATTTTTCCATAAGGAACCATATCAAAAGCAAATTCTTTTGCGTCTTTCATTTCATTTGTGTCTTGGATGACGCCTGTAACTTCTTTTACAATATAGAAGGTCACATCAAAATCAGGGACGTCAGTATCATTGTTGACAAAGAAAAAATGAACGAGTGCTACCGGATGAATTTTGTCGGGAGAACACGTAGCCCCACCAGTTTCTTCGGTAAATTCTCTCGCAATATTTTTTCTGATTGTTTCTCCTGTTTCAACTTTACCTCCCCAGCCATTGTAGAGACCGGCGCCAATTTTTCGCTGTTTTATACCAAGTGTTATTTTGTATCCTTTGATCGGATAGACGACTGTTGCTTTCATATTGTACTAGTATTTTACTATAGTAGTACTCCTTTTGTATGCACAATGCAAGGCAGGGTGCCTATGCTATACCCCCACACTTACCTTTGAGAAAAGTAAGTGTGGGGGTATACTTTTTATATGACATCACTTATTTTGATCCTCTCGTTTGTATTTGGGGCGATTATCGGCAGTTTTCTCAATGTCGTGATCTATCGCATGAACACAGGTCGTTCCTGGGGTGGCCGATCGCACTGCATGCGCTGTAACAAGCAGCTCGCATGGTATGAATTGATTCCGATTGTCTCATGGCTCGCGCTCCGTGGTCGTTGTCGGTCATGTACGGCATCTATATCTCCGCAATATATTATCGTTGAGACTATTATGGGTGTTGTGACACTTCTTACTGTGTTAACATTTTTGCCATTGGCAACTATGTCTATAGGATCATTCCTCTCACTCTCGCTAATCTACCTTCTCTTTTTCTCAGTACTTGCTGTCATTGCGTTTTATGATATTCGACACAAGGTCATTCCGCATGTACCACTCATCCTTCTCGTTGTTGTTGCTGTCTGGATCAAATGTCTCGGTCCAAGTATTTTTCCACTCCAATTACCAGCGTTTGCAAGTTTTGTTCCGATACTGTTTGCGGTGCCGTTCTGGTTGTTGTCACGATTTTCTCGAGAGACACTCTTTGGTATGGGGGATGTAAAACTGATTGCAATACTCGCTTTTTTCCTCGGGTTATGGAACGGATTCCTCATGATCGTTCTCGCATTTGTCATCGGTGCGGTCTACGGCATCGGTCTTGTTCTTTTGAAGAAAGCAGATAAAAAGACACAAGTTCCTTTCGCCCCATTCCTTATCCTCTCTACTATACTCATCTTCTTTGGGTTCATATCTTTCCCTATGATCTTTTCTCTGTTTTCGGTATACTAGATATATGAATCCCGTTAGAAGTCACGATCACAATGGGACAATAATCATATGAAAATAAAAAATATTATCAATTTTAATCAAAAAGGAGATGCACGAACAATGATCGTGATCTACTTCTAACGGGATGAGGAAATCTTTTGATCGCGGTGTTACATTTATCGAACTGATCGTTGTCATCGCGATTTTTGGTATCATCGCTGGCATCATTCTTTTCAATTACAGTGGATTTGATAGTAATATCAAATTGCAAAATACTATGAATGATATTGCGACAACTGTAAAATCAGCGCAGATTTCCGGCAGTTCTGGAAAATTTGATACACGGATGGCAGGGGCAATGGCTGCATATCGTCCAACATACGGTATTTATTTCAAGAATGATGCATTGGGAGGGTCTTTTACTTATTTTGTTGATACACCAAACAATGGCATCATCAACAACAATGCGTTTGATGCAACATTCAACGAAGATATAAAAATCATTGCGTTTCAAAACGGATTTAAAATTAACAAGATTTGTTACGATCAAAAAACATTGTCAGTAAATACTAGTTGCGATACTTCCACGACAGCCGAAGCAACCGCTACTTTTACTCGTCCTGATTTGTTCGCGTATTTGCCGGACGGTATTGGTGGAAAGTATAATGATGTCAATATTACAGTCGAAGCACCGAACGGTATGATGAAGACATTGGTTATCTATGCGTCTGGTGCGATGTCTATCGAATAATATGAAAAAAACTATTTCACACAATAAAGGGTTCACACTTGTTGAGATAATGATCGCAACTGGACTGTTTGTTGTTGTTGTCACAATCGGTATCACAGCAGTGCTCAATATTAATCGTGGTCACAAAAAGACACAAGCATTTCGAACGGCATTTGATAATCTGTCGTTTATCATGGAAGACATATCTCGCAATGTACGCCTGGGATCAAATATTCATTGTACAGATTTCAATACTGCGTATACACAAATAATTTTATCCATTCCGGCACCGACATCATGCGCGGGTGGCAATAGTGCCATCATTTTTACACCACCCAAAAAAGATCCGGCTGCGATCGGAGATTTGTCTGTGTATGCAATCGATACAAATACCGTTGCTGATTCTGCGGTTCGACTCTATCATTCAATAGATGGCGGTGCGACGTTTAGTGCAGTAACACCAGGCGATATCACCATAGATCCTGCAAAATCCGGTTTCATGGTTCTCAATGTAGGACAGGGCGAAGCCGGTCAAGCTCGTGTGACGATTCGCTTGGCAGGCATTGTCACATATCGCGATATTACGACACCGTTTGATTTGCAGACAACAGTGTCAGCGAGATTGCTCGATCAATAATATGAAAAAAACTATTTTACATAACAAAGGATTCACGCTTATCGAGACACTCGTCGCATTGTCTATTTTTTCATTGTCCATTGTCGCTCTCATTGTCGCGGCAGGGCAGGGAGTATCGAATTTTCAGACGATCAAGGCACGATTGACTGCGTCCTATCTCGCCCAAGAAGGTGTTGAACTTGTCCACAATATCCGTGATACAGAAATGGAAACCGGGTCATGGGCTTCATTTATAGGCACATCATCTCCTGTTGCTAATTGTTTTTTAAATCAAAATCCGAATGGCTGTACTATCGATGCTGTATATGCACCACAAAACATAGACGTACAAGCTTGCACGTCTTCTGTATGTCCGTTTATGAAATATGACCAGTTTGTCGGCTACAATCATTCACCAACATATCCAACAAATACTGTTTTTAGACGAACTATAGCATTGACTCTTCTTCCATTGAACAATGAAGTCGAAGTGAAAAGTACGGTGAGTTATACTATAGGCGGCACGACATCACAGATAGTGATGAGTGAAATTCTTACGAATTGGATAGGAAATATTTCTTCATCTCCATCGAGTAATCCATCGCCGCAAACAACCGGTTCACAATCTCCTTCAAATACATCACCAAGTAGTTCATCTCCATCTCAACAAACAACAGGGTCGCAAAATATGTCACAATCACCACAACAGCAAGTACAACAGGGTCAACCACCGTCATCCAATATGATCTCAACAACACCATAATATGAAAACACCTACTACATCAAAAGGATTTGCCATATTGTTCACCATCCTCATTTCGAGTGTCATCCTCTCGATTGCTCTTGGTATATCAAGTATCGCATACAATGAATCCATTCTTTCTGCATCTGCCCGAGAAGCCCACCACTCATTCTTTGCGGCAGACAGTGGTGTGGAGTGTGTGTTGGCATATGAAAGTACGTTTGTTCCTGGTGTTTCATCGGTCTCATGTGGCGGCAACACTTTGTCGGTCACAATGACAAATAACGATGTGTATGAGTTCTATGAACCGCTCGTTGGCGGAGATCATTGCGCATATGTGATCATAGAGAAAAATGTTCCTATTCCGTCCGTAACCACACTCATGACACATGTCATATCGCATGGCTACAATATCTCGTGTTCTCATATTCAATCTCTCAATGCGAATCCGTCATATACTGACCCAGCTCTTAAAAAAATGGTGGAACGTGTGATCGAAATCACTTATTAAAAAATTTCTATACGGTCATGGATATCAAAGAAGCGAAAGAAAAAATACAAAAATTGCGCGATGTTATCGAAAAACATCGTGGTTTGTATCATACTCATGATATGCCAGAAATTTCCGACGAAGCGTATGATGCACTCGTTCGAGAACTCCTTGCTCTCGAAGAACAATTCCCTCAATTTGCAAAAGAAAGTCCGACACAAAAAGTTGGTGGGGAAATATTGGAAAAATTTACCAAGGTCAAACACGAAACTCTCCAATGGTCCTACGACAATATTTTTGATTATGATGAACTGGTTAAATGGGAAGAAAAGATACAGCGGTTTCTTGCAAAAACACCCTATGCTGACGCACTTCCTGTGTATGTGACAGAACTTAAAATTGATGGCATGAAAGTTGTGCTGACATACAAAAAAGGCAAGCTGGTGCTCGGGGCAACCCGTGGTGACGGATCAACTGGTGAAGATATCACGCACAATATACGCGTTATCAAAAGTATTCCGCAGGATCTCGGTCTTGATATTGATCTGACTGTTGTTGGTGAAGCATGGATGAAGAAGAGTGATTTGGAAAAAACAAACAAAGCTCGAGAGATAGAGGGATTGCCACTGTTTGCAAACACACGCAATGCAACCGCTGGATCACTTCGTCAGCTCGATTCTTCTGTCACCAGAGACCGTCATATCCAAACGTATATGTATGCAATTGACAAGATTGTTGATCGCAGTGGTACGATACCTGTACCAAAAACACAGAAACAAATACTCCAAACCCTTTCGTCTCTTGGATTTTCTATTGATGACCGATATGAATGTTGTGGAACAATAGAAGACATCGAAGCATATTATCAAAACTGGATACACAAAAAAGATAAAGAACAATTTGGTATTGATGGTGTCGTTATCAAGATCGATCAACTCGATCTCTGTGACGCACTAGGGTATACCGCCAAAGCACCACGGTTCGGCGTGGCCTACAAATTCCCGGCAGAAGAAGTAACAACAGAAGTTCTCGATATTCAGGTTCAGATTGGTCGTACGGGAGCACTCACACCAGTTGCACACCTTCGTCCGGTTCGTGTTGCTGGTTCGACTGTCTCACGGGCAACACTCCACAATCAGGATGAAATAGAACGTCTCGGAATTCGCATCGGTGATACGGTTATCATCAAAAAGGCAGGGGATGTCATACCAGAAGTCGTGCGGGTGCTTACTGAGCTTCGAACGGGAAAAGAAAAAATATTTCATATGCCGAAAGTCTGTCCGATTTGTGGTAGTGAAGTAAGAAAAGAAACGATTGGTGGTAAAGATACAACATCTGCAGCCTTGTACTGCAGTAATAAAAATTGTTTTGCGCAGGACCTCGAACGGATGATCCATTTCGTTTCCAAAAAAGGTATGAATATCGTCGGGATGGGAGACCGAATCGTTGAGAAATTAATGACTGAAGGATTGATTTCCGAATATGCTGACATCTATGAACTCAAACAAGGTGATCTCGAAGTTCTCGAGAAGTTTGGCGAGAAAAGTGCGGAGAATCTCATTGCTGCAATCAATGCGAGTAAAAAAACAACCTTGCCACGATTTCTCTACGCACTTGGTATCCGTCACGTCGGCGAAGAGACTGCAGAACTCATCGCAAAAAATTTCCCGAATGTTCTGACTAGAAGCCAGAAGCTAGAGGCTAGTAGCCTTGAATCCGTGGAAGGTATTGGCCCGATTGTCGCCAAAGAATTTGTCGCATGGTTTTCAGATTCTCATAATCAGGAACTAGTTTCAAAATTGCTCAAGTATCTTAGTATTGAATCTGTCCGGCCAGTCGCTAGCAGCCAGTCGCTAGCAGCTAAAGTGTTTGTTATTACTGGTAGTCTCGAAACCATGTCCCGCGATGAAGCAAAAGATAAAATAAAATCATTGGGTGGTAAAGTTGCTAGTTCTGTTTCTAAAAAGACGGATTATGTTCTTGCGGGGGAGAATCCTGGATCCAAATACGATGATGCTCAAACCCTTGGTGTAAAAATCATTGATGAAAAAGAATTTTTAAAATTGATTTCATAATACAAAATCCCCTCACATGAGGGGATTTTGTATGTTAGATTCGATTACGCTTTTGTAAAGTATTTTCGAGTAACGAGAACGAGGATTGCGATCACGAGTCCGAGAAGGAGCCATCCGAGGAGTGTTCCTGGAAGGAATCCACCAGAACCGAAGAGGGCGAGGCCGGCAAGATTTGAATTTGATGAACCATTGTTCGACATGTTTTGTGTCGCGTACGCGGTGACATCATGATTCGTATTTGCTGTTCCTGTCGCGAAACTCATTTTTGCAGTTGTAACGAGAAGATCTCGATTTGTTGCATTCTTGAGGATAGTTCCAGTCACTGTGAATGATCCACTTTGGTGTGCGCCGATAGTACCGAGTGATACGATGAGTGCGCCATCAGATGCGATTGATCCTGCTGTTGAACGAGTGAGTGCAATTTCTTGTGGTGGGAGAACACGAACGATAGTTTGTTTGAGGTTCGTACCAGTCAAGTTCTTGTACTTCACGGTAAATGTTGTTTGATCGCCGACATAGACGTTTTCATAGTCAGGCGTGATAGAGAATGAAACGTATTGTGTGCCATTTCCTGATGTCACATATACTGTTGTATTTGTGACAGTTGGAGTTGTTGGTTGAACGATTGGGAACACACATGATCCGTTGTTTACTGTCGCTTGTGGGTTATAGTTTGTCGCTGATGCTACTGTACAACCATAGATTGCTTGTGGTGGCTGAACAGGGAATATACATGAACCGTTGTTGATAGTTGCCTGTGGATTGTAGTTGAGTGCACCTGAAATAGTACAACCATATATTTGTGTTTGTGGGAACACACATGATCCGTTGTTTACTGTCGCTTGTGGGTTGTAATTCGTTGCTGATACAATTGTACATCCATAAACCTGTGGTGGATTTTGTACATAGGTACATGTTCCATTACCAATTGTCGCTTGTGGATTGTAGTTTGTCGCTGATGGGTCAGTACATCCATAGACTTGAGTTTGTGTAAAAGTACATGAACCGTTATCGACAGTCGCGTTCGGATTGTAATTGTTTGCAGTTGGATTTGTACAGCCAGAAATTGGTGTAACAATGTTTTGACCGACTTGGAATTTAAGGACGATAGATCCTTGTGTGCTCCATCCTTGAGCGATTGTACCGATGTCGATACCGCCTGCAAAGATTGCAGACTCACTTTGTCCGTTTGGAAGTGGTTGTGCTGTCTGAGATTGGTTTGGATACCATTTTACAGATCCAGGAATAAAAGTAAGTGTTTGTGATGATGTGATCGAAACATTGGCACTACCAGAAACTGCTGGTGCGTTGTCTGCAGAGACAGAACCAGAGAGATTGTGCATTGTTGATGCGCCGAGTGACTGTGCTGAAGTAACGCGGAGTTTTGTATGGGTCGCAGCAGCAATACCATTGTTATGATAGTAGATTGTCATCGAAACGACATTTCCTGCTTGGAGAATAGCGTTTGAACATGTGTTATTTGATCCAGGAATAGATGTTGTCCAACATGTTGTTGTGATGCCGTGTTGTGTAAAGTTCATGGCACGAACTGTTGGTCGATCTGAAACGTTGTTATTGAAAACTGTTTGTGCTGATGTTTGTACTTCTGGAATGACAAATGTCATTGAACCAGTTGCGTACATCGGAAGGCCTCCGTAGACAGCATATGCTTTTACATAGTATGTACCTGGTGTGAGGTTTGAAACAGTAGATTGAAAACTTGGTGTTCCGTTTTGGAATGTTCCGTTTGTCGAAAGTGTCATCGCTGTTGTTGGTCCGTATTTGAAAAACGTTTGAACTCCTGTTGTGCCGATGTTTGAAAATCCACGAAGTGTAACATCATTGCCGTTAACAATAGGTGCGATATTTTGAACAGCCGCTTGTGTCACAGTAAATGACACGGCAGTTCCATAGAGTGGGGTGCCGCCTGAAACAGGGAAGCCAACCGCACGGAAATAATATGTTCCCGGGGTTGAGATCACAACTGGACTTGAAGAGAAAGAAGATGAGCCAGTTGTATTCGAAAGGGCTGTTGTATTCGAAAGGGAATTCGTGTTTGGTCCCCATTGGAATCCCTTTTGATATGTCTGACCTTGCGTGTTGATAAAGCCGTTAAAAGTAACGGTTGCACCACTGACCATTGCGGGAATTGTGGAGATAGATGGATTTGCTGCCTTGACGACAGACGGAGCAACGAGTCCTCCGACGAGGGCGATTGCAACGAGAAATCCTTTGATTGTAAGCATATTTTTGATATTCATACCTATATTATAGCAAATTATACGTATTTGTCAAGGTATATATTGACGTTATTTTATAAGTATTGTGACGCATATATCGGTCGAATATTTCAAAAAAGTTGCCAAAACAGGCTCATTTGATAGAGTAGGACTGTTGTATTGGATGATTGCGCCGCGTCTGACGTGGTGAGGAAAGTCCGAACACAGCCTTGCCAGAAGAATGATGCGCATTTTGTTTTGTTTGTATGCTGCCATAGTATATACGCAAGAAATTATTTCTTTACAGGAATAGAGTGCGCATCATTCTTCTGGTACGGAGCATGTAGTGGGTAATACCCATCCGGCGCAAGCCGCGAGGTGCGAGCAGTGACGCTCGAGACGAAAGTCGGAGGCCCCGTTAGGGTGAATCTTGTAGAAATACAAGGGTGAAACGGCTAAATCCTTACATCTGTGCAAGATCGTATTCTTTCATTTTTTTAATGAAAGTTTGAATCGCTTGAGGATTCTGGTAACAGAATTCCCAGATAAATGATCATCTGATTTGCCATTGCGAAAGTAATGGCAAATCATACAGAATTCGGCTTATAGATACAACAATTATCAAAACCCCGGCTCCGAAGGCTGGGGTTTTGTCATGTCTGTTCGCTTGATTCGTCATATATGGTGAGGGCACAGATACTTGACTTTATAGGTATTTCGTGCTATTTTTCACATGAGTTCTCTAACAATTTCACAAACAAAAAAAACGAAAGTACATGAAAAAAATGATTCGATTGGGCATGCTTATGGTATGCCTGGTGTTAGCCTTCACAGCAACAAAAGCGCAAGAACAAGGTTTCTACATAGTAGAAACCAATATTCCAACAAATGTTACATCAACCGGAGGAAATCTACGTGGTGAATTTACAGCCAGTAGTGCAGTGAATGTAGGGTTTCAAATGAGACCCTTGGATTCACTGTTTACCCCAACTGATTATTTTTTCGGAATGACCAGTAGTAATCCTGTTTTCTCGGATTCAATTAATTATGTTGCAAGTTCATTGTTTACAGGTGTGCCGTATTATTACCGTTTGGTAATGGTGCGTCCTTTGTATAACGATACTATTTACGGACAAGCAATTGCATTTACACCAACGGCACAAGTTGTGGTGGCACCGGTAGTTACCAATGTTCAGCTTAGTTCAGTTACATACAGTTCGATGAATGTATCTTCGTATATAAATACGCAAGGTGCAAATACGAATTGGCGAGTTAAAATGGGAACAACATTTCCATTGCCGGTCGTTACTGGCTGGATGAACATGGGAACAGTATCAGCAACAGTTTCAACAATCATCGCGGTTCCATCAGGAGAACTGGTGCACGTTGAGATCGAAGCAAACAATGGACAAACTGCAACATCGTCACCGGTGTCACAGCAAATCCCGAATGCACCGATTGCTGATGCGACATGTGCATTGCCGGTAGTAAGTGGTACCACTTGGAATTCAATCAGCTTGCAATCACAAGTTACAACCAACAACAGTCAAACTGACATGAACTGGGAATGGGGAACACAAATTCCTTCGAACAGTTCAACAGGATGGTTGGTGTTCGGTTCGATCAGTGGTAATGCAAATGTAACGATCCCAAATCTGATAGAAAATACACAGTACATTATTCGTGCTACGTGCAGAAACCAGACAGGGAATGTTCACGTTACAGACTACATTACTGCAACGACAAACAGTCAGCCACAAAATTTACCACCAGCAATTGCAACAGCACTGAGTGCGAATACAAGCAGTGTTACAGTAAACGGAACGTGGTCTGCTTCGGGAGTATTTCCGAGTACTATCAGAACGGAATATGCACTTAATGCAAATTTCTCTTTTCCGGTAAGTATTGTTTCTCAAAATAATTACAATACACTACAAGGAAATGAGGTGGTAACAATCAGTCCATTGAATTCAAATCAACAAGTTTGGGTTCGTCAGATTATTACGAACAGTTCTGGAAGTGATACATCTATTGCGACAATTACCACAGCAGAAAATATCGTTCAGGTAACGGTAGGTAATGCAGTGGTTGTGTCTCAATCTGTTGGACAAACAACAATCAGTTTTGTTGTTTCGATGGGGAGTGATTCTCCGGCTCTTATGGAGCTCGAGGGGTCACTT
The DNA here is from genome assembly GCA_964606285.1 of uncultured Candidatus Saccharibacteria bacterium. GTDB lineage: Bacteria > Patescibacteriota > Minisyncoccia > Phycocordibacterales > UBA9973 > CAZSFP01. Next base: position 81,914 of record CAZSFP010000002.1, read on the forward strand.
GATCCACAATTCGGAACAATTACTGAATTTGCATCTGCAAATGTGACTGCAAGCGGAACACAATCATTGAACGCATCTTCTGTGCTCTTGTCTGCCGGTTCAACATGGTACATGCGTGTTCGTGCAAGTGATTCGAATAGCAACACTGTTTCAAATACAGTTGTTGTCACAATCCCTCCGGATCTTGCAGTGCCGACAATCATTGCTGCAACGGTAACTGATACCACCAACGATGGTGGAACAGTTGTCGTAAATTACAACGGTAATGGTAATGCAACACAGCTTACACTGTATTCAGGGTTATCAGGTACCACACTCAATGATTCAGTATCACAATTTGGATCATCCGGTTCTGGATCAGCTTCATTTACATTGACTGGTTATCTTGAAAATACACAAGTATTTTATCAAGTGAAAGCGACCAGTATTGCTGGATCAGTATGGAGTAATGTTCAATCGTTTGTAACAACGCAAGACATCTTGCTTGTGCCTCCAACGGTAGCAACGATCAGTGCCTGGGGAAATTCCTCAGGTGGAAAAATCAAATATAGCTATGCAGCTGTAAATGATTTTCAAGCATGGGGTGAAGTAACTCAAAACAATTGGAGTACAATCACTCCGACTGCAGTAGAAATAAAATCTGCAGGTGCAGGTATTGATACACTCACGATTGATGGACCACTTGCCAACGGCACGTATGCTGTTCAGGTGGTGGGTTATGTTATCAATCACGCTCCAGTAAATGGGGGAGTTGCCACGTTTACAGTTGGTTCTGTCGGTATACCCGAACTGATGAAAAGGATAAAGTTCGAAGGAGTTTTATTTTTGAATTCAGTTGAAGGAAAACTGATGGGAATGCATACTGTAAAGCAATTTACTGACATTAGTTTCTTGTACACGGAGACACCAACAGGAGTGTATAATTACACTCTCATAGAGGACAATAAAGTCCTTGGTAGCGGTAAGTTGTTTGTGAGATAGCGATGAAATAGCTGCTCTTTTTAATAAAAATCCCCTCACTATTTAGGAGGGGATTTTTTTTGTGCCAAATACTTGACTTTTGTTCTCTGATCTGCTATACTCTTTTTGTGAGTGTTTGGGCGATCTCGATTTTTTATCAAACAACACAAATGCTGCACAGACCCGCTTCGGCGGGTTTTGTGTTTTTTGGGGAATAGAAAACAAAAAAAGCCCTTTTTAAAGGGCTTTTTATCATTCAACTGTCTCTTTTAAATACTATCCGTTCGATATTTCCGGTGCTTATCATATACATGTAAAATTCCTGATCATGTTCGTTTGTGTAACGGATTGTTCCATATGAAATAGATTCACCTAAAAATATATGGTGATCTGTGGCAGAAATTCCTATATGTGTTGTGCCACCGTTGATAGTTGTTTTATTTTTTGAAATGTTTGAAACAATTTTTGTTTGTTCGTTGTCAGTATGTTTTTCTAGTGTAAAAAAAAGTTTCAACATTGATAAAAGAAAATATTTTTCTTTTACTAGATAGTGAAATTCTATTTCGATAGGGTACATGCCGCAATCTTTCATTTTTTGAAATTTTTTATTCCAAAATGTCACAGGATCATCTTTTGTGATTTTTTCTTGTATGGATATTTCAATATAATCAGGCATAATAATTCAAGTATAAAGTTCATTTTCTCCTATACTACTCTTTTTTCTTCATTCGGCAATATCTCCCTTTTTTCTGGCACATATGCTATACTCGGGGCAGTGCAGTCTCTCTCTTCATGACCAGCGACTGCACTCACATAAAGCATTTGTGTTGGAGCTCGCACTCGCTGGTCTTGAAGAGAGAGAAATAAAAATAACCACATATGATGTGGTTATTTTTATTTTTATTGAAAATATATTTTTTAATTATTTTTTATTTTCTGTTTGTAAAAAAATAAAAAATAATTTTTTGAGTTATCCACACATGTGATGAAAAAAATATTGCATAATATTTGTTTCTCTATGATAATAGATATAGAAGGTTGTATCGAAAATTTACAAAAGTTTATTTATTAAATTTTTTGTTGGTCGCTCGATGCACATCTTTTAGAAATAATTTTCGTATATATTATGGCAGCAAAAAAGAAAGCGAAGAAAGTCGCAAAAAAGTCAGCTAAGAAAGGTGCTAAAAAGAAAGCTGGCAAAAAGAAGAAGAAATAATATTTCTCTTCGCACTCTCTTCCAAATGTGCTCAAAACAAAAATCCCAGATGGCGGGGATTTTTGTTTTTTATCTGTCCTCATTCATGAGGGCAGATAAAAAACCCCTGCGTAGCTTTGTGCGAAGCAGGGTAATTGCTTTTAAAAATATTTTTTATCTTTGCTGCAGGGTCCATTTTGTGCTATACTCACCCGTATTGCTATGTCATTTATCCAATCAATTTTCGGCGACAAGGGTACCCGATTTGCGCGATCAAATCGCTCTCTTGTTTCGAAAATAAACGCACTTGAGTCTTCTGTACAAACGCTCTCTCCAGAAGATTTTCCAAAAAAAACCCAAGAATTTCGTGATCGTCTCGCGAAAGGGGAATCACTTGATGCTGTTGTTCCAGAAGCGTTCGCTTTGGTCCGTGAGGCAGCAAAACGGGTACTCGGACAACGTCACTATGATGTGCAGTTGATTGGTGGACTCGCACTCTATCAGGGTCATATTGCTGAGATGCGAACCGGTGAAGGAAAAACACTTGTGGCAACATTGCCGGTCTATACGCTCGCACTTCGGGGCGATGGCGTGCATGTTGTCACAACCAATGATTATCTCGCACGTCGTGATGCGGTATGGATGGGACAAATCTACGCATACCTTGGACTTTCTGTCGGTGTTATCAATACACAGACGGTGTCATATCTCTACGATCCATCACATACCGAAAAAGACGCAGAACGCGACAATGTCGGTGCATACAAAGTTGAATACGAATTTCTTCGTCCGTCATCACGCCGTGATGCGTATGCCGCCGATATTACGTATGGTACGAACAATGAGTATGGTTTTGATTATCTCCGTGACAATCTCGTTGGCCACAAGAATCAGATCGTACAACGATCACATGCGGTGGCAATCGTCGATGAAATCGACTCGATCTTGATCGATGAGGCGCGAACACCGCTCATTATCTCCTCTCCAGCAGAAGAATCTGGGGAACTCTATAATACATTTGCAAAAATCGCCGCTCAACTCGTGCCAGAGACGGATTATACGGTTGATGAAAAAATGCGTGCGATCCAGCTCACAGATGCTGGCATTACGCATGCAGAAAAATTATTGGGTATTTCTGATATCTATACAGAACGCGGCATCAAATATGTACATCATTTGGAAACCGCTATTCGGGCAAAAGCACTTTTTATAAAAGACAAAGAATATACCGTCACAAACGGTGAGATTATTATTGTTGACGCCTCAACAGGACGACTTATGCACGGCAGACGTTACAACGAAGGATTGCATCAGGCGATCGAAGCCAAGGAGCACGTGACGATTCAAAAGGAGAGTCGGACAGCAGCATCTATTACATTTCAAAACTATTTTAGATTTTATAAACATCTCTGTGGTATGACCGGTACGGCAAAAACATCTTCCGAGGAATTTTTCAAAGTCTACGGTCTCGAAGTCATCAGTATTCCGACACATCGGGCAATTGCGCGTCGCGATCACACGGATCTTGTCTACCAGACAGAGAAGGGCAAGTGGCGGGCGATTGCTGACAAGGTCACAGAGCTTCACAAAAAAGGCCAGCCGGTATTGATCGGAACTATTTCTATTGAAAAAAATGAATTATTGTCGGAATATTTGAAATCATATGGCATTCCGCATACACTGCTCAATGCAAAAAATCATGAAAAAGAAGGAGAGATTGTTGCCATGGCCGGTAAACGTGGTGCAGTCACGATTGCCACAAACATGGCGGGTCGCGGTGTCGACATCAAGCTTGGTGGTCCTGATGGAACACCAGCAGATGCAGATGAAGTTCGTGCAGTTGGTGGTCTCTTTGTCCTTGGAACTGAGCGACATGAAGCGCGCCGCATCGACAACCAGCTTCGGGGGCGATCTGGTCGTCAGGGCGATCCGGGTGAAACCCAATTCTTCGTCTCGCTCGAAGATGATCTCATGCGTATTTTCGGATCTGATCGATTGAAAGCGATGATGGGACGGTTTGGTATTCCAGAAGAACAGCCGATCGAGAACAAGCTTGTCATGCGTGCACTCGAAAGTGCCCAGGAAAAGATCGAGGGCTTTCATTTTGATGCTCGAAAACAGACACTTGAATACGACGATGTCATTAACCGTCAGCGTGAATCCATTTATACCCGCCGCCGATCCATGCTTGTTAGTGATAATGCATATATTCTCGAGTATGTCCTTGGTCTCATTGCGGGGGATACCAGAGAAAACATTATCAAAGAAAAAAGAACAATTTTGGGTGACGAGGCATTTTCTGATACTGCCCGCCGAATCATTCTCTATACGACTGATATTCTCTGGGTGGAACATTTGGAAACTATGGAATACACCCGTCAGTCGGTAAACTTGCGGGCATATGGCCAGCGTGAACCTTTGATTGAATACAAAAAAGAGGCCCTGATCCTGTTCCGGGACATGGAAGCGAGATTCAAAGATCAAGTCACCCAACTTCTTTCGACCCTTGATGTTGCGGTCATAAAACAGTCAGAGCATCCGACAATAGAAGTAATTCCCGAGAAAAATAGTGAAAATACAGGAGAAAAGAAGGTAGGGCGCAATGATCCGTGCCCATGTGGTAGCGGTAAAAAGTATAAAAAGTGTCATGGTACCGAAACTGATGTCTAGACTCTAAAAATTACAAAATTTATTTAAATTATTGTCAAATCAAAATCGATAAAAAACCCTTATTTTATAAGGGTTTTTTATGTTTGACACCACTCAAAAATATGGTATAACTATTGACTTTTTATTCGCAATATGCTACTATATACTTGTAATCCCGAAAGGGGTTTTTCATTTGGGATAACCACATGAACCAACCGTCACGATGTTCTACGGAGCACACACCGTCACTTATGACTACAAAAACTACAACAGCATCTCGTATCTTTTATTCAATTATCATGCTTCCAATGATGTCCGCAGGACTCTCTATCGACCATGTCGATACGATCAATGTTTTGCCGGTTCCAACAGAAGGAGTATCGATCACAACTTCAATCTCAGAAGACGCAATCATCGAGCAGATCCGTAAGGAACGTGCACAGGCGATTGACGACTACTTTGCATCACGAAACCTCCCGCTTGCGGGTTATGGTATGAAAATGGTTATCGAAGCTGAAAAGAATGGTCTTGATTGGCGTTTGATTCCAGCGATTGGTATGCGTGAATCAACTGGTGGTAAGTTTGCATGTAAAAGTGCCGACTACAGTCCATTCGGTTTCGGTTCATGCCGTATCGACTTTGATTCATATGATCATGCGATCGAAGTTGTTGCCCGTAACTTGGGTGGTAACAATCCTCGAACAAAGGGTAGTTATGCAAACAAGACGCTTGTCCAAAAATTGAAATCCTATAACTCGGTCATCCCGACCTATACAAAAGAAATTTTCTCTATCATGAACAAGATTTCTCCAGACGCTTAATCGTTTGGGCACAAAAAAATCCCGTCACATTGTGGCGGGATTTTGTGTTACCGGAGGGAAGAAGTAATTTTCGAAATAGTTTCTGAATTCTGTGATTTTCTTCCAGAACTTTTTCCGAAATCGTGTTTTCTTTTCTCTGTCGCATGTTGCCTGTATTGCATAGAAGAGTGCTTCTTCTTTGTCCAAGAATTGACTTTTTATTTGAGATAAAGTTTCAATTTCTTCAATGATGAGCGACTCATATTTCTTTTTTTCAGGATCAGAAACGTTTACCAGAGAAGAACGAGATGGTTGTATTTCACGACACATAGGAGAAATATCATCCATAAAGGATTCAAATGATTGCCATCTGTTGTGTATTTTGTTATCAGAAAAATGACACGCAAACACTTCTCTCATGGAAATCATAAAATAACTTGATTTTCTTATCGCGCCAATTTTTTTCTTTTTGTTATAGAGTCGGAGTACGCGTTTTGCTAATACATATGTTTCGTGAAATTTTAATTTTTCTAATTCTTCTCTTGTTTTTAGTTTTTTGGGACGAATTATCTTTTTCTTTTTGTGATAATATCTTGGCATTTCAAGGAATATAAAAGTTTTCTTTATTCTACGCTATTTTATGGTAGTGTCAACAGCTTCACAATGTACATTGACTTTAGAGGAATGGTGGGGTAGTGTGCTGGTAAACAATGTAAAAATTCTGTTCTATGAAACCTCGTTTAGAAAAAATTGTTGAAGACAATAAAACCACTGAAATAAAAGTATTTTTTAGAAATTCACTTTTGTTTCTCATTCCTTTCATTCTCTGTAGTGTGATTGTATTTTTACTGATATTTTTTGATGTTTGGTATATAAATACAGGCACAGAATTTGCTCGATATATCATACTTCCCGTTTCTGCGGGTCTTGTTCTTGGTGTTATTTTTTGGGTTATGTTTCCAAAGACAACAATAAGAAAAATAGAACCGATAGAGATGTGGGTAAACAAAGATTCTCATATCGTTTTTTATCCTCAAACAAGATATAAGATACCTTCAGATGTATTTAAAAAGGAATTTAAAAATGTTTGTTCCATCAGCCTTAACTCCAGAGCTTCACTTACTATAGACATATCGTTTCTCAGAGAAGCCGAAGAGGTGCGAAAATTGCTTTGTTCTGTTGAGATCAAATGGAATGGTAGCGGTGGAGACATGCAAAGATTTTTAGATGAAGAAAAAGAGATCATAAAAATGGGGTTATTGTTTGAAAAACAGATACAGTATGATAGCCCACAAGAGATCGATGTTCTCACTCCGTTTCTTTATTATCATCTTCCTGAAATGAAGAATCAAAAGGGAAAAGAACTTGCGAAATTGTACAATCCTTCCAGTGCAGAACAGCAAGAATTGTATCGTACAATTATTCGCGATTATTTTGATAGTTTAGGATATAGACTTGTTATCAATGGTTCTTTCGCTCTTCCGGGAGAGATATATACACCTTGGTAAATTAAAAAAAAAGACACACTGTGTCTTTTTTTTTGTTTTCTATATCACTTTTACCTGATCAGCAATGATGCTTTTCTCACCGTTTCTGACAGAGATTTTTCCCTTTACTAGGAGACAAATATCGGGCTTTATAATGCTTTGTACTGTAACAAAAAGTTTTGGGAAAAAGACGACTTCGATCGATCCATCATAATCTGCAATTTTTACGAATGCCATCTGATCCTGTTTTTTTGTAAACACTGCTCGGACTGTTTCGATAATTCCAGCAAGCATAACTACTTGATCAGCTTTGCCAGAAACTAACATGTCTTTACTTGATCGTGGTAGTGCAAGTACTTTCTCTTTGATTCGGTCGAGTGGGTGGCCAGAAATATACAGGCCGAGCAAATCCTTTTCCCATACCAACTTCTCTTCGTTTGTTGCTGCTGGAGCTGGATCGAGATCAAGGTGCGAAGTGATGAGTTCCGGATTGAAACTAAAGAGTGATGTCTGCGTACTTGTTTTGACTGCATCTTTGTTAAATCCCAAGAGACGTTCCATGTTTGCGAGAAGTTGACCGCGTTCACCGAATGCATCAAGCGCGCCGGATTTAATAAGTGCCTCAAGGGATTTTTTGTTGACGTTCTTGTGGGTGACGCGAGTGAGAAAATCTGACAGACTTTTATACAGACCATTTTTTCGCTCGGCAATAATTGCGTCAGAAATATCAACACCGAGATTTTTGATCGTGTAGAGACCAAAGCGGATGGTACGGCTTTCGACGAGTGTTTTGCCTGTTTCTGGTGCGATACTGAATCCACCAAAACTTTCATTGATATCAGGAGGAAGAATGGCGATGCCCATGCGGCGGCATTCAGCAACGTAGATACCGATGGTATCGATATCACCAGATTCAGCAGTCATCATGGCGGTCATGTAGGCGACAGGGTAGTTTGCTTTCATGTAGGCGGTTTGGTACGCGACGCGACCGTACGATGCAGCGTGGGCTTTGTTGAAACCGTAGCCTTGGAATGGTTCGAACAGTGTCCAGATGAACTCTGCTTCTTTTTTGCTCATGCCGCTGTGCGATTGGCAACCATCAACGAATTTGACGTGCTGCTTCGCCATTTCTTCCGGAATTTTTTTACCGACAGCTTTACGAAATTTATCGACCTCATCCCAGTCATAGCCGGCAAGTTCAATAGCCGTGAAGAGCAAGTCATCCTGATACACGAGGAGTCCGAGAGATGGTCCGAGATAACTTCGCATTTTGGGATGATAAAATTTCACAGCACTTTTGCCGTGTTTTCGTTTGACATATTCGTCGATGTTCTGCATCGGGCCCGGACGATAAAGCGCCACCATCACGTTGATGTCGTGGATAACAGTCGGTTTGAGTTCTTTGAGAATCTTGGTCATACCACCACCGTTGAGCTGGAAGACACCTTCTGTTTCACCGCGAGCAAGCATCATGTAGGTTTTTTTGTCATCAAGCGGGATTTTGTTGATGTCGATATCGACACCGTAGATGGTTTTGACGAGTTCAATACTCTCTGCAAGGAATGACAGGTTGCGAATTCCCAAAAAGTCGAATTTCGGTAAACCTGCGTCTTCGATCGAATACATATCGTACTGTGTGATGAGTTTTCCGCCTTTCGGGTCGAGTTGGATCGGCGTGAATTCGGTCATTGGACGAGGAGAAATAACAACCCCTGCTGCGTGAACGGAGATGTGTCGTGCACAGCCTTCGATTTTTCTCGCCATGTCCATGATGATTGGAACTTCACGTTCGGTGTCGTACATTTCTTTGAGTTCGGGAACGAGTTCGAGCGCCTTGTCGATGGTCATTGGTGCACCTTGTGATCCCATAGGAATCAATTTTGAAATACGATCGCCAACGTTGTATGGATAGCCGAGTGCGCGAGCAACATCGCGCACTGCACCACGTGCCATCATCGTACCGAATGTTCCGATCTGTGCCACATTTTCTTCACCATATTTTTTACGAGCGTATTCGATCAATTCATCACGTCTGGTGTCAGCGATGTCCATGTCGATATCGGGCGGGGACGGACGAAATGGATTGAGAAATCGTTCAAAAGGGAGATCATAGTCAATCGGATTGATATTGGTAATACCACAAACATATGAAACGAAAGAGCCTGCTGCGGATCCTCGGGTGTTGGTTAGTATACCGTGCGCACGTGTATATGCCATGAGATCCGCCACAACGAGAAAGTATGATGGATATCCTTTCATTTTTATGACATCAAGCTCATATTCTAGGCGTTTGATTACAGTGTCTGTTTTTTCTAGTTGGAGACGTTCAAGTCCTTCATACGCCATTTTTTTGAGGGCATCATTTGGATCAGCATTGTCATCGAGCTTGTACTCAGGGAAGTACAATTTTCCAAGCTCTATTTCGAGATCAACAAGGTCTGCGACTTTTTGAGTATTGAGATATGCATCTGGAATTTCTTTGAATGCATTCCATGCTTCGTCAGATGTTATGAATGAATAATTTCCATTCTTCATTGAAATTTTTGAAGCACCGACTTCACTGCCGGTGTTGATGGCGACGAGCGTGTCTTGGACTTCGGCATCTTCGGCATGGAGATAGTGTGCGTCCCAGGTGCCAACGATCGGTAGGTCCATATCTTTTGCTATGGCAACAATTGTCGGAATAAGTGGCATGTACCAGTCGATCTCGTCATGCTTCATGATTTCAACAAAAACGGAATCTTTGCCGAAGCATTCGATATAAAATGCAAGCAATTTTTTCGCTTCCTCCAATTGATTATTTTTTACATAATGAATAAATCGACTGCCTGGACATCCGGAGAGACAAATAATCCCTTCACCATATTGTCGGAGAATGTCATGATCCATGCGCGGTTTGTAATAGTAACCCTCGACGGATGCCATGGTCACTAGTTTCATCAAGTGTTTGTAGCCAGTTTCATTTCGGGCGATCAGTGTGAGGTGGTATCGTTTACTGTCGAGTGATGCATCTTTGTCGAGACGACTACGCTCCGCGATGTATGCTTCGACGCCGATGAGTGGTTTGATGCCTGCTTTTTTGCATTCTTGATAAAACTCTATTGATCCGTACATTGCGCCGTGATCCGTGAGTGCAAGTGCGGTCATGCCGTCAGCTTTTGCTTTTTTGACGAGTGCGGGGATTTTTGACAGTCCATCAAGAAGGGAATAGTGCGAGTGTGTATGCAGATGGACAAATTTTTGTTCTGGACGATTCATGCGATCAAAGTATACCCCGTTAGACATCGCCTGACAAATTGTTCCTATATACCATAATGCTTTTTTAAAATTCTTATTTTATACACAGTTCTCTGAGATGTTTGTGTCTAACGGGGTATACCAGAGCGGCGCCTTGCTTGACAAAAAATATGAATTTGTCGTTGTGTACTCGGTGTCTTATCGTGTTTTCTGATATACTTTCAGAAAAGAATCATATGGATAAAATGTTCTCTCCTTTTATTTACCGCAAGATGGTTATCGTTCTCACGATCGTAAATATTACACTTCTTTGTGTAACACTTCTCTATTTTCTTTCTATTGAATATATTCCACCTTTGTATCGGTCGTATGCATATGATGCGGGAATGTTAGTGTATATGAAAAACATTGTCGGGGTGTGTATACAGGCTGTTTGTATTGTTATCAAAGAGTCTTTTGAAAGAGACAGGGAATTGTGTTCTCAAAAAATTCTTGATTATATAATCTAAAAGTAAAACGCGCCTATGGCGCGTTTTGTTGTATGTGTCGCCAAACGGGGTATACTCTCTATATGAAGACATCTATAGGTATTGATGAAGTAGGAAGGGGGCCGGTTGCTGGACCGGTGTCAGTGGGAGCAATGCAGGTCATAGGAAACAGGTTGCGGGGAATAGTAAAAAACACAGAAAAGATACTCGAAGTAAGATTGAAAGATTCTAAAAAGCTTTCAAGAAAACAACGGGAATTGTGGTTTGAACAAATAAAAGAATGGAAGAAAAAGAAATTATGTGATTTTATTGTTGTTTCTGTTACTGCAAAAGAAATAGATCAGATAGGTATTTCAAAAGCAATCCGTAAAGCATTGAAACGATCTCTCGCTGCACTTCGTCCAACAAAGCAGACACCCGTTCTTCTTGATGGTGGATTGAAGGCGCCAATAGAATTCAAAAATCAAAAAACTATCATCAAGGGTGATGAAAAAGAATCAGTTATCGCCCTCGCGTCCATTGTCGCCAAGGTAACCCGAGATAGGTATATGATAGTGCAAGCAAAAAAATATCCGGCATACGGTTTTGAAACAAACGTTGGATATGGTACAAAGAAGCAGTACGCGGCGATCAAAAAGCACGGATTGACGCCACTCCATCGCAAAACCTATCTCAAAAACTTATGACTTATATATACGGTATTCATCCCATAGAAGAAATCCTCCTCACTGACAAAGGTGCGGTGACGAAAGTCTATTGCAAGGAAACGATCAAAATGCCAGACGGTATCCGTGAATTGCTCAAAAAGACAAAAGTGCCGTTTTCTTTTGTTCCTGAATATAAAATTGAAGCATTTGTCGGCGATGTCGTGCATCAGGGTGTTGTTGCTGAAATCACGCCTGTTCCGTTTGTTGAACTTGATTCATTTATCAAAACACTTGATCTCGATCAGAATCCCGCACTGGTTCTCTTTGATGAACTCGAAGATCCAGGCAATGTTGGTGCGATTATTCGGACAGGTACCGCACTAGGTGTCAGTGGGTTTCTGTTTCCAAAACATCGTCAGGTCCAAATTTCTGCCGGTGTCTACAAATCTTCTGCGGGAACGATCGGTCGCGTGCCACTTGTCCGTGTTGGCAACGTCAATGACACACTCCGTACGCTCAAAGAAAAACGGTTCTGGATCGTCGGACTCGATGGGACTGCACCGACAACACTTTGGAAAGAAGACTTCGCCATGCCGATTGTTTTTGTGATCGGCAACGAAGGGGAAGGGCTTCGCGAAAAAACAAAAGAACTCTGTGATTTCCTCATTTCAATTCCTATGCAACACGGTGTTGAATCACTCAATGCATCTGTATCCACAGCGCTTGTTCTAGGAGAATGGTACCGTCGGAGAGTATAATAGATTGTAACAACCTTTCATTTTTATCTAAAGACATTTTTTAAATGTCTTTTTGATCAGATGAAAGAATTTTTATTCTCATGAAGCAAGACACTATTACTTATTTTGCAGAAACGGATTATCGTAACAAACGAACGCGTTTTGGTATCAAAGCGTCTGATCGGTCTCGTCATATGTATGTCATCGGAAAGACGGGTATGGGTAAATCGACTCTTTTGGAAAATATGGCCATTCAGGACATTCAGAATGGTGAAGGTATGGCGTTTATCGATCCGCACGGTGGCACCGTCGAAAAACTCCTCGATTATATTCCTGAGCATCGCATCCAAGACGTTGTTTATTTCGCACCGTTCGATCTCGAATATCCGATGGCGTTCAATGTCATGGAAAATATCGGTGCTGACAAACGACACCTTGTTGCTTCAGGTCTCATGAGTACATTCAAAAAAATCTGGGTGGATGCATGGAGCGCCCGCATGGAATACATATTGAACAATACGATTCTTGCGTTGCTTGAATATCCGGAAGCGACCCTCATGGGTGTCAACAAAATGCTCTCGGATAAAGAATTTCGAAAAACTGTTCTCGAGCACGTGACTGACCCGTCAGTCAAATCTTTTTGGATAGATGAATTTGCGAAATATACCGAACGTATGGCGCAAGAGGCTGTGCCTGCGATTCAAAACAAGATTGGTCAGTTTACTGCCAATCCACTCATTCGAAATATTATTTCCCAGCCGACATCATCATTTGATATTCGTGACATGATGGACAAGAAAAAAATACTTCTCATTAACTTGTCCAAGGGCCGGATCGGCGAACAAAACGCTGCACTCCTCGGTGGTATGCTTATCACAAAGATTTATCTCGCAGCAATGTCGCGTGCTGATATATCTGCATCGACCCTTGAATCTTTGCCGTCATTTTATTTCTTTGTTGATGAATTCCAGTCTTTTGCCAGTGATAGTTTTGCGGATATTCTTTCTGAGGCCAGAAAATACAAGCTTGCGATGACGATTACTCACCAGTACGTCGAACAAATGGGAGACGAAGTCAAGGCGGCGGTGTTCGGTAACGTCGGTACCATGGTGATTTTCCGTGTAGGTTCGACTGATGCGGATATTTTTGAAAAAGAATTTGCCCCTGTGTTTACTGCTGAAGACATCGTAAATCTCGACAAACGGCAGATTTATCTCCGTCTCATGATTGATGGTGTCGGATCAAAACCATTTTCTGCCGTCACGTTGCCGCCGATCCAGATCGCAGGTGGTGTATCGTTTCGTGAACAGGTTATTGCAGCATCACGACAACAATATACGACTGATCGAAAGATTGTTGAAGATAAAATCAAAATTTGGATTGAAGCGGGTCGCGATACAACTGAGAAGAAGCCTAAAAAGCCGTACGATCCTTCCTATGTGCCGAAATCGTATCAAGGTCAGCAAGGGACACAGTATCAATCTCAGTCTCCATCGCAATCATCATATCAACAGCCACAGACACAACCATACAAAAAACCATTTGCGCCACGACCGTCTGGTCCGTCGCCGAAACTACATGATCTTCTGCAAAAACTTGAAGCAGGAGATATTGTGCCAGTTGAAGATATACAGCCGGTAGTACAAAAAGAAATTGTAAAACCAGTCATTCCTCCGCCGCCGGTAGTCAATAAAATTCCAGCCGCGGAAGCAAAATCTCACTTCACTGAAGTTCGTCTACCGGACGGACAAGTTTCTCGGGATAAAGAAGAAAAAAATATTTCGCACGCACCACATGGGTCACTTCGAGATGCTCCACTCAAACCACAAGGCCTCGCGCCAAAAATGGCGGCAAAAGTTACCGGCAAGAACAATGATGTCTTGAAACAAGCACTTGCCCGAGCGCTTGAAAAAAAGGTCCTCCAACCAGCAGAAACGGTTTCATCGCAAGAATCAGTTGTATCAGCATCAAGTGCTGTTCCAGAAAAAAAAGAAGAACCTGTGCTACAGTCTCCACAGCAACAGTCACCACAAAAGAAACGAGAAGTACCTGAAGATGTATTGCGACGAATTCTTGAATAAAATAAACTCGTATGAAAAAGATTTTCCTTCTCAGTCTATCTTTTATATCAGTTCATGCTTGTCATGCTTCGGTCATGTTTTCTGAAATCATGTATGATCTCGATGGTACTGATACGGATCGTGAATGGGTAGAAATTTATAACGGAGGATCTGACAGCATTGATCTGTCTACTTGGAAATTTTTTGAAGGAAATACAAATCACAGTCTCGTTCCTGTAGACGGTAGTGGAACACTTGCTGCAAATACGTATGCAGTTATCGCTGATAAACCAGATACTTTTCGAATTGACTGGCCGAATTATTCTGGACTGTTGTTTGATTCAAGTTTTTCTCTAACTAATGATCCGGGTGAGACATTGTCACTCAAGGACGCAAGTCTTGCCGTTATTGATACGATAACATATACGAATACCAGTGGTGCTCAAGGTGACGGAAATTCCTTGCAGAAAATGAACAGTATTTTGATATCAGCAGCACCTACTCCAGGTGCAGTAAATAGTGCTGGTGATTCAGGGGGAGGTGATTCATCACTGGCTGATAGTAGTGGATCTATAGCACCTGCTCCCAAAATCATAGAATCGACAGTCTCTAAAATACAAACTGATATCATCGTACCGCAGACGATTTTTTCCGGCATTTCATTTCAATGTAAAACAAAAACAATCGGTTTTGCATCTGAGAATAGAAATCACGGTTCGTGGATATGGTCATTTGGTGATGGAAACGCAATTGAGCAAAAAACAAATGATCCATTTTCTTGTATGTATGAATATCCTGGGACATATGTGATGACACTTGCGTATAGAACAAATCCATATCTTCCGGAACCCGATGCGACGGACCGTGTTCTTGTTACGGTGGTTGCACCAGATTTGGTTATTTCATCACTGTTGCCTGACGGGGGAGTAGTACTCAAAAATATGTCGTCGAAAGAAATCGATGTTTCAGGTTGGAAAATAACACGAGGTGCAACAGTGTTTGTATTTCCATCAACAACTATTTTTCTTCCAAACAAAGAACTGACTATTAGTCAAAAACATTCTCATCTCTCAACTGATATTCCTGTAACACTTTTCAATCCCGCTGGTGATAGTATTTCGATATTTCCCACACCTGTTGTCTCGAAATTTTCTTCAGGTGTTTCATCTACTGTTCGTACTACTTCTCCATCGTCTTCGAGAGTATATACACCTATTGCACCAGAAACAGCAGAGAAAAAAGACGGTGCATTGCTCGCGAGTGTCGCAGCTGTACCGGCTGCAAAAAAACCCTGGAAAGCAGTTTTACCGTTTGCTGGATTTGCGCTTGTCTCTGGTCTCGGTGGTTATACGTGGTGGCGGTACTCAAGACCTCCAAAGGTGGAAGATGAGGATGACTATGAAATAGTTGAATAATAAAAACTCTGTGGTCACAGAGTTTTTATTATTTATCGGACGGTATTTGTAAAGTTAAATGACACAGACGTATTGTCTTTTATCGTTATAATCTTTTCTGTATTTGTTCTGATATTTCCGATTGGTGGGAGAATGATAGTATAGGATCCATTAACAAGTGTTGTTTCAAATGTACCTGATGGATTGATAGTGACAGAAGTTATTGCACCGGTTGAGGATCTGATAGATGCGGACATGTTTTCAAAGACATACAGTGGACACTCACCTTTATGTGTTGCTTCACAGACATTTGTTACTGTAATAACTCCCGTAAGTGTGTGTGATGCTACAGCTGGGGTACTGTTGGTCATGGTGTCATTTCCTCCGGATGTTGTTTGTTCTCCTGTTGTGTCAGGAATTTTTGCCGCAGGTTCCATGAAGGTTGTCGATTCTATTTGAGTAGAAGAAACAGTTTCAAGAGGGATCGGTTCTATCAACATAGATTTGAAAGGATAGAGCGTATCACCGGGATTTGCTTTTGTTGCAAAAAATGTCAAGCCGCTTGTTGCAATAACGAGACCAAGTGTGAGAAAAACCGCACCTTCGAGTAACTTGCTCGTATACCATGGCGAACGAATAGGGGCGCTCACTGGGTGTTTGGCGACGAACATCGAAATCTGCGCGCGTATGCGTGATTTTTCTTCAGCGGTCATGCTGATGTTTTTTAGTTCTTTGATTGTTTCGTTGAAGTTGTTCATAGAGGTTCTGGAACGTCGCTACCGAGCACTGTTTTCAATTTCTCGAGACCGCGATGGATTTTGACTGATGTGGCGTTCTCACTGGCACCAGTGATCTCAGCTATTTCTTTGATTGAGAGATCATCAATATATCGAAGCGTCAGGACATCGCGATATTTCTCATCAAGAGTTGATAGTGCATCGCGAGCACGCGTGGCATCAAAGATCGTTTCGTGCCGTTCTGTGACATCAACAGAATCTTTGATGTCAAACGTTTCTACTTCGAGCATCGCATCGAGAGAATAGGATTTTTTCTTGCGACGGTAATCAATGATCAGATTGGTCGCGACTTTGTATAAAAAGGGACGGATCTGATCAACTTTTTTGCCAGCAGAGAGATATTCCCATGTTTTCGTAAATGTGTCCTGTGCGAGATCGAGTGCGAGCTGGTGGTCGCTCGTCTGAATTTTGCAGTAGCGAAAAATAGCATCCGCATACATCTCGTATGCTTCGAGGAATTCTGTCTCGATGTGTTGCCCGGTTGTCATGTTGCTTTGATATAGAGACGGAAGACATAGTGTCTTCTTACAAGGTAAGTATACGAATTTTAGCCTGATAAGAAAAGGGGAAAACAAACAAGCCCGGCTATTTAGCACGGGCTGTTTTTCTTTCTTTCTTTTGTTCAAAATGCATTTGAAGGAGAACACATCCTGCGATGACTGCGAAGCCAAGTATAGAAGTGATAATCCCCGTTTTCATGTCAGTAACATCTGTGTGAATAAATGAAGAAAGAATGTCGATAAATTTTGATTTCATTTTTTTATTTTTTTGTTCGTTTCACCTAATATGACGACACATATTTGCATATCTTACAAGGTTTAGAAAACCTTTTAAAAATAAGGGTTATATGGCATACTTGGGTCATGCAGCAGAAAAAGAAGGTTGTTATCGTCGGTGGCGGATTTGGTGGTATACGTACCGCCCGCGCACTTGATCGTTACCGAGATAGTCTCGATGTTATTCTTATTTCTGACAAAACATACTTTGAATATTATCCCGCATTGTATCGCCTCGTCACTGGTGCATCACCGATCGAGGCCTGTGTATCACTCGAAGAAATGCTCTCTGGTACCGAGACATTAATCGTGCATGACAAGATCGTCTCAGTCGATAGTACACAAAAATCTTGTACGGGAGCAAGTGGGGAAACATATCATGGTGATGCACTCGTACTTGCGCTTGGTAGTCAAACCGCATACTTCAATATTCCCGGACTTCCTGATCTTTCGTTTGGTTTCAAATCAGTCCACGAAGCACTTGAACTTAAAAAACATCTGCATGATTTATTTGTTTCCTGCAAAGATTCTCTGAAAGACGAATTGGTCTCTCATTTTCATGTTGTTATCGTCGGTGGCGGCGCATCTGGTGTTGAAGTTGCAGGTGATATGTCAGCGTTCCTTAAAAAAATTGCAAAGAAACACAATGTGACGCCGTCGTTCGTAACGATTGATATTGTTGAGGCTGCACCGCGACTGATCGCACAAATGCCGGAGAAAGTTTCAGGTCGTATCGAGGCACGACTTCGAAAAAATGGCGTGAATATATTTCTCAACCGCGCCCTTGTTCGCGAAGAAGTCGAAGGGGTCTATATGAAAGACATGTCGCTCGATGCAAAGACAGTGATTTGGACCGCGGGAACAGAAGTTAATCCGCTTTATAAAACTATCAGTGGTTTTTCTTTCAATCAAAAAGGCCGTGTCCTCGTCAATGAATATCTGGAAGCAAAAAACATTTCTGGGGTTTATATCGTCGGAGATGGGGCAGATACGCCGTATACTGGTCTTGCTCAAACTGCGATCCATAATGCGGATTTTGTCGCAAAAGACATCGGACGAATACTTGTTGGAAACAAAAAACGATCTGTCTATGAACCTCGAAAAACAGCATTTGTCATTCCTGTGGGGGACGATTGGGCAATTTTTTCATATAAACAATTCATGTTTTCTGGTTGGTTTGCATATCTCCTTCGTCATGTTGTTGATTTTCAATTCTTTGCTCGAACCGTTTCGATTTCAACATTATTCGCTATATTTTTTCGTGGATGGAAATATCGTTCCATCGATGAAGACTGTCCACTATGCCGATAAAAAAACCAACAACCTGGAGTGCTGTTGCGCCGTGGTATGACACACTGCTTGAAGGCAGTGCTGACACGTATCAGAGTGCAGTTATCGCACCGAATCTGCTTCGCGTGCTTGATCTCAAAAAAGGGGACAAAGTACTCGACCTCGCGTGTGGTCAGGGATTTTTTAGTCGATTGCTTCATGATGCCGGTGCACGCGTGACCGGTGCTGACATATCCGCTGAGTTGATCGCCATCGCCAAAGAACGTTCACCAAAAGACATATCTTACAAAATTTCTCCATCGCATTCGTTGCCATTTATGACTGACTTGGGGCAAGACGCAGTGCTCATCGTGCTAGCTCTCGAAAATATCAAGGATGTTGCCGGAACGCTTGTCGAAGCATCCCGCGTACTTCTTCCAAATGGTCACATCTCGATCGTACTTATGCATCCGGCATTTCGTATTCCTCGCGACAGTGGGTGGATGTATGATGCACCAACACAGAAACAAATGCGCACTATCTCATCGTATCTCTCTGAGAAAGAATACGAGATCGTCATGAATCCCGGAGAAACGAATAAAAACAAACAAGTCAAAACCATTTCCTATCACCGATCACTCCAGTGGTACATGAAAACATTTCGCAAGGCCGGTCTCGCCATCACTCGTCTCGAAGAATGGATATCTCACAAAGAATCAGGCAAGGGTCCGCGCAAAGCGACTGAGGATACTGCTCGCAAAGAAATACCTATGTTTCTCTATGTAGAATTGGTAAAAATCACAAAATAACCCTTTGTTTTCAATGGTTCTATACCATTGACTTTGTGTATAAATATGCTATAATTATACCGAGGCAGAATTACTCTGCAATCGTGTACCGGCATTTCCGGAGTCCTTTAAAAAAACTTAAAAAAGTATGGGACAGAAACAAGAAGAAAGAACAAATCAAATTCTTTCAAACACAGAAACAGACGGTCGCATATCGTCCGGAAAAATATATGCGTGTGGATTTCCAATTTTATTTTCTGACAGAGAACTTTTCTGTTGGGGGGTGAAAAACAATTTCAAAGGGCAGATATGCTCCAAGGGAGTTGGGTCAACAGCAACTCCTGCGGATCAACCAGGTTCAGCTTTTGAAAGAAATTTGGCGCACCTCATGCAGCTGGCTGGATTCAATCATTCAGAAAGATCTACCCTCCTGAAAGTATTCAATTTTCAGTTGGAAAAAAATGTTCCAGAAAGGAAAATTCCTTTCTGTACCATGGTGCGTGCGTTCATGGAAAAAACCGGAACATATCCGGTACGGTTTCTCAATCCCTTCAAGGGAGATGGTGGCGTGTTTAACCCAAACAGGGCACCAAAACCGGATCAGTTTTTTTATCCAGTGCTGAGTGTTGTTATCCCACACGGGGATGACACCAAAGTAACAGATGTGAGTAATCTCCGATTGCTTACCCAGGGAAGTGATCTGCAACGGGATAACTTTGACCCGACAGCATCGGACCCAGACTGGAGAGGGATATGGACCGGAAAAAATCTCGAGAACATCGAGAGAAGTATGACTCTGAGTCATATCGACCCATTCAAAAAAAGTTTAGAAGTGATGAAGATTCACTTTAAAGAACTGCAGGAAAATGTAGGGGATGCAAAAAGATATGAGTATTATAATACTCGAGTAAAACTTTTACAGAAACTTTTGTCCTAACAATCAAAGTAAAACCGCACAATCTATCGATGTTGATATCGACAGCGCTTGTGCGGTTTTTTTATTGTAACAAAACCAGAATAAGGCCGTCTGTATAAGGGAAATAGGGGTTTTTTAGGTATTGACTTTTCATACACAATATGATACAATATTCCCAAAGGAGGTAACTCCATCGCGCACCGCGAAACTGTGCTTTTTAAAAAACATTAAAATGAAATATATTTTAATCATAGTTCTTGCAATTGTTGTCGGTCTTACTTCATGTAAACCCGCAAAAGAAGTTTCAAAAGCTGAATCAAAAAAAACTGAAAAGAAAAAAGAAACAAAACAACAGGATACTTTAACCATGAGTGTTGGAACAATAGAAAAATATGTTCTTGACGCAGAAAAGATGAAAAGTATGCAATATTACCTGAAGGGAAATATTGAGCTGTACTCAAAAAATCCTGCTGATACACTCAGTGTGTCACTTTCATCGAAGGTTGATGAAAGTGGAAAATTATTGGTTGGGAAGAAAGGAAATACTCCCGATATAGTGATTCCGAGTGGAACACCTTGTATCGTGGCAAGTGTTGAAGGTATAGATATATTTGTGCAGTTTTCGACAGATAAAGAAAAGCAGATAAAATTTATGCCACATCTTACTGATAGTATTTATTATCCTCTTGGAAAATTAAGTAAAAAGATTTACTACGGAGGACAGGTAATGTACATCTCAGAAGAAAGTTTGAATGCACGTTTTGTTTTTTTGAAAGATAATTTACCACAGACCAGTAATTCACAAACAGAAAGTGGAGTAACTATTTTTCAAAAAGATGCTCTTCCGGAGGGTTCTGGAGTTCAAAAAAAATCTGGAAACAATGGAGAGTTTGGAAATTTTTCAATTCCCGGCAGTTCGGGTCAACAACAAACGCAACAAGAACAAAAACAGGAAACAAAACCTGCGAATCAAAATCAACAACCAAAGAAAGGAGCGGATCGCTTCGATCTTCCTTGATGATGATTCATCAAATAAAAAATCCCCGCACAATCGTGGGGATTTTTTTTATTGTATAGGTGTTCTCTCCCTCTCCTAGTCTAGGAGAAGGGAATGCTTTTACAATACAAATACGAGAAATAAGATACCCACAACAATCCGATAAATGCCGAATGGAATAAACGTATGATTGGATATGAACCGCAAGAGCCAGCGCATGGCGATATAGGCAACGATTGCCGCAGTGACAGCTCCGATACAGAGAAGCAGCCACTCGTGTGCTGTAAATGAAAAACCTGTTTTCAGGAGGTCGAGTCCGGTGGCGGCGCCGAGTGTTGGGATAGCGAGGAGAAATGAAAAATAGACGAGGCTCTTTCGTCCGATACCAATCAATCGTCCGCCAATGATTGTCGCACCTGAACGGGAAATACCGGGGATGAGAGCTATAGATTGGAAGAGACCAAGGAGAAATGACTGTTTGTAGGAAATGTCGCCAATTGATCGATCCTCAGGAAGTGACACATTTTCTTTTTTGAACCATTCGACGAGG
This sequence comes from uncultured Candidatus Saccharibacteria bacterium, assembly GCA_964606285.1. GTDB lineage: Bacteria > Patescibacteriota > Minisyncoccia > Phycocordibacterales > UBA9973 > CAZSFP01. The sequence continues at coordinate 103,661 of CAZSFP010000002.1, forward strand.
ATCATGATGATACCGCCGATAATGAGTGCCCAGGCAACGATCGCGGGATTATCGAGAAATTGTTTGACGTATTTGTATGCGAGGAGACCGATGATCGCAGTTGGTAGGAAGGCGATAGCAATTTTTTTGTATATTTCAACATTGTTCCAAATATCTTTTATCGCGAGAGCAAGAACAGAAATGATCGCGCCGCCTTGAATCACGATTTCAAATGTTTTTAAAAATTCTGTTGATTCGAGTCCGAGTAGATTACTCGCGAGAATTAAGTGTCCAGTCGAAGAGATGGGGAGGAATTCCGTGATTCCTTCAACGATACCGAGAATGATGGCGTGGAGGATGGTCATGGTTAGTTGTTGACCGCATAATACGTGCCGATGATAGCTGCAGTTTCACCACGAAGTACGGTTGGCGCGAGATGGATAAATGTTGCGCCATGTTTCTCTGCAAGCGCACGTTCCTTGTCAGTCCAACCACCTTCGGGTCCGACAAAAATTGCTTTATTTCCCGGTTTTTTCACTACATCTTTTTCCTCGGTGATTGTATCGCAAAATAGTATTTCTGTGTCTTTAGAAATACATGCAAATGCATCTTTGAGTGACATGATGTCATGAATTGTCGGAATATAAGCACGGCCGGATTGTTCGGCTGCGTTGCGGGCGATCTTGTCCAATCGGTCGAGACGAATACCTGTTTTGATTGTTCGGTCAGTAAGAAGTGGTGTGAAATCAGTAATCCCGAGCTCGGTTGCTTTTTCGAGGGCGTATTCGGTATGTTCGCGTTTGAGCATGCCTAAAAATAGGTGAATTGTATGTGGTTGTTCATTTTTGTTTCGGCGTTTCTCAAGTATTTCGATGATAGGAATATCACCGATTCGGGTCATGGTTCCGTCGTATTCGAATCCGTCACCATTGAAGAGAATCACTCGTTCGTGAATCTTTATTCGAACGACATGGATATGATCAATCGCGACCGTGTCGACGATCGTGTTGGTGCCGAGGGCGAGATTTTGTTTGCAGAAAAATCGGTGAATTTTCATGATATAGCCAGAATACCACATTTTTGTTATGATGATATCTTCATATGAAATTGCTCGACAAAACATATTATGCCGTCAAACGTTCCTCTGCGGGCTTAGGCATTTTTGCTCAAAAGGATATACCAAAAGGTGAACGGATCATCGAATATGTTGGCCCTATGTTGACTGCTGCGCAAGCTGATGAAAAGGGTGGGCAGTACCTTTTTGAGATCAGTAGTCGACGGACGATCGATGGTGCGACACGTAAAAATACTGCACGATATATTAATCATTCCTGCGCGCCAAATGCAGATGCGTTTATCGAAGGTTCCCGTGTCTTTATCTATGCAAAGCGATTGATCAAAGCAGGGGAGGAGATATCGTACAATTACGGTAAAGATTTTTTCAATGAATACATCAAACCGAAAGGTTGCCGGTGTGTGAAATGTAAAGACTAGACCTTTTGCCTTTTTCACATCTTTTTGATAGGATATGTGAGTTCTTGTAGACATGCTCCCCAGATAGGGATCGAACCTTGGAGAGTACAAAATAATACAAAAAAACAATTTACCATTCCTCGGTAGCTCAGTTGGTAGAGCGCCTCCCTGTTAAGGAGGATGTCCTAGGTTCGAGCCCTAGCCGAGGAGCCAGTTAGGACTACTAGCTAGTTCTAGTACTAAATTGAACGGAGAAGCTATTGAAAAATATAGCTTTTTTCCGTTTACAGTCGGGTTCTGAAGTATATAGTTCAAAAATGCTCTTTTCTCAGCAGGTTCAGAACTATTCTCAAAAATGGTCTTTGCTCTGCGTGCTACAGAAATGACTGTAGCAACGGTTGTTTGGTAGTCGTAATCAGCTTTTCTGTGTTCAGAAAGTTCAATTTCCAGTGTCTGCATTTTGTCCTGATACTCTTGATGCTTTTTGTCATAGATGTCCTTAGTAATACTCTGGTCTAAGAATGCTTCAAGAAGTCGATCAGTTTTTCCTTTAACATTGTCGTAGTCAGTTCTTATACGATTTATTTGTGCTTTATGAAAAACAACTTCTGCTTCAGTGTTCTTTCGTAGTTCGTCAACAAGACCATTCTGAGTTTCCTCAGTGATACTCTCAAATCGCTCCAAGACCTCATAAATGGGCTTCAGAAGCTCTAGTTCGTTCACATAGACCCTTTCACATATCTTCTTGGAATTGGTACAAGAACCGATTACATACTGCTTACCACTGGGCTTTAGCTTATGCTCAAATGAGATGGCACATCCGCAGTTATGACACTTCAAAAGTCCTTTGAATATAAAGTCCTTGGAATGTGCCTTAGAGGGCATTTTCTTGCGTTTTGAGCGTATTTCTTGGCACTTATCGAAGAGTTCCCTTGAAATCAATCGGGGATACTTATGAGCATAAGAGCCATACTTCTTTGACATAGCAACACCACAGTAAAAACTATCCTTGAGTATATTTTCTATACAACTTTTTGACAGCTTAAAGCCCTTGATACTTCTTAGTCCAAGTTCTGTCATTTCTATTCGTATGGTTTCAAGTGAGTGATTTCCTGTTGCATAAAGCTCAAACATTTTTGTAATAAGATGACCTCTTTCAGGGTCAATAATGATGTCCTTACGCAGTCGCTTTTCAGCGTCTAGTTGAACATTCAGATAACCCAAACGAACAGCTCCTGTCCATTCGCCATTTCTTCGCTTTTGTTCAAATGCTCGTCTTACATTGTCGCCAATCGCATCAGAATAGTATTTAGCCAAACCCAAGCTCATACCAAACTGGAACTTTTCTACAGCCGACATCTGGCTGTTTATGATTTGACCCTCTGAAACGAAATGAAGCTCAATTTTGTCAGCTACGGCAAGTTCATAAAGCCGAGCAACTCGTTTATCAAAAACACTTCTTGAAAGACGGTCTACCTTATCAAAGCAGACCGCAATCTTTTCTTTCTTCATTACTCCTTCAACAAACTCAAGAAGTTTATCGAACTCATCTCGCTTTTCTTTGTAGGCACTTTCATCAAAGCTATACGACTTTACGACGTCAAAAGATTTCTTAGAACAGTAACTTCTAATACGCTCTGTCTGAGCAGGTAAAGAGTTACCAGCTTCCTTTTGTTCTTCAGTTGATACTCGTGATACGTCTATAGCTTTCATAGGTTATAAATCGTACGAAGTTTTTAGTCGCTTTTCTTTATTGTGTCGTTCAATAGCAAGTTGAATTAACTTATCAATTAACTCTGTATACGATATACCGCTAGCTTCCCATAATTTTGGATACATACTAATTTTAGTAAATCCTGGAATGGTGTTTACCTCATTGATAATCACTTCTTTACCGTCACGCAAAAACATATCTACTCTAGCCATACCTTCAAGACAAAGGGCTTTAAAAGCTTTGATTGCAACTTGTTGTACTTCTTCCATTAATTCAGCGGGTAGTTTTGCAGGTATTTCTAATAGAGCACCATTTTCGTCAATATATTTTGCTTGGTAAGAATAAAATTCGTGATTAGGAATAATTCTACCTGCGACTGAAGCAATAGGGTTTTCGTTTCCCAGGATAGAACATTCGACTTCATCGCCAACTATTGCTTCTTCTACCAAGATTTTATTGTCGTATTCAAATGCTATTTTTATGGCTGTTTCTAACTCTTCTTTAGTATTTGCTTTACTTACACCCACTGAAGAACCTAAGTTAGCGGGCTTTGTAAAAATAGGCAAACCTAACTGTTCAATTATTTTATCTAAATCAATATCAGAAGAAGTGTCTAAACATATAAAGTCCGCTATAGGCACTCCTGCACCTTTAAGAAGTCGCTTCATTACATCTTTGTCCATACCAACCGCAGAACCTAACACTCCTGCCCCAACGAATGGTACATCTAAAAGCTTTAGTAATCCCTGAACTGTACCGTCCTCACCAAATGGTCCGTGCAAAACTGGAAATGCGACATCAATTGGTTTCTCAGGCACATCATTAGATAGCGTAACTAGTTGCTGGCTTGATTGACCTGGAACTAAAGCTACTTCTTTACTATTTTCCTTATTTAGTTTTATTAACTTTGGGTTATTGTCGTTAAGCAGGTACTGAGACGCAGTATTGAGTTGCCACTTTCCCGTCTTATCAATCCCAATTGGAACTATTTCATACTTGTCCTTATCAATTGCATCAATGATATTTTTAGCAGATTGAAGTGAAACTTCGTGTTCTGCCGACTTACCTCCAAAGATTATTCCTACTCTGACTTTCTTTTTCATATATTTTAATGATAATTATTTTTACTTAGTTTTAACTTTATTCAAAAACTTCCCAAATTCAGCGTTATCAATCCTATACTCACGACCAATCTTATACGCCTTAAGCTTCTTCGCTTTAATATAGCGATAAATAGTCATAATGTTTACCTGCAAAGCTTCGGCAAGTTCCTCAGCTTTATAAAAATCCTTTTCTTTAATCATAGTCATAGTGTTTAACATAATAATTATACTTTACTCTACTTTACATAGCAACGCTTAACGAAGTGAACTTGTTAACAGTTCTATAAATGCCTGCTTCTTTTGCTCAATTGTCCAACTTGGGTTGCTTTGGCAGTTCAATTCAAAGCAGGTGGCAATGCTTTCCCAGACATTTAGTTCTGTCTCAGGAAACATATCTCTCTGAAAGTTACTAATAGTTTCTTCAAGGGACAGAGTTTCAACTTCCTTTAGAATTTCTTTATATTTCAGCACCCTCACAATAAAGCCATCGGGTAAAACTTCGTGCCTTAATCCGCTTTTATTGAGTTTGGTAATATCAATGAGTTTTGTTTTCATATTTTTTGGTTTTATAAGGTTTGTAATCTGCTAATTTTTTATCTAATTGAGTAACCCAGTCCCTGAGCTTGTTTTTGGTTATAAGCTCGCTAGCTTGTTGCATATCTTTTGCTATGCGATACCAAGTTCTGTCGTGGGAACGCTTAGTTACGATTGTGCGTAGCTGTCTCATTCCGTTTTCATCCCTTGCAAGTTGGAATAAACCGAGAAGATAGATTGCTTGTTTTGGTTTCAATTTTTTATCAGCCAAAAACAATGTTCGGAGTATGTCTTTAACGCTTACAGCGATTGAAAACAATCCAAGATTTCTTTCCTTGATAAGTTTCTGCCAGTAACTATTAACGACTTTCTTACTTAGTTCAGAACTGAACACTTCCTTGAAAGTGGGATTTTTTGCATACCCCAATTCTTCAATTATCTTGTTCATCTTCTGCTTGTGGTTCAGTCGTATCTCAAACCTTATTACTTCATTCAGTTCAGGGTCTTTGTTCAGTTCCGCAAACAAACTTCTCTGGTAAGGATTTTGGTCTTTGTCTATTGCTCGTTTCTTATCCTTACCCAAATCAGCAATCTTGTCGTAAATGACTAGCTGATGGGCTGTGGTATGAGCATACAAACTCTGACCGTCATTTATAAAGCGTGTCTTTGCGAAATCAAAACTCTTTCGCAAGTTCACTTTATTCATCTCTGAAATCAGGTGAGTAACGGTATATCCATCTTCAAGCTGAATGTTTCTTGAGAAATGAACAGAACTGACTGATGCCTTTTCAAGGACTGATTTTGTTGCGACTATTCCCATAGTTTTCAATCGGTCTTGAAGCGTATCAATTACCTTTGGGAAATCTTTATCTTCAAGCTCATCTAGGTTGTTGAGGTAGAGCAACTTGGGAACAGAAAACTCAATGCGGACATTGGCATCCTGACCATAGTTTTTCCGCTTGTAACCTGTCAGACGAGGAAAATACAGACCACTATCCAAATCTCTTTTTGAGGGATTTTTCACAAACTTGTCATACTGGTCTGTCTTGGAATGTAAGTTCCAAGTAGGCACACCGTAAGATGACAAATCTAGGACTGTGAGCTTGTCTTTTGGTATCAATAAGCACACAGTATCAATCATTTTTTTCTTTCTTAATCTGATAAAGAGCAGGATTTTGTTTCTTATCTTCTTTGATAAGCCACGCAAAAGCACCGACCAATTTATTCTTGTCTTCAAGCGATAACTCGTTTATGTTGAAGCCAATTTTCGGCTCTTGTTTTTTAGTAATAATCTCCTGCATAAAAACAACCTGTAGGTTGTAGCCACAGGTTATATTTATGTCGTCTTGAGTTAACTTAAGACAATTCTAAGACAGGTATTTGGGATTTATTTTTACTGATTGTTTTGTGGTAATGAAAAAGTCATTTACGCTTTGTTTTTCAAGTTTTAATCGTAATTGGTATATAGCGTTGTAATACTTCTTATCATCTAAGTTACTCTCATCAATCTTCTCTCCAATTTCTGAGAAGAACCATTCTTTTGATAGTTCATTAGGGTCCTCAAAGATAACTCTGAGCGTATGATATTCGTCTTTGAACTTGAATATTTTTATTTCTTTTCCTTGAACATAAAACCTAGATTTATCAGTATCAAAATGCAATTTCTTATCCTTATTTTCATTATTAAAATCAGGAGAAATCTCAACTTTCGCTTGATAAGTAAGCATCTCATCCTCACGGAAATCCCAATTGCTTCCTAGGGACAAGAAATCAATAAGCCCCGACCTTTCATAAGTGAAAAGAATATGGCAAAAATAGAAGTTTCTTGATGAGTATCTTCGTCTTAGCTCTTCCGCATCAGGATAAGAATGATTGGGAAATCTGTCTTCAAATATATTTTCTATAGTTACCACATTCCCAAAGTCATCCTGCATTTTTTGCAGATACTCACGAAACATCAAATCGTGTTTCTTGAAAGTATAGACATTTCTTGACTGGCTCACTCTCGTATCGCCAATTCGCTTATCCTTATCATTCCTTTTCAGTTCATCTTTGATGAAAGCAGTAATGTAATCATTAAAATCTCCCTCTAGTTTCTTTTGCTTTTCATCGCTCATTTCAATAGAAAAGAAAGTCCAGCTTAGTATCTTATGGAACAGGTCTTTTGATAGATAGAGTTCGCTTTCATCATCTCTATACATTGGAGCAATCCTGTTGGCATAAATAAGCAAGCGTTCAATATCAGCCACTGTTGCTGTGTTGGTATAAAACTTATTAAACAAAATGACTTCTTCTCGCTCAGGTTCTTTTTCTCTTAAATCCAAAATCCATTTATAAGCACCCTCATACCACTTAGGTTGCAAGAATGGTTTTGTCTTATCGTGCTTCATCATTGCATCAACGAGTATCTTCTTATACTCGGCAAACTTCATCACATCTGGCTGACCAAAACTGTCAGTCATTGAGACCTCATATTCCTCAGTAATCGCAGAAAAGTTTGTCTGTATGCGTGTGATTTCAAATCCATAATGACGGCTTACATACAGCAAAAAAGAAGTGAAATCTATATCATTCCACTCAAACGGCTTGTGATACAAAAAGCTCATCGCTGGGTCAGGGGTTGTATATCGTCCACGCAAGAGTGCGTAATAAACATACAAAGAGTTGTCATCAACAAACTTAAGCCCAGACAAGCTTTCCTCGTTAAAAATGTATTTGTCTGGCAATTTCTTGAAATCGAGGTCTAACATAGTATATATAATACTTTACTTTGCTTTACATTTCCATATATAATTAACTGTATGTTAATTTCCTCATTAAGGATAAAAAGTGAACGCTTAGATTTTGAAACACACTTAAAATATGTGTCCCTTATTGAGGAACTTTCTCGGGGTCTCAAGATTACCTCAACTCTTACCCCAAAACTTAAAAGCTCTGATGTAGATAAGCTCAAGGATAAAATCCAGTTGGTTAAATTAACCAAAGCTTCTATAGACCAAGAGTACAAAATAGTAACTTTCGATAAGGATTATTCTTCTGCATCAGTGTTGTGGTTACCTATCAAAACTTACTATTTGCTGTACCACTTACTTTGCATAACGGACTGCCTAATTACAGGCAAGATGACTTCATTAACTGCTGGACATCACGACTGCGTTAACACTTTTAACGCAATGCTGAAGAAATCTGAACTACAGTTCAGCAAGGCACTTTTGAATAGCGTCTTTGACCAAAGTATTTTGAACTTTGTTAGTAAATCAGGCGAGCACCTACGAAACGATGCTCAAGACGACAGAGTGTACAGCTTGATTATGAAAAAAGTAGCCAACGGTAAAATTGATAACTACAAAATCGTTCAGGGCTTGTCGGGTAGACGACCAAAGGATAAAGCAAGGATTGTAAACTTTACAAAGAATATGGAAGTTACTATTTTCGATTTCTTCCATTTGATGCGTCTAAGAATGAACTACCGAAATCTCAACTTTGTAGATAATGTCTCATCCTCAGATACCAAGGTATATTTTGAAAAGTACTATGCTTCAGCAGACAATTTCTATAAATGTTTCTCTGGGTATATAAACGACCTGATAAAACTATGTCCTTAACAAAAGAGGAGCAAAATAGCTCAATAATCCTACGCCAAATCACTGACCATATTTATCAGTGCCTAAATAGAATTGAAGACAACATAGAACATATAGTTTTCATAAGGAGAAACACCAACATAAGGAATATCTCTGACAGATTTTATATAGAGCAAATTGACCGATTTTCACGAGATACTCTTATAACTTTCAATCATATTCTCAATAAAGACCGAAAAGAAAGCACCTTGCACTCGCTTATATTGAAAATTAAAGACAATCCAAAAAGGAAAAAGTTTGAACTTCGGCTTGAAAAGTTAAGAAAAGATGCGGAATTGATAATTGTCCATAGAAACAAAGTCATTGCTCATCACGAAACTGATTACAATTCAAAGCTAGGAGATTGGTATCCAGTACAGCCATTCAATTATGCCTATATATTAAATCCGTGTATCTGTAAGAGGGTTCACGAAAAGACAGCCAAATTGTTTTGGGACTTAAAATACGCTTTAGGTATTGATGGAATGGGTATATTTCATTTTGCTGGCGGTAAGACAGAAAAGCTCTTTAAGCCGAAAGCTCTGGGTGCGAGAAAAATTGAAAGCAATGGTTTAATCCTTTCTCATAAATGTCGCTACAAGGATTGTTTGCTCAAATAAAGCAACTCGCTAGTTCTGAAGTGAGAGGGTTGGGAAAAGTCCCAAGATACCGCTAAAATGCAAATCGCTTTTAATCCTAGTCCAATTCGCAGTTCTGAATGCGTCCACAGTACGGAGCAAAATCAAAAAGTCCCACCTAAAATGGTGGGACTTTTTGATTTCTATTTCTATGGCTTGGGCGAGAACCGCAGGTCCCAATGTATAAAGAGCGGAGCGATTATATACATTGTGGATCTCGACCACCGGGAGAGGCGAGCCCTAGCTATTGAGCTGGTGCCCAGACAAAACTTTTTGATGAAAAAGTTTTAGTCGAGTGAGAGACCCCTAGCCGAGGAGCAAAATGAAAAAACTTCACCTGAATTGGTGAGGTTTTTTCATTTTTATTTTCTACCGATGTATACACCCCGCCCAGCAGCAGGGACGGCGCATACCGCCCCTCATCTTTGAGATCGCTTTCTTGATTCGGATATTTCTCGTTTCTGCTTTTTTGCCGGATGTGACCCAGCAGATCCACTCGTTCCGGGCGAGCGGGGTGATGTCATCCCATAGTGTTTTCACTGCTGGTACAGAAGTAATAGCTTTGCGTAAATCTGCCGGTAAGGTGTGTGGCATAGAATTATTTTATCAGATTTTTGGGAAAACAGAGGATGTGGTGCAAAAGTACTTTTTTGATATAATCAATGCATGCAAAAAATAGCCACACGAGCGTTCATTTGTGCGTCAATCGCTTTCGGAATCGTTGGACTTTTACTTGTCATTTTTGGTGGACCAGATGACAATACACAGCCAAATATAACGCTTATGAAGCTTATGATGACCTGTGTTTTTATTATCCTGCCTTCATTTGCTCTCAGTATTGCGGGTAAATATCTGGAAAAATAAATCTTGGTTTCGATCAGTATAAAATAAAAAAACACTGAAATAGTTTCAGTGTTTTTTTATTTAAGATTTAAGAACCTTTTTTCTCACGGGGAAATCTTTTTCTTTTGAGATGTGTCAGGATTTCTTCATCAGTAAACAGAGAAAATTCTTTTGGTTCCTCTTCGTGTGTCATGTTTTCATTTCCCATTTGAGCTTGATAATAATACGCAGTTGTGGGACTTTTGAAATTAAACGCTCGTGTTCCATAAAAATTAGTTAGATCTACTCCTTCAGCCAAAACAGTACATCTTATCCATCCATTTGAATTCTTGTTTAAATCATCTAGATCCGGAAAAGCTTGGTATATAAGCTTGATAATTCGGAGCATAAACTGACATTGCTCATCAGTTAGATTACTTTTATTTTTATGAAATTCTATAAGTTCTTCTCCTGTTTGAATTGGCATGACGTATCTTTTAAGTTTTCTGACATAGTACTTTTTTCTTGTTCCTGTGTCAATGAAAATAAATTATCGAACTGTAATTTCTAATCATGCTATAATTCCTCTATGGAAAAAATGACATCACAAGAAAACCCAGAACAGAAACTCATCAATCTTTTGAAAGAAAAAGGATTGGAGGATCCTACCACCAAAGAGCTTTTGAAAGCGTGGACTGTCAAACAAGAAAAATGGGCAGAAAACCAAGAAGATTTCAAAGGTGCGCAAATCGAAGTCAATCTAAAGCGTGGGAGATTTTATTTTGCTGCTGGTATGATGAATGAATCATATGAGAGTTTCGAAGATGCGAGGATGCAAGCATGGAATGAGAGCAGGGAAGACCTGTATAAAAAAATTATGACCGAGATGGATACATTAGAGAATAGTTTGAATACATAAATATAAGAGAATTTTAAATTAATTAGCAAAGATTGTTCTTGTTAGTATCAAAAATCTCATATAATGGTCAAGAAGAAGTATAAGCAAAAATGCTTTTTTTTGGGAAATAGACGCTTTAGGATATAATAAGTTTATATCATTTAGTAATAAGAAGAATAATCAATTATTATGGCAAAAAGAATCACAGCTCTTGGACCGAAAAAGAAATCAAAACGTTCTCATAAAACAAAGAAGCGACTTGCGGCAAAGCACGAAATGCTTGCAAAGAAGAATGGAAAGAAAAAATCCAAGTCAGTAAAATAATCAATCAAAAAAATCCACTCAAACGAGCGGATTTTTTTTAGTTTCAGGCTGACAGCAAGATAGTGTTATTAGTAAGGACGGCCCTTACTAATAAAAAATACACCAGAAATGGTGTATTTTGTTTTTTATCCAACAACAATAGAATCACGGGTGATAAAGAGGGAAACTTTGTTTAGAGTTTTTGTTCCTTCATTGTCTACTGAGGATACTTGATATGTTTTACCTTTTTCCAATGTGTGTTTTCCTTCAGTGTCAAACCAAAATGTATTTTTAAAAGTACGTGTTATTATTCCTTCCTGATAATTTTCAATTGTTTGTGCCATTACAAATTCTTTGTCACTGTCGAGAATAAAGATTGTTGTTCCTGTCGCTATATCTTTTAATTGCAGTGTTTCTGACGGCATTATAATAACCGGTTGTTTCTTGTGTGTCGTGATGCGATGGAATATTTGATCAATCCCATATATAACAAAAATGGTACTGAAAAATAATCCTATGACCAATCCGATTGTTTCGTTTGGAATTTTACTGAGAATAACAAGGTACTGCATGATGGAGATTTTTAAGTTTTATTCAAATTATCATGAAATAGTATATTGGTCAATGTTTAATGCAAACCATTTTGTTGGATTGAGGACCTTTTAAAGAAAGGAAAAATTTGTATAAATAATGAAAATAAAAAAATCCCGTGATTACGGGATTTTTTGTTTTTTATGATTTAAGAAAAATGAGGCGTAATTGTTCATTTTCTACATCATTAATCGCTTCCATTAATTCTTTGTATTCTTCGGCACTTTTTCTTTCATTATCATCTTTCCATTCTTCATCTTGGAAATCTTTGTATTGCTCCAAGTATTTATTACGATCGAGATAGTTTTTTAAATATTCCAATTTTCTTTTTGCTAACACAGATGGGGAATAGAATAATTTCTCTCCAAAAATAATGGCTGCACCGAGAAATCCGAGCGAAGGGTAAAATAAATCAATACTCATCTTTCTGCGACAGAATTCATTTATTGCCAAAATGATGAGGATAAAAATAATCCAAAAGATGGTGGAATACCACATTTGTTTTTTCAGAGCGTATAGTTTTGCATCAGTAGAAAAATTACCTGTAAGTTTCATTTTTTAAATTTAATGTTTTCGATATTATACATTTTAAAATATAAATGTCAAATATATTATTTACAATAAAAAATCCCTCGCAATTGCGGGGGATTTTGTTTCATTTGGACAAATATTAAAAATTAGGCAGTTATTAGGCCACGACCGTTGAAACTGCCGGTGAACTGAATTCACCGATACGTTTCAATGTTGCAGTGATAACTCCATTGAGTGTTTGTGAACGCTCGTTTTTTGGGATTGAACTTTCACCGCTGATGTATAGTACATGTCCGGTTTTGTTCCATTCCTGAGAACTTTTATTCTGCGCCTCAATGTCATTGTATGCCGCCTGTACTTCGGTAGTAAAGCGCTCAGATACTTCAGCGTTTCCAAAGAAACAGGTCATACCTGTCAATTCTGGAATTTCAAAAGTAATGATTACTTTTTTCCCGGCATATTTTGCAAGTAACAATGTTTCAATTGCCAGCACTTGGTGCATGGTCATTGGAACCGTTCCTGTAACCGACAGCATCACAACGTTATTTTTTAATTCCGTCACTGTAACAGTGTTTACATAATTAAGAACAGCTTCATTTTTTAGTGCCTCAGCATGTTCGGCCATGGTAAATTTTACGAAGTTAACAAATGTGCGCAATAAGCTTGTGCCGGTATATCCCTGCTTTTTAAAATCATTATATGTAGTTTCTAAGCTAATACGTGATTTTCCGCTGATTAAACGAACAAGTAAACTTACGTGTGGGTTTGTGATCCACTGCGTAAGGTATGCCACAAGGCTTACCTGATCAGTAACACTCTTTCCGTTTGCCGGCAGATTGTCTTTGATTGTTTGGCCGGCACTGGTATATTCGCTGTCGCCTGTATCGGGACCATTTGTTACCTGAATTACTTCCATAAAGGCAGTCCATTTGTTGACCATCAATGCAGCCAACGTAGCAAGGATTGTGTAAAAATTAAAGGTTTTGAATACCACTGTGTTTTTTAATGAGTTTGTCATAATGTGTGTTTTTTTAGATTTGTTAATTTTTTGAATTAATTAGTGATTTACGTCCAAATGAAAATCGCGAAAAATACTATACGATATATACTATCGTTCGCGACTTCCACTTGTTTGCAAATTCAAATCTTTAAAAACTATTTAAAAGAACAACAGCTGAAGATCTTATCAGATGGGTGTGATATTGTCAATAGTTGGGGTATGATTGCCTTGGCTACGTCATACAAAAAATCCCATTCTCAATAGAAGGGATTTTATTATTTATATGTTCAATGGTAGGAAATTGTACCGTTGCACCCCAACGATTTCTCCCGTGTCTTCGTCTGTGAAATCCTCAACCCATGGCCGTAATTTGAATCCGGCATTTTCAAGTATTTCTGCGTAGGAATCAACTGTAAAATCTTTGTCTTTCTTTATTTTCTTGTAAGGAGGTTGGAGTATCGGTAAATCCTCATTTTCTCGTGTCATTTTTTTTACATATTTGAAAAGTTGGATAGTAAAGGGAAGTCCATATTTTTTTCGTAGTTCAGTGAGATCGAGGCCATATACTTTTGCCTGATCAAGAAATAGTTGATTAACCGCGTTTACTTTGTGCATGTTTCTTTGTATAAAGTTTTTTCTCATACTATATGAAAACAAATCACTGTCAATATAAATATTGACACATTGTATTTTTATAGTAATATAATGAAAAATCGAACATTTATATAATAATCATGAGAAAACATATTGCTATTGAACTTTTTCCTTCAGAAAAATCTTGCGAACAGGGATGCAACATATGCCCCATGGCTCGACATGAAAAATCAGTTATTGGAAAAAAGGTTGATCAAAATGTCCAAGAAACATTTTCTTTTCTTGAATCCGTGTTTAAAAAACAAGGATACATGTATGACATGCATTTCGCCTCGGCACAGGATTTGTTTCCAGTACTTGCGCACCCTGAACTCATTCACATGGCGCGATTTGAAACAAATAAATCTGTCCGTATCAACGGTAATGCAGAACATTTTTCAGATGGTATTAAGACAATACTTGAAAAGAATCATATAGATCCAAAAGTCATCGGATTTTCTGTTGTTCCGAATCATCCGGTTATTTCGAAGGATGATGTTAATGTTGTCAGAAATATTTTACATGCAGTGCAAAGCTGGTATTTCACCAAAGAACACCGGTCTATAGAGGTGACATTGCGGTCAAATCTGATTCCAAGGGAAATCTTTGATCAGAATCTTTCAAGATTTTTACCAAATGATACGCATCATTTGCGGAGGCTCGGGCTGGAATACGAATCACTACTTCCAAAAAAGAAACGGTATTTGTTTGAACGTGGCAATGGTCGTGTGTACGTCAATGAATATATTAGCAGGATTGGCACGAAAAAAATAACCCTTGCAAATCGAGTTATTGGTGTTAAAAAAGATACAAATATTCAAAAAACAAACAGTGATCAAGCCATCCGTTCAATCCCGTGGACCAGTAAATACATCTTTGATTTTGCAATTGCTCCGAAAGGTGTGATGTTGATGCACTCAAGTCTCACTATCAATAATCCAATCATGTGGATGAGTCACTCGGATTTCCGAAAAAGTATGGTAGCTGCACTTGCAGAGCAGAAGATATTTTCTTTATCGAAATTTTTTATAAATATCATATACAAGAATGTAATTTTGTATAACGGCCTGATGGATTATAAAGCAAAATTGAAAAAAGAAGGAAAAGAAGATCTTGCCGTTACAGAAAAAGATTTTATGGATTTTTTTGAGGAGCATCGGCATAGTGTCAGTGATTATAAAAGAAAAAACAATAAAAAATCCCGTCGAAAGTGACGGGATTTTTGTTTTATTGTTGATTCGCTATAACTTCGGCCCGTACCGCGGCTTCATGTTCGATTGTCGAGAGATTTTCTGAAACAATAGATTCCAGTTCGTCTTTCGAAACTTTTGTCGCTTCAGGATTTTCAGGGAGTTGTTTCCATGGTGCAGGAGATGCGAAATTATAAGCGCCATAGATGATGACGGGTGTACCGGAGGCGAGCTTTGTACTACCATCTGATGTGACAATCCATTGATCTGCCCAGTTGTAGATCCATTCGGCATCGTGGGCATAGAGACGGACGCACGAGTGGCTCGCCGGATACCCAGGGAGTGCGTATTGATGCATAGAGACACCTTCGAAATTACTAAGGTTGAAATTCCATTTCAAAATCCATTCATCGCTAAAGGTACTCACAACTTCTTTGCCTTTCCAATTTGTAAAATAAAGCCTGCTTGGTGTCGGTGTTGATTGTTTGCCGGAACTGACTGGACCGTTTCTGACCAATGTGCCGAATTCATAGACGCCAAAAGCTTGAACTCGTTGAGAGATGATAATAAGTTTGGGAATATTTTTTGCTGCATCAATACTGCTCGGCATAAATTCCCATTGATCGATGTTTTCAAATGATGTCGGGATAACGAGCGTCATACCTTGGCGTAAGTTTTTGTCATCCAATCGATTGATCGCAAGAACCATCGGTACATTTGCACTGCCGATCATGTCGGTCAGTTCTTTGCCCGGAGTAGTGCTTTCAAGTGTAATAATTTTAAATATATTTTGTTCAGGTTCTGAAGGAAGAGGAACGACAGGTTCGGGTTCTTGGATTATTGGTTCTGGTTGAACAATCGGTGTTCCAGATGCAGAGAATTTTTGCCAAGCAATTATTCCTCCAATGATCACAAAAATAATAAGAATGGAAATAAATGCTTTTTTCATGCGACCATTATATCATATGCCTAGTTCTTATAGATTTGATTCCAAAAGAAGAGCTTGTGAGTACCGTTCAACAAATTCAATAATGACGATATCAGGCTTTTCTTTGTTGATGATAGTAAAATCAATATTTCGATTCCATACATATACAGCTTTTGAAAAAGATTCTGACAAGTAGGGGATCATGCGGATTGCAAATGAATCTCTAAATATCACCGCTTTCGGATATGATAGATTTTTCAAGCTCGTCTCCACATAACTGTCAGGTTGTTGGTTGTATATAGGATGCTTGATTTCCTTGTATTCATAATTTCTTTTCAAATCAATGATAATTTCTGGATCATTTGTCTTGATCTCAGAATTTATATATTTTGACAAATCATGAATATTGAAATTATCTTTCGAATATATGATGGGATCTTTTTTCTTATAAACAGTATTGGTAGCATATCCCATGTCACCAATCTCCTGTAATACTTCTTTCACTGCAATATATGCCCCGAGATTGTTCCAATGGGAGTCCGTTTTATAGTACAACGGATAGGGATATGTTTTCTTTGCATCCAATAGGACAGTTCGCGTATCGATAAAATGCAATCCCAGTTCTTTTGCAACCACATGAACTTGATCGGCTCTCGTAAAAGAGCCTCTTTTTTGTTGAATATAATTTGGTAAAAATTCTTCGTAAATAGTATTTTTGTTGGGAACCAGAACCATTACAAGATCTATGTTTCGCGCATCAAGTTTATTTTTTAGTCTCAGTAGATTTGTTTTTATTTCTATCAATTCGGTTTCTGAGTAGGGAACTTTTCCATAATAATCTTTCATGCTTACTCCATCTGAGGGAGAATCATAAAACAGCCAGCCATCCTTGCCCAGAATGATATCTATTCTGGGACTGATGTTGAAATATTTTATATTCAATACGGAATTTGCGTGTATGAGTGAATTTCGCAATCCATAATGATCGTTGAAAAAAGACTCTATGGATGCCGTATATGCATGCCATGTGCTCACATCAGTCAAAAGATTGAGATCGGGCGACGCAGTCAGTTCACGCTGTTCTTGGAAATCTTTTTCAGGCAAGTATTTGAAAACCATTTGAGATATAGGGATAGATAGCAGTAGTATGAACGCAATGATAAAACAAACGTTTCTTTTTTCTTCTGATGTATTTTCAGATGAAACTAGTCGTATTTCTCTGTTTGAAATCGCTTTTCTGAAATAGAACAATGTCGCGATATATGTGATAAAAAAAAGAAGTATGATGATTTTGTGTGTTCTGTTTTTTGAAACGGCGTTTGCTTGCATTTTTTCCGTTATATCTCCTTCATAAAGAATCTGAGGATCGTTTCCTGTCGTTTCTATATACAGTGCACCATCTCTGACCTCTCTCTTTTTGAATTGATAAAATGAAGAAAACTCATTGAGTATATCCTGTGCATCCCAGTCTAGAGAATTATTTTCTTTTGTTATTTGCATGTTGCGTATCTCTAATTTTTTGTTTTCACTGCCGATATCGATCCGTAGATTTTTTGTATGGATTATCGGGATATTAAACACAATTGATTGAAATTTTGTTGAAGGATCAACGGCAACACGCACAGATTCTTCTTCAGAAAATCCTTTGCCTGTATCATAAAATACCTGAAACGTATCCGGTGAAGAAACTTTTGCGTCTATGACGACATGAACCGATGGTCTAAAGATTTTTTTGCTGACAAATAAAAATAATATTCCTAAAAACAACATGCCGATAATAATTGCAGACAAGAAAATGGAATTATTTTTTAAAAATTGTATGGTACGTGTATGCATAAATCGATTTTAAAATCTGAAATAAATGAACGGATTGTATGTACTACTTGAAAGAATTATCACACAAAGTACGAACAAGGCGAGAAGTGCGGTATTGTATCCTTCTTTGAAAATGACAGGCAAAAAAGTTTTGTTTAAATTTTCGTTGTTTTTAATGTTTGTGGTGAGAGTTTCAAACAACGGAGTTGAAAATATGATTCCTAAAATGATTGCAATAATATTTTTTATATTCAAAAATCCCCAAATATATCGTATATGAAGATCTCCAAATCCAAACATTGTTTTGAATAGTTCTAATGCGTGAGTAAGATTTTCTGCTCGAAAAAATACCCAACCGATCATCACAATCAAAATCATGTATAGGTGCTGGATGACCGGATGTCTGTTGTCGAGAAATGTTCCGACCTTTGTGCGCTCGAGAATCAGGAACAGTCCATGCCAGAGCCCCCAAATGACAAAAAGCCAGCTCGCTCCGTGCCACAATCCGCACAAGAAAAAAACAAACAACAGATTGAAATAATTTCGTGCTACGCTCATTCTATTTCCACCAAGTGGTATGTAGAGATAATCGCGGAACCATGATGAGAGGGAGATATGCCAACGGCGCCAAAATTCCCTGATGGATTTTGAAATATAGGGATAGTTGAAGTTTTTCAGGAAATCAAATCCCATCATTTTGCCGAGACCGATCGCCATGTCAGAATATCCGGAAAAATCAAAATAAATTTGAATCGAATAGCAAACGATTCCCAGCCATGCGACACCGAATGAAAGCTCTGAAGGATGCAGTGCAAAAACAGCGTCGGCGACAGATCCGACAGTGTTCGCTATCAGAACTTTTTTTGCCAAGCCAATGATAAATCGCTGTATGCCGTCAGAAAAAATACTCGGCGTGACCGTACGGTCCGTTATCTGGTTTGACACATCTTTGTATCGTACGATGGGTCCGGCAATGAGCTGCGGGAACAATGCTTTGTACATGGAAAAATCGACCAGATTTTTTTGTGCTTGCACATCGCGACGATAGATGTCGATGATGTAGGAGACGGCCTGAAATGTAAAAAATGATATGCCGATCGGAAGGTGAATCTCCGGATTTCCAAATTGAAAATCTGAAATTTTTTCCAGGATAAAATTGGCATTTGTGATGATAAAATTGAAATATTTGAAAAAGAGCAAAAATCCGATATTGAAAACGAGTCCCAAAACGAGAACGGTTTTTGCAGTGAGTAAGGATGTTTCCGTGGATAGCTTGCGTCTCTCAATCCATAAACCAAAGAAATAATTGGAGATCATATACATGATCATTACAAGTACGTACCTACCTTCTCCCCAAAAGTAAAACAGTAAACTTGCCAAAAGAATAAAGAAATTCCTGTATTCTTTTTTCAAAAGAAAATACACCCCCAAAAAGATTGGTAAAAAAAGAAAGATAAAAATGATTGAACTGAAAAGCATTTGAGGGATCTGATTAGGGGAATTGCTATTGATTATACCCACTATATTGTGATAGACAACTTGATCACGGGACTCTCTATGTTTTGTGCTGCATGCCTTGTTGTCAGGTGTCTCCTTGTGGTATTGTAATTGAAAACAGTGTGTATTATAAAAAACAAAAAATATGACTTATATTTCTTCAGAAATACCACAGAAACCTACTAGAACACTTGTTGAAAGAATACATCGGCTGCAGAAAGAATTTCCTCCAATGTCTACGTGTATTACATTGAGTATTTTTCCTGATGCTGGCAAAACTGCCGATGACTATGTTGCTGTTATTGAGCGACTGGAAGCATACCTTAAAAATAATGAAACATTTGAAGGATTATGGTTTAATTTTTCTGAGATTAAAAATTTTTGATTGAATATCATGATACATGAAAAACCGCTGATAATGGCGGTTTTTTTGTATCTTATGAAAGTAGATATTCTTTTATTTCTAATGATAATTGTTCAATCAATTCTTTTTGTTTCTCATTCATTTTTGGTTCAAGGAATTTTTTAAATCTCAAATCAATTCCCTCAGAAAGAAAATAATGTGAATTTGGTGGAAAAATAGAGAGTAGTTGTGCCTGTCGGAGTATATCAAGTCCGTTTTCAATTTCTTTTGACCCGGGAATGGGACCGGCCGTATCAAAGGTATATTCTTGAAATAATTGTTCGTATATCGGATTCTTGCTTGCTTTATAAAACGCACATGCAATATCGTCTTTGAAGTGATACGGCTCTCCTTTTGGGAAATTTTTTAATCCAGCAATCAACAGTTCATCTCCTATAAAAATATGAGGTGCTTTCATGTTTTGTTTTTTTTGTGATCAATTTAGGAGTGTTATATCATATATCTCAACTTTTTTCCTTTATATTTAGGAAATACTGATTTTCTGATACAATGTCCAGATGGAAATCGAAATATTTTTTCAAACAATAAAAATACCAGTAACGATAGCGCATGTCATCAGTGTGGTGTTCGGTATGGGGGCAGCGCTGACAGCAGATGTACTCTTTTCTTTTTTTAGTAAAGACAAAAAACTTAATCCAACAGAAGTAAAAACTCTCTCTGTATTGGCAAAAATCGTTTTTTATAGTTTGTGGATCATTGTTTTGTCGGGTATTGGATTGTTCTTGTCAGATATTTCCAGATATTCTCATTCGATAAAATTTCTCGGAAAAATGAGTATTCTCGCAGTCTTGGTGGTCAATGGTTATGCACTCAATAAATATGTTTGGCCGCATCTTCTCAATAAAAAATTCTTTGTTGAAACAAAAGAACGGATAGTTCGCAAGTTTGCGTTCATCTCCGGTGCTGTATCAGTCATCTCCTGGATCGCGGTATGTGCACTCGGTGTCCTTGATGGTGTCAATATTTCATACGCAACACTTATGGGTATATACGGTGGCATTCTTTTCTTCGGTATTTGTGTAGCGCTTGTTATTGAGAAAAAAGAATTCAATTAGCTTCGTTTGGTGTATCTGGTCCGATCGCATAGAAATACCCGTCGCGCGTGCCGACGTACATGACGCCGTTCCATGCTGCAGGAGTTGATTCAATGCAATTCTCGGTAATCGGAATTTCTTTGAAGAATTTTGGTTGTGCGGGTTCGTGGAGATCATAAAAGTTAATTTTGCCTTTACAGGTCGCCACGATAAGTTTTTCATCGATCACGAGCGGTGACGACCAGCTGTGTTCTGGGAGAGTTTCACTCCAGGTTATTTTCCCATCTTTCGTATCTATTGCCATGAATGTACCTCCCGTTGTTTGTACATAGAGGTGTTCTTTGTATAGTGCAGGTGTTGCATAAATACCGCGTTGTTTGTTTGGTGAAATATTTTCATCAACAGCAATACTCCAAATTAGTGGTTTGTCGCTGTATGGATCAAGCTTCGTGACCTGACCGATATCAATCGTTTTACTGATATCTCTATCTATTTCAGATGATACATAGAGCATTCCATCCTGATCAATAACGATAGATGCATCGATATCATCACCGAGCCAATAATCAAATACGACGCGAATAGATTTGTTTTTGATATCTGATACATCAAATCCAACCACGCGACCACCACCGTTGGCGATGTAGACACGATTATCGTAAAACGCGGGAGAATTTTCGATCGAAACCATTTTGTCCCCAATATCCTCCAATAATTTGTCTGTCCAGAGGGGAAATTGCATGAGTATTTTCGGATCGACAGCAACAGTTCCATCTGCATGGAAAGATCTGTTTAGTTGTATTGCGAACATCCAACTGTTTTCACCACCGATATAGAGGATATCATCAACAATACTCGCATTCCCGTCCCAGTCATTGTTCCAGAGAATTGGCGCGACATCACTTGCGTCGATTGACCAGATTTCCTTTGCTTCTTCATTATCATTGAGAGAAAGAATTCTGAATTTGTTGTCACGAGAGCCAAAGTAGAGCAGGGGATATCCATCTGGATCGAGAGAAACACTACCTTTGATGATGTCGCCTGTTTGGAAATCTGGTCGTAGTCGTTTGCCGGTTGCTGCATTCACAAAATGTACGGCTTTATCATATGCACCAAAAATGACCTCTGTGACGCCATTAGGATGTTCCCATAGTACGGGTTGTCCGGTCCACCCGGTGCCGCACCAAGATGTTGTCTGTCTGTTGACGGTTGACGTGCCGCACATTGGTGTATCTGGAAAACGCCATAAAACAGCCATGGTATCACTTATAGGGCCGGTACCATAGAAAGTATGGGTAGGATTGCCGCGGAACTGAACGAGTCCCTTTGTTTTATTTGCCCAGTTTTTGAAAATAAAATCTTTCGGATCTCGATGATTCATATTGAAATTTTCGAGCGTATTGATTGTTTCTGAAAGAAAGTCTTTTGATGGTGTTTGTGCGAATGCTGAAATCTTTTGATAAAACATTTTGCCATACATGACAACAAAAATAACCGCACCTATTGCGAGAATGAGAATGAAAATATGTTTTATTTTTTTTGGAGATTGCATGTATATGAATTATCGTTTCGGATCAAAAATAGTCTCTGACATGATTTCGTGATTTATGTGTTTGGAAATTTTTTTTGCACCCATAATTGAAGGTAATATGCCAATACCATTACATCCGAGGTTATATAGCAGTCGTGGATCAATCGGCTCTGGTCCCACCATACGGACACCGCTTTTGGTATACCCCATGAGTCCATGCCAGAAAAATTTCTGATCAAAATCTGTCATATCAAAATGGTTTTGTGCAAATATGATCGCATCGTCTCGAAATTTTTCAGATACGTCAAAATCTCTGAAATATATTTCTCGTTCAACGAGATGTACCTCGGGTCCGCCGACTGCCATAAGATACTCTGGATTTG
Organism: uncultured Candidatus Saccharibacteria bacterium; assembly: GCA_964606285.1. Lineage (GTDB taxonomy): Bacteria > Patescibacteriota > Minisyncoccia > Phycocordibacterales > UBA9973 > CAZSFP01. The sequence continues at coordinate 126,305 of CAZSFP010000002.1, forward strand.
TTTCATTTCCAAATTTTCGTCGAGTAACGTAATAATACGGGTCGGGGAGTGGTCCTGTATTTTTTAATGGATCATAATAATAATTTCCCATCGGATCAAGTTCTTTGTTGGTCAGATAACCGGTCATATATCCGACAACGCCTTGGATAAGGTGATGAAATTTTGTATCTATTTCCATGCCGGTACGGTCTTTGATATAGAAATTTTCAAATCCATTTGTACAAACGACAACGTTGTCACAGATGACAGTTGCTTGGTTTGTAAGAATGGTGACGCTTTCTTTCGAAAGTTCTATTCCATGGACAAAACTTTGTTCAAATATTTGTGTTCGGTCAGGATAATTTTTGAGACACCATAACGCTAATTGTTCTGTGAAGAGGGCACTGTTCAAAACAGCAATCCGATGAGGTAGTGCCGCATGAAATCCGTCTCGAACTATGTTGAGGGTTGTGTAAATTTCAGATAGTTCAACTTCGGAACAAATGCTATGAAATTTTTCTGGAATTTCTTTCATCCAGTTTGATTCTTTTGAAATAAGGGTCGGAAAGGTCATGAACCCTTCTTGCCATTTGATGTATTCAGTTTCCAAGTCTTCAAGTAATGGTCCCAGCTCTGTAAAACCGCCATATCCCGTACATTTTTGAAACGGAATATTGATATCAGTTTTTTCAAGTATGTCATCGAGAAGTTCCCATGCATTTTCTATCATGCGCAAACCATCAATCGCTTTTTCTTTTCCATATTCATCAATAATACTTGCAAATGAACGTTCAAATTCGGCAACAACTTGTCCGGCATTGTGTCCTGTCGCGCCATGCGCGATTTTGCTTCCCTCGATGAGAATGATGTTTTTATTTGTTTGAGTCAGGAGATAATAGAGCGTCGTTACGCCGGCAATGCCGCCACCGATAATGACGATGTCTGTTTCTGTGTCTTTTTCGAGAAGAACAGCTTTACGGTTAGGATGGAGTTGTGTGAGCCAGGGAGAATTGTTTTGTTTCATAATTAGAGATTCAAGAGAACAAGGCCAACTATTGCAAACGCAATACCGATCGCTTGGATCAAACTGATGGATTCATGGAAAAGAAGAACACCGGAACCGATGACGACGAGTGCATAGAGAATTGTCTGGACGATACCGATCCAACTCAAACGTGCACCAGAAAAGAGTAAATAACCAAAACCAATGACTTGGACGATATAGAGAAGTCCGGCTGCAATGAACCAAGGATTCCGAAACATGGCGCCGAACGATTGGGCGACAACGCCGGCTTTTTTGATGAATACATCGGCGATTGAAATGGCGAGCACGGAGCCGATAAGAATGATGTATGATGTGATGTTCATACGATTCAGTATATCCTAAAATTTCCTTGTTCCAAACAGAATATCTCTATGTAAATATTATATGCTATACTTTTTGTATTAACTGATAATTATTTTTTTATATTTCTATGATTTACATTTTTTATGTTAGTCGTATTTTGTTCGGAGGGTATTTTATTTACAATGCCTTCAATCATTTGCTCAATGGAAAATCTATGGCTGCATACGCTGCCTCAAAAGGTGTCCCAATGCCGAAAGTTATGATTTTTATTTCTGGACTTCTCCTTCTTTTTGGTGGCGCGGGAATTCTTGTCGGGTTTTATGTACCATTTGCAGTTGCTGCACTTGTTCTCTTTCTCATTCCGGTTACGTTTATGATGCATGATTTCTGGAAAGAAAAAGATCCGATGATGAAAATGACACAGCAAATCATGTTCACAAAGAATTTGGCACTTCTCGGCGGAGCTCTCGCGTTTCTCTTTATCTAACACATGGAAACGCAAACGCTAATCGAACATCTCGGAGCGTTTTCGTATCTCGGTATTTTCGGTGTGTCGATGATCGCCAATATTGCCATCGTTCTGCCAGAAGAAATAATTCTTCTGGCAATCGGCTATGTTGTTGGTACGGGTGTTGTTAATGGTTTCATCGTTGTGCCGATCGTGATGCTTGGACTCTTGATAACCGACACAGCTCTCTATACTCTCTCAAAGAGGAGAAATAGACTCATTATGTTTTTTTATGACAAATTTTTTGCATGGCGCGTAAAAAATTACATTCATTGGCTCAAGCGGCATATTTATAAAGTCATTTTCTTTTCACGATTCATGGTCCAACTGCGCTTCATGGGTCCGTTTTTTGCTGGACAACTCAAAATACCTCGAAGAAAATTTATCCTCTATGAAGTATTTGCACTTGCGATTTACGTACCGTTGCTCGTCTGGGCTGGGGCGTATTTTAGAAATCGCATAGAGCGTATTACTGATGGTATACGAACCGCACATAACCTTATTCTTATCGGTCTCGGCACTATTATTCTCTTTGTTTTTTTGAAGTTTTTGCGAAATCTCATACTGAAAAGTTTTAAAAAAGAAGCATAATTTTTGGTGTACAAATGTCTTTTTCGAGTGTATACTGATCCGGTACATATTCATATATGCTATCTATTATCGTCCCTGTATTTAATGAAGAAGAAAATATAGAAAAACTTCATCACGAAGTTCTTGTTGTGCTGCACAAACTTGCTCAATCATTTGAAATCATTTTTGTCGACGATGGAAGTAGTGATCATTCTTGGAAAAAGATTGAACAAGTATCTGCAAAAAATATAAATACAAAAGGTATTCGTCTCAGAAAAAATTATGGAAAATCTGCGGCGCTTCAGACCGGCTTTGATGTCGTCGGAGGAGATGTTGTTATCACCATAGATGCGGACCTTCAGGATTTTCCGAGTGAAATACCCGATTTGTACAAGATGATTGTCGAAGATGAATATGATCTCGTGTCTGGTTGGAAGAAAAAACGGTTTGATCCGGTAAGTAAAACTATTCCCACAAAACTATACAATTGGGCAACAAGAAAAATGTCTGGAATAGAGCTTCATGATTTCAACTGTGGATTAAAGGCATACAAAAAAGAAGTGGTAAAAAATATTGATGTCTATGGGGAGATGCACCGCTATATTCCGATACTCGCGCATTGGGCGGGATTCACTAAAATCGGCGAAAAAATAGTGCAACATCAGAAACGGCAAAACGGTAAAACCAAGTTTGGTCCGGAACGATTCATGCATGGATTCCTCGATCTCATGTCTATCGGATTCATGACAAAGTTCGGTAAGCGCCCAATGCATCTGTTTGGTATGATAGGAAGCTTTCTCGCGGTTGTCGGTATGGTGATAGCAACTCGATTGATTTATCTCAAAATAGTGTTTGGGGTTGTTGGTATGACCACTCGACCACTCTTTTATTTTGGTCTCCTTGCAATTATTGTCGGTGTACAGTTATTTCTCGCTGGTTTTATTTCAGAACTTATCGTCCGCCATTCTCCAGAAAAAAATAAATATCAAATTCGAAACACAGTCGGGTTATAATCCAAAACCATACACAACTATGACGTCATTGGTAGTACTTTTTTCATAATAGACTGGAATGATGCGCGGGTGTTCAATGATATAGGTAAATGTGTCTTTTAATCGTCTTTTTGCCATAGAATCTAGGATGATATAACCACTTTTTGTCATAAGAATTTTTTCGAATGCCTCCTGATCAGCAATGATGGGGGCACCGGTATAATAATCACCTCCGTTGATATTACTTGCAATAACTTCTTCACTGCGACCATTGAGGCTGATTGGAAGCCATAAGCCTCTATCTTCTAAATAAATTTTTGACAATTGGGTATAGGGTGAAATAACAACATCACCTTCTTTTCGTAATTTTTTTATGGCGTTATAGCCAATTTTGAAATTTGGCTGTGGTGAACCGATTTCCAAATTATAGATTGTACGGGGAATAAGCGTGATCGTCGGTATTGATAACAGTATGATGACACCACAGTACAAGACTACTTGATAGAATTCTTTTGTATATTGAGGTTTTATCGTCAAAAGATAGATACTATAACAACCAATGATAATAAGGAATGGGAAAATAGGGAGAATATAACGCATTTGCAGATTTTGACTGTATAGAAGAACAATAATCATTGGTGGGAGGGCAATGCTGACGAGATAGAGTGCCCGCCAAAATCTGTTTTTAAATAAAAATAATCCAATAATGATTGTGATTGCTGCGATTGAAATATATTTCAAATCACCAAAAAGAAAAGATAAGTATCTTTCAGAGTATGAATAAGTGGTTATGGTCGGGAGAATACGAAGTGCAATCCATATACCAATACCACCCAAAACAAAAAATAAGCCCACAGTTATTGGTGATATCCATTCCCGTAATTTATTGTGGACAATGCCGTGGATAAAAAAAATAAAGAAAAAAGATGGAAGAAATATAAGTGCTACAGCATGAGAGAGATATGAACAGCCGAAGAAAACTAGTGTCCAGATTGCTGTAGATAGTTTCTTTGTATCAAGCCAGTCATAAAAGAACATGAATGCCATGATGATGAAAAATTGCATGTCGGTATAGCCGCGGGCTTGGCGTGACCAACTGATCTCCCAATATGAGAATGCAATAATAAAACTTACAGTAAGAGCCGTTAATTTGTTTTTTGTTACTCGAAATGTAAAAAAATATACAGCGAGAATAGAAAAAATTCCAAAGAGTGCGGCGGGTAATCGTGCAGACCATGGATTGTATGCATCAAATCCAAATAATTTTATTGATAGAGCAGTGAAATAATTGTGTAAAATGTGCACAGGGTATGTCGCCCCTGAGTCAAGTATCGGATATCCGTGATCGAGAATGCCTTGTGTTGCATTGATTGTGTATCCTTCATCGATCCACAGTGATTGAACACCTAAATTGTGTAATCGCAAAAATCCACCCCAGAATACAAAAATTCCGAGAATGAGTACGACACCCCAATTATTTTTTAGAAATGTCACAGCGTTGAGTATCACTCTTATAGTATAGCAATGTATGGTATAAATAAGAATATTTGTATGACCGAACAAAAGCAAAAAATCCTTATAATTAATTATCTTTTTCCTCCACTCGGTGGTGGTGGTGGTGTTGCATCATATACAATTGCAAAAGGATTTATTAAAGCAGGATATGATGTTGATTATATAACGACTCAAATCAACAGCCTTCCTGCTCACGAAATTATTGATGGAATTTCTGTGTATCGAGTTTCAATATGGGGAACTCGTGCGACATTTCCAGCGAGTATGGTATCACTCATATTGTTTCCAATAGTTTCATTGTGGAAAGGATTACAATTGTGTTTCAAAAATAAGTATTCATATATCAATAGTCATTTTGTTTTGCCTGCCGGACCGCTCGGGTTTGTTTTGTCAAAATTGTTCAGCATTCCGCATATCATGTCTATTCATGGCGGCGATATATATGATCCGACACGTAAGCGTTCACCACACCAGTATTGGATTCCTCGAAAGATTATCAGATTTCTTCTCAATCATGCCGATAGTGTGGTGGCCCAATCTTCAAATACAAAGGAAAATTGCATGAGGTATTATAAGCCACAGAGGGAAATAAAAATCATCTCGTTGCCGTATGATATTGTTCCTTTTAAACATACAGACAAGAAAAATCTGGGTTTGCACGAAGAAAAAAAATACATCATTGGCGTAGGTATGCTCGTCAAAAGAAAAGCGTTTGATATTTTTATTAGAGCACTTGCCAAACTCGATGATTCTGTTGAGGGAATTATTTTGGGTGATGGCCCTGAGCTTCCATATTTGCAATCTTTGGCCCGAGAGCTCGGTGTTTTACCAAGAATTCATTTTGTCGGGCGTGTGCAAGGCGAGAAAAAATTCCAGTATCTTTCATGTTCGGATGTATTTGTCTTGTCTTCCGTACACGAAGGTTTCGGAATCGTGCTTCAGGAGGCCATGCAGGTCGGCCTTCCGATCGTTGCGACCAATAACGGAGGGCAGACTGATTTTGTCATTGACGGCAAGAACGGATTTCTCGTTTCTCCCGAAGATGCTGGGGCAATTACTGATAAAATAAATATAATCTTATCTTCACAAGAAATTATTACTTCTATGAAATCAAGTAATTTAGAGGCAATAAAAAAATTCAGTTCTGAAAACATCATTTCTCAACTGCTTCATATATGAATAAAAAAGTTGCCATCATTATCGTTAATTGGAACGGTCTCCAATTTTTAGAAAACTGCTTACGTGCAGTATATTCTCAAACGTATGCAAATTTTGATGTCTACTTTGTTGATAATGGTTCTCTAGATGAATCAGTCTCTTTTGTAAAGAAAAATTTTTCTCGTGCGGATATTATTCAACTTAAAAAGAACACCGGATTTTCATATGCGAACAATGTTGGAATTTTAAAGGCTTTTTGTGATCGTGATGTGCGGTATGTTTTGACACTTAACAATGATACAAAAATTACTCCGGACTGCTTATCATTGCTTGTTACTGCAATTGAACAAGAAGAAAAAAGAGGATCTGTTTCTCCGAAAATAAAATATTTTCATGATGAGCAAATCATTGACAGTATTGGTATGTTGATCAGTCGGGATGGTGGCGGTATCAGCAGAGGATACAGGGAAAGAGATCATGGGCAATATGATGTGCCCGCAGAAATTTTTGGTGCAAGTGCTGGTGCGGCATTGTACCGCCGAGAAGCGCTTGAGGACATACGGTACAAGAAAGAATTTTTTGATAATTCTTTTTTTGCCTATTACGAAGATCTTGATCTCGCATGGCGGCTGCGGCTACGTGGATGGACGTCGTGGTCTGTTCCTGATGCGACTGTGTTACATGTCCATTCAGGAACAAGTATCAGTTATTCGCCGTTTAAGGCCTATCATGTCAACAGAAATCGATTTTTTCTAATCATTAAAGATTTTCCAATCATGTATTTGCTCGGTGCACTTCTGACAACCCCATACCGCTATTTTAGATTGCTCAATAGTATGATTTTCAGAAAGAGTGGACCGAGTTACGAACTCAAGAAAAAAACGTCAATTCTAGCCCCGTTTTTTATAGTGATCAAGGGTTGGTGTAGTGTCATGCTCCATGTACCTTCCTTACTTGTTAAACGATATGTTATTCAATCTCGAAAAAAGATTACTCGCTCTGAAATAAAAGTTTTATTTGATGTATACGGAGCAGTCATGGAAGATATGATTTATAAATAAAATTATCTTTAGTTGGTTCTTGTAAGTCAGTTATGAGGAATTCGTGTGTCTTTGATCGCAATATACCGTGCAAGTTTTGTGATGTCTTGGCTCTGATTTTGAGAATTTTTGATGATAAAAAACATCCCATTCATAATTGTGATCATAAATAATATAAGTATAAAATCAAGACCGCGGCCAATGCCGAAAAAATTAGCAACAACTGTTGTAGTATCAGGATTCCATACAAAAAATATAGCGATGATGTATATGAGAAGCAATGTAAAACGGATCACTGTCGTACGGGTAAATACGACGCTATAGAGTGCCATAAAGATAAAAACAATAGTTAGAAAGAGAGAGAAGATCATTTTGAAATGTATTTCATTGTTAATTCTAGTAATATTCGCAATGCGTTTGAACTTTTTTGTCCTTTGTGTACTGAATATTCCGTATAACTTATTGTGACCGGGAATTCGATGAACGGAGTCTGAGTCTTTGCTATGTAATACAGTATTTCTGATGCGTGAGCCATGCGGTTTTGGGTAAATTTGAACATACTACAAAACTCGCGGGTCATAATTCGGAAGCCGTTATGAACATCGGTTAACTCGAGGCCGCCCGTGGTAATACGAGTAAAAAGGAGTGATGTTTTGAGAATCCATCTGCGTTGCCATGACATATGGAGTGTCTTCCCGAGAAATCGGCTGCCGAGTGCGACCATTGCTCCGTTTTCATTTAGTGCGTGAAGCATTGGAAGTATTTCTTTTTCATTATGTTGCCCGTCTGCGTCAAAAGTAACAACATAGTCACATTTCTTTTCTAGTGCATATTCGATTCCAGTCTGAAGCGCGGCTCCTTGTCCGAGGTTGAGTGGGTGCCGGAGTACATGTGCTCCGGCAACGAACGCCTTTTCTGATGTTTTATCGGGTGAACAATCGTCAACGACAACAATATTTGGAACATGAACAAGTACATTTCGAATGGTTTCCGCAATTACTTGTTCCTCGGCATATGCAGGAATAACAACCCATATTTTTGTTGTGTCTAGTGGTTTCATTGTATGATCATCCTGATTATACTCGTTTTACATATAAAATTCTAGGGGTTTTTGATATAACCAAAACAAGCTCATGGAATTTTTTACTAAATTCATTTTAGACACTTTGGTTATTTTTTGTTAAGATGGGGGTTACATGGGGTGTGTACTATTATCTGCAACCCTCAGGACTTTGGCATCAAAGGAACTATGACACGAGATCATGAAAATTACAGAGAATTGATTTTTCGTCTTGCACGGACTGATTTTAAACTTCGATACCACGGATCAGTCTTGGGTTATATTTGGGCAATATTGAAACCACTTCTTCTTTTTACGGTGCTTAATTTTGTATTTTCATCAGTATTTAATTTCAAAAATTCCGGCATGCCGCTCTATTCACTCGAACTCCTCACCGCACTTCTTCTATTTCAGTTTTTTTCAGAAGGAACGAATGCCGGTATGAACGCGTTGCTTTCAAAGGCACAGCTAGTGACAAAAATTTATGTCCCACGATGGACACTTGTTGTTTCTTCGACAATAAACTCACTATTTGTTTTCGGTATGAATCTCATTGTGTTGGTTTTGTTTTTTATCATCTATGACAAGATGCCAAGTATCGCAAGTATCGTCATGTTTTTTGTGTATATAGTATTTCTGTATATTATAATTCTTTCTTTTTCGTTTCTGACAGCACCCCTTTTCCTGCGATTCCGTGATCTTTCTATGGTATGGGAAGTTCTTTTGTCTGTTTTGATGTATGCGGCACCGATCGTCTATCCGCTCTCGATGATGCCTGAAAATATCCAAAGAATACTTCTCATAAATCCGGTAGGGTTCATCATACATTTTGCAAAGCAGGGCCTTATTGCAAATCATTTTGCATCATTGTCCCAAATTTTTTATTTTGTAATCGGTCTCACTGTCTTTGCAGCCGTGTCTTTGTATTTTTTCAATAAAAATGAAAAGAAAGTTGCGGAATATATATGACAAAAAAAGAAACAAAAATTCCATCAGTTGCGATTTCTGTAAAAAATGTTTCAAAAACATTTCTTGTTCCTCATGAGAAAATTTCAACATTAAAAGGAGTGTTTACGAATTTGTTTAAGAAGAATGATCATGATGCACTGCATGCTCTCAATGATGTATCATTTGAAATAAAAAAAGGAGAATTTTTTGGTATTATCGGCCGCAACGGCAGTGGTAAATCAACGTTGCTTAAAATCCTTGCCGGTGTGTATACCGCTGATACTGGAATTATTGAGATTAATGGTGCTGTCTCGCCATTTCTCGAATTGGGTATCGGATTTAATCCGGAACTGTCTGGGCGTGATAATATCTATCTCAATGCAACCGTATTGGGAATGACAGAAAAGCAGATCGATGAAAAATTTGATTCCATCGTTGCATTCTCTGAACTTGAACGGTTTATTGATCAAAAGCTCAAGAATTATTCATCGGGCATGCACGTACGATTGGCGTTTTCTGTTTCTATTCATGCAAACCGTGAAATTCTTCTCATGGACGAAGTGTTGGCTGTTGGCGATGCAAATTTTCAAAGTAAATGCTTCAATGAATTCAATAGATACCGCGAACTTGGACGGACGGTTGTTTTGGTAACACATGACATCAGTACAGTTCAGCGATATTGCGATCGCGCAATGCTGCTTCGTGATGGTGCCATATTACATGTGGGAACAGCCGATGACGTGTGTAATGCTTATATTCATCAGAATATGACTGATGAAGAACAGCGGATGCTTGTGGAAGGAAAAAAGATAGAATCAAAAATAGCGCAACCCATTGAAACAGTTGCTGTTGATGGAGGGGAAAAAATACAACATGAATCTGTTCCTGTCAAAAAAATGGTTGAAATAGTGAAACTCGAATTTTTAGATGCATATGGTACTATAACCAATGTCGTTAAGACTAACGACCCAATCGAAATGAAAGTATCCTTTAAAGCGTCTGACATGATGAAAGATGATATAAATATTGGTCTGTCAATCGAATCTGGGGACGGTCATTATATATTTGGATACAACACGGAGATGGATGGGTATATACCAGATCTCAAAAAAAACTTTATAACACTTTCTTTTCCGCGATGGATATTGCTTAAAGGCGAGTATGCGGTGAATGTCACGATCGTGAGAAAACATGACAGTTTGCTTCTCGATTTTATACCCCGAGCAAAAAAATTCACTGTTTTTTCTGACGGTAAAGAAAATTTATATAAAGGGCTTGTAAATTCTGATCATGCGTGGAAACAATAGTAGTATGAATTTAGAAGATCAAAATCGACATATTCCGTGGGTTGTTTATGATGCAAAAGACTGGCTTGATTCATTTTTGAAAAAAGACATGCGTGTTTTTGAATGGGGTTCCGGCGGATCGACACTGTATTTTTGTAAAAGAGTGCAACAAGTGATTTCGATTGAACACGCAAAAGAATGGTTTGATGAAGTTTCTGCCGTTTTACAATCCGAAAAGATAACCAATTGTAATTATTTTTTAGCTGAGCCGAAAAAAAATTCACTATTGCACTATCTTCCGTACAGTACATGGTTTTATAATTCAAAAACCTTTCCGGAATATCATAATGCTTCATTTCGAGCGTATGTCCGAAAAATTGATGCGCACCCAGATCATTCATTGGATTTTGTTTTTGTTGATGGCAGGGCACGAATTTCTTGTATTATGCATGCCATTCGAAAGATAAAAAAAGGTGGCTACCTCATGCTCGACAATTCAGAAAGAATTGCATACCAGTCAACAATGCGGAAACTTGATCAATTTCCGCGAATCGATTTTTTAGGACATGGGCCGTATTTGGAAGAAACATGGCAAACAACGATTTGGCAGATAACATAACTTACATATGGATAAAATTTCAGACTACAACCTTCTTGATCTCTCCCGCATATCCGTTCATGGTGTCGATATGTTTATCACTAAGCGGTTTCAGTTGCATTATGGAAATGACAATTATGAATCATTGTCGGCGGATATCTTCTCTCGCTTTGCAAAACATGATTCAGTGGTGATCGATATTGGTGCTCATTATGGATATTATTCGCTGCTTGCGGCAAAAAAAGGCGCAACTGTTTTCTCATTTGAGCCGGTAAAAGAGAATTTTGAAATTCTTAATAAAAATATCGCGATTAATAATTTTAATACTGTTATTCAGTCACACAACGTTGCATTATCGAATGCAAGCGGAGAAAAGACTTTTAATATCGCTGAAGCATCGGACTCTTCTTCTTTTCATGATCATCCACTAACTCATACTATTGAAAAAAGAATGATAAAAACGACCTCTCTCGATTCATTTTTTACTGATCAAAAGATCGATCTTGTTAAGATTGATACCGAAGGGCATGAGATCGAAGTTTTGGAAGGTATGAAGGATACAATTACTAGAAATCCTGATATAAAACTTCTTATTGAATTCAATCCGAAATGTTTAAGGTCTGCAGGCAAGAATCCTTCAGATATGCTCGTGTGGTTGTCACAACGAGGTTTTGATATTTTTTTTATACAAGACACAGAAAATAAAATATTTAAATTAGGAGATGATATAGATAAATGGAAAGAGATTATTCCACCGATGGGATACGTTAATATCCTTTGTGTAAAAAAAGAGACAACACATTTTATTTCTTTTATTTCTCATTCTGTCGGTATGGCGGGAGCTGAAAGATCGTTGCTTGAGCTTATCGATGGATTAAAAGTTCGTGGAATGATATGCCACGTCGTTCTTCCGGGTGAAGGTCCGATAGAAGAAGAATTGAAAAAGAGATTAATAACGTATGACATATTGCCTTATAGATTTTGGACAATGGGGGAGCATGAAGACGTCAGAGACATTGATATGATTATTACTGAACAATCGCTTGCTCTGGCGGCACTGCTTGATTTAGTGAACTCAGATATTGTGTATACAAATACCTCAGTCATAAATGTGGGTGCATTGGCAGCAAAAATTTTGAGCAAGCCACATGTGTGGCATATACGAGAATTTGGTGAATTGGATCACAATATGAAATTTACGCTCCCCATCAGAGAACGATCAAAATTTGTATATGATCATTCAGTACGAGTTATATACAATTCAAAAGCCGTCGAGAAATACTATCTTGGAGATGTAAAAAAAAGTGATGTTGTCTATAATAACGTTAATGTAGACAAGATACACAATATAAACGAGCAGATATTTATCCGACCGGGGTCATACAAACTTGCTGTTATGGGCACTGCTCATTCTGGTAAAAATCAAGAAGATGCGATCTGGGCCGTCCAAGACCTTGTTAAAAGTGGGGTAAACGTCGAATTGGTCATTGTCGGTGATGGCGAACGTACATATGTTGAAAAATTAAAAAATATAGTTTTTGAAAATGAATTAGAAGATTATGTTCGATTTTTAGGGGTAGTTAAAAATCCATACTCTATTCTAAGTAAAATAGATGTTTTGATCGTTTGTGCAAAAAATGAGGCGTTTGGAAGAACTATTGTTGAAGCAATGCTTCTTCAAAAACCAGTTATCGCACCACGAAGTGGTGGTGTTCCAGAAATTATAACCGATGGAATTAATGGATTGTTGTATGCTTCGGGGAACTTTAAAGAATTGGCTGAAAAATTGAAATTTCTTTGGAACAACAAAGAAGAAGGTTTTTTGTATGCAAAGAATGCATATGCATTCGCGAGGGAACATTTTAGTGATAAAAAATATTCTGGAAAAATTACAAATATCATCTCTCATATAGGTGATGTCGTGTCATCAAGCTTACATTCTTTATATACAAGAGTATGGAAATTCCAAAGTTCTGCACTGCACAAAAAAAATTATGAAATTTTTGATTTGATGCAAGATTTGCATAAGAAAAACCAGGATATTTCTCGCTTGGATCATAAAATACGTGAAGATGCAGAAATCTATAAGACAGAGACAACGGCTCTGTCTTCACAAATTGCCCACATGGAACAGTCTGAGCGTGTTCTTGATGCCGAAAAAAAGACGCTCGCACAGCAGCTTGTAGATCAGCGGAATAAGTTTTTTGAAGAATATAAAATAGTCCAATCTGAATTAGTTTCTGCTGTAGGAACTATAAATAACCAAAACAGGACATTGCGTGAAAAAGAGTCCTCTATCTCGTCGTTGCGGGCATCCGTGGAAGACAGGGACATGCACCATGCGCTCAAAGATAGGGAATTGGAAAAATTGCGGGAAATAATTTCAAATCTTTCGCTTGAAATTCGATCAATGCAGGGATCAAAATTCTGGAAAATCCGTTCATTGTATATGCGTTCAAAATGGGCATTGTTTCATCCTGTTAAATTTATAAAGAAATATTTTTACACTTTTTTCCCATTTTTAAGAAAAAAGAATGTCGCTTTATATATTGCGTCAAACGGCAATTATTTTTTTCGAGAAATCCTTTCCTTTGTTCAAGAAGGATTTCTCGAACTCGGATATGATGTCGTCGTGAAAGACGAATATGACGAATTCGGCGGCAATTTTGACTGGCATGTCGTTGTGGCTCCTCATGAATTCTTTTATCTTGGTACCGGATGGGTTGCACGCGACGGCGTGTGGCCATCACGGACTATCATCATCAACCTTGAACAGCCAAATCTTCCATGGTTTGAAAAAGTCGAGCATTGTATGCACAAGGCATATGCGATCTGGGATATCAATTATGAATCCAGTTTGATTCTTGCAAAGAAACATCCCCGAGTTTCTTTTTTTCCGCTCGGATACAGCAAGTCAACCGAGAAGCTTAATACGGTTCTTCATTTGCCAAAAAATCAAACAACAGAAATGCTTGATGCTTCTTCGATGGTCGGAAACTTTCGCGACGTGCCTTTTTCAAGACGCCCGATAGATATATGTTTTATTGGCGGGTTAAGCGATCGTCGTGATGTGTTTTTTGCCCGATACGGTTCATTTTTTACCAAATACAACTGTTACTTTTATTTTTGGAATGTGCAGCAACCAAGTATTACGGGAACAAATACGTCCATGGACACACTGACAGCACAGGGAATAATCCAAAGATCAAAAATTCTTATTAATATCCATCAGGGAGATCATCCGTATTTTGAATGGCATAGGATTGTGAATCAGGGTATCGCCAACAAGACGCTCATTATAAGCGAAATATGCACGAACGGAGACGAATTTAATCCCGGGGAAGACTTTATTGCGTCAAATTTGGATGATATTCCGAGGCTCATAGAATATTATCTTGATTCCGCACATCATGCGTATGCTCAAAATATCATTGATGCTGGTTATAAAAAATTCAAAACGAGATACGGTATGAAAAATAGCATAGAAAAAACATTGAAGAACATGAGCGCATAAACTATATGTCGAAAATTACAAAAGTACTACAAAAAAAGAAATCAGAAAAACCCGCAGACGTGTGTGTTCTTTTGACATCATATAACTATGAATCTTTTGTCATAGAAGCACTCGATTCAATCCGAAATCAATCATTTGAATCTTTGGATATTGTTGTTATTGATGATTGTTCCACAGACAATTCTCAGGAAAAGATCTCTGCGTGGTTCGAACAGTATGGAGACAGATTTAATTCCTATGCTGTTCTTCGAAATCTTTCAAATCAAGGGGTTGTATTTTCTCGAAATGCTGCATTACGACATGTTGATAGTGAATTTGTTTTTATGCTCGATGCGGACAATATCGCATACCCGTCCTGTATACAAAAATTATTTAATGCATTGCATGTTTCCGGTAAAGAATTCGCATATCCGATATTGGAACGGTTTGACAAAGAAACTCGGTTGATAAATCTGACACCTTGGAATCCAAAACTATTTTACCTGGGGAATGCTATCGACAACATGGCATTGTATAAAAAAAGCGCGATATTGGCTGTTGATGGGTATAGTCCTGATATGAAAGGTACTGGATGGGAAGATTTTGAATTGTTTATAAAGTTCGCCCAAAAGGGATTTAGTGGATGTCATGTTCCAGAAATACTTGCTCGCTATCGAGTACACGGCATGTCATCCGTGACAGATATTGCAATCCTGAACAATGAATCACGCTGGAAATATCTTCGAGAAAAACATGCACAATTTTTTGCTGAAGTTTCTCAAAATAATGAAATAGAAAATGAAAAGGTTGTTCTTTCCGGCACACGGAAACAATCCTTTGCCGATCGGGCAAAATGGGCATTGCACAATCCTCTTAAATTTTCCAAAAAATACATTTGGAAAAAAACCCCGCAGTACAGTCAGATTCGATGGGCATTGACCAACCCAGATCTGTTTGCAAAGAAATATTTCTTGAAAAGACGTCATAAGGTTGCTCCGAGTACTATGCCACATGTGGAAAATGCTCCCTTGCAAGAAAAAGCCCTACGAACGGTCTATTATATTTCAAATGTTATGGAAGGGGGATCGAGAAAATATATTCTTGACCTGATGGATGCTTTTGAGAACAGTAATCTGAAATTTGTACAGATACGAAACAAGCACGATATAGAATTGTATAAAAATGAATTTAAAAAAGATGACATATTGTTATTCCAGTATCTTTTTTTTAGTGATTTCACACTAGAGGACATTGTCGATATTAAAAAGAATTATAATTTCAAATTAATTGTTCCAGTCCATGATTTCTATTTTTTAGGGCAGTTATCGGAGAATTTTTATGAATTTAACGTGGCTGTTCATTCTAATTATCTTACTGTAACAAAATTGCGCGACGATGTTATCGGTCTTTTGAACGAAGCGTCTGTTGTTATCTATCCTTCAGAGTTTGTCAAGAATGTTTTTGATGCTCTGCATGTTTTTGAACATGCGGTATTGTCGCGGCATATTGATTATACTGTCCATGATTTTTGGAACATACCTGTCATTTCTGATCATATCAATGTGGCGATTATAAACAATATCACCATATACAAAGGAGATGGAGAATATCCCAAATTATTTAATGTAAAAAAATATAAAAATCATACCATCAGATACCATGTGTTTGGTGAATATCGCGTGGAGTCGTCAAATGTTGTTTTTCACGGACCATACAAGGAAAACGAGATATTTTCTTTGCTTAAAAAACATAATATACATGCATTGGCTTTTCTCAATGAATTTGGCGAAACATACAGTTATTCTCTTACGAAAGGGATTAATTCCGGTTTGCCGATATTATATTCGAATATCGGGGCCTATGTGGAAAGACTCAAAAACAACCCACGATTTTTCCCTATTCATGATAAGGATAAAATTGAAATTGATCTCAACAAGATGTTGCGTGTGATTATTGAAAAACAGGGAATATCTATCGGAACTAAACCAGAAAAGCTGGAAAAAACAGTGCCTGATGTGTATAAAAAAATATTCTTTATCAACTATGAATTGATTTTGTCTCATATGTATGCAAAAAATACATTGGCATACAAAAAATTGTCTACCGTTGTTGAACCATATGCTATCTATTTTCCACAATTTCATGCCTTGAAAGAAAATAGTAAGACTTTTTATGAAGGATATCATGACATGATAAATCTTGAAGATGCAAAGAAAGTTGATTCTCGTATTGAAACACCTCTTAAAAATTATCTCGGATATTACAATCTCAAGACAACGCAAGATATAATAGAAAAACAAATTTTTATTGCAAAGTCATATGGATTTCGCGGTTTTGGAATATATTATTATTGGTTCAGTCAAAATTCGGTGACAGGAAATCATATGCTTATGAAGGATGTTGTCGACAGATTTTTCAAGGAAAAAACAGACGGATTTGACGTATTTTTCATCTACGCAAACGAGAGTTGGAGCAATAATCCCGCATTCAACCAGCATTCAAATGAATATATAATCAGAAATGAATATGATGAAGAAAATATCCGAAAGAATTTTGAAAATTTACTGCCGTATTTTAAGCATGAAAATTATAAAAAAATAGAAAACAAGCCGGTGTTGTTCCTGCATCATCCATGGGAAATGACGAAAGGCGAATTCGACAGATTCTCCTTGATAGGAAACATTGTTTTAAAGAAAAATGGATTTTCAGGGATTGAGCTTGTGGTCAATGCGATGCATGGCCGGTATGACGGATATCACAACTATTCACATCACCCTGACTATAAAAATACCAATGTGTTTATGAGTAATGAAAATGGTGGGAAGTATATCGATTATAGAAAATATGTCGATGAGTATTTGCCGCGTGTGCAGCACAGTCTTTCTGACATACGAACTGTTTTTTATAATTTTGACAATAGTGTGAGATATTTGAATCATCAAAATAAAAATATTTTGATAACAAAAACAAAAAATAATACACTAGAATACTTCAGAAAGTTTTTATATTCTGAAATGCACGGATACTTTCAGCGAGAAAAGAAAAACAAGATATTGTTGATCAACTCATGGAACGAATGGGGAGAGCAGATGGCTATGGAGCCAAGCAATGAATCAGGATTCAAGCTTCTTGATGTGTTTCAGAAGACTGTGGTCGAGTCATGCTGGAAGTACGGTAACAGGAAACATAAAATATTATACGTTGGGCATGATGCTGGATACTATGGAGCACAGTTGTTGTCTCTGTATATCATAAAAGAATTGAAGCAACGATTCAATTTTGACGTGTCCATGATCATAAAAGCGGGTGGACCACTCGAAAATGAATATAGGAAATACGCGACGGTGTATAATTTTTCCGATCCAGAATATACTCAAAACAAAAAAGAAGAACTATTGCACAGCATGCATAAAGACGGCATTGCGTACGCAATAATAAATACCGTTATTTGTGGGGATATATTGGGCATGGCGCATGATGCGGGTATGAAAACACTCTCGCTCGTACATGAGTTGCCTGGGGTCATTGAACAATTCAATGTATTGAATAATGCAAAAACTATTATTGAAAAAGCGGATCATGTGATATTTCCGTCATCTTTTGTAAAAGATAAATTTTCGACGCTTGTTCCTTTGCAAAAAAACAATATCAGTGTTCGACCGCAGGGATTGATTCGCCAAAATCCATATAAACACACAAAAGATACTGCTCGGACACTGTTGAGAAAAAGCCTCGGGATTCCCGAAGGTGCTTTTGTTGTATTGGGAGTTGGGTCTGGTAATCTGAGAAAAGGAATTGATCATTTTTTTGAAGTTGCACAAAAAACAAAAGATTCTCGCATATATTTTGTATGGGTTGGTACTATTGATATTGAAATAAAAGATCAATTGTTTTCTAAGATAAAAAAATGGGACAATATACGACTTATTCCCGATACTGAAGACATATCTTTGTATTATGCCGGGTCTGATCTGTATTTGTTGACATCACGTGAAGATCCTTTTCCGATAGTTGTTATGGAATCAATGTTTGTTGGTGTCCCTGTTGTTGCATTTGATGGTGCGGGAGGATTTGTTGATATTGTGACAGAGGAAATGGGGATACTTGTTCCCTTGGGAAATACTGCTGCCATGGTTCTTGCAATCGAGAATCTTTTTAAGAATCCTCAGATACTGCAACAGCTTGGGACAAATGCCCAGAAACTTATAGAAGAAAATTTTATTTTCAAGGATTATATGTATGATCTGTTGAATCAGCTTGGTTTTTCATACAAAAAAGTGAGTGCTGTCGTGCCGAATTATAATTATGGAAGATATCTTACAGATAGACTCAATTCTATAGTTTTCCAATCATATCCACTGTATGAAATCATTGTGCTCGATGATGCTTCGTCTGATGATAGTGTTGAAATTATTGATGAATATATTGCTCATACAGAATTCAAAGATATACGAAAAAAAGTCAATGACAAGAATTCAGGGTCGGTATTTCGTCAATGGTCTGTCGGCATTGATGAGGCAATGGGGGATTTTATATGGATGGCTGAAGCAGATGATCTTTCTGAGCCTTTGTTTCTTGAAAACATCATGAAGGGTTTTGATACACAGGAAGTCGTCATTAGTTATTGTCAATCAAAAACGATTGATCAGAATGGAGAACGTATTACGGATGATTATCTTGATTATCTTACAGATATAGATGATGAAAAATGGAAGACGGATTACATCGTTTCTGGTAAAAAGGAAATTGCTGATGTGATGGTTATAAAAAACAGTATTCCAAACGTTTCTTCTGTCGTGTTTAAAAAAATATCATTTGATCCTGATCTTTTTCAAAAAATGGCAACATTTTCCGTTGCGGGAGATTGGTATTTTTATATATGGATGCTGGGACGCGGAGATATCGCCTATACGTCGAAAAACCTGAATATTCACCGGTTGAATACGTTGGGCGTTACAAGAAAGACTGACCAAAAGAAACATTTCAATGAAATCGTTACAATACAGAATTATGCCATGTCAAATTATTCTGTTTCTGATAAAACAAAGAAAAAGATGATAGACTATAGAAATAAAGTTAAAGAGAATTTTAATCTGATATAAACATGATTGTTGGAAACGGAATGATCGCAAAAGCATTTGATTCGTACAGAGACAATGATGACGTCTGTCTTTTTGCGAGTGGTGTCTCAAATTCACGGGAAACGGAAGCCGCAGAATTTGAGCGGGAATACAATCTTTTGAAGAAAACAATCGAAGAAAACAGACAGAAAACACTTATATATTTCAGTACGTTTAGTGTCAATGACAAAAGCCTGTCTTCCACTCCATACATCATCCATAAAAAAAATATTGAGCAGTATATTCAATCCCTAGACATTGAATATTATATTTTCCGTGTCACTCAGGTTGTTGGCCACGCAACAAACGAAACGCTTGTAAAAAATTTTTTCAATAAAATACTGCACGAAGAAAAAATAACATTGTTTAACAAAAGCACCAGAAATCTAATTGATGTAGATGATATTTGTAAAATTGTTAATTTTTTAGTTAGTCGAAATCTGTACAAGAACAACATTTCTACTGTTGCATCACCGTTTCAGATAACCCCCCTGGAATTAATTATGTATTTGGAAGATATCGTTGGCAAAAAGGCGATATATACCATAGAAGACGTTGGTGAGTTGTATGATGTTGACATATCACATATCGAGCCTTATTTTGATGAAATGGGAGTTTCATTTCATCAATCATACATAAAAGACACACTGCAAAAATATTTTTCACATGTGAAGACATAGAATACTTTTCCTTTCTTCTCTGCGATATCCTATTTTTCAATCCGATTTTTCATTGCATCGATGAGAAAAAGAAACGGAAGCGCAAATTGGATCATATAGAGATATCTGAAATCTCTCGCGACTCCAAAGAAAAATAATATAGGAATATTTATTCCAACAAGAAGTATGAAACCAAGGAGATCGTATTTTTTTCTCTGCAATGCTTGAACAAAGAAATATCCATATACAAGGATGTATGTGAGGTGAAACCAGAATATGAATCGTTGTGGGGATTTTGTTGACCATGTGAGATATGAATCAAAAAACGCATGAAGATGTTTGTTTGGCGACTGTTGTATTCCATACGCATTCATGTCTATTTTGGGGTGATATAAATATTGCAATTGTATGTTTCCAAGACCAATCAATGATGAGAAAAGGCATATGCGGTCGCTAAAAAAATATCGAGGGTGCCGCACTATGAGAGAGTCAATCATAGTATTGAATTCAGAAGCAAATTGTTTTTTGGAAAAAACAGCAGTGCGTATAGGACTATTGTTTATACGAATATAATCAATCGCCGTGCAATTGTATCGCGCTTGAAATTCTTCAACAGGCATAACTTGTTCGATCAGGGTAATGTTTTTTTCTGTGAAAGAATATCCTTTCTGCAGGCTGTTTCCCAGAACTTGCAGTCTGACAAATTCTCTGGAAAGTGCGGCAGTATAATTTGTGACGTTGAGAGCAGTAAACAATATACCATTGAAAAAAATATAAAATAATCCAATTGATGATACTAGTACCATCAATTTTTTTGTGGTAATTATTTTGAACAAGAAATATATGAGAGGTAGGAAGAGCAGATACAATACGCCATTGTGACGGATGTTTGCTATGAGAACGGTTAAAAATCCTACAAAAATAACATCAATATTTTTAACTTCTTCTTTATTTCGGTAATGTTTTATAAATAGGATTGAAAGAAAGGTGATAAGTTGTGCGAAAAGAACATCTTTCCATAATGTTACGTTATACACACCAATGGATGGCATGATCAAAAAAATAACAAACACAATCATTGTTTTTGTTTTGGAAACTCCTTGTTTTTCAAAAAATACCAATGAATACGCAAGGATAAAAGAAGTCACACATATTTGAAACAGTGCAATGATTGCCGGTGAATCCCATATATGACGGAGAAGTCCTGTCAATACAGAGTTGATAAAAGGATGCGCGTTGTCATAGATACCTGTACCTGCCTGTCCCCAGATAGAAATAGAATCAAAACTCATGGTACCCGGAAAGAATGCCATGAGCCAGGAAACATAGACGATGAATGATAGAAAAAATAGTGCCATAAATCGTTTCTGTTCCTGTATAATTTTAAACAAAGTTTCCTTTCGGATAAAATATAAAATAGTACCTATTCCAAAGTAAAAAAGAACAAACAGCAAGGAGTACACTGTATTCTTTTCAGTATCAATCACATCAATTTTATCTGTTAGTATTCCAGTATAAACTAACTGGGGATCATTTCCTGTAGTTTCCAAGTGAAGCATATTGTTCCTCACTTCTTTTAATGAATAATCTACCTGTCCGGAAAATTTAGCGAGTATTTCCTGTGGTCCCCATGAAAATGTCTCTTGTTTTGTCTTGAGCGATATTTTCTCGATTTCTATCTCCTTTGTTATACTCCCCGTGTCAAGTCGAAAACCGATAATGCGTGTCGGAGCAACGGGAAGGGTAAATATGGTTGATTGTATTTCATTTGATGAAGAGATCCTTGCCTGGAGAGACTCTTGCTCGTTAAAACCGTTTCCTGTATCATAAAATAATTGGTACGTGTCTTCTGTTTGAACTTTGCTGTCGACGACAATTTGCACCCGATGATAAAATGTATGCGTGTTGATGGAGTACAATGATGCTGAAAGCAGCGCCATTCCAATCACCGCCAACATCACTGTTTTTTGTCTGAGAATTTCCATATTTTTTAGGGGCAAAGTCAGAAACGATTATTATGCGTGATAAGGTTAAATATATCACATTTGCTTGCAAAATAAAATTGAAGATATGAAATGATCTTGGTACTGATTATTATTTTATGCGTTCAGCATTTTGCTCCACCCATGTTACACATATGAACATTTTTTTATTCATCATAATTTATTTGATTTGCAGTACTGCCGGACTTGCTCTGTTGAAGACGAGCGTGAGCGGTATAGAAATTAATTCCCTGATATCTTTTGTAAAACTGGCAGGAAGCTATAAATTTATTCTTGGGTTTTTATTATATGCTAGCAGTTTTCTCACATGGATCCTTATTTTGAGCAGGAAAGACCTATCGTATATCTATCCCATAGTGATCGGACTAAGTTATTTCTTTGTTATGGGGATGGCGGTCATTATTTTAAGAGAGAATTTCACCATAGGAAAGTTTATCGGAGCAGTACTCATCGGGCTTGGTATCGTTGTGATGTTTCTCCAAAATAATGCGTAAATGGTAAACCATTCTGACTATGATTAAAGAAAACACGATTATATGTGGATAACTTCATTGTATTTATGTTAGTGTATATAGTATACTTCCTGTATATATTTATTATATTAATTACTATTATTTAGTATCCTCATGAAACATTTTCAATTGTATCGAAACATAGTCGCACTCGCTGTCATCGCGCTCCTTTCTGGTGGTGCAATTGTTTATGCAGATTTTATCAGAACAGATGGCTCTGATAGTACTTTCGGATATGGATATGGATATGATACCGAGACTCTCGAATATGGATATGGATATGGATATGGGGAAAATTATCTTGGTCTTACAGACTCTGAATTATACGGATTTCCAGGTAGTGATGGTGCTGCGGATGATATTACTGCTACCGCAACCTCTTGTACAACAGCAACTATTTCATATACATCGGATTACCTTGCTGAACATCGAGTTGGATATGGTATTTCAACTATAACAGCTGTTACTTCATATACTGATTTTGAAACTGGTACTAATTCTATTAGTTTGACAGGACTCTCTGCGTCAACAACATATAAATACATGGTTGGTTCTCGTGATGTGGGTGACAATGTGTGGCCTTCTCATACAAGTGATTTCCCGACATTTACAACACCAGCTTGTTCATCAGGTGGTAGTGGTGGTGGAGCCGTTCTCTATGGTGGCGGACAAGTTTTGCTCAATAATCCATCTTCTAATAATAGTGTTTCAGGAAATGCTTTGTTTCCTCGAAATGTTCTCAAAATAGGAGTTAGGGGTAATGATATCAAGGATCTCCAAAAATGTTTGAACAAACAAGGTATACTTATTGCCAAGAATGGTGCTGGATCACCAGGAAAAGAAACAACATTGTTCGGTTCTCTTACCAAGAAAGCTCTTCAGAAATTCCAAAAAGCACATGGTTTGAAGCAGGATGGAATATTTGGCCCACTTACTCGAGCAGTAGCAGAAAGTGTTTGTAAATAATAAGATTATTACCACAAAAGCCCTCACAAAGGGCTTTTGTTTTGTATAATAACTAGTATGCAACAACCCCGATTGATTCATGTGAGAACAACTCCTGACGCAAGAACAGATAGTATAGAAGAAAGACTTCTTGATCATTACGATGTATCCGTGCGGGTACCAGCACAAGGTGGACAAGCAAATAAAAGAGTTTGTGAACTTCTTGCTCGTCATTTTTCTGTACCTGTGGATAACGTCATAATCATCCGGGGTGGTAGGTCACCAAAGAAAATTATTGCAATATACGGAGTGTGATATACTATATATGGTCGCACCAAAATAATCATTGGAAAAACCACATGAACATTGCAATAAAGGGGCGAAATATGGAGTTAACAAGTGCTATTCGGGATTATATTGAGCAAAAGCTTGCTGGTCTCGAACGTTTTGTAAAGAATGAAGGGCGAGTAGCTGTGGAGGTTGGGAAAACCACCAATCATCACAAGCATGGCAAGATCTTTAAAGCAGATCTCCATGCGACTGTTCTTGGAAAAGAACATTTTGTATCTGCAGAAAGTGCGGATTTGTACGGAGCAATAGATGATGCGAAAGATGAATTGACCAGAAATCTGACCGGTAGACGCGCGCGTGCAATCGCACTGTTTCGCAGAGGATCTCAAAGAATAAAAAAACTTTTACGGCTTGAATAAAGCAATAAGAAAAACCGCGTCTAACGCGGTTTTTCTTTTGTATGGGAATTAACTCTCCTCCTTGTTGAGGAGGAGCACCCGTCAGGGGGAGGTGGTGATCTTGTATTACTAGAATTACTACCCCGTCTCGAGTACGAGCTCCCCTCCTTACTCAAGGAGGGGAGTGGATATAACTTACAAATTATTCTTTTTAAATTCCTCAAAACTTATTTCCTTTTTTCCTTCAGGGGTAACCTTGGTTGGAATAAAATTTCCATTTTCAAATACTGCTTCAGTAATCTTTATTCGTTTTCCATCAACAAAGAAAAAGACCCCAGGCCAGCCATAATATGCGCGGTATTTGTTGTAATTCTTGATCGAATCATCTGCAAGATCTATGAGCCCGTCTTCTTTTTTGATTTTTCCGCACGTCGACACTCCTTCGTTATTTTGTTTCTGTGGTTGGATAGATTCATCGATAATTTGTGGTAACGTTTGTGCGAGAAGTTCTCCGCCGATTTTAATGAGTCGTTTACGCAATGCCGGTGCTGTTTCATTCGGATCTATGACTGTTTTTTCTTCAGCGAGGATATCGCCGGCATCAAGGGCGAGTACCATTTGTTGGATTGTAACGCCTGTTTCCGTATCACCATGAAGAATGGCCGATTCAACAGGGGATGCACCGCGATACTTTGGCAGGAGTGAATAATGGATGTTGATCGTGCCTTTTTGGGGCAGATCGATAATTTTTTGTGAAAGGATTTTGCCGTAAGCAACAACGATTGATAGTTGAAAGTGAAAAGTAGAAAGTTGTAAAGTAAATGCATCATCCAGTTTTTCCGGTTGGAGACATGGAATGTTGTGTGTCAATGCCCATGCTTTCACTGGTGGTGGCGTGAGAGTTAACCCACGGCCCTGTGGTCGATCAGGGGCCGTAATAATGACACTTGGAATATATCCATGGGCGGAAAGTATTTCAAGGGTATCCGCAGCAACATCTGGGGTTCCCCAAAATGCAAATTGTATTTTTTCTGTATTGTTCATGGATCTTACTAAGTCTTTGTGCTTGTACTATGTGCTTTTCTCCGGCGGGACTTCTTTTATATTTGTTGCAGTGTCGATAAAGAGAATGCCGTCGAGGTGATCGATCTCATGCTGGAATATCTGGGCGAGAAGTCCGCTGCCGTCGACAACTTTTTTTTGTCCTCGTTCATCATATGCTTCGACGGTTGCACGGGAGGCGCGTTTGACGCGGCCATAGAGCCAGCGAACGGACAGACAGCCTTCTTCCATACTTTTCTTGTCTTTTGATTTCTTGATGATGGTTGGATTGATGAACACATGATCGGTCCATGTTGCCGGTGCCGGACCACGACGCTTTGCGAGTGATTCATCAAAGAAGCGTCCAGAGACGAGAAATATGCGCTCAGCGATGCCTACCTGTGGTGCTGCGATAGCGACACCATCATCTTGTTCGCGAAGCGCCTGACTCATCATGTCGAGAGACTTTTGCAATTTTTTTGTACCAATAGTCTCAAGATCCACCTCTCGTGCGGATGTCCGGAGTACTTTTTCTTCTTGTTGAAGGATGGGAATCATGAGAACGAATTATTTTATTTCTTTGAGATATTCGAGGAGCTTTGCCATCGGAACAGTGTCTTGTGATCGGGTGTTCATGTCGCGGACGATGACGGAGTTTTCAAGCGCTTCTTTCTGTCCGAAAATAAGCGCGTGTGAGACGCCTGCTTTCTCGGCGATGGCGAGCTGCGTGCCGATGTTGTCTTTGGACAAATTTTGAATAATCGGGATCTTTGCTTTGCGGAGAATTTCGATGATGTTGAGGCTTTTCAATTTTGCTTCGAAGCCGAGCTGGATGAATGCCATCTTTGGTTTCTTGATGACTTTTGGCGTCAATTTTGAGAACCATGGCGCTTCGACAACGCGGTCGACGCCGATGGCGCCGCCGACTGCCGGAATATCGCGCTTTGAGCCGAGCATTTTGCCGAGATAGTCATACCGGCCGCCGGCTGCGATCGTGAGCGGTTCGCCGTTTTCTCCTGCGCCTTGTTCCACGATTTCAAAGACCGTGTGCGTGTAGTAGGAGAGGCCGCGGACGAGATTTTTGTTGATGCGGTAATTGATACCCATTTGTTCGAGGTATTCGAGCACTTGTTTGAAGTGTTTCTTTGCATCGCCGGTGAGGAATGAGATTGCATCCGGTGCACCCTCGTTGACTTCCATGGTTTTTGGATCTTTGGAATCGAGGATGCGGAGTGGATTGGTCTTCAATCGTTCACGGTCGATAGGACCGAGACTTGATGCATGTTTGCGGTAGTATGCGGTCAATTCTTTCAAATAGTGCGGACGACATTCTTTGTCACCGATCGAGTTGATATCGACGACGAGGTCTTTTGCGCCGGCATCTTCGAGAATTGCGACCATGGATTTGATCACGAGTGCATCACAGATGCTTTTCTCACTGCCGATGACTTCGATGCCGAATTGCCGGAATTCGCGATAGCGGCCGCGTTGCGGTTTGTCGTGACGGAAGAGCGGGCCATAGTAGTAGAGCATGACCGGTTGTGGCAATGCGAGCATGCCGTGTTCGATATATGCGCGCATGACGCCGGCGGTGCCTTCCGGTCGCATCGCAAAGTGATCACCACCCTTGGTTTTGAGGGTGTACATTTCTTTGTCGACGATATCGGTACCAACACCAACGCCGCTAGTGAACACGTCTTCGTGTTCGAGGATCGGTGTTTCGATCGGTTTGAAACCGTAGTAGACGGCGATTTCCTGGGCTTTTTCAAAGAATCCCTGATACGAATAATATGCTTCGTTCATGAGATCGTGCATGCCTTTCGGGCTTGTTGACGGTTCTTTTTTTGGTTTTGCTTTTTCTGACATATATTTTATTTAGTAAACGGTTCCTTGCCGGGAAGATAGTTGATAAGTGAGAGAGGGAGGAGGCGGAGGTATGCGCGGCCGATGATGTATGAACGGTCGAGATTGCCCCAGACTCGCGAATCCGAACTGCCGGATCTGTTGTCGCCGAGCACAAAGTATTCCGTCGGGCCGGTCGTTGTAGTCAAGTTGTTCTGTGCTGTATTTTGAACGTACTGTTCATCGAGAGAGAATCCTTCAGGATTAGCTTCGTTTTTGATGGTGACCTTGCTTCCGTTGATCGATATGGTTTCGTTCGGAAGGCCGATGATGCGCTTGATAAAGAATTTTGAAGGATCTTTCGGATATTTGAAAACGATTACATCGCCCCGATGGGGTTCCGTAAATCGATATGAAAGCTCATCAATGATGAGGTAGTCAGCATTGTGAAATGTCGGGAACATGGAAAGACCGGAAACGACGAACGGCTGGGCGATGAACATGCGAACAGGGATGACGATGAGGAGGGCGAGAGCGGCGAACTTGATGATATCCCAAAGAGAATCTTGTTTTTTTGGAGGTTCTTGTGTATCCATCGCGCTATTATACTATGAATATTCCCTTGACGCAAAGTGACATATTTAACATAGTGCGCTTGTTTTTATATTGTCTTCCAAAATCCTGCAAAACTCGTTCGTCTTTGACGAACTCAAACAGTTTCAGATTTTTCCATCCAATATAAAAACAAGCGCACCACACAAGAATATATTTTTATTTTAAGTTATTTTCTTGTATACTCAACACATGATTATCCTTGGTCTTGGAAATCCTCTCGATGAACATACACTGACACCGCACAATGCCGGCCGGCTCGTGGTTGAAATGTTGGCAAAAAATGACGGACTTTCGTTCAAACATGATCGCGTCTATAATGCGCGCATTGCCAAAGGAACGCTTGCGGATCGCGAAGTCCTTTATATGTTGCCCGAGACATACATGAACGCGTCTGGTCAAAGTCTCGCGCCACTCCTCAAAAATGACGTGTCGGTTGAAAATATCATCGTCATGTATGACGATATTGATCTCCCGATGGGAACGATCAAGATTTCGTATGATCGGGGTGATGGCGGCCACAACGGCTTGAAATCCATCATCGCGACGACCGGCACACGCGCATTTCTCCGTATCCGGATCGGTGTGTGTCCGGTCGATGCCGGCGGCGTCCTCCGCAAGCCGCCAACGCATGAAAAAGTCGGATCGTACCTCCTCTCGCCGATGTCAAAACGCGAACAAGACATCATCGCTACTGTTTCAGAAAAAATCCATCTCGCACTGCTTCTGATCATCAAGGAAGGAAAAGAAAAAGCGATGACGGAATACAATAAATAAAAAATCCCCCGAATAAATCGAAGGGGATTTTTGGTTTTTATACCGGAACCTTATCAGGATATATTTTTTCCTGTATTTCTTTCAATTCTGCATGCCGTTTTGCATCTATTGATGAATTTGCAGAACAAGTATGAAGAGCTCTCAGTGCAGTTTTCAATAATGGTTTAAATAATTCGCGTATGTATTTTTCTCCTTCTTCATCCAAATGATTTTGGTTTACAGCGCGAA
The DNA here is from genome assembly GCA_964606285.1 of uncultured Candidatus Saccharibacteria bacterium. GTDB lineage: Bacteria > Patescibacteriota > Minisyncoccia > Phycocordibacterales > UBA9973 > CAZSFP01. The sequence continues at coordinate 155,228 of CAZSFP010000002.1, forward strand.
ACATTTCCTTTACAGCATGATACATGTCATCATTGGATGATGCATGCATAACACGGGATTGTAAGTCTTCTATGTGTGTTTGAGATGCTTTTCGCATTCTTTTCATCAGCATTGTATACCACTCGGAGAATGCTTCTGTATTTCCTTTTTGATATATGTCATAAAAGAATGGAATTTTTCCAGATACATCTATATATGTTGTATGAACTTCATCTATTGTTTTTAAGGTCTTAAGATGAAGATACCATATTTCCATTACTCTCTTATGTACTTTTTCACTCTCGATACTGTATTCAGGTAGAAGATGTTTGTAATTAAAATTTATAATTTTTAAAAACGATCCTGCTTCTACAGGTAAATCCATCACGAATTTTTCAAAACATAGTCCTTGAAGGGTGTAGAAAAATTCTTGAACGTCTTTCTGATCACCTTCGTTGAATAGTTGATTAAAGTTTGTTTGATTTTGATAATCATTGACATAATCCAGTATTTCTTGGATACCATCAAGAGAAAATACTTTTGTTCTTTTGTTGAAAAAATCTGCATATTCTCGAACTTTTTTCAAACGAGATTCAGCTGCTTGAAGAATTGTACCTTTATCTTTCTCAAGGTTTTTAATCGTAGTACTTTTATTGCCGATGACAATGAGAGCTATAACTAATGCAATTATCAAAACTATAATAGTAATGTCAGTCCACATAATTTAGTTGTTTAAGAAGTTTTTCATACAATACCATTATCATTTATAAAAGTCAAAAAGAAAAAATCCTTCCAAATGGAAGGATTTTTTCTTTTATATGATGTTTATTTATCTTCAATCAGTCCGTAAAAACAGTCTGTTTTACTACTGTATGCAGCCCAAACTTTGTCGCCGTAGGAATAGTGCCACCATTCCCGGGGATAATTTATAAATCCTGCTTTTGTCATGGCGTCATACAATATTTCACGATTCTTTTTCTGTTTGTCCGTGATATGCGGATATGCGGTATGACATGTTTCTCCAAATTCTTTTTGGTCTATTCCCATATCTATCAAATTTCCCTGGAGATCGATAAGTTTTACATCAACAGCTGCTCCGCATTGGTGCGAGCTGCCACCGGGCGGGGCAGTGTACTTGCTCGCCATGGCACGAAATGCAAATGGCTGAAACAGTGCTTTGAATGGATATCGGATAGCGAGATGTACAAGACGCCGATACCACATCCTTCTCTGTATTGATCGCGGACGATAGGCAGTGACAACGAGAAGTTTGTATTCTAGAGGAAGATAACTGGCGGCAATAAAAAGCATGTCCGATACTTGCGTACGAAGATATGGCAATAAATATCTGTTGTCAGACTGGAGGATGATATTTCCTTTTTCTGGTATCTCAACAAGCGGTTCATTGTTCTCTATGACGCGTACTTTATTGATCGTTTCTATGGAGATTGGTTGTATATCGGGAATTGGCATTAGAAAAAGTATAGCATTCTTTTAAATCAAAAATCCCACAGGTCGGACCTGTGGGATTTTTGATTCATACTTTTTACTTTATGAACTTTATAACTTTCTACTTACTTTCGTCTGCCATTGAGAGCGTCATGCGCTGTTCCTTGGCATCAAAGAGAGTGACAGCAAAATTGTATGTCTTGCCCAATTCTAGTTTCTCACGGAGTTTCGCGTCGCCGCCAAAGAGGGAATTGTGGACGAGTCCAGCAACACCTTCACGGATAGACACGAGTGCACCATGCTTGTTGTATTTGATAACAACACCTTTGATGACATCGCCTTTCTTGAGCTTGTCTTCAAATGATTTCCATGGATTTTCTTTGAGTGCTTTGATAGAAAGAGAAATCTTGTTGTCTTTGATTTCGATGATTTTCGCTTTGACTTTTTGGCCGAGCTTGAACATCGTTCGTGGATCTTCCACGAGACCCCAGTCGATTTCAGAGATGTGGACGAGTCCTTCGAGGCCGTCTTCAACTTTGAGGAAAATGCCAAAGTCAACGATACCTGCGACATCGCATTCGATCTCGTCACCGAGATTGTACTTGCCGACAACTTCTTTGCGATCGCCTTCAGTTCCTTCTTTTTCTGAGAAGATAAGCTTGCCTTCTTTTGGGAGTGCAGAAATGATCGTGACAGAAAGTTTTTCACCGACGAGTTTCTTCAATTCTTTCAAGATCTTGTCCTTGTCAGAATCTTCAACGCGTGGATAGTGTTCCGCTTTCAATTGTGACGCAGGGAGGAAGCCAGCGATGCCGTTCCATTCGAGGATGAGACCGCCTTTGTTCGCTTCTTTGACGACGATAGTAACCGGTGTCTTTGATGCGATGAGACTTTCTGCTTCGTTCCAGATGAGTGCTTGTTTTGCTTCCTTCAGTGATAGTTCCACGTAGCCATCTTCGTTTTCACGATCGACAACTTTCGCTTTGATGACGTCACCGAGGTTTACTTTCTTGATGATGTCTTTTGCGTTGATAAATTCACGGCCATAAATGATACCTGTTCCAAATGGCTTCAAGTCGACGAAGACTGAAGACTTTTGGATACTGATAACCGGTCCTTCTACTAACTGATCGAGCTCAGGTCCCATAGGAACCTTGTCGAGGATTGATTGCATATCGTTCATAAAAATAAATACCGCCTCGAAGGCGGATCTTGGCTCTTGGGGTTTCGCGCGGGCAGTTATAATCGGTGCGCAAAGGTTATCCCAAAATCCTTACTTCTAATAGACGGAATATAACATAAGGGGTATCATTTTGCAATAACTTGACTTTATTTAAATATAATGTATTATGATAAAAACTGTAATTTTGAAATATGAAAAAGAAATTCTTATCTCTTACCGAATTTAGAAAAAAACTAAAAAAGCACAAACTTTCAACAAAAGGAAAATTTCTTGCATTTCGGAAAAAACATCCGCGTTCTGGTTTACACTCAAAACCTACTGAATACTATAATATGAGCTGGGAGAAGATTACTAAAAAGAAGAAAAACAAATATCTTCCATTCAATGAATGGTCGGCTGCTGTGAAAAAAGCCGGTGTACAATCCAGTACTCATTATCTTCAGTTTCTTAAAAAACATAAAGATTGGCCATGGAACCCGACTCGTACATACAAGAAGGATATGCCATCATGGGTAACATTTTTGGGTAAAAAATCCAAAAAATATCCCACAACGTATAAAAAATGGCTACAGGAATTAAAAAAGCTCGGAATCCTTTTTTCTACAGAATACAAGAAACTAACCCCAGGAAATCCTAAATTTACATCAAATCCACATGTGACATACAGAAAACATTGGAAAGGATGGAAACAAGTGTTTCTTGATATGGGCAAGCGAATATATATGAAGAGACTACAAAGGAAACAAGAAAAGTATATGACATTGCCTGAATTACGGAAATTTGTAAAAAAACATAATTGCAAAAGTTCTGGGCAGTATCAAATACTCCTTGAAAAATTTCAACATCGAAAAAGGAAAAAATTACCGAGTTCTCCGAGTGTTACATATAAGAAACAATGGGTATCGTTTCCTCATCTTTTTCAGACAGACAGGAAACCATCACAACATAAAAAACTGTCTCTTGGAGAATTACAAAAAGAAGTAAGAAACCTTGGTTTAAAAAATTTCTGGACAGAATATAAACCAGAGGCAAAGAAACATCTTGATTGGCCAAGCTATCCTCCACGGCATTACAAAGAACAATGGATTTCATGGGAAAATTTCTTTGGTATTTAAACAGGACCATTACAATGATTGTAAAAATCCCGCACATACTGCGGGATTTTTTTATTTGTACTACGATAGTGTTATTTCTATCCTTTTGATAAACTGTACGTTATGAATACTCCATATGATGTTATCGTTGTAGGGTTGGGGGCCATGGGAAGTAGTGCACTTTATCAACTATCACAAAGAAATCTCAAGGTGCTTGGCATTGATCAATTCAATCCTCCGCACTCATTTGGTTCTTCGCATGGAGATACGAGAATCACCCGCCAAGCTATCGGAGAGGGAAAATCATATGTTCCGCTTGTACTTCGGTCATATGAAATCTTTGAAGAAATAGAAAAGAAAACCGGCAAGAAATTATTGGAAAAAGTGGGAGGAATTATCTTTGGTAATGCTGAAGCAGAAGCAATTCATGGAAAGAAAAATTTTATTCAAAATACCATAGAAGCTGCAGAAAAATATAATATCAAACACACCATACTGTCTGCAGAAGATCTAAAAGAAAAATTCCCACAATTTCTTTTACAAGGGAAAGAAATTGGATATTTTGAAGAAAATGCGGGATATCTCAAGCCAGAAGTTTGTATAGAAACACAATTAGAATTAGCAAAGAAAAATGGAGTAGAAATGTTGATGAATACAAAAGTTATGAGTGTAGATGTTCTTGATGATGGCATAGTCAAAATAACGACAACAGAAGGGGAAATACTTACGAAAAAAATAATACTTTCCCCAGGTTCTTGGATGAACACTTTTTTTCCAGAATTGAAAGACCTTTTCAAAGTATATCGACAAGTATTGTATTGGTTTGATTGTAGTACTAAATATCAATCTTTTACGGTAGAAAATAAATTTCCCATTTTTATTTGGGATTTTGGTAATGGTAAAGACGTCTATGGCTTTCCTGCTATAGATGGTAAAGACGGTGGTATAAAAGTTGCTGGCGAAGAATATTCTGAAGAAGTATCACCGGATACTATAGATAGAGAAGTAACGGAACAAGAATCGCAAAAAATGTATGATACATATATTAAAGATAGAATACAGGGAATTAATCCTAAAGTTATAAAATCAAAAGTTTGTATGTATACGGTTACTCCAGATTCAGATTTTATTATAGATTTTCATCCTGTTCATAAACAAATTATTATTGCATCGCCGTGTTCTGGACATGGCTTCAAACACTCAGGTGGTGTCGGAGAAGTATTGGCAGATTTGGCAACAGACGGTAAAACACGTTTTGATATTTCTCCTTTTTCAATAAAAAGATTCAATGAACAATAACATTCAATATCCAACAATAGAAAATATTCAAAAAATGACAGTCGTTGCTGAAAAGCTTTTTGAAACGAATGAAGACGCGACACAGGCAGAACCGACTGTTGAAAATACTTCACAGCTTGTTGCTATAGATAAAAATACTCTTGTTTGTTTTAAAGAGAACGACACTGTTATTGCGTGGTCAGTCGTGTTGCCGACATCAAAAGTAAACATGAATAATTTTTTGGCAGGGAAAATGACTGAGAAACAATTATCAGATGAATCCAAAAAGAATCGTTTATTTGAAGCACTCTATCTTATGGCTGTTATTACACTTCCAGAATATCGCAGGCGGGGTTTGTCATTCCAGTTGGTTCAATATCAGATTGAATATTTTAAATCAGTCTATGGGATTTCTGATTTTTATACGATGCCATTTAGTTTTGAAGGGGAGCAGGTATTGAAAAAACTCGTAGATACTTTACATATCCCAATCAAGTCATCTATTGTAATTTAATCAACAGAACCTCTTATTTTTCCTTTCCAATCCCTCATTTTCTTGCTATACTGGAGACTATGATTATCAGTTATCTCGGCAAACAGTGCGTCAAATTCTCGCTTGGTGATGTGACTATCGCAGTCAATCCGCCGGCAAAAAACGCACCATCCGGCATCACACTTTCTCGTTTTGGTGCAGATATCGCATTTGTTTCCGCTCCACATGCAGACTACAACGGTGTTGATCTCCTCTCTCATGGTGACCGTGTTCCATTTATCGTTCGTGGTCCAGGGGAATACGAGGTCAAAGATATTTTTATCAAAGGTGCAGCAGTACCGACACAGATCGATGGAGAGGATTCTATCGTGACGGTATATCGATTTTCACTCGACAACATGTCGATCGGTTTTGTCGGCCCGGTTGCTGACAAGAAACTCCCAGCAGAAGCGAAAGCATTGCTCGATGCCGTCGATATTCTCTGTATTCCGATCGGCGGCAAGGGGACACTTGCCGCATCTGATGCGTACGAACTCGCGATTGCCTGCGAACCGCACATCATTATCCCGCTTGATTATGGTGCAGATCGCGACAAGGGTGCACTTGCGACATTTCTCAAAGAAGCAGGTTCAGAAACGACAGAGCATCTCGACAAATTGACGATCAAGCGCAAAGACATCGAAATGAAAGAAGCCAGTGTTATCGTGCTTGATCCGCAATAATTGGAATGAATCCCGTTAGAAGTTACGATCACAATGGTATATAATTATATGCAAATAAAAAATAGTATTAACTTTAATCAAAAGCTAAATGCACGATCAATGATCGTGATCTGCTTCTAACGGGATGAAAAAATATCTTGAACAACTCCAGACAAAGCCGCATCATGTGAAAAAGCGCGTGGTCATTGTCACGACGATTGTGATATCGGGACTCATTGTCATCTTTTGGATGATAACGCTCGGTATAAAATTCTCGTCACCGGCGCAAAAATCAGAGTTCGAGCGATCAGTCCGGCCGTTCCAGATGATCGGGGAGAGTTTTAAAAACACGTTTCAGTCAGCAAAAACAGATTTCATGAAAAAATAATATGGCAAAAGAAAAATCACAAGATCCTATAGAACTTCCAAAGCACGACAAGATTATCGGTATCGATATTGTCGCGGAAATGAAGACATCATACATCGACTATGCCATGTCGGTTATTACCGATCGTGCGCTTCCGGATGTCCGTGATGGTTTGAAGCCGGTTCACCGTCGTATCCTCTATTCGATGTCCGAAATAGGCTTGACGTCGAGTGCACGTTTCAAAAAGTCTGCAACCGTGGTCGGTGACGTGCTCGGTAAATATCACCCGCACGGCGACGCGTCCGTCTATGATGCCATGGTCAACATGACACAGGATTTCTCTATGCGGTATCCGCTCATCGCAGGACAGGGAAACTTCGGATCCATCGATGGCGACAATGCTGCGGCGATGCGTTATACCGAAGCAAAGATGTCACGTCTTTCGAGCGAGCTCATGCGTGATCTCGAAAAAGAAACGGTCAAATTCCAACCGAACTATGACAATACGCGCAAAGAACCGACCGTGCTTCCGACAACACTGCCGAATCTCCTTTTGAACGGTACGCTCGGTATCGCCGTCGGTATGGCGACAAAAATTCCGCCGCACAATTTGGGCGAAGTCATCGACGCGACACTCCATCTGATCGCAAATCCTGAAGCAACCACAGAAGACCTCGCAGTTCATATGAAAGGACCCGATTTCCCACTCGGTGGTGTTGTTTATGGTCAGGCAGACATCATGCATGCGTATGCGACCGGTCGCGGTGGTGTTGTCACGCGCGGAGATACTGAAATCGTCGAGACAAAGAACGGCCAGTTCCAGATCATCATCACCTCCATTCCGTATCAGGTTATCAAGTCAAATCTCATCATTTCCATCGCAGAACTTATCCGTGAGAAAAAAATCGAAGGCATCAAAGACGTCCGCGACGAATCGACGGACGACATCCGCGTGGTCATCGACATCAAGAGTGGTGCGCATCCCCAGAAAGTACTCAATTATCTTTTCAAACATACGCAGCTCGAACAAACATTTCACTACAACATGGTCGCGCTCGTTGATGGCGTACCAAAAACATTGTCTCTCAAGTCGATGCTCACTGCATTCATCGCGCACCGCGTCGACGTCATCCGCCGCCGCAGTGAATTTGATCTTCGTAAAGCCCGTGAACGCGAACATATTCTCCTCGGTTTGAAGAAAGCGCTCGATCACATCGATCGCGTCATCACGATCATTCGCGGATCCAAAGACGCTGCACTTGCGAAAATGAACTTGATCAAAGAATTCAAATTCTCTGATCTTCAGGCTGCAGCCATTCTCGAAATGCGCTTGCAAAAGCTTGCCGGCCTCGAACGCAAAGCAGTCGAACTCGAACTCAAAGAAAAACAGGATTTGATCGCCGAACTCATGGCGCTTCTCGCGAGCGAGAAAAAAATCAAAGGTGTCATCACTGATGAATTGGGAACCGTCAAAGAAAAATACGCGGATCCTCGTCGAACAAAGGTCGTCAAAGGCGGCGTCAAAATGATCAATGAAGAAGACTTGATTCCGGAAAAAGAATCCGTCCTTGTCTTTACCGCAGGCGGCTATGTGAAGCGTACTGATCCGTCCGAATATCGTAGCCAGAAACGTGGCGGCGTCGGCGTCATCGACCTCGAAACAAAAGAAGAAGACTTCGTGACGATGCTCCTCACGACGAACACGCACAGTGATTTGCTCTTCTTTACGAACCTCGGCAAGGCGTACCAGATCAAGATGTACGATATTCCAGAAGGCAAGCGTGCAACGAAAGGCAAGTCCATCATGAACTTCCTCTCGCTCGGTACGGATGAACGCGTGACGTCAATCCTTCCGATGTCCAAAGAAGCAAAGAAAGAAACACCGTACCTCATGCTCGTCACTGCACGTGGCGTGGCAAAGAAGATGTCGACTGAAAGCTTCAAGGATGTCCGACGGAGCGGCATCATCGCGATCCGTCTCGATGCAGGAGATGAACTCGCATCAGCGCTGCTCGTCGACAAAGGCGATGAAATCATGCTTGCGACAAATGGCGGCCAAGCGATCCGTTTCAAAGAATCCGATGTCCGCGAAATGGGCCGCACTGCCGGCGGTGTCACTGCGATGAAACTCAAAAAGAATGACATTCTTGTCGGTGTTGACGTCGTCACCAAAAACAAAAAGGACGGATTCTTCCTCACGATGAGCGCCAATGGCCTTGGAAAGAAGACTAGTCTCGATGAATACAAGATCCAGAAGCGTGCGGGATCCGGCATCAAGACTGCGAAAATTACCGCAAAAACCGGCGATCTCATCGTTGCTCGTGTCATCAAAAATGAAGAAGAATTGATCGCGATGTCAAAGAAAGGACAGGTGATCCGCACCGATCTCGAGCATGTCTCTGATCTCGGTCGTGACACCCAAGGCGTTACCATCATGAAACTCCGTCCAGGTGATACTATTGCATCGTGCACGTGTCTCTAACTAGCAAGTAATTTATAGTAAGTAGAAAAGCAAAACCGCGACTTTTCAGTCGCGGTTTTGCTTTGTGTATTGTATCTAAATAAATACTGATCCATCCTTTTGAACTATCTTTCGCAGATTGACGAATCGAGAAAGAGCGAATTTTCAGCAGAAAATTACGCGACAGTTCAATGGATGGGATGAAAGAAAATGTATTTTAAAAAAGAATTAACTATTCACTACTTTCTACTCACTACTTACTAGGGTATACTATTCTCATGAATCCCGTTAGAAATAACCGGATGCATCTTTACTCACATTTTTATTATTTACTTTAATTTACAAATGTATAAGACAACACGATTATACGTTTATTTCTAACGGGATGAATACATTCATGGATCCGCAAACGTTGGTTGATGAATTCGGACTCACGCAAGGCATGAGCGTCGCAGACTTTGGTGCGGGAACCGGCGCACTCACCGTACCGATCGCACGCATTGTCGGTGCGCACGGATCAGTCTATGCGATCGAAGTGCAGAAAGAATTACTGGCAACGATCAAAAAACATACTGAGCACATCGAATCCGTCCATGTGATTTGGGGTGATATTGAACGGCCGGGTGCGACAAAGATCGCCGACAGTGCCGTCGATGCTGTCATTCTCGCGAATACACTGTTTCAAGTCGAAGACAAAAAGGGATGTTTGAACGAAGCGACACGTATCCTCAAACATGGCGGCAAGATCATCGTCATCGACTGGACGGATTCGTTTGGCGGCATGGGACCGCATGTGAACCATATCGTTCCGGTCAGTACCGTTGAAAAAATGCTGGTTGACATGGGTTATGTCAAAGTCAAAGACATTCCTTCCGGCTCCCACCATTTCGGTATTATTTTTAGAAAAGGGTAATTCACATAGACGTATAATATTTCTATAGAGACCGTGTATACTAGAACTAATGCAGAAATCTAATTTTCAAGTCATTTTTATCGGCATATTCATCGCATGTGCTGTTGCGGCGATTGCTATCTTTGCTGGTTTTATCAAGTTGCCGGATAAAGCAAAAACGAATGGACCGACAGGAGCAGTTGTCATGTGGGGAACAGTCCCATCTCGTGCACTCGGTGTACCGCTTCAGGAATTCAACAACAAGCAATCATACTCGCTTTCATATATAGAAAAGAACAGTGATACGTTCGAAACTGACTTGATCGAAGCGCTTGCATCGGGTACGGGTCCTGATCTTTTCCTTTTGCCGCAAGATTCACTCTATCGGTTTGAAAATAAAATTATTCCTATTCCATACACAAATTTTTCTGCAGAAAATTTCCGTGCGAATTATGCCCAGATCACCGATGTCCTTCTCGCAAAGGACGGTATTCTTGGTTTTCCAATGGCAGTTGATCCACTCATCATGTATTACAATCCGAATCTTCTCGAAGCAAAAGGGATACCACTTCCACCGAAAACATGGGATGAAGTTGTCGCCATCGCACCGAAACTGACGGTCAAAACAAATGCCGGCATTGTTTCGAAAGCGAGTATTGGGCTCGGTGAATATACGAATATCGACAATGCCAAGGCGATTATTTCTGCATTATTTTTACAAGCTGGCAGCCCGATTGTCTCGCGCGATATATCGGGAACCTATACACCGAAACTTCTTGGAACCGGCAGTACAAATGACGCACTTCGTTTTTATATGAGTTTTTCTGATACGAGCAATCCGGTCTATACGTGGAACAAATCACTTCGTTCTAGTCGTGATATGTTTGTTGCCGGTGATCTCGCAATGTATCTCGGGTTTGCGAGTGAATTGCCGACCATTGCCCGACTCAATCCAAACCTGAAATTTTATGTATCGCAGTTTCCTCAGGCAAAAGACGGATTGCCATCTAACTTTGGTCGTCTCTACAGCGTCGTTATTTCCAAATCATCAAAGAACTTGAACGGTGCGTACGGTGTCGCCGGTCTCTTTGCCGCAAGTCCTGTCGCTGATGCGATGACTCAGTCGCTTTCTATGACGCCGGTGCTTCGGACGAAGCTTGCAGCAAAACCGCAAACGACATTTGGGCCGATACTCTATGATCAGGCGCTTGTCGCACGGACATGGATCGATCCGAATGCTGCCGCAACTGATACACTGTTCAAGACGATGATCGCTGATGTTACCAGTGGTCGATCTGCAGTTGAACAGGCGATCTCGATGGTCCAAGCAGGATTGCAGTCAATATTTTATCCCCGATAATTATTTTCTATGAAAAAACTTT
>CAZSFP010000003.1:0-152533 GCA_964606285.1 uncultured Candidatus Saccharibacteria bacterium
GGAAGTGTGGCTGAGTGGTTTAAGGCAACTGTCTTGAAAACAGTCGTCCGTGAAAGCGGACCGTGAGTTCGAATCTCACCACTTCCGCAATAGTAAAAAACAGCGAATAAATCGCTGTTTTTTACTATCATGGCAGAATTATATGAGATTCGAAGCCGACCCGAACGCCATTGGTCCGAGTGAGGGCGGCCGACTTTGAAGGAAAATTGTTTTGATGTTGCTTTGCAACCAAAACAATTTGGGTGAAAAGGAATCTCACTACTTCCGCTCGTATAAAAATGACCTAACCTTTGCGTTAGGTCATTTTTATTTTTTAACAACTACTTTGATTTACTGTGGGGTATCGTATAATACGAACATGATTCCTACTCCTTCATTTTCTATTCGATTAGCATCCGATTATTCAGATTTTTTGAAATATTTATTTTTTCTTTCCAAAGAACGATTTCCGACATGGACACTCTATATACTCATCATGAAATTCTGTGACTGGAAACAATTTCAACTTTTTCTCATAGAACATGAGGGAGAGATCATCGGTGGATTCTGTATCACCCATTTCCCCATCATAAAATACAAGCCATACAATTGGTTCAATAGAGAAGCCCGCGCAAAAGTCCAAGAGCTTCGCGACAAAGGATATTATGCAGCCGCCACTTTTTTTATAAAAAAAGAATTCAGAAACAATGGCATCGGAACAACACTTTTCAATGAAGAGCTTAAGAAACACAACATCAACATTTATTTCAGCTCTTCTCCAAAAGCACGAAATTTGTATTTGCGAAATGGCGCGCGGATAGTCTACGAATCAACATATGACATTTTTGTATTTGATGAGCAATCTCGTAATGCACGTCATATTTCACAATCTTAAAATAAGCATTTCTTGCAAAATTTTCGACATAGGCATACACTGCTAAAAAAGCCTGCACCATGAAAACTATATATATAACATTTGGATTATTCCTTTTTTCGTTTATTACTGAAGTACAAAACAATCGCCATTATTATGGCCCCAGAACTTCTCCTACTCCAAACAATGGCCGATTTTACAACTATCAAGGATCGAGACAAGGATTTCGTATCAATGGTCCAAGAACATATACCCGATACTGTCCACCACGAATACAGTATGTTGTACCAATTATCCCAGTCATTCGTGTTACAGCGACATCCCTTCATTATCACTGGGTACCGATTTATGAAAAATTTCCGAGCGGAGAAGAAGATTTTTTATATTATGAACAAAGAGAATGCTACAGGATACACTGATAACACACACTGCGTGCAATTTTAAAAAAACAATCAGCCCACTGATTGTTTTTTATTTTATACCATAGGTTCTTTGACAAATATCAAATCTGTATCTTTATGAAAGACTTGTGTCACAATTGTCGAGATGTGTCGTTTGTATAGTAGAAGGTCGATGTAATATCTACTTATCAAACAACCTTTATCTTAATTAAAATACAATTATATGAATACATTTACACAAACAAAGAAAACAACATTGTTCGCAATTGCGATTGGTGTTAGTGCATTCTTTATGGCAATCCTCATCGCCACCCAAGCACATGCTGCTGTAGTCAGTACAAACATGAAACTTGGATCACGAAGTGAGGACGTTCGAAGTCTCCAGGTGTTTCTCAATAGCAATGGTTTTCTTGTTGCTTCATCTGGTGCCGGTTCTGCCGGACAGGAAACAAATTATTTTGGCTCTCTGACAAAAGCGGCTGTTATTCGATTCCAAGCTTCTCAGGGCATCGCACAAGATGGTATTGTTGGACCAGCGACACGCGGACGTATCAATGGATATTTCCCTGTTTCTAGTGATCAAGTCAGTCCCGTTCTTTCAAACCTATCAGTTTCAAACCTGACATCAAATAGCGCAATGATTTCATGGAACACGAGCGAACAAGTATCTGCAAAAGTATACTACTCTACAACTCCACTCGTTGGCTATGATGATCCAGCATTTCCAAATGGATTTTCTCTCTCAGGAAATGTTGCAAATGCATCATCTGTAAATGGTGGTACTGCACACAGTCTTTCTCTTTCAGGCCTCGCTTCTCATACGACATACTACTACCGTACTGTCTCTATCGATGCAGCAGGTAACGCAACCCTCTCTTCAGAAGGTACACTCATGACTCAATAGACAAACTTGTCTCAATCAATAAAAGGACGATCGGATATAATCCGATCGTCCTTTTATTGATCGTACACAATCGCCATATCAATATCTAATCAGAAAATTGTATTGAGAAGTTATACATTCCCATACTACATGTACCGATCAATGATTCTCCTGTCTTTGGTACACCAAGGTCAATTATTTCTTCACCTTTTTGTGGTAATACTTTTTGATACCCGATAGATCTAATAACCAATGACGTCGAACAATCATACGTTCCTGTCGTTTTTACGACCAGTTTTGTAGGAACACCAGCCTTTGCAGATGACATACGCGGAAAATATCCACCACGTGCAGTAATAACCACATACTGAATACCGTCTTTTATCTCACTGTTTTCTATTATTTGACCCGAATCACTGTTGTCACCTGTCTTTTGGCCGATAGTAAAAATAATACCGAGAGCGATGACAAACCCGATACTGATAATAATGAGTGCTGTTTTGTTCATCTGATAATTATATAGTAAATAATGGCTGAATAATACCAAGACCTCCAAGACCAGCAAGAAGTGCAAATAAACCAAGCCCGATAACGACGACACCTGCTGACTTGAAGAATAACGGTGCATATTTTGAGTGCGCAAACGACACTGATCCAAATGAAAGAATTGCAAGTACTGGCAATGTTCCCAAAGCAAAAGCAAACATAATCATCGCACCTCCCCAAAATGTCCCGCTTGAAAGCGCGACGATTTGCATTGATTGTGTAAATCCACATGGCAAGAAAAATGTCGCAAACCCAATGATGAGAGGTGTGAGTGTTTTGTGTTCAATTTTTCTAAAGAAATTAAAAATTCCAGAACCGAGTGTTAATTTATTTTTTGCAAATATACCAACCAAATTCAATCCAAGGAAAAGCATGACAAGTGATGCAATAATTCCCAATATTCCTGTGACAGTAAAATTGATTCCAATAGCATTGCCGACAAGTCCAAGTACTCCACCAAGTAATCCAAAACTCACCAATCTGCCTATATGAAAAAGAACAAATGTTTTTGTGTCGCTGACATCATCCTGTGAAATTTTTGCAGAGAGTGACAGCACAAGCCCTCCAACTATTGCAAGGCAGCTCGAAACAGAAGCGATAAGTCCAATAATAAAGCTTGTTGTCGGTGTCACATCGCCACCAATACCTAAATTTAATATTCCTGATTTTTGCAATAAGAAAAATAAAATTAAAAACAGTAAACCAATTGGTATTGCTGTCCAAATTACATTATTTGATTCCTTTACTTCCATATTTTTCTCTATCGACAATGTATATCCATTCGGTTTTACTTTCTCATTCAAAATAGCCAAAATCTCATCTGCTGATTTTTCGTTAGTAGTTTCAATTTCTACTATTTCTTTCTTCAAATTTACTTGGGCAGATTTTATAAAATCTTGCTTACCCAAAATATCTTCAATCAAGATTTTGCATGACGCGCAATGTGTCCCAGAAACATGGAATGTGTATGTTTTCATAAATTATTTTTTTAAGATAGTTAACCAAAAATTTGAAATACCTTCCGATCTTTTTTGTTCCAACACAGAAAACCCTGTCTTTTCTGCAAGTTCTTTTATTTCTAGCGGAGTAAAAAAACTTTTATGTCCATCTCCAATAGCAAGGCCAAATATATTGAATTTTGGTTTCCAAAATTTTGATGGACAAATATCAAACAAATACAAATACCCCCCTTTCTTTAAAACCCGATACATTTCTCGAATAGACTTTTCTGGATCAGAGTAATGATGAAAAGAAAGCATGTTTGTGACAACATCAAACATATTGTCTTCATACTGTAAATGATCGGCTGATCCTGTTTTTGCTGTTACACTAGATATCCTACTCTTTAAAATTACATTCATTTTTTCTGATATATCCTGAGCAAAAAGTCTAACACCAGGTGATTCTCTATTGAAATATTCAAGAAAATCACCTGGACCCGAACCAACATCTAGAATACTTTCCAATGGTTTCTTTTCTTGCACTATTCTTTGAGCAATTATTTTATATCTTTTTGAGAAAACCTTACTCCAAAAGGTATAAAGACCTGAAAACCTAGTATAAAATTTTTCTGATTGTGCATCTGACATAATATAATTTATTGTTTTTAATAGTTTTAGATTAGTTCACCTTTTTCTTCAAGCCTTATATGATGCATTGTTCCAAGTTGTGTCCAAATAGCTATAAGGAAAAGAATCGCTGTACAAAATAGTGAATCGAACTTTGTAATTCCGAACACAAGATTATCTCCTCCACCCAACATAGCACCTGCAAACACAATGATTCCAACACTCCCTACCATAACACTGATAACATGTAGCACTTTTGATATTTTCATATATTTATATAAATTAATTAACTAATGAACTTTATAATTTCTTGCTCTTGATTCTGAGCGAGTTCCCAACTACTGAAACGCTCGACATTGCCATCGCAAACCCCGCGAAGACAGGATTGAGTAGCCAACCGAATATTGGATAGAACAATCCTGCTGCAAGCGGAATACCGACAATGTTGTAAAAGAAAGCCCAGAAAAGATTCTGTTTGATGCCATGCATTGTGATTTTTGAAAGCTTGATCGCTTTCACTAATTTTGAAATATCTCCATGAAGAAGTGTTATACTTGCGGATTCTATAGCGACATCGGTACCAGTACCCATCGCAATGCCCACATCTGCTTGTGCGAGTGCTGGAGCATCATTTACACCATCACCTGCCATTGCGACAATATTGCCTTGTGATTGTAATTCTTTTATTTTTGCGAGCTTGTCTGCAGGTAAGACATGAGCGACAACTTCATCAATACCCACAAGTGATGCCATATATTTTGCAGCTTTTTCATCGTCACCCGTCACCATAATGACTTTGATGCCAAGTTTATGGAGATCAATCACAGCTTGTTTTGATTCTGTTTTTATAACATCTGCAACCATGACAAAGCCGAGTACTTTTTCTTTTGTTGCAAGAATGACAGGGGTTTTACCCTGTGCTGTATATTGCTCAAGCTGTGCAATGTCAAAAGTAAGCCCAAGGTCTGTGATAAGTTTTACATTACCAGTAAAATATTCTCTGCCATTGATGGTGCCTTTGAGACCCTTACCTTGCAGACCTTCGAAGTTTGAAATTTCGTGTGTGTTTATGTTTTTAACTTTCACATAACTGACTATTGCGTGCGCAATTGGATGTTCGGATTTAGTTTCGAGTGAAGCAAGAATAGAGATGAATTCTTCCTCTTTTAATTCTGAATTATTTTTTATATCTACAAGTGTCGGCTTACCGATTGTTATTGTGCCAGTCTTGTCCACAATCACTGTGTTTACTTTGTGAAGCTTTTCCAATGTTGCAGCGTCTTTGATGAGAATTCCTTGTTTTGCCCCCTTACCAACACCGACAATGATTGCAGTCGGTGTCGCCAATCCCAATGCGCACGGACACGCAATCACAAGCACACTTACAAATGATACCAGTCCAAATGACAGTGCCTGTGAAAATCCCAGCGGACCTATTCCAAATATGAGCCATGCACCGAGTGCGACAAATGAAATAACAAGGACGACCGGTACAAACACTGCAGAAATTTTATCAGCAAGTGCCTGAATCGGAGCCTTACTACTCTGTGCCTCTTCCACCATTTTGATAATTTGTGCAAGTAAAGTTTCTGATCCGACTTTTGTCGCTTGAAATGTGAACGATCCGCTTGTGTTGATCGTCCCCGCAACAACACTGTCACCGATTTTCTTCTGCACAGGCATCGGTTCGCCAGTCACCATTGATTCATCAACAAATGATGAGCTTTCGGTGATAATACCGTCTACAGGGATTTTTGTTCCCGGTTTTACAATTATCAAATCTCCGTGTATGACTTGATCAACAGGAATTTCAACTTCCACACCAGCACGAATTATGAGGGCAGTTTTTGCCTGTAAATTTAAAAGTTTTTCAATCGCATCGCCCGTTTTTAATTTTGATTTCGTTTCTAAATATTTTCCAAGCGCAATAAAAGTGATAACAATAATCGTCACATCATAGTATGCAACACTCACATCAATAAACGGCGCGAGTGTTTCTTCAAAAGCAGCTATTGTGAAACTGTACAAAAACGCGACAGACGTTCCGAGTCCGATGAGTGTATCCATGTTTGCATACCCTGTACGTAAAAACCGATAAAAACCAAGCAAATATGGTTTACCAACAACAAAAAGAATATATGTCGCCATTACCGGAAGCAGGTGATGGAAAAATTCCTCCAACACAAGTGACATTTCACCTACAAAATTTAATTGTGCAAAAATATCCCAACCCATCATAAAAACGCTAATAATTGCAAGTGGAATTGCTGAAATAACTTTTGTTCGCATTTCTTTGAGTTCAGCAAGTTTTTCTGCTTTCGATTGATTGAGGCCTAGATGTACAGCATGTTCATCTTCAGACATTCCCATATCACTCGCCGACATTTGATGAGAGTCATGATTGATCTTATGAGTCACCATTGATGGAGTTTTTTCAACAACAAAAGAGTATCCGAGTGGTTCAAGTTTTTTATTCAATGTTTCCGGATTTGTTTTATATTCATCAAAAGATATTTTTACACTTTCAGTACCAGGGTTTACTGAAATCTCTTCCACTCCATCGACCTTTTTTATAGTTCGTTCAATAATACTTGCGCAACTCGCACAATGCATTCCTTTTACTTTGTATATTTTAGAAGTATTCATAAAATTATTTACGTTTTAGACGATACACTTTTAATATTTCTTCTGTTGCTTTTTTAGTTTTTCCATTTTTAATCTGATCAATAACACAATGTCCGAGATGTCCCTCGAGCAAAAGATCTTCAATATTTGAAAGCCCTTGTTTGATTGCCGAAGTTTGAGTAATGATATCAATACAATATCTCCCTTCGTCAACCATTTTTTGAAGCCCTCGAATCTGTCCTTCGACAAGTTTCAATCGACGGACAAGTTTTTTCTTTTCTATATGCATATGACTAGTATATACCCCCCTGGGGGTATAGTCAACCACTTAAAAACACCTTTTCAGAAGACATATTCATGACCAAATAAACATATTGTCTCAATCAACAAAGGGCGGTCGGACATAGTCCGACCGCCCTTTGTTTCTATTTACTGTCTAAGTTTATTTAAACCACAATGAAAGCCATGATTTCATCTGAGAAATTTCTGCTGTTTGTGCACTGATAATACCGTTTGCGAGGGTGATGAGCTCTGGTCTTTTTGAAACTTCAAGAACTTTTTTTGCCATGACAACCGCACCTTCATGATGAACAATCATTTCCTCTATAAATGCCTTATCGAATACATCTCCTGTTTTTCCTTCAAGTCCTGCCATCATGCCATCCATCATACTGTCCATATCCATTTCATCATCATTCATAATATGACCATTGTTCATCATGTGTGTATTTACATATTGATCATTCATCATACCGAAGCCTCTAAAACAAAACATTCCTACGAAAAATCCTAAAATAATTCCACCAAGCGCAACCCATAGTACATTGTTTTTATTTTCCATTGTATTTTATATTATGTTGATAATACATCCCCTGTCGCCCATGTCTTGATTTCATCGTATGAGACCTCTCCACACAACCATTTTTCTGTTTCGGTATTCCAGAAAAATGGAATGCCTCCGCACCGATCACAGTCGATCGCCTGCATTTCTGCGTCATTTTCTTTGTTATGCCAGACCTCCTTACGCTGGATCGCAATCTTGTTTTCAAGCATGAACCGTTCCACAAGTGCATTCATTCGTTCGCAGTGCTCACATTCGTTTCCATAAAAATAGATGAGGGACATGTTCCTATCATACCGTATTTGCATTGGTATGCAATTTCTATAATAAAAAACTCCCGCAAAAGCGGGAGTTTTTTATTATTTAACGACGCGAGTCATGCGAGCTTTCTTGCGGGCTGCGGTGTTTTTCTTGATGACACCCTTTTTTGCCGCTTTGTCGATGGCACTGTAGGCTTGTGAAACAAGCTTTTGTGCCGCTCCTTTGTCAGTCTTTGCGAGCTTTTCTACGGCTTTCATAGACTCTTTCATCGCTTTCTTCCGACGGTCATTGACCTTCTTTTTTTCAATGGATCCGCGAAGTGCTTTTTTGGCTGATTGTGTTATTGGCATACGACAGACTATACCAGAAAAGATAATTTTATGCAAAAGGTATTTACTGCCCCCTCCTCTCTGAAATCCACTATGTTATACTACTTCCATGATCGCCCATATCACAGGCACAATACGTGACAAAAACGAACGCTTCATTATCGTTGAAACAAATGGTCTCGGCTATAAAGTATTTGTGGCCGCTGACACGATTGGTGAACTCTCTATCGGACAACAAACGTCCCTCTATACCCATCTCGCCGTTCGCGAAGATGCACTCGACTTGTATGGATTCACAACTGAGGAACATCAGATTTTTTTTGAAATGCTCCTCTCTATCTCTGGTATTGGCCCGCGTTCTGCACTCTCGATCCTCTCCCTCGCAACTATCGATGTTCTCAAAAAAGCAATCGCGACCGGCGATACAAACTACCTGACGAAGGTTTCTGGTATTGGAAGAAAAACTGCAGAAAAAATAGTTATCGAACTCCGCGACAAGCTTGCTGCTCACAAAGACGACAATCAAACAAATCTTCGCGGTGAACATGATACGCTCGAAGCACTCAAATCACTTGGCTATTCTCAAAACGAAGCCCGTGATGTACTCAAAGACATCGACCCAACGATCACTGGTACAAGTGAACGTCTCAAACTTGCATTGCAAATACTAGGAAAAAAATAACATGCCAGAACTTCCAGAAGTAACCACCACGGTCAACGGATTGCAGCGCGTCCTGCCAGGTTCAGTCATCACGGATGTGTGGACCGATCTCAACAAAAAACATCAGTCGATCAAACAATTCAAACACACCATCAAAGACGATGCGTTTTTCAAGCGTTTTAAAAAAATAATTATTGATCAAAAAATATTGAAAGTTGAACGCCGTGCAAAAAATATTTTGATCCGACTCGAAAACAAAGAGATGATTCTCATTCACTTGAAAATGACCGGCCACCTGCTCTACGGTGAATATATCCAAAAGAAATCTGGGTGGGAACCAACCGAAAACGGCCCCCTCCGCGATCCGTACAATAGATTCATCCATGTCGTTTTTACACTTCGCAACAAGAAAAACAAGGTGATACACCTCGCTTTTTGTGATGCGCGAAAATTTGGCAAAGTCACGCTCCTCTCTGCCGACACATCACTCGAGACTGTCGGACCAGAACCACTTGATACCAATTTCAGTTTTGAACAATTTTCTTCACGACTGTCCCGTAAACCATCTGGAAAAATAAAAACAGTACTCATGGACCAAACAGTTGTTGCTGGTGTCGGCAATATTTATTCTGATGAAGCACTATGGCTCGCCGGCATTCACCCGGAAAGCATCGTGAAAAAAATTCCGAAGTCAGACATGAAAAAGATTTTTACCGCCATGAGACGCGTCCTTTTGACCGGTATTGATTTCGGCGGTGATTCAACATCTGACTATCGAGATATTGACGGGAACCCTGGACGATTCCATCACAAACACAATGTCTATCAGAAAAAAGGAGAACGATGTGGCAAAAAAGGCTGCTCTGGTGCTATACTGAGAAAAGTAATAAACGGCAGAAGTGCACATTTTTGCCCAAACCATCAACATCTCTACTCATGAAACACGAATTACTACAATGGATTATCGGACTCTTCGTCGTCATGTTCGTCATTTGGCTCGTAACCGGTGGTTATCAACGAGCGGCGAACAATCCGGGTTACTTTGTAAATCCGGTCAATCCAGGAGTACTAGGCGGAGCAACAGGCGGTGACGTCTATGGTCCAACAGATGTTGAAATTGATATTTCTTTTGATAGCACTCCAAATATAAATCATATTCCATCATCATGGCGTGGATACAATACCCGATACTTCACAATTGCCATTCCCAAAACATGGACAATTACGAACCACACTGCAACATCTGGAACAATTACCAATGCATCTGGTTCTGTCATGCTTACTTATACCGTCGGCGTCGGCGATAGCACGCTCGATGAACTACCAAAAGATTATTATATTACGTCGCATGAATGGGTTGATGGTGTCCGAACATTCTTTGTCCGACCACGCGGCCTCGGTGCAGACATCACGGGGGCATACTACAAGCGACTGCCGTGGCAAAAAAAGATGACGATCATCGGCCGCGATCTCACCACCTCGCAACAACAAACCGCGTTCGCAATTTTTAGAACAGTGCGATTTAAATAGTAAAATTCGACACAATGAGACAAACCGTCGCGACCGCGACGGTTTGTCTCATTGTCATACATACATCTAAAAAGAAATATTATTGTTATCAGTAGAACTCCTTGTAAAAGCCAACAATATGTGGTATGATACTTGAGAAACCCTCTTTAAAAAACCAACACGATATGAACGAAATCATACAAGATTACGGCAAGACCGTACGTCCAGACGTATACATCAATGCCCTGCAAGGTCATCAATATATCCCCCAAGCGGATGAATGCATCATGAGAATTGTCAAAAAACATGTTTTGTCCAATGACGAGGCATATATCCTTGACCTTGGTTGTGGACCTGGAAGATTAACATGGAAATTGGCACAACAAACAACAGGAACAGTTATAGGGACAGATATCTCAGAAGAATTCATCCATTACGCAAACGGAATACCGAAGAATATCCTAACGTATAAAACTGGAAAAGTTTTATTTCGCCAGCTTGATTTTTCTCAAAATAAAGAAATTTATGGCCAAGGCATGAAAGACACAATAAAATCTTTTGATATTATCCTAATGCAAGGTGTCATGCATCATGTTCATGGAATTGAACGTGAGATATGGCTGAAAAAATGTTTTGATCTTTTGAAACCCAATGGCATCCTTGTCATTGGCGATGAATTCATCCGTGATTATAAAGATGAAGAACAGAGAAAAATATTTGTTGCACAATTTTATTGCCACATCATTCACGAAGCTCTCAAAGGAGGGTTCATTGAACTTGCCAAAGAAGAAGCAAAAAATCTGATTGATGATGCTTTCTCTGGAACGAACTATGCTGGACTTGCGACAGATGAAACAATAAAACATATTTTCAATTACTGCGGCATGATAAATCAAATGTTTTACACAGATGGTATTTTGAAATCAGAAGGATACAATCAAACTCAAAATCTTTTGAGAGGTATTCGTGAAAGTATCAACAACATGACAAATGATGACCCTCAGAAAAATTTCAATCGTGGCGATTTCAAAATATCAATTCCCAAATTTATTCCTGAAGTTATAAAACATGGATTCGTTCTCACAGAAAGATATAAGATTGGTCCTGTTGAACAATTGGGTGGTATGGGCGTGTTGGTATTCAGAAAATACTAAATAGTGCATTTTTACAAAAAAGAGTTAGCAATAACTCTTTTTTATTTTGGGAATCAGAGCAGGAATCGCCTCTCCTTTCAGTCGAGACGCTACATTTTTATGTTTGTGTCACGAATCACTAAGTCTTCTCGTGTGAATACACACTGCGAGGACAAAGTGTTCGCGACCCCGCCTCGTCGTCGCATGGCGACATGACTGCGGCCGCACAAAAACGAGAAAAACTGCAGCAGTGCAGTTTTTCTGAAATCGCGTTTTTGTGCCCCGAGCAGGAATCGAACCTGCGACCATCTCCTTAAAAGGGAGCTGCTCTACCATCTGAGCTATCAGGGCATTAAAAAATAAAAAATTTCTAATGTCTAAACTGGAGACAAAATGAAATCCTTTACAATGTTGAAAAAATACCATATTCTGAACCAAAACGCAATGAATACTCCTCAATCAATCATTCTTATATTCGATGACGTACGCAGTGCCGAAAATGTCGGTGCCATTTTTCGAACCGCAGATGCGATCGGTGTGTCTAAAATTATTCTCGGAGGAATTACCCCGGGAGTTACTGACCGGTTTGGCCGATCGAATCCAAAGATTGCAAAAACTGCACTTGGCGCAGAAAAAACTATTTCTCATCAATCGATAAAAGATCTTGTTCCGTATATACGAGATCTCAAGATACAAGGATATACCATTGTATCGCTCGAACAAACACCAGAGGCAATTGATTACAAATCATACACACCAAAAGAAAAAACTGTTCTTGTTGTTGGAAATGAAGTTAGCGGTATATCAAAAGATATTTTGGAGCTGACTGATACCGTCATCCATATACCAATGCACGGTGAAAAAGAATCTCTCAATGTGAGTGTGGCAGCCGGTGTCGCCCTTTTTCGTGTTTTTGATAAATAATCCACTTACCCAAGCATCATCAATCCGTACGCAATAGCTGCGCCGATGATGAGAAATATAACTGAACGCCAAGATTTTTTTGTATGGAACAAAAGGAGGTCGACGACGATCAATCCGTAGGACAAAAATGTAATAGATTGGATATATGGAACAATGGTCGTGATAGATTGGCCACCAATGAGGATTCCCACACCATATCCGAGAATGGATATACCAACAGACAAAGCGATCGCGCGAGAAATCTTGCTCCCAAAGAGAACGAGCGTTTCGCTGATTGCCGCAATACGGATGACTTCATGGACGATCAATCCGAACAAAACGACCCCAATAGTCCCCCCACCAAGACTCCCGACAAACAACGCACCATCGGCAGCCGCATGAAGAAATGAGGCACCGAGGAGAATCGCGGGCGCGAGTCGTGTATCAATGCCATGTTTATGATGATCGTCATGATTACACAAATCATGTCCACCATGTGCCCGACGAGAAAGTGGCACCCAAATAAAGAGAATGGCGAGAAATGCAACGATCGTCCACACAATGGACGCTTTGTTCCCTGCTTCCACGAGTTCCAGTATTTCACCAACAGCAAATAACCCCAGAAATCCCGCCACCAACGGTGGAAAGAGAGAAACAATAGACAATCGAAGTGTGTGCATATAGAGCCATCATAGGTTATAGAGGGCTTTTTATCAATATGGTACACTTATCATATGACTACACAAAAAACATTTATATATCTTATTGTCTTTGTTATCGTCGCCGTTGGGATCGGCATTGCAATTTCAGGAATGGAAAGAAAGCCAGCAAAGTATGATCAATTCGCTCAATGCCTCAAAGATAAAGGTGCAATATTTTATGGTGCATTCTGGTGTCCTCACTGCCAAGCCCAAAAGAAACTTTTTGGTCGCTCGGCAAAACTCCTTCCGTATGTCGAATGTTCAACCGCCGACGGGAAAAATCAACTTCCTGTCTGTAAAGACAAAAAGATAGAGAGTTATCCAACATGGGAACTCGCAGATGGCACACGTCTCGAAACTGAAAACACAGCTGGTGTCTCACTTGAAACACTATCCGAGAAAACTCAGTGTCCTCTCCCTCAATAAAATATATGACAGAAATTCTTAACACATTTTTGGGAATCGCAACCATAGCACTACAAGTATTTTCCCTCATTATCATCTATACATTGATAACAAAGAAAGAAACCGTTGTCTCAAGATTGACACGACAATATGCCCTCTGGGGGTCATTCAAGGTCGTTGTTCTCGGCATGATTGCGTCTCTCGTCTATTCATCTGTTATCGGTTATGAACCTTGCACTCTTTGCTGGTATGCCCGCATCGCTCTCTATCCGCAGGCAATTCTCTTTGGTATCGCCCTCTGGTTCAAAGACAGTCGAGTGTTCATCTATACCCAAATCCTCTCGATCATCGGTATGATCATCACGGCCTACCACGCATTTGTCGTTGATTTTGGCGGTACATCAATCCTCCCATGCAGCGCAAACGTTTCCTGTGCAACACGCTATGTCTTTGCATTCGGGTATGTGACGATTCCTCTCATGGCATTCACCAGTTTCCTCGTACTGTTTTTGATCGGACGATTGGCAACAAAGAGTAGTACTTAGTGTCTAGTCTATAATCTTTAGTAATACAAAATCCCGCAAAGCGGGATTTTGTATTTAGAATCTGTATTTTTCTAAAGACTAAGTTCCTTACAGGACTGCGATTTCAACAGATTGAGTACAATCTAAGAAATCGGGAGCCTATAGACCAAAGACTGTATTTGAAAGTTTTCCACATATAGAGTTTGTGTAAAAATAAAATAAGCCGCATACTATAGTCAAACAGGTTACAAGCAATAAATAGTTTATGTTCCGATTCACTTACGAATCTTTTCTCACAAACTATTGCAAGTCCAATTTTTTTATCAAACCGACTTACCATTAGTCCTTTACATCATTTCATAGAGAATCTTTGTTCTCACCCCCATAAAAAACCTTGTCTCTAGCAAGGTTTTTTTGTTTATGGAAAGCAATATAGGATCTATTGCTTTTAATATAATATATGTTATAATAGTACAAAACTTAAAAACAACGTAAATTGAAAACAAAAATCCTCCTTGTGGTTAGTATCTTTGTATCCACCGCCCTCTTAACAGGGTGCGAAAAGAAAAAATGTGTAACACTCAAAGAAACAGTTGAAAAACAGCATGCGCAAATCATACAACTTATCAATGAGAAAAATAGCCTGGAAAAAGAGCTCTTGCAGGCAAAACAACTGAATCCTCAAATTGATTCATTGAAAAAATTACCACAATACAAAAATGCGATATTTCTGCCGCAGACAAAGATTAAAAACTACCTTTCCTTTTTCCTTGAACAAGAGAGGGCTAAAGAATTTAATACTCAAAAAGAATTCTTAGAAAAAACAGAAGAAACTGTTGTTTGGGATGCCAGCAAAGGAGAAACTGTTACCAGATCTCTAATGGCAAAATTAGAAATTGCTTCTGATACCAATCAATCTTTTTATCCTATTGCAAAATTTTCTGCCTGGAACAACGGTGTTATAAAAGATAAAAACGGAAAAAGAACACCTGTTGAGAGGAACGGGATTGCAACTCTAACAATTGCTGAATTTTTTTATGACGCACCAAAAAATATTGGGTATGTCGTCATAAATTCAAAAAGCACAATAGAGGGAGGTGAGGGTGATTACTCTTCGGATTTAAGCCTGTTTGAAGAGATGATGGCACAGGTTCCTTAATAAAATATGATAAAACAAAAATCCCGCTATATCAGTGGGATTTTTTATTTACAAATTTTTGAGCAACCAATATTCTAATGCCACCAAAGAGTCACATCCTTTTTTACGTGCAGTCGGCAACAATGAAACGAGCGCTGACAGAGACATCGCGGCTTCAGTTGCCGTCATAGACGCCCGCTTTGCCTTTTGATACACAAATGGTGACAATTCGCTCTCGGCAGGAGAATACCCTTTTGCTAGAACGATAGATTTCATTTGCCAGATCAGTGTTCCGACCAATTCTTCAGCACTTTTACCGAGTGACACGAGATATATGAATTCGATCCACGCATTCTTCTTGTCCTTGTCTGCTACTTTTTCAGCAAACGCAAACGGTGTGTACTCTTTTTTTACTTCTTTCTTTTCTTTTGTAATGCTAACACCAAATTTTTCCAACCACGTTTCATCTTTTTTTGCGAGCGTGTGTTCGACGAGCAATATTGGGGTATCAAGTACGTCAAATGATTCTATGTGTTTTTCCAAATAAGATCTTCCTTCATCTGATTCCAGAAAAAAACGAAGAACAACCGGAGATACATCACCCCACAATGGAGTTGAGAACAGAGCATCACTGAGAGCGCTCTGATTGAAATTTTCACCGTCAAAAGATATCGCGCCGTCAAATGCTTTTGGAATAGACGGATGTGTTCCGACAATCAGTATCATAGGATTAGAATTTAACTTTTTTCTTGTAGTCGGCATAGGATGCTCCGTACATTTCTTCAAGAAGACATTCTTCTTTACGTATAAATATAAATCGTGTCACAAAAAATGAAATGAACGCAACGCCTGCA
Source organism: uncultured Candidatus Saccharibacteria bacterium (assembly GCA_964606285.1). Taxonomy (GTDB): domain Bacteria; phylum Patescibacteriota; class Minisyncoccia; order Phycocordibacterales; family UBA9973; genus CAZSFP01. The sequence goes on from CAZSFP010000003.1 coordinate 16,136, forward strand.
ACAATAATAGAATTCATGAGAAAACCATATCCGAGAAGAAGTAATCCGAGGCCGACATGTGTCGGACTTCTCATATATTTGTATGGACCACCGCAAAAATGTTCAACGGTAACATTTTCTGGGTTTTGAAAGAATTTTGATTTTGACCCAGATGTATGTTGTGCCCAAAGAATAATCGTCGTTGCGAGCAAGATACACAACAATCCGGCACTTTGAACTGATTCGGGAAATATCCGCACTGGTACAAATGCATCCACAATAATTGCCACAACCACACTCAAGAGAAATATTAGATATGAGTGCGCCAATAATCGGTGAATAATGCCTTTTTTCATACTGCCAGTATACCCTCTCGTCTGCCGTATGACAATGATAGTCCTATTGAAAAAATATAAATAGAGAGTATGATAAGCAAAAAAGAAACTTATGGAAACACTGTATTCTGACGAATGGCATAGAAAAACCATAGAAAGTCACCTTTTAAAAATAAAGATTGCTGCCTATCACTTTTTTCCTCACAACAAAGAAGATTGCGAAGATCTCTACCAAGAAACAATGTTCAGGATTTGGAAAAACAGATCAAAGTATACTCAATCATCAAAAGCAACCTACATGTCCTGGGTACAGTCAATCATGAAAAATATCTTTTTGGATACTTTAAGAAAAAATAAGTATATAAAAAATGGACTTGCGAATTATTGGCACGTTGCTAATCGATCAACAGAATCAACAGCATTATCTCGGATAATCATGAAAGAATGTGATGAGGTATTAAAAACAGCAAAAGGAGACAGTGAATTTGTTCTCCAGATGAGAATAGAAGGATATTCATTTGGTGAAATCAATTATTTTCTTGGAAAATCACCTCGAAACAGTACGTCTCGGATAAAAATGACACAACTGAGAAAACAACTGGGTCCGACACTTATTCATATCATTCACGGAGAACAAATAAAAATCCCAAAAAGTGTTCCTTTGCGCAAAAAAATCCGCTCAAGCTAGCGGATTTTTTATTTCAACAAACCGTAATCTTTCCCTTGTCCAACACCAACCTTGATCGGCACAGACTCTCCGGTGATATAAGAATCCGGAATAACATCTTCCATGGCTTTGGTGATAATAGGAATAACCGTATCGACAAGTTCTACAGGAACTTCACAGACAAGCTCGTCATGAATCTGCATGATCAGATGTACTTTGTCAGCAAGATTTTCCCGGACAAGTGCTTCGTATGCCTGCCGCATGCCAATCTTCATGATATCCGCTGCCGTGCCCTGGATTGGAGCATTGACCGCCATTCGTTCAGCCATCGCTCGCATAAACGGAAGTGTTGATCGAAGATCCCGGAAATATCGCTTACGACCAAAAAGTGTTTCGGTATAGCCGTTTTTCTTCGCCAGTACAAGTACGTCGTCGAGATACTGTTTGATTGTCGGAAATTCGGCAAAATATGCATCGTAGAATGCTTGGGCTTCTGCTCGGGTGGTGCCGAGATTCTGGGTCAGTGCCGTCACACCCATACCGTAGAGAATACCAAAGTTGATGACTTTTGCCCGACGACGCATATCATGGGTGATGTCTTTCTCGGTAACATGGAATACTTTCATGGCAACAGCTGCGTGCACATCACGACCATCTCGAAATGTTTTGACGAAATATTCATCCTGCGAGAGGAAGGCCGCGACACGGAGTTCGATTTGTGAATAATCAAATGAAACAAGGACACTTCCCTCTGGAGCAATGAATGCTGTTCTAATGCGCTTGCCGAGTTCGCTTTTGATCGGAATATTTTGAAGATTGGGATTTTGTGATGAGAAACGACCTGTCGTCGTACCGTCCTGGAAGAATTTTGCATGAAGTCGGCCATCCTCACCAATCAAACTTGGCAATGTATCGATATATGTCGAGAGCAATTTCTGTCGTTCGCGATAAAGGAAGATATCATCGATGATTGGGTGAACACCACGCATTTTTTCAAGCTCACTTTCACGGGTTGACCGTGCACCACCTGCTGACTTTTTCAAGCCCTTGGCAGTGAGCCCAAGTGTATCAAAGAGAATGACACCTAGTTGTTTTGGTGAATTGATATTGAACTCTCCCGCATACTGCCAAATTCTTTTTTGAATGATATCAAGTTCCGTATGATATTCTGCCGAGAGATTTTTCAAATACTCGACATCGAGTAGCACGCCATGCTTTTCCATTGTCTCAATGATCGGAATCAATGGCAGTTCTATTTTTTCAAACACATACGAAAGATTGTGTTCTTTTATTTTTTTGAGAAGTACTGCATGTGCGGCATCGATATCTTTGGTGTCTGTATAGGCATAGATATCAGCAAGTGTCGCCTGACTTTTTTCTGAATCAAGGAGCCACAATGCAATCTGACATTCACGAAACAGTTTCGGATCAACAGATATGTTCTCGTCGGCAACAGATGGGAGCGTCAAAGATTCTCCGCGGAGTGACCGGAATCGGGTGATCAGTGTCCGGAATTCAAGCTTGGAAAACAACGCTTCAACCTTGTCTGTTTCAACGGTACTCTGCCATGGCTCCGGGAGTACAAAAGAAATTGGTGCATCGCGACGAATCGTTGCAAGTGTTTTTGAAAACATTGCATCGTCTTCTCCTTCAACAATCAAATTATATATTCTTTCTGTGATTCCATTTTCTTTGCTTATTACTTTTTCCTTTTTACTTTTTACTTGTTTATACAACTCTTCGACTGTACCGTATGTTTGAATGAGTGTCGTTGCTGTTTTCTCGCCGATACCACGAATGCCGATGATGTTGTCAGATGGATCACCGCGAAGTGCTTTGTAGTCAGCGACATGTTCCGGTCCAAATCCGTAGCGCGTTTTCACTGCATCCTCATCATAAATGATCGTATCAGTAATTCCCTTCTTGAGTGTATAGACGCGCACGCGCTTGCCCGAGACGAGCTGGAGTGTATCCATATCACCAGACGCAATAACCACATCCATATCTGCATATTCTTTTTTAGAAAGTATTTCTTCGACAATCGTTCCCAACATGTCATCAGCTTCGAATCCCGGCATATCATAAATCGGAATATGAAACGCGCTGAATATTTCCCGTGACCGATCGAGCTGTCGAATAAGTGCGTCATCGGTCTTTGCTCGACCAGCCTTGTAGCCGTCATATGCATCATGGCGAAAGGTCTTTTCCGGCAAGTCATAGCACGCGATGATATAGTCCGGCGACAGATCGGCAATAATTTTCATAAGCATTGTCGAGAGACCATACAGCGCTCCAGTCGGCTCACCAGAAGCTGTACTAAAGTCCGGCAACGCATGGTATGCCCGGTGAATGATCGCATGAGCATCGAGGAGAACGAGTGTTTTTCTGTCACCTTTTTTCATATGCCCTAGTATATCACGATTCGACATCCATCAATTTGATATATAAAAAATAAAAAAATCCCCGAAAATTTCAGGGATTTTTTTGATAATTATTCTATTTTTACCAAATTAGTAAGTAGTTTTTCCATTGATGACTGAAACATCTTTTTTTCCAATTTAGACATTTGAGAAAGACAGACTTTAAAATCTTTTTTAAAATATTTTCGTCTTCCTTTATGAAAATATTCATCAAGAAATTTATCTGCATTTTTTTGACTACGAGATTCCATTTTTTTTCTTTCTTTAGAATGATCATATACAACAATATCGTTTACTGAAATACGATAAATTTCTTTAAAATAAAGTATGCAAGAATATTGAATCTTAAAACCCGGAAAACTATTCGGGAACAAAAACTCTTTTTCATCCTGATTAAAATCTTTGCGTTTTTGATCAGCAAATAAAATCTTAATCTTATCGCCTATTTTAAGAGAAATTTTCTTTTTAGAATATAACATTTCTCTTTCTATCAGTTTTTTAATCTTTCTTATCTCCTCTTTATTTTCTAAAATTTTCTCAACTGTATTGTGGTTTTCGAAATCCATGGTTACTTTTTTAAAGTTTAAACATTTTTCTTTACACTACTACTTATCATATTATTTGTCAAATACAACTATTTGTTAGTAATTTTAAATCTCAGCCATGGCTGAGATTTAAAATTACTTTATTTCTATTTTTCTCTTCCCTTCATCCACATGCTCCAACATAATTTTCTTTGCACCAGCTGGGATGATGGACGCGACGCGTTCTGGCCATTCGAGACACACGACAGTATGCGGATCAGAAAGGAGTTCCTGCCAGCCGAGTTTCACAAGTTCATCTGGACTGTCGAAACGGTATGCATCGATATGCACGAGCCTATGAAACGTTTCATGTGTCGTTGGATAAATCTTCATGAGGGTGAATGTTGGACTCTGGATCTGATGAGTGACACCAAGCGCTTTTGCCAATGATTGGGTAAATGTCGTCTTCCCCGCACCCAAATCACCCGAGAGTGAAACAACAGCTGCTTGCTCGCCTACCGCAAGTGTCTCGAGAAATTCTCGGGCGACAGTATCCAAATCTTCACGCGATATAATCATGGCGATACTATAGCATAAGTATTTATTTTCCTCCCCTGCGAAGGGGAGGTGGCAATCGGTACTCCGATTGACGGAGGGGTGAGAATAACTAAATACTTTCACCCCCTCGGTCTTCGACCACCCCTTACAGGAGCAGTACACCTTTTGGTTCTCAGTGTACTTCGAACTCAAAAGGTCTTGCGCGTGGGTCCCTCTCCCACGCTCTCCCCCTTCGCAGGGGGAGAAAAATACAATACAAAACAAAAACCGCTTTTAAGCGGTTTTTGTTTATTCTTAATTCCTAAATCTTAAATCGGGTTTAGAATTATCGTGGAAGATTTGTCGGGATACTTGTTTCTTCTGTTCGAGAAACAGTATGTGAAACCGTATCAACTGGTGCTTTTTTCTCAGCAAGCTTTCGGATGACGAGAATAAGTGCGAGGATGATAAGGATCAAGAGCAACCATCCAGCGAGTGTATCTGGGAAGATATCTGCACCAAAGAGTGAGAGACCGACGAGTGATGAATTGTTTTTTGAAACAGTATTCAACGCGTACGCGATCGCATCTTCTTGGGCACCAGACGGAAGGACTGTAAAGACCATATGTGCGGTCGTGACGAGAAGATCTCGGTCACCAGCACTTGGGAGAATATCACCCTGAAGTGAGAATGTACCATTGTCACCAGGAGCGAGTGTTCCTAGTTCTACAGTGAGTCCATTGTCTGTTGAAAATGTTCCACGTGTTGAACGATTGAATGCAATTTCTTGTGGCAAGATAACGCGGATGATCGTGTTTGAAAGCGTCTTGTTGCTGATGTTCTTGTATTCAACGAGGAAGTTGACCACACCGCGAACATTGACGATTTCATAGTCAGGTGTGATCTTCAACATAACAAGGTTTGATCCAGAACCTGAACCAGTCGTAATGATTGTTGTTGTATTTGTTGTTGGGGTAATAACAACTGTTTGGTTTGCTGTTGTGAAACTCATGACCTGACCATAGTCAGTACCATACGCATTTTGTGCAACTGCACGGAAGTAATAGACAGTGTTTTGTGAAAGATTATATATTGATTGCGAGAATGAGAGAACACCAGATGAACCGACAACTTGTGTCGAAGTCGTTGATCCAAAGTTTTGCGTTGTGCCGTATTCGAACCATACTGTTGTTGCAGATGATGAAGAGATAGAAACAACTCCATTCAATCGCGCAGATGATTGTCCGACTGATGTTGCGGTAACTGTTGTTACGTCAGGTGCGATATTTTGCTGAACATAATTGTATTCGTCAGTATCGTATATAGATGAACAACCAAGATCGTTCATATCGATGCGACCGTCGGCATCATTGTCATAACCATCATTACATGCGTAGACTTGTGGTTGTACGTAGTTGTATTCATCAGTGTCAAAAGATGAAGAACAGCCGAGGTCGTTCATGTCGATACGTCCATCTCCATCGTTATCATATCCATCATTACATGCGTAGACTTGTGGTTGCACGTAGTTGTATTCATCAGTATCAGATGATGATGAACAACCTGCATCTTGCATATCGACATATCCATCAGCATCATTGTCGATACCGTCGTTACATGCGAATGTTTGCTGTTGGACATTGTTTCCAACGACATAGTGAAAGACGACAGAACCTTGTGATGACCAACCAGGATTGATCGTGCCGATGTTAAGACCCGCACCAAAGAGTTCAATACCAGTCTGTCCGTTTGGAAGAGATTGTCCGACAGTCGTCTGGTTTGGGAACCATCGTGCTGAACCAGGAACATACGTCAATGTCTGTGCAGATGAAATCTGAACTGTTGATGAGCCATATGCCATACCTGCGACGTTACCAGAGATCGTGTGTGCTGTTTGTGCACCAGTACTCTGTGGTGTCGTGATACGAAGCATTGTGTTGTTCGATGCAGTCGTACCAGTATTGTGGTAATAGATCGCAACAGAGACGATTTGTCCTGGTTGCATGATCGGACTTGAACAATTGTTGTTCGTTCCTGGGATTGCTGTTACCCAACACGCTGATGTGTTTGGATTAACAGAGTTATTGTTCACGCGAATTGTCGCGCGGTCTTGCTGACTTGTGTTGAAGCTTACCTGTGCATCAACAGTACCGGCAAAAACGCCGAAACCGAGAACAAAGGCAAACATTGTGATAAAAATTCTTTTCATAATATATAAAATCAATTACTGTCTAGTAAGACTCCTATTATATCACGTAGATTTAAATAGTCAAGCTAGCCCGCACACTCAATTTGCTATTATTTTTTGTTGCAATAGTACCTCATTTTCATAAACAAATTATCAAAAATACAACTATTCATATAGAAAAAATAAAATATAATGCAACGATAGCAAAATGAGTGTACGGGCAAGTAAAAAATCCCGCATCCATCTGTGGAGTGCGGGATTTTATGTGAACATTATCGCAATTTATCTACCTTTTGGTCAAACCCATGTTTTGACTTCTCATCATGGGAGGTGCTTGTTGCACCCGCATATTCCCGGCACCATTTTGCATTCTTGGTGCAGGAGCAACATTTTGTCTTTGATTCTGTTGCTGATTGACATTCATCCTTGGAGCAGGGTTTTGATTCCCTGTTCTTTTTGATAAACCAAAGTTTTCACTTCGTTGGAAATTGTTTCCATTATCAACCCTGTAGTTTTGACCATTGTTCGCATTGAAGCTTTTTTGAAGCCCTTCATTACCTCGTGCGGACATGTTGTTCTGAAATGTTTGTTGTCCATTTTTCTGATTCACATCACTGCGAACAGAAGCAGTTTTAGCTGCCAAACTCATGTTCTGTTGACCATTACTCACTTGCTTGTTCTGTAATGCCATAGCACTGAATTCTTTCAACGTTTTGGACTGTGTGTCCGAACTACGTAATGTCTGATTCGCAGTTTTACTTGCTGTCTCAGTTTGGAAACTTTTTGTGTAGTTTTCCAATTGTGTTTGTTTTGCAAACACTTCATTGTTCATTCCGTTTATTTTTGAATTCATCGCGAGAGCAGATGGGCCGGTCTCAAAACTTTTTTTACCAGAGAGCTGTTGCTGACTGGTCACTTTCTCGTTTGTATTCACTGAAAGTGATTTTGTTTCGAAACTACCTTTGAATGACTCTACATGCTGGGCAGTCGTTTCATCGGTTTTTCCTGACCCCGGATCAACGGGATCATTGCCTGAACCAGGATCTGTTCCATCACCAGTTGTTGTTCCTGGATCGATTGGATCAACGGGATTACCATTCTCATCAAATCCTGAAGGAGGGTCAACAGGTCCTCCGTCGTCTACGACAGGAGGCTCTTTTTGATCAACGGTAGTCGTGTGAATCCAGTTGTAGTTGTTGTTATTATTGGTATTGTTGTTGTCAATGAAGATATTGATGTCACCATCATCATCGTCACCATAGTAATTATTTGTGTAATAATTATTTATATAACTCGATGGTGTAAAATTATTCCCACCGCAGCTACCACAATTTCCATACCCATAACTTCCAATTCCTGCATAGGCAGTGAATCCAAGTGGACCAATACCAAACCCTGCATAGGCACCCATTCCGTATCCATAGCATGGGTCGTAATAGTAAGGGTTATAATTATAACCCCCAGTAAATCCATACATTGAACCCACTGACTGACTGCCGTAGCCACCATTATAAGAATCATTATCTTCTGTAGGTGGTACGGTGATGTTAATGTCACCAACCGATGCAGTCGCTGTTGCAACTGCACTGGCATTACCACCTTTTGAGGTGGCAGTATCAGTGGTTGTTTCAACTAGTGGCGTTTCATTTGGAATACCGTGCTTGCTCCAAAGCAAATTTGCGCAATCAAGTGAAGCAATTTCTATATCTTCACCACGCACTACCCTGTGGAGAATTTCTTCTCCACCAAAACGGGTTTTGGGAAGTCTTGTAAACCATTTAACATTGCCGTCGCAATTTCTTGCGACATTCATTTCCCCAGAAGCTTTTTTAATATCACAGCCCTCTAGAAATGCTATTGCATCTTCGCGGGTAATTTCACCCAATCCCCAGCCGCGAAAAACATTGTGCCACTGAAGCAGTGTAATTAATTCAGACATTTTAAATTCATCGTTAAGGTATTCAGTGATGAATTCTTGTTTGGTCATTTGACGGGTGTAATTTGTACCAGTACGGAAATCATTGCACATTCCGTCCTGTGCGTTTGCGGTTACAGCGGAGATACTCAACGCTATAACCATTGCGATAATGTTGTTAAAGAACTTTTTCATTCCTGAAATTTTTTTTAGTTAATACTTAAACGTTCCCATAGAGTATAGCAAGAAAATAGCCTTTTGTCAAGGGCATGAATTTGGATTTTATCCTTTATACTAAAGGGTATATGGCGACATTCCAAGAAGACGATCAAATCAAAAAACTCGAAGAGCTCCGTGAACAAGAAGAGGAAGACCTCGTTCGGATTCTCGCTGAAACCCGGTATCATCTCCCCTACGTGAATCTTGCAAGTATTATCATCGACAATGAAGCACTTTCTTATTTGACCGAAGCCGAGGCACGGTCACTCGAAGTTGGACCATTCAAAGTATCTGGTAAACATATCTATGTCGGTGTTCGTTCACCAAATCACGAAGGTTTGCCGGCACTTCGCGATACACTTATTCGCAAAGGGTTGATTCCAACGTTCTACATGGTCTCACAAAAAAGTTTGAACAAAGTTTGGGAACGGTACACAGAACTTTCTCATGCGACAGAATCACGTATCGGTGGTTTCGACATCGAAGGCGATCGTATGAAAGAACTCGGCGAGAAAATTGTCCGTTTTCAAGACGTTCAGAAAAATATTTCTGATTGTATTCGTGAAAACAAACCTCACAAGATTTCACAAATTCTCGAAATCATTCTCGCGGGCGGCATATCACTCGATGCATCTGATGTGCACATCGAACCAGAAGAAACCGATATTCGTATCCGCTATCGTCTCGACGGTGTACTCCAAGACGTCGCGAGTCTCGATATCGGACTCAACCACTTGATCAACGCTCGACTAAAACTCCTCGCAGGTATGAAGCTCACGAACAGCGCAATGGCACAGGATGGCCGCATCAGTATTTTCCTCGATGACATGGAGATCAGTCTTCGTGTCTCGACTGTCCCGGGAACATACGGCGAATCCATCGTCATGCGTATTTTGAATCCCAAAAAAATCCGTATTCAACCTGAGGAACTCGGTATTGATCCTGAATTATTCAAAATCATCGATAAAGAAATCAGAAAACCAAATGGCATGATCCTCATCACTGGTCCGACAGGATCTGGAAAAACGACGACATTGTATGCATTCTTGCAGCGCATCTACACACCGGAAGTCAAAGTCATCACCATCGAAGACCCAATCGAATATCACTTGAAGGGCATCACCCAGACACAGACAGAAAAAGAAAAAGGATATGGATTCCTCCAAGGCTTGCGTGCAGCACTCCGTCAAGACCCTGACATCATCATGGTCGGTGAAATCCGCGATGCCGAAACCGCACAAATCGCTGTCGAATCTGCACTCACTGGTCACATTGTCTTTTCAACGCTTCACACCAACAATGCTGGTGGTGTCATCCCTCGTATGATCGATCTCGAAGTCAATCCAAAAATTCTCGTCTCTGCACTTTCGCTCTCTATGGCACAACGTACCGTTCGTCGCCTCTGTCAGCACTGCAAAGTATCATATACACCAACCGAGTACGAAGAATCAATATTACGAAATATTTTAAGAATGGCTGATGCAAACAAGAAAGGTATTGAGCGGTACAAACTCACACCTGACATGCCGATCACACTCTACAAACCTGTCGGCTGTGACCTCTGTCATGGTATCGGATATAAAGGATTGATCGGTATCTTTGAAGCGATTCTCACCGATGAGGCAATCGAAAAAATAATCCCGACAAATCCCTCTGAACGTGAAATCAAAAAAGTTGCCAAAGCGCAAGGGATATTTGATATGCGCGAAGACGGCGCGGTAAAAATTCTCTCCGGTATCACATCTTTTGAAGAAGTTCGAAGTGTCGTGGATCTCGAAGAGGAAATTTAGATGAATGTCTAATATCTAAAAAATACAAAAGAAAAACCCTTCACATGACGTGAAGGGTTTTTCTTTTGACAACACTTTTAAGTAAAAAACAAAAATCTCTAAACAATCCTTGTCCCAATCAATGACACAAGTAACATATCCTTGAAGGATAGACCCAGTAATATAAAAATAAACCAGAACGTCCTCCGCACAGATGTAGAGGCAGTGCCTGATTGCTTAGAGATTTTTGTCTTCTCAACCCATTTGTCAAAGCGAACTCAACAAGTGTATACTATACCATATCTGTAAAGCTCGAATTACATTATAGCAAAATTTATACATTTGTCAAGCACACCCCTCTTTTATGTCTCATGATTCACATCTCGACCTTACACTGCGTCCCAACACATGGGCAGAATACATTGGCCAAGATTCTATCAAAAAGAATCTTCATATTCTCCTGACTGCAGCAAAAGAACGCAATCATCCGGCAGAACACATCCTCTTTTATGGTCCACCAGGTCTCGGTAAGACGACACTCGCCCATTTGATCGCCCATGAAACGGGTCGTCAGATCAAAATCACCTCAGGTCCGGCTATTGAAAAGGTCGGTGATCTCGCATCTATTCTCACGAACCTCTCACCAGGTGATATCGTCTTTATCGATGAGATACATAGACTCAACAAAATGATCGAAGAGGTCCTCTATCCTGCGATGGAGTCCGGTGTACTTGATATCATCATCGGCAAAGGTCCATCTGCTCGCACGATTCAGCTCGAGCTCCCGCCGTTCACACTAATTGCCGCAACAACACGAGTCGCCTTACTCTCATCTCCGCTCCGTTCCCGATTTTCCGGCGGCACGTTTCGTCTCGAATTTTATTCTGAAAAAGAAATTGAGCAAATTGTGAAACGAAGTGCAAGCATCCTCGGTATCGGCATCGATGACGAAGCGATCAGTGAGATCGCCAAACGTTCACGCTTCACACCTCGCACCGCCAACTATTTCCTCAAGCGTTGCCGTGACTATGCGCAAGTACACAAAAAAGATCTCGACAAGAAAACGGTCTTTCTCGCCCTCTCACTCCTCGGCATCGATGAACTCGGTCTGTCTGAATCCGACCGCATGATTCTCTCGACCATCATCGAGAAATTTGATGGCGGTCCGGTTGGTCTCAACACCATCGCCGCGGCAACCAGCGAAGAAGAAGCAACGATCGAAGAAGTCACGGAACCCTATCTCATCCAACGCGGGTTATTGGAAAGAACTCCTCGAGGAAGAACCGCTACTCAGAAAGCTTATAAACATTTAGGTTTTGATTTTCCTGAGAAATAATTTTTAAATTATATTTTCGAGGAGTTCAGTCACGAACGACTTACAGTCGCAGTACACCTTTTGGATATTTTGTTTCAAGTCTTCACAAAATATCTCAAAAGGTCTTGCGCCGCAGTCCCGCAAGCGGGTTCCCAATTCTGCGGCTCACCACGCGGCCGCACTGCCACAAAAAAAGCGTATGAACATCTTGAATTTGAATGGAAAGAAAAATAAAAAAAATCCCTCGTACATGCGAGGGATTTTACTTTTTAGCTATGATGCCAAATTTTGTATTCAAGCTTTGACAGCTTGTACGGTGGCGGTATTGTATAGTTTCCTTTTTTGTCTTTTCTCCACGGCAGCTGTATTTTTACAGTCACATAAATTTGTTTGTGATTTTCAACATACGAACAGTGTCCTTTGTACATGTTTGCCTGATTCTTGTTAACAATTTTCTTGTTCTGAAACAGAAGGAACAGGTCATACACAAGAAGCTCAAGCAAAGTAACTGGTGAACTTTCATGAGTAATATATGAAGCATTTTTCTGTCTCGTTCTCATTACCCTTTCATCTGGATCTTTGAGATATACTTCAAAAGTCTTAACTTTTTTTGCCAACATATCAAAACATTTCTGGAGAGTAATCTCTTTTGGAACAACAATAATAATCCATCCGATGGTCGGTTCGCCAAGCTCTTTGAAATCTTCAATTTTTATATCAAGTGAAAACCATTGTTTGTAAAATGAAATCCATTTTTGAATAACTTTTGATTTTGATAATCTATTTCTTTTTTGAGAAGTAACCAAATTATCAACATCTTGTAAAAATCTTTCAGAAAATTCATTATCTGCATGCATGTTGTTTTAGTTTTTTTGTGAATGAACTTTTTACACTGTCAGACAACAAATTTATTTGCGGTCTGAATAATGTGGGCGGAACTAGATTGTCCCGCCCATTGTATTTAATCTGCAAGTTTTGTTTCAATATAGGTAAATTTCTTTCTTAATTTTACATACCAGTTTTTATCTATATCATCTCCTGCATCTCCCTCACATATGGTTTTCACCATAAAAATAAAATTTTCTTCGGTTTTCGGCACTACAATAATATTCGTACACCATGCATTCTTTCCACTCACCGCATATTTTACAATCTGGTCCCTTTCATGTTCCACACTTGTTGTTGTAAACAATATAGCCGGCAACCCATATCCATGTCCTCCTACATGCGCAGTACGTATGTATTCATTATAAAAAGTATTACCATTTTCATAAAATAAACTTCCTACAAAAGCAGGCATTTGTTCCAATATTGGTTCTCTTTCTTCACCGGGTATTTGTGCGGGTGCAGTAGTAAACAGTATTTCATCGTACCATTCAGGTAATTCTCTTTTTGCTAAAGCTTTAAATTGTTCTAAAACATACTCATGTTTTTGTGAAAATATTATTTTCATTTCATGTCTGTTCAGTATCCCTGTTCCCGGCTTTAGTTTATGAATGAACTTTTTCTCTACAAGATTTCAATCAGAGATTAAAATCTTGATAAAGAAAGTGAGTTGTTTTTTAGACAACTCACTACTATTTGAGGCCTTTCTTATTTCCTACACCTGGTTGCTCACCGGCAACAGGCATTCTCTCTCGAGAAATTTTTTTCAAATTCAAAAATAAGCGGTCATAACCTTTGCTTCCAGCTCACTTGCAGGAAGACTTTCCAGATAATTTTAATTTGAAAAGAACTAATGATTTTTTAGGATTTGATCCTAGGCTTTTTACCTTTCTCGGTACTTGATACGCCATGGGCATATACAAACTCACTTCATTTGAGTTCGTCTAAGGTGTCGATAGACCTCAAGAATTCGAGAATGAAAGACTATGCTTCAAAAACTCCTACGGTGTCCGTAGTATTTCCCTTGCGGGTTTTGCGTCTCCACACATCTTTCGGGGAACGTTCGCTACCTACCGATGGTAGTATACTTGTCCAAACTACACAGACTATGCCAAGAGATTTTCGGTTCTCTTGCCACGCGGACAACATAAGCCACTCGTATATCATCTGTATACAAACCTTTGTTTGTTTTTATGAAGAACAAACACTCATTCTTTTTTGCCAGAGGCTCGGGTACTATGCTTCACCGAGCTTTGATTGGTCTTTTTCTCTGTCTGCATGAAGTTCATATATTGCATACATGGTCGATACTACGAAAATAAATCCGTAACATCCCAGTACTTTTTTGAATGTATCCATCGCATCAGGACGAACACCTCCAAAACAGTAACTAGCCAGTAACAATGCACAAACCATCAAAGACACTATGGACATTTTCCACATGGTTTTTAAAAGTACATTTTTCTACAGCAGCTCGAATAATTCAAGTTGCTGATAAAGAGGAGGAGCGTGTTGCCGAAGCAAAGGCACTCCTCCCGAACTTTCCACCATTACTGATGAGGTACTGCAACCACTTGCAATATGTTTTTACCTGCCATTTTAGTCGGTCAGTAACTCCTCTGATTGTATATCCGTCTGAGCATTGCCCATCGGAGCACAAAAGGAGCCTGCGATCTTGGGTGTGGAATTCCCAAGCTATCGAAACTTGTCAGAAACGTTTGTTGAAACAAGGAAACCCTGTTTCTTCATTCGTTACCGCTTCATCTCTTACCTGCATGCCAGATGGTCGACTGGCCCACGTCTTTTCCTTCAAAAGGAATATTCCAGATACCACCAAATGCTTGAGGATAATGATATCTGTAGTATTCCTTTCGAAGTGTTTCAAAGAACTTTTGAACGAATCAATTTCTTATTCATCGTTCTGCAAACATCATAGCATTAGAAAAGAGATAAGTCAATAGATTTGGCAAGTATTTTTATCAGTATATTTTTAAAATATCAAATATTTATTGATTTTTATAGATATTTTATATATTTAACAAAAATATTTGTCATTTTAAGGTATCTATGCTACACTCTACCCATGCTAGAAATACCCCGAGACATTAAACAATCATTAGGAGATATAGGACTTGATCGCGCGGAGATCCAGGTTTGTGTACTTCTTTTGAAAAAGAATTTTTTGAGTATCCAAGAAATAACCAATGAAGTGAAGCTCCCCCGCTCGTCGGTGCAACTTGCCTGTGAGAACCTCCTCAATACCGGTGTCTTGAAAGTATCAATAACCGGCAAGCGTAGAAGTTTTTATATAGAAAATGCGCACAGTATCGAACAGCACTTATCACAAAAAGAAAAAGACATTCAATCACAAAAGATTACACTCCACAGCATTCTTCCGAAACTCTCAGCTATCCAGGCCATCGCCCAAGATGCTGAACCGATCGAAATAGAAGAACTCTCCGGTGAAGACGGCTTTGTCGAAACCTTTTATCGTTCACTCAACCAACCAAAGAACTCAGAAGTCTTGCGATTTACCGGAAATCCAGAAACATTTACTGTTGCTCGGGAAAAATTGAAACAATACCGCGAACAACGAATGAAAAAGAAAATATACTCAAAAGTAATCCATCCTGAATCATCTCAAAAAGAAGAAGAAGCTCGTGATGCTGTAGGCAAAATGCGCGAAGTTCGATTTTTACCGAAAGAACTCTATAATCCAAAAGTACAGATGTCGACATGGCAAGACAATGTCGCAGTGACTGTCTGGGACAAAGGACTTCATTCGATCATCATCAAAAACAAAGCATTTGCAGACAGCATGAAACAACTCTTCACGATCGCATGGAATCAAGCAAAGAATTAAGGAAATAAAAAAAATCCCGCAAAATATGCGGGACTTTTATTAACCTCATGTTGAAGTTATGCTTTAACGGGCAAATGTTTGAAGCGTTCGGCTACCGGTAATTGAAGGAATTGTTCACGGTCTTTTACTGCTTTTTTTACTTTTTGCTCGTATTCAGGGGTCATAGCAACTTGTGTTGTATTTTCCCATTTTTCGAGCGCCCAACTCCATTCTTTTTGATGGATGGGTTTTCCGTTCTGAATTTCAAACGGGTTTGTTTTGTAATTTCCATCTTTGTCTGTATAGATATAGATGCAATTTTTTTGTCCGTCACCTGACAATAAATTCAGATTATTGCCGTCTTTCGTTACAATGTAACGTGAACCGGTTACTTTTCTTCTGGTCTTTTGCTGAGTCTCAGCGGGTTTTACTTCTGCCATGAGCGGTAAGTTTTTTAAATTGTGAATACTACAATATGTCACCTTCTATTATAGCAGATAATGGATATTTGTCAATATCAATAATTCCTTATAAAATCACGTATAATGAGCATATGAAACTACTTGCAATCGATCCCGGATACGAAAGAATTGGCATTGCCATACTAGAAAAACCAACTGGAGCAAAAGAAACTCTCCTTTATTCTGACTGTTTCAAAACCAGTGCAAAACTCACGTTCGCTGAACGTCTCGTGCTTATCGGTGATGAAATCGAACGAGTGATAAAAAAATACAAACCAACAGTACTCGCGATCGAAAAATTATATTTCGCAAAAAATACGACAACCGCAATGGGTGTTGCCGAAGCACGCGGTGTCATCATCTATCACGCAGCGAAATATGATTGTACTGTATATGAATACACACCGATGGAGATCAAGGTCGCAGTGACCGGCTATGGCAAAGCATCAAAAGACAATATCACCTTCATGACGCAAAAATTGATAGACACACCGAAAGATAAAAAAATGATCGACGATGAGCTCGATGCCATCGCCGTCGGACTCACGTGTTTCGCGTGTGAAAAATTTCCTACTTCGCTAAAGTTACGTAGGACTTCGTAAATAATTTAACTAAAACTCTTTGGTCTATATTGCAATGCTTCGAGGAGATGTGGTGATTCGATCGTTTCACTGCCCGCAAGATCGGCAATCGTTCGGGCAAGCTTGATGACGCGATGATACGCACGACCGGAGAGCGCGAGTTTCTCGGCACTCTGATTGAGTAGAGCTCGTGCCGCATCAGACAGAACGATATGTGTATCGATATCTTTCACTGACATGTCACTGTTCGTTTGAATCTTTTTTGCGTGCCCTGCAAAACGATCGCGTTGTTTTGCACGAGCCGTTTCTACACGTGTGGCAATTGTTGCAGATGTTTCACCAGTCGAAAGTGTTCCCAATTTGTCATACTCAACCTCACCAACCGACACCCACATGTCGATACGGTCCATGATCGGGCCAGAAATTTTTCGTTCATAGCGAGCGATATCGGACTGTTTACACTTACATGTTTTTGTTCGTGCGGTCCGATACCCGCATGGACACGGATTCATCGCTGCAACGAGAATAAAATGTGCAGGGAACAGCGCCGTGCCTTTGGATCGAGAAATAGAGACGACTCGATCTTCGAGTGGCTGGCGCAGACTCTCCACTACTCGTTTATCGAATTCAGGAAATTCATCGAGGAACAAAACACCACGATGCGCGAGCGTGACTTCACCCGGTTTTGGATATGTACCGCCACCAACGATCGCAACATACGATGCCGTATGATGTGGTGATCGGAATGGTGGCCAGACAATCATCGGATCTGATCCAATACTCCCGACAATAGAATGAATTCCAGTGACCTCGAGTGCAGTATCCTGATCAAGTGTCGGAAGAAGTGCAGTGAATGCACGGGCGAGCATGGTTTTTCCTGTTCCCGGCGGACCATAGAGCGCGATGTTGTGACCACCCGCTGCCGCAATCTCGAGTCCCCGTTTGGCAGTGTCCTGACCACGGACATCTTTGAAATCTACTGCAAAATATCGTTCTTTGATTTCTTTGTCTTTTCGTACATATGGCGAAATCAATACCCGTGGAATGATGAGGTCTCGCTGCGGCTTGCCAGAATTTTTTTCCGCATCAGTCACGAGATGACAGATCACATCGAGCAATGTTTTTACCGGATACACCGTTATACCGTCGATGAGAGATGCTTCTTCTGCATTTTGAAATGGAACAAATACATCAGTAAAACCTTCTTCTTTTGCCGTCCGGACAATAGAGATCACACCTTTGACCGGCAATAATTCACCATTGAGTGCCAGTTCTCCGAGGAACAATTTTCCTGCCGGATCAAATGAGATAACACCATCAGAGAGCAGATATGCGAGCGCGATGCCGACATCATAGTACGAGCCTTCTTTTTTGAGATCTGCAGGTGAGAGCGACACAACGATTTTTTGATTCTGACTTTTTGGTGAAACGAAATTACTATTCTTCAGCGCACTAGCGACACGATCACGCGCTTCATCGACTGCCTTGTCCGGCAATCCAACAAGAGAAAATGCGTGGAGAGTATTTTTTGTAATATCGACTTCAATACTGACGATATGACCAGTGAGAAGATATGGCTGTGCTGCAAAAACACGAGCAAATGACATACAAATATTCTAGCAACTTTAAAATAAAATGCATGTGTATTTTTTCCTCCCCTGCGAAGGGGAGGTGGATTTTTGTAATCAAAAATACGGAGGGGTGGTATTTCTTTATTCATTGTTTTTTCACCCCCTCGGCTTTACAGCCACTCCCCCTTCGCAGGGGGAGAAAATACAATTCAAAAAAATACACGCGGGTCTGCGTGTATTTTTTTTGTTTTTTTCTACATACTACTCACTGGAAACTACTTACTATTCATTGATATGGGTGAGGCATGTTCGTGCCGCAGGATTCGCGTCGAGCCGAGACGGTTCGATCGGCATTTGGCAAACTTCGCAGATGCCGTATGTACCGATGTCCATTTTTGCGAGGGCTCCACTAACATCGTTCAATCGTTTTTCCAAAATTTTCACTTCTGAGCTTTTTTCTTCGAAATCTTCGAAGCGGTCAGCATTTTCATTTGAGTCTGCTTCTCCTGATTCAGCAGGTGTTGGTGCAACATCCCACGTACCGGTTGTCGGATTGTTATATGCACCAATATTTTTCATATTAGCCAAAATGGTTTCTTTTTCTTGCTCAAGGATTTGTTTGTATTGTTCGGTGTTCATGGGTCAATTATATCACATTAGGACCGCTTGGCGAAGAATTGTGCGACCAGTGCAGAAAATCCTTCAGTACTTGTACTGATACCGATCGTTGTATCATTGAGAAATCCGTAGACGAGAGCAACTGTTCCATCTGTTTGCTTGAGAACACGAACGTATTTATTCGCAATGACATCAGAAGAAAACCTACCAGTAAAAAGTTCTGGGTGTGCACCGGCATCGATAGAAAGAATGTTATACAGATCATCAAACAGTTTTGTTTCCCACGCAGTCATTCCTGCTGCCGCATCTGTATATTCAGAAACTTCAAAGAGTATGTACGGTGTCTGTAAAGTTGCACCCGAGGCGATTTCGCCAATCATCCATCGTGGGATCAAGAGTTTTTTGAATGAATCTTCCACGTGTGCATCAATACGAGAAAGAAAATCTGAAGCTGGTATGACCGTTGATCCACCAAGACTATAATCGGTCAAATACAAGTACGCCGCATTTTCGGTCAATGGTTCAAGACCAGCAACCGCAAGTCCGATCTTTTGTCGCAGAACCGTTGGATCAGTATCAGTCACGATAAATTCCTTGGCGGTTTCCGCAACGATGATCGATGACACTTTCTGCGTTTGAACGACAGTAACCGTCGCTATTTTTGGCAAGCTGTATATGATTGCACCGCAAGCAATGAGAATGAGTGCGACACTACCGATGACATATGCAGTATTTTTCGGAGTTTTGATTGACACTTCGGCAACCGCTGCCTCCTGAGCAGCGTCTTCGATGATCGCCTGGCGAACAATGCGCCCTTCACCGGAAACAACAGCTTCTCCCATATCACTCGAAAACGTTCGAAGAATACCTTTCGGCTTTTGATCAGGATTTTGTACTTCATCAGGATTCATACTTGTATGATAACAGTCTGATGGTAATAGTAAAGAAAATATTTTGTAAATTAGTTCATATACATGCAGTAATAGGATTATTTGACAATATGTTTATAAAATGATACTGTATGAAAAAATAATTTCATTTAAAATATAGAAAAATGGCAGAAGAAAAAACTCCCGTTATGCCCGCAAAACCATACAAACCATGTCAACTTGGTTCATTTGGCAAAGCTTCTTACATGTTTTTACGCCAATACAATTTTCCCAGTGAATATAATTTTCCAGATGAAAAAATTGAAACTGCCGATAGTGATCGACTTGAACACAGCTACGTAAATAATTGCTTTAAAAAATATATTTCTAATGGAGAACGTGGTTTTGAAAATTGGATTTTACAAAAATCTACCACTGACGAAATAATTCTTTCTTTGGTAAAAGAAATGCTGAATGTTCACGGAAAATACACAGGATATCGCGTGATTGGTGGTGTTAATGGAGGAGGATATGCCATTTGGACATTTCAACTTTTTATGAAAACCGAAATTAGTGATACAAAACTCTATACAAACAGCGGCATGTTTTCAGAGGCTCCTAATATCATAGACAAGTAACACTTGTGTAAATAAAATTGCCCCACAAAATGTGGGGCAATTTTTAATTTTAATCTACCGCATTCCAATCAAATACTTTCGCGGATTCTCTGAGAGGTCAAGGAAATCATCAGTTGCTTCACGAAGTTTGCCAGAGGTTGATTTACCAAATGAGGCAACTTCGACTTGAACAGCATGGATCTGGAGGTATTCCACGAGTGGAATATAGTCACCATCACCCGTGACAAGCACGATCGCATCGACTTTTGGTGCGATCGTGATCGCATCAACCGCGAGACCGACGTCCCAGTCTCCTTTCTTTGCACCACCTTGGAAGACTTGCAAATCTTTTGTTTTGGTTTCAATACCGATCTTTGTGAGGGCTTCGAAGAATGCTTTTTCGTCACCGGCCTCGGACGTGATGACATATGCCACCGCGCGGACGAGCTTGCGTCCTGCGACGGCGTCTTTGACGATCTGACCGAAATTTACTTTGCGTTTATAAAGATTTTTTGCGCTGTGATACAAGTTTTGTGCATCGATGAAAACAGCAACGCGCTGTTCTTTGTGTTTAATAATAGACATAATAGATAGTATGAAGAAAATAGCACGGAGTACATAGTACACTCACTATATTATTCAAATAAATAGAGAAACGTAATAAAAATAGAAACAAGAGAAGAATGTATATAAAATATAAAACAGATATATTCTCTTTTCTCTGCAATACCACCTCGAGAGGCAGCACACTCATTCTAACAGAAAGTCCGCCTATCGGCGGACATATCTGTGTATTACCCTTTGATGTTTTTCATCGCAGCTGCAAATGCAGTTTTGTTTGTGCGTTCGAGGTATTTCAAATGTGTTCGGCGGTCAGCAACCATCTTGATGAGACCACGACGAGAATGGTTATCTTTCTTGTGTTTTTTCAAATGTCCCGCGAGTTCATCAATACGCGCAGAGAGAAGCGCGATCTGCAAAGGAGAAGACCCCGTGTCAGTTGCATGGATCTGGTTCTTTTTGATAAGTGATTGTTTTTTCTTTGTGGTAAGCATTGCACTTGGGATACTAACAAATAATGGTTCTTCTGGCAAGGGCCAACCTTTCTGCAGAGAATATGTGCATAATAACAAATTTATATAAAAAAGTCAAGACCACGTACTGATGACGTGGTCGAGAGTGTAAAACAGGGACAATGAGCTAATTTTTTGATTTCTTTTTAATATTGTTGGCTTCATCCAATTCGCTTTGTGTAATAGTAATACCCGGAACAAACATACTAAAGAAAATCCTGAGATAGTACCCCGATCGGAAGACATGCGTAAAGAAATTCTTCCATTCCTGATAAATAGACATCATCAATATGATATTGACACCTGTCAGTAATGCACCTATTGCATAAAAAGTACCTCCAAAAAATGATTCTGTAGAAGATGTAGCCCAGAAGATGCTGTACACACAGAGTCCTGTAACAAGAAATACAAATAATTCACTTGCGATAAAATACTTCAATATACTAAATAGTGTTTTCATAGAGCAGAGTTTGATTTTTTCTTTAGTCTAGCACCAACCGACCCGAGACGCTATACTCTCTATATGACCGCTGTCCAAACACTCAAACGCCAATTTCTCGAATACCTCGAAATCGAACGAGGTCTCAGTTTGAAGACCATCACCAACTATGACCGTTATCTCACCCGCTTTTTCGATCTTGCAAAAATTACGGCTGTGGCTGATATCACAGAAGAAACAATCCGGTCATTTCGCCTGATGCTCAACCGCGCTCCGGGCATGAAAATCCGCGGACAATCTGCGACCACACTCAAGAAGAACACACAAAATTATTATCTCATCGCATTGCGTGTCTTTCTGAAATACCTGCGAAAGAAATCCATCACCGCGCTGACACCAGACGCGATCGAACTTGCAAAAATCCATGAGCGACACCTCGATCTCATTTCGACAGACGAACTGCAACGTCTCCTCACTGCACCAGACGGCACCGATATCCGATCATATCGCGACAAAGCATTGCTCGCCCTCTTTTTCTCAACCGGTCTCCGTCTCTCAGAACTCTGTTCACTCAACCGTGATCTCGATCTGTCGAAAGATGAATTTTCGATTCGTGGAAAAGGTGAAAAAGTTCGCGTCGTCTTTCTCTCGCCAGCCGCCAAAGATGCCATCAAAACCTATCTCGCAAAACGCAAAGACACTGACGAACCACTCTTCACTCAGCTCAGTCACAACAAAAACGAATCTGCACGTCTGACTCCCCGCTCCATCGAACGTATCGTGAAGCAGCACGCGATCAAAGCCGGTATTTCAAAAAAGGTCACACCGCACGTCATCCGTCACTCGTTCGCCACCGACCTCCTCTCGAACGGCGCCGATATCCGCTCCGTCCAAATGATGCTCGGCCACGCGAACATCGCCACGACACAAGTCTATACGCATATAACAGACAAGCAATTAAGAGACGTTCATAAGAAGTTTCACAGTAATAAATAATTCCGCGATGCCTGCCCGGCACTAAGTGTACTCGCTTTAGTGTCGGGTCCACAAAAAATTCCATAGTCAGAAATAAAAAACCGGTCGCAGTGACCGGTTTTTTTGATCTTTAAAGAAGACTGTTACTTCTTATAAAGTTCTGCAACTTTTCTCGGAGTAAACTTGTGATCTTCATAATATTCTTTATCGAATATCGGAACCTTCTTGAACAAAGAATACTCTTTGAATTTTTTGACTCGTTTCCTTTCCATAATTTTCTTAACAAATTGAGCAACTTCGATAGGCTGCAACCAGTACTCTGGATTCGCATCTGTCGCAGTAAATACGAACGGTCTCGTAATTAGTTCATTCGGACACAACACAGATGAAATGTTTATCAATGAAACAATTTCTGTTGCACCATTCTTTTGTCGATACACGATGCCTTCTTTCAATTTTTCAATTGATTTCCACCATGAAGTATGAGCACTAGGTTTATGTTCATCGGCAAGACCGCCAAACAATACAGCATGAAACGGCTTTCTTGTTGCCTTTGCCAGGATTGAACAAAACTGAGTAAACAATATTTTTGTCAGATATAAACAACGATCATCAATACCATCTTTGTCATCATCATACTGAAGAATCTTATTTCCTTTGGAATCGATTTCAAAAGGATATAGACCTACCGCATGGATATAAGAAATCTGATCAAATTTTTCACTGGCTATTGTTTCAGTAAATGCTAGTGCCATACACGCAGCGGATGTTTCTGAAGAAATAGAACAAATCAATGTTCTCACTGGAAGTTTTCCATCAACACAAAATTCTTTGAAGTCTTTTGCTTTTCTACTGATACCATACACGATTGTATCTTTTTGTGAGGCGAATAATCCAAGACATGCGGAACCAATAGCGCCTGTAACACCATGGATAATAACGAGTTTTTTCATTTTTTTAATTATTAAGGTTAATTATTTTTTAAATTAAAACATAATTTATTACTTTTGTCTAAAATATTACGTTTTATATAAGAAAAGTAAAAAAATATTTTACTTTTAGTATAATATCTGGTATATATAAGGTAGATATGAATATCCTGAATCCCGCATCCATAGAAGAACAAGTCGCAAATCTTCTACAAAAGAATTCATTGACCGGAGCACGGTTATTGGAAGAGATAAAAAAGGACCGACCCAAAACGACGAAACAAGCCGTGTATGCGGCACTTCGCGTACTTAGGAGCGGTGAGATTGTCGTAAAGCACAAGAAACTCTTTTCCCTCTCGAGTGTTTGGATCATGAAAATGGCAGAATTTTTCCAACTGGCAAAGCATTTCTATACAAAGACTGCCACCGCAGATGAAGGGTTCCTCAGTCTCGAAGACGGCGATCGAGTATCGTATGCGTTCAAGAACCCGAACGTTGCAGATATATTTTGGGGACATGCATTTGATATCTTGTCTGAGATCACCCCTCTCAATGAACCGGTATATCTCTACAATCCGCATGAGTGGTTTTTACTCGCCCGTCATGACAGTGAGAAGGCAATCTTTGATCGAATCACGAAAACCGGCAAACAAGTCTTGGTCATTGCCGGCGGAAATACTATTCTTGATAAAAACTTAACAAAAGAATTTGATGGAAAAATTTCGCAGTATTATCCGACTGACGAAATGATTTTTGAAAAGAGAAATTATTATCTCAATATCTTTGATGATTTCATTATTGAAGCATTGATAGATGAGGATGTCGCAAAAAAGATTGATGCTTTCTATCAGACAACCTCGACATGGAACAAAGAATCAGAGATTGTCTTGAAAAGAATTATTGAGACTGAAGGAAAAAACAAACTGACCATTTCACGGAACAATAAACGTGCCGAGAAACTGAAAAAGATATTCAAAAAATATTTCTATATTCAAAAATAAAAAACCGCTTGTGGTGGGGCGGTTTTTTGTAGATCTTAGCCTACGTTGTCATGCAAAGCAGAAAAATGTTCTGAATACCTAAAATCTTCAGTTACTTCCTTGAGTATCGGTAAAAAATCAGGAGTAATGGTTTCTTCAATCATCGTTCCCTCGCGTTCAAGCTTAAGATAGTTCTTGGTAGTATCATTGTATTCATCGAGTGTGAATACTTGCTCATTCCAAATAAAGCTTGTGCGTGTTTTTTCAACTTTACGTCTCTCAGTATCTATGCGGAGCAATAACTGATTGTAAGTCTGCAGGTTTATGAGTTTTTCTGTTTCAATCCTTCGCTGTGGATCTGCAGTTCTTTTCTTTTTTGTATGAAAGAAAAATATTTCACCATTTTCTGTTATTTTCATTCGCACCCGCTCTTCATCCCATTGTGGTGATGGACGAAGATACGTTTGAACAATTTTAGCAGTATAAGTTGCAATTTTTTTGTCAGCAAAAACCGTTTTCTGAAACTTTACTTTATCAACTATCCATTTCCGTTCATTTTCTATAGGAGAAGGCACCCCAAGTGCTCCAAATACCGCGGTGACTTGTTGACGAATCTTTTTCTCAAACGATTTTGGGGCCCCGTCAGGTAAACGGTTACCAATAATTCCATAATTCTTTGCTCCGCTGTTTGATTCTTGGAGCCTTTGGTCACGCATGATGGCTTGTTTTGGTGTTTCTGGTCGATGGATATTATTTTCATTCGTATAAAATTCTGCTGCGCCATTTGCCGCTGTAACCAAGTGTGTTGTCACATCGTACCGGTTTTCAAGAATTTGATATTTTGAAAGCTTATAAAAAGCCAATAAGTTCTCAAACTCTTTTGGATCATCCACATAAGCAAGCCCATCAAGAAGTCCGCGATCAAACGTGATAAGTGTTGGTTTATTGGTTCTTTTTGTAAGAAGGGTCGCAGCGTCAGTGTAAAAGTCTTCATGTTTGAGCTGTAAATTCAAAATATTTTTCTGTAAATCTCTATCACGCTCTATACCAGATGCAAATACCATCGTAGCTGCTTCAGGACAAGCAAGAACATTGAAACCAAGGCTTTGACCATAATCAACGATACGAGCCTGACCAGTTGATTTACCAGAGCAAGGACCTCCGCCAGAATTGTGTTTGAAAATCATTTTTTCTCTTGTGTTCATATCTTTATTCTTTTTTTAAATAAGTTATTTCACCCTCACTCTACCTGATATCTGCCCGTGGTGCAAATAAAAAAAACCGCTTGTGGGAAGGCGATTTTTTGTTCATTTTTTTCTGTCTGAACGAATGAAAAAGTTATTCTGTGTCTGTGGTCGCTGTTTGTATCTGACACATAACGGTTTGTTGCTGTTCTACGATAGGAGAGAGAACAGCGAGTAGGTTGTCTAATTCCATATTATAGTCTGTATCAACTGCATACTTACTATCTTTTCCATCCGGTTGATATTCAATGACCAAAACTTGCAGATCTGATTGATATGCTTCATACACAGCAAGAGAGTTGATTGATTCTTTTCCGAAATCAAACTGATCGTGTACATGTGGTCCGGTTGCGTCTCCAGTTGATCCACATTTTGCGATAGGTTCGCCTGCATGAACGTATTTTCCTTTTTTCACCAAAATTTTTGAAAAATGGAGTGACACGCTCATCAGTCCTGTTTCTTCATTGTAAATTTTTAGATAATTTCCTGATGATTCTGAATAAGAACTTGTCACAACAAGACCATCGATCGTACTGCGAACAAGTTTCCCCGAACCCCATGGATAATCGCGTCCCTTATGGAACTTTTTTACCTTGTGTATAGGGTGTATTCTCATTCCATATATATCAGTCGTATCAAAACCAGCGTACATCTCTTCTAGTGGTCCTCCAAATGCCGAAGCAAAGTGTGTGTTTCCTAAATAGATAAGTGTGCGGATTGAATCAATTTTGATAGGCCGATTGAATGATTGCAGTGTACGGACAAGTTCTTTTTTCTTTCTCTGGTATTCCTGTTTTGCAAATACATTTTCAAAAGACTGTATCTGTTCACACAGAGAATCTGGGATCATTGCATTATTTTCAATACATCTTTTTTCGCAAGCTTTCAGATGGTGGTATACCATTGAACGCTCTTCATCAATAACATTTTGCAAATAACGAGGAATATTTCCTGTTGGAATATTTGCAACATCTGTTAGAAAATCCAATGCAAATACAAGTGTGCTTTTGGGATCCTGGTCTTTTTCTGCAAGCAATAGGTTTACTCTATGATAGAGAAACAACGCTTTCCTGTTTATAGAGTCAGCGTTGGTAGAAGTATTTGCTGTTTTTTCAATGATAACATCAACACTTTTTTCAAGTGTTGTTTTAATGTCCAATTTTTCCTCCGGAGAGAATGTAAATCCTTTCGCTGCACCTGGCAGGAAAAGACATACGGTAAATAGTACGTAGAGTAACTTTTTCATGTTAATGTGCGTTTTAAAATTTCTCAAAAAGTCTAACACATCAAATATGTTCAGTCAATAGCCTCTATATCGTTATTTTCAAACGCTCGCTGTATACTATATCCATGCATTTCAACGACGAAAAACATTATTTCGAAACAACTTACCGCACCGGCGCAGACATCTGGTCAGGACACAATCATACGTCATATCTCCACACGCTGACTGACCAGCTCTCCCCGAACGCATTCATCCTCGACATCGGTGCAGGTCGCGGACATGTCGCCTATCATCTCGGCAAACTTGGTTTCAAGGTTATCGGCCTCGAATACGTTTTTGATATCGTCAAAAAAAACAATCTCGAAGTCAAAGATCGGAAACTTGATGGAAAAGTTGGTTTCATCGAAGGCAGTGCCCTCGATATTCCGCTCGCCGACAACAGTTTCGATGCGGTCACCGATATCGCAACACTCCATCATCTCCCACATTCAGAATGGGAAACATACGCACGCGAAGTATCACGTGTTTTGAAACCGGACGGATATCTGTTTCTCATGGAATTGTCCCGCGACAATCTCACGTACAAATCATGGAATCCAAAAGAAAGTAGTACAGGAGATTTTCTGTTTGAAAATATTGTGCCGTATCATTTTTTTACATTCGATGAAATAACAACTCTTTTTCCAAACTTTACTGTTCTCTCATCTCACACTGACACAACAAGTGATGGCATGTATCTCTCCGTACTCCTCAAGAAAAAATAATCCTACGTCGCTTTTTCAAAGCTCTGTGGGGTTGTCCAATTTTACTGTATTTAAAAAATAATTTTTGCGAAGTGAGATAGAACAAAAAAAACTGCCCATAAAGAGCAGTATGAAAACAACTAAAAGAAAATTCTGCACCAGCCCTCCTGCGGAAAACCTAAAAGACCGCAGGAGACTGGGACAGATCGACACATTTCTTCAAACCGAGCTAAACAAATGAAAAAGAGAGAAGAAACGTATCTCTCGTGAAAACTGGTTAACCAGGCCAGTCATACTCCACGAGATTGTCACTAACCAAACCTAAAACCCAAATAAGAGTCAGTGACTTCATTTAAAATCGTAACAAATGAGGAATCTTTGTCAAACTGCATTTTCTTTCACATGCGGTATAATCATCTCATGAAAATCATGTCTTGGAACACCAACGGTCTCCGTGCAACGGTCAAACAAGGATTTTGGCAACCATTATTTACCACGTACAATCCAGATATTCTCTGTCTCCAAGAAACCAAATGCGAACCCGAGCAACTCCCTGATGATGTTCGCAATCATACTGGATATCATTCTTATTTTTCTCATTCCAAAGGTCGCAAGGGCTACAGTGGCGTGGCGATCTATACAAAGATCAAACCGATCGCAGTCACTGGTCTCAATATTCCCGAGTTTGATGATGAAGGTCGTATCCTCGTTCTCGAATACGCAGATTTTTTTCTCATCAATTGTTATTTTCCAAACGGTGGCGGTGGGCCTGTGCGACTCGATTACAAGCTTCGATTTTATGATGCATTTCTCTCTCATATCAAAACACTTGATCAACAAAAACCAGTTATTTTTTGTGGTGACGTCAACACCGCTCACGAAGCGATCGATCTCGCCCGACCGGAAGCCAACGAAGAGAACACTGGGTTTCTCCCGATCGAACGCGCTTGGATCGATGAGGTCATCGCGAACGGGTTTGTCGATACGTTTCGCCGACTCCACCCAGACGCACGCAATGTCTACACCTACTGGGATATGAAAACTGCCGCACGCGAACGCAATGTCGGCTGGCGCATCGATTATTTTTTCGTTTCAGAGCGCCTGATATCCCAGATAAAAAAGTTTGAAACACTCACAATGCAGTATGGTTCTGATCATTGCCCCATCATGATCGATCTTGCAAAATAAAGATAAGTATGGAATACTGGCGGCTAAATGTTTTTTAATTATATATGTTTCTATGGAAAAGTTTAAAACCAAAAAACGGTACGTGGTTGCTGGAGTATTCGCCATCTGTATCATCTCTTTATTTATGATTCCGTCAGATACGGTATCGATTGGAAAGAAAATTGTTAAAGCCGCAATGCGCTTGCGGACCCCTCTCAGAACATGAGAGGGTTTTGCTTTTTAGGGTCATGAATGGTACGCTCAAGAAAAACACACGTTCAATGAAAACCAAAGAATATCAAGACCTGGAGAAGAAACTCTCCTCGCATATCACACAAAAATTTTCCGATATTATCAATCACAAACAGTCGATATACTGGTCATGCTTTATAATGACAGCAATACTCACTGTCATATTGATACTGTATGTAATGTTTTCCTTTGAACACATAATTCAGAACAGAATGCACATGATCATGATAATCAGCGCCTTTGTTGGTTTTGTTATTATCATGGGATTTTCACTTTCTGGTCTCGACACGCCCCCTGAAAAATTTATTCAAAAACATCTAGAAGAAACCCGAGACATCGCCCAGGCAACTGGATCAAAAGACATGCTAACATTATGCAACAAAGCGCTTCAGTCATTGACCGAAGCACAGAAAACACGAATTGCATCAGATGCAGACACTATCATGTGGAATATGGATCGCTCTATTTCTGATTTTGCACTACATTGAAAAAAGTGATTAAAAAAAATCCCCGACATTTCGGGGATTTTTGTTTTGTTAGTGACGACAGAGAAAATCTCGGTCATTTCTACAATCGCGCATATAGCCGGCTTTACTTCTTTTTGCAAAAGAATTTTCTTTGTATAAATATCGGTAATATTTCTTTCCAGAAAAAATATAGAAGAATGCACCGTGTTCATAAATCTCAATATCGTTACTTGAAAATGATTTTATGGCAGGGCTGATTCTCGTCCACAAACCATCTTCGATATCACCGCGCAATCCATACAAATGATCTTCACAGTCACCGGGACACTTGATGAGCGCGATTTGTGAATACTTTGTACTTCCCCTTGTTTCAAAACGAAACATTTCATAAGTACTGTTTGCCGTTTCTTCGCATGGACAAACGCGAAGCTGTTCAGGAAATGGGCCGAGATGTGATTGTCCGAAAGAAGTAAAAGAAAGAGAGAAAAGAGCAGTGAGTGTCAGAATGGTTTTCATACGATTATTTTTTTCTTTTGACTATACCACTATTTTCGAAAAAGGAAAGCCGAGTATTGACCGCACACGGTGAAACTCGCATACTCCGAGAAAACAGAAAACCATGAAACGATTCTTCTTTGTACTTATGAAACAAATCCTCACTGTCATATACAAGAAATATCACAAAATAAAATCTGGCGATAATGGCATTGCATATACGAAACTCATTCTGGGAAAAGAGAAAGATGTGCATGGACAACCAATCTTTGTTGCTGGTGAAACAGGAATTACCTACCGTACTGAACCTCATGTAAAAAGAGCAGAAAAGAGATTAAGGCGGTTTCACGAATTCTTGAATAACAGACGGAGACTGCCTCCCCGCAATCATCCATGGTGGTTTGAGAAATTTAGCACAAAATAACAACATTCAACTCCTTAACAAAATCCCGCCAAAAACGGGATTTTTTACTTGTATTTTGCATCACTGGTGCATTGGTATTAACTGTTGCAGCAAATGTGGGGTTCAAAAAACTCCACAAAGAACAAAGAAAGTATCAACTAAAAGGAATTGTTTTATCAATTCCTTCACGTCATGAAATGACAACAAAAGAACTGAGGGATGATGACCTTCTTTTTGACGGAGACACACTTGTTCGCGTGCAAACAATCGGAAGGGACACCGTAATCACTGCCGTGAATATAGTCGGAACACCTGTTCCTTCGGTTGGAGACAGTATCCTCATTTCAAATTTTTGGAACGGAGATGAATATCTTGTTCTGAAATAAACAGAAATTTTCTACAAAAAAAACCGGACGTATATGCCGGTTTTTTTTATTTGAAAATTGTTTTTTGAGGGCACTTGTGATAATGTTGTGAACGAGAAATGTTTTATGTATAAATAAATATGAGTAAGTTAATTTTAAAAGAATTCAAAAGTGAAGTTCGCAGCAACAAATGGTACAGACTGATTGTTATCCTCGGTATGGTAATATCCACCCTCATGGCACTGTTTGCCATAGCGATACAACAGTATTGAAAAAACTTGAAAAACCGGACATCGTGCCGGTTTTTTTATTTTTGCTATTTATCATCTCTATGCTACAGTTATGAAAATCTAAAAATTAACATACCTATGTTTAACAATGCTCTTTTTTATTGGATATATTTCCAAGCGATCACCTGGCACAAGAAGCGCCTCAGCACCTTGCACAATGGCATATCTATCGATTCTCTATTCTTCAATGTTCACAACCAGCTCACACCCTTCAGTCTCATGACCCTTCCCTATTTTGTTTGCAGTGCAACAAAAGACTGCAAAGGATTCAATATGTTTGGCAAATGGAACCTCGTTTCGATAGACAAGATGAGGATAACCGTACCTGAAGGCTTTGATTCTTTTATATATTCTCAATACAACAAAAAAGAAAAAATTGGATTAAAGAACATTCATGATCTTGAATTACCAACAATTCCTGATGCGGTGATATTGGAAGAAGGTTTATCATTTGTTCGTAGTAGCGCACCCGCGCTCCTAGAGACGTCTCCTGTTGGCCTAGTGGGTCTCATGTATAGATGTTCTGCGATAAGTGTTATTGTCATGCTTTCTGATAAAAATAAATTTTCTGATGATTTTCTGACAAGCATGCTGTGCAAAAAAGATGCCCGACATGTCTATGCAAGAAATATAGACAACAGAATTTTTTCTTAAACCATATACAAGCTCAAAAACCGGACACGTGACCGGTTTTTTTATTTGGTTGATTTTTATAATAGATAGGTATATGGTTAAAGAAAATCGAACATTTACATCGTATGAAAAACACTCTATTTGAATGGGTATTTGCCCAGATCATCCTCTGGCAGATTGAGCATCTCAAATCATCGCATAAAAAAGAATCTATTGATCTCAATTTTTTTAATGAACACAACACACTGACACCGATTAAACTCGCAATACTACCCTATATGATTGCAAGTTCAACAGAAAAAAGAAAAGGTTTCGGGTGTTTTGGAAAATGGAAAGGGGTAGAAATTACTGGCACAATTACTGTTGTTCCAGAGGGGTGGGATGTTTTTGTTTCCAGTCTCTACAATGGTAACTTTGGCAAATATGAAGTAGAAAAAATAGAATATTCAGATTGGGATATTGAATATATTCCAAGAACAGGATATGTTACTGTTCCTAGAACTGGAACAATCAAGAGGAGAAAGGATGGTAAAAATCTTCGACTTTCAACTCTGGATATTCCTGTTCCCGAAACTACACCGGATATGGATATATTATTAGACGGAATACAATCTTTCCGTTCGTTTAATACTGATAGAGCACTTGAGGCTAGGGACGGAGAAGTTTTGAGAGTAGTGAGGCATACATCTCCTGTACAAGTTCTTCTTATCCTCTGGGATAAATTCTGTAAAGAAAATCCACTATCACCAGGAAGTGATTTTCTCTGTGAAGCATTTCAAACATGCAAACATCAATTTGCAAAAGATGTTGAAGATAGAATTCTTTGTTAATGCAAAAAAAATCGGCCATATGCTGGTTTTTTTATTTGGTTGATTTTTATCAGGAATAGTATAAGGTGGAGAAAAATCACAGAACATTTCTAAAAGAAAAAACATGACAAAAGAGAAAAAAGACTTATTTGACTGGACACTCGCACTCATCATCGCATGGCAAATAGAATGTCTCAAAAAAGAACACAAGAAAGAAAGTATTGATCTGGAATTCTTCAACACACACAACACGCTTTCTTTGACAACACTGCTGACCTTCCCCTATTTCCTCGCAAGTGCAACTCTGGAACACAAAGGATTTCACTGGTACGGAACATGGGTTGTTATTCGATACAACCATACAAATATTCTGGTGCCGGCTGGATATCAACAATACGTTGTAAAATTGTATGCAAATTCTTCAGATGAAAAACTCCAACTGGAACATATCAATCATTCGTATGAAGACAAGATTCCTGAATATGATGGATACGCGCTTCACGAACAGAGTTCATACATGCAAATCCTTCTTGATGGATTGAAATGTATCAAATTTTACACATCAAATAAATTCTTGGAATTCACAGACGAAAAATATGTGGCACTCATGCACAAGAATTCTGCTGTTAATTTAACATTAATATATTACCCAAAACCGAAACATCCAGAAGATATATTGAAAAAACTTTTTGATAAAAATACCCGACATGTCTATTCCAAGGAACATGCACATATATAGATTAGAAAAAATAAAAATGACTTACAATTGTAAGTCATTTTTTGTTCGATTTTTATTAAAATAACACCTCGTGCTACAATCAAGAAAAACTCTTTACCATGACAGAACCTATCCTTATTTTGATCGCCAGGCTTTTAGAAAAATGCCCTATCAATGCAAATACATACAAAGAATACGAAGGACTAATTACGTTATTTAGTCCACTGGACTCAGAAAGAATTTGCTTTCTTTTACGAAAAGAAGATGAAAATCCAAATGAAAAAAGAACAGCTCGTCTGTCGACCCTTCATCTAAGAGAAACAACGTGCGGCATCTTGGTTCATGGAGAAAAAACAGGGAGGATGAGTGCTACTCTAAATGAAAAAAACTTCAGTAAAGTTATTCTTTATTTCAAAGACAGAAACTCATTTGATGAAGTATTTCAAGGAGAAAGCAATGATCACAAAAAACAACTATTAGAAAAAAGTGTTCTTTTGGTTCTCTGGAGGCCATCAGATGTATACACTATTGAATCCGGTCCGGCAAAAGATGACTTTCTGAAAGCAATTGCATAAATTAAAATTTGAAACAAAAATCCCCAAACATGCGGGGATTTTTTATTTATTGACTTTTATTATTAGTCATGATATATTTTGCAAAACTTAAAAATCAAACAGTGCTATGAAAAAAATCATTTTCACCTTATTTATACTGGCTTTTGCCTGTATTGCCGCATTTTCCCAATCAAAATTTTCTGAGAAAAAAGTAAAAGACAAAATTGAAAGCATCAAAAAACAAAAACAAGACGATGCCGAAAGTATGGGTGCTTCCAATCTGGTTGATGTAACCATAGATGCTTATGTGATTCACACAGAAGAATTGACCCGCGTAGGAAATATTTATACTTCCATGTTGTCATGGAAACGCCAATCTGAAGAACACTACAAGAGTATTCTCACAGGAACAGCGACTCCAACCACGACAAGAACAATGCCCGAGGAATGGGACGGACAACAAGAATACCAAAAAGACAAGGAGTATGTATTTGACGGCAGTGGAACAAATCCTTCGTTTTTGTTGGTAATTTCTCCTTTGGGAGAATTGCTTTCATGGACAATAAAATCAACCATGGTAACCATCAAAAATGATATGGTGTTTGTTCGCAAAGACATGGTTGTTGTCTATGAAAATTCCCTCGGTGAAATAAACGGGGATTTCATTCCAATGGTATCGCTTGAGGATTTTCCGAAATATATATACAAATACAAACAGACAGGATTCCTCTATGTTGCAAGCCAATGGAAATATAGAGAAGGGACCATGACTGACTACCGCGAAACCGATCATTACAGTCCTGTAGATTTATAACAAAAAAAAAGAATAGAGAGAACAAAAAAACCATTTCTAAGCAGAATGGTTTTTTTATTTTACTAAGATTCTATTGGCAACCCGAGGACAATCTTTTCTGCAAGGATCATGGAGTGGGAAGTTTTTTCTCCATCAATAATACTTTTTCCGTCGATCCCCAGCTGCTCTCCCGAGACAGCAATGTTGTGCTCCCTCAATACATTTTTCACCATAGACATAGCTCGCACGACTTCTTGTCTATTCGCACCATGGAGGACGATATTATCAAACTTTTCCTGAAGATTTTTCAATGAACTAGAAATTTTCATTTTACCATTATAGACACGAGAAAGATCTGTATTAATATCACGAATAATTGATTCTATATTCACCTCGAAATCAGTAAGTGATGTTTCACCCACCGTAATATATCCTTTTCTCCGTTTTCCATCCGCTTCTTTATTTTGGGGATCTTTATGTGTGAAATGCAACCATGCACCATCAAATTCACTGTTTGAAAATTTCTTTTCCAAAGATTTTACCTTATCTCTGTATTCTTTCCATCCTTCCGGCTGCGATTCCCTATCTTTCCATCCCGGCATTCGGGCAAACGTATTCATGGCATTTTTTCGCAATTCTGGACGAGCGGTCAAAACTTCATAGAGTTGATTTCGTATCAAAAACTGTGGCATATCCATATCATCCTTGAGATTTTTCTTTTGAACATCGAGAAGGTGCTTGAGATTTTTTTGCAGTATTTTCGCCCACTCTTCTTGGGACGCATTGCGAATAGTCTCCTCAATATATTCCTTTGTTTGAGGAACTTTTTCTCCACCACTTGATCCTTGTGATATCTTTTCCATATATAAAACTATTATACACCATGCTTCTTGTGAAGTTTCTCAATTTCAGCATCATCCCCACTTCACTTGTCAGTTTCGCGGGGCAAGCCCTCTTATTTTCTTATTCCATGTTTCGCATGGAGCTTAATAATTTCTTCTTCGTCCAACTGTTCCTTTGTCGTCTTTGCTTTCTCCCCTAGTGCTCGTAATTCTTTATCAGGTAATGTTTCAAGTTCAATAACTCGAGCACTGAGGGTTTCAATAGTATTCTTTTCTGGATTTTCTAATACTTCTTCGAGGAGTGCGTTCAAAATCCAACCCATGCGGGGACCAGGTTTCATATTCATATCCTGCATCAGATAGTTTCCATTTACTTTTAATTGTTTCACTGAGATCGGATCACGGAGACATTCTTCGATCATCGCATGATACTTACGGAGACGGTACGGTGCTTCTTTTTTCTTCATCCCTACCCTGTCGCATTCACGAACCTGCATTAATGTCCAAATATTTTCAACTCCAACATTGGCAATCATTCGACGAACCGCTGACAAAGTAATTTGTTCAGTATCTGAGAAAAACATATGATAGCGGACAAGTTTCACAACCAGATCGGTATCAACTTTCGAAAATTTGAGTCGATCCATGATTTTCTGCACCATTCGTGCACCAACAACTTCGTGTCCATAGAAGGTATATTCTTTCTTTTGTCCCGGTCGGCGTGTGCGAGGTTTACCAATATCATGAAACAAAGCGGCTAGTTTCACATGAAACGGATATCCTTTGTCGGCGGCGTGCTGACAAGCTTGAACCAAGTGAGTAAAGACATCATATATATGTGCACCACCTTGTTCACAGCCGATCCCTTCTTGGAGCTCGGGAATCATATATTGAAGGAGACCAGATTTTTCCAAGAGTCCGATACCAGTCATAGGATTCGGCGAATTTACTATTTTCACGAATTCATCACGAATACGCTCCGCTGAGATGGTTTTAAGGAGATGAGTATTGGTATTTATAGCATGAAACGTTTCATGTGAAACAACAAAGCCTAATTGGACAGAAAAACGGATAGCCCGGAGCATTCGGAGTGCGTCTTCTTCAAAACGACATTGTGGATCCCCTACTGTTTTAAGGATTTTGTCCTTTATGTCGTTTTGACCACCATACATGTCGATGAGATGTCCTTTTGAATTCAGGGCCATTGCATTGACTGTAAAGTCACGTCGCCTGAGGTCATCTTCAATGTTTGTACTAAATTGCACGGTATCCGGATGACGATTGTCACTATACTTCCCTTCTATACGGTATGGAGTAACCTCAACGATATTATTAGCTTCTGGCGACTGGCGACTGGCATCTAGCTCATTCTTATTCTCAAACACCACAGCGACGGTACCGAATTTATTCTCATAGACTGTCTTTTCAAACAAGCTGATAATCTGTTCCGGAGTCGCATTTGTCGTCACATCCCAATCTTTTGGTACTTTTCCCAATATCAAATCTCGAACACACCCACCGACAAGGTAAGCTTCAAATCCTCCATTTTCAAGAGTTTTTGTTACACGTGAAACATAATCAGGGATTAGATTCAGGTTTATAGATTGTAGTTCTTGTTTCATATAGAAACAGTTGTGCGGGTAGGGAGAATCGAACTCCCGTCTCATCCTTGGCAAGGACGTGTTCTACCACTAAACCATACCCGCAACTCATAATGAATAAGACTGATTATAACTAAATATGTCACTTATGCAAATATTTCTTTGTATTGTTTAGGTTTTATGTATAATGAATTGAGTTGGCGTGATATGCACCCGTGGTGAAACGGATATCACAACGGTCTTCGGAACCGTTATTGCAAGTTCGATTCTTGCCGGGTGCACATAAACAAAAGGCTTGGATATTCTCATATCCAAGCCTTTTGTTATTTTAATAGACTTCCCTA
Source organism: uncultured Candidatus Saccharibacteria bacterium (assembly GCA_964606285.1). GTDB lineage: Bacteria > Patescibacteriota > Minisyncoccia > Phycocordibacterales > UBA9973 > CAZSFP01. The sequence goes on from CAZSFP010000003.1 coordinate 53,789, forward strand.
TGTCTTTTATATCTTTATAAAGGACACATAAAAACCATATATTGTCTTTTATATAGTTTTTAAACCTTTATTTTCAATGAAACTGTGGATAACTTAGTGGATATTGTGTATAAGATGTCTTTTAAAGACAGTAAAATAAAACGACAAAATATAAAATAACTATATATATCAACGTATTTTATAATGTCGTATAGAATAGGTATTTTTTCCCATATATTCACATATAAATGTTTCACGTGAAACGATTTTAAAGTATTTAGTATGAGTACATAGTACTCATGTATAGTTTCATGTGAAACTATATTAAATACTATGTACTAAGTACTATATTCTATATACTGAGTAATATGCCCAAGGTATTCACATCAAAAACCCAGAAGATAGGGGAATTAGGAGAGAAAATCGCCTGTAAGTACCTCATTTCCAAAGGTTTCAATATTCTCGATCAAAATATCACCAAGAAATATGGAGAAATAGATATTCTCGCTCAAAAAAATAATAAAATTCATTTTATAGAAGTAAAAAGTGTTTCTGTGAGAGATTTATCTTCTGTTTCACACTTGCCCGGTGGAACTTTAGTGAAGTCGGGTGAAATAAAAGATTTTATCAACCCAGCCGAACAAATGCATTCTAAAAAACAGGAACGAATGAAGAAAATGATCAATGGATATCTCACATCAGAAAAATATAAAGAGGAATGGGTGGTTGATCTCATTTGTGTCTATATTCATCACGACACACATCGCGCAAAAATTAAAATATATGAAAATATAATACTTTTTTAGTTATCCACAGTTATCCACCGTTTTTCAACATTTTGTTTTTGTTTTGTACACCTATCCACAGAAAAAATTGGGAGTATAATAACTCTTACTAATAACTTTTTTCGCTATGTTTGATACAAAACAATTGTGGGATAAAACTTTGGAGTATTTACAACTAGAAGTCTCAAAGGCTAATTTCACGACATGGTTGAAAAATACTCATATAACAAAGGAAGAGGGAGGGATAGTCTACGTCGGTGTACCAAATGAATTTGTGAAGGAGTGGCTCATCACAAAATACAATAAAATCATCACAAAAACCCTCATTGATCTCTCTGACCAGATTCGTGGTGTTGAATATGTCATCACAAAACTTGAATCGAAACCTAAAGATCAAATCTTGAGTGATAAACTCTTTAATATAAAGGAACTTCCACTTCAGGATCTCTATAACATCAATAAAGATGATAATTTGAACCCCCGATATACATTTGAAACGTTTATCGTCGGTACATTCAATGAGTTGGCATATGCAGCAGGGAAATCTATCGTTGCAAAGCCGGGAATTTCTTATAATCCCTTCTTTGTCTATGGTGGTACCGGCCTCGGCAAGACTCATCTCCTTCAAGCTATGGGAAATGAAGTCAAAAAGAACTTTCCAGATAAAAAAGTCCATTATATTACCTTGGAAAAGTTTGCAACTGATCTTGTTAATTCATTTCAGACCAATAAAGCCAACTCTTTCAAAGAAAAATACCGAAAATATGACATGTTGATCATTGATGATATTCAATTTATAGGCAAAATGGAGAGAACCCAAGAAGAACTCTTCCACACATTCAATACATTCTTCCAAAATAACAAAGCAATCATATTTTCATCTGACAAGCACCCAAACCATATTCCAGGACTCGAAGATCGTCTCCGAACACGCTTTGGACAGGGAATGATCGTTGATATTACTGAACCAGACTATGAATCCCGTCTTGCTATCCTCCAGAGAAAGATCACAGAGAACAATATTCACCTCAATACCGACGTTGTCAGCTATATTGCAGATGTCGTCGAAGGAAGTATTCGAGAACTTGAAGGTGCCCTCAATACCATCCTCTGTCACATTCAGCTCAAACAGCGTCAAATCAACCTCCAGGAAACGAAACTTCTCCTAAAGAACAGTATTAAACCAAAGAAAACCATACCTATAGAAGAAGTGGTTAATATCATCACTCAATTCTATAACCTTGAAAAAGATGCTATTTACGAGAAGACTCGACGGAAAGAAATTGTTAAAGCCCGACAAATCACCATGTTTCTCCTTCGTGAAGACTTCAGTATCTCGTATCCGATGATTGGTCAGCGTCTCGGCGGCAAAGATCACACAACTGTCATTCACTCCCATATGAAGATCAAGAATGATGTGAAAACAAATCCAGCAATCAAAGAAGAAATAGAGCAGATTCGGATGATGTTCAAATGATGGGGAAAAGATGTGAGTAAACTGGGAATAAAAAGTGGATTATACACAGAGGTTATCAAAAGATAGAAAAAGTTATCAAACGTTATCCGGAAATTAAGAGAAAAATAAACAGAGAGTGGGGAAAATAAAGATTGAAATATATAGATATAGTGACCTTATCCACATATTAACAGCCCTAATAGTAATAATAAGTATATATATAATAAATAGATATATACTGTAGATAACATTATGATACTCGAATGCTCAACTGAAAAACTCAAACAAGCTCTCGGATATGCAGAACGCATGACTGGGAAGAACTTGTCTTTACCGATTCTTGGATCATTGTTATTTATTGCATCAGGAAAGACACTTCGAATCCGAGCAACCAATCTTTCTCTTGGTATTGAAATAGAAGTTCCAGCAAAGATCGAACAAGAAGGGGTTATTGCTGTGAAGGCAGATACGGTCAGTGCAGCAGTTCATTCGTTTGTTTCAAATGATATGGTTACTCTCTCGCTCGACAATAGTAATCTTCTTCTGAAGACAAAACAGAATAAAGTGCTCGTGAAAGCATTCTCACATGAAGACTTCCCAACGCTTCCAGTGGTTGCAGGTCAGGAAATATACCTTTCAGCAAAAAAACTCATTGACGGGCTCAAATCAGTCGTTTACAGCGCATCTGTGTCCGATATCAAACCGGAGCTTGCGAGTGTGTATGTCTATCCATCCGATGGGCAGATCTTTTTTGTTGCAACAGATGCATTTCGATTGGCAGAAAAGAAAGTAAAGGGTGGGGAAGGGGAATGGAAAGGAATATTGATCCCGGCAAAGAATGCACTTGAAGTCATAAAACTGTTTCAAGACTATGGTGATGATATAAAAATAATCATCAGTGACAATCAGCTCTCATTTACAACGAGTATGATGTATGTGACATCACGACTCGTCGCAAATCCGTTTCCTGACTATACCCAGATTCTTCCAAAGGAACCAAAAACACAGGTGACTGTCCTTAAGCAGGATCTCGTAAATGCATTGAAATTGACTACTGTTTTTTCTGATAAGTTCAATCAAGTAAATATCAGTGTTGTTGGTGCTGAGAAAAAAATGGCGATCGGTGCCAAGAACGCGGATACAGGGGAACAGATTACAAAGGTTGATGCGGCAATTTCTGGGGATGATATAGAAATGAATGTGAACTATCGCCATATGATGGATTGTTTCCAGTCGATTGGACAGGATAGTATCACACTGTCATTTACGGATACGAACCGACCAATAGTAATTCGTGGGGTGTCTGATCAATCATTCCTTTATTTAATAATGCCAATGAACAGATAATATGGATCTGAAACAAAAAACTCTCGGTGATTTTTTTTCTTCGATTAAAAAAATCATCAATAAAAGTGGAGATCAAAAAGAACGGGTAATTACTATTGTCAAAGGATTGACGGGGGTCGTTCTTTCATCATCACAAATCCAATGTTATGAAAATTCTGTTTCCATACATGCATCCCCGATAGAAAAAATGGAAATCCTCAATCGGAAAAAAATGATTGAAGAAAAATTGAAATCAGAAACAGGGGAGATGTATACAATTCGGTAAATAAAAATCCGACTCATATGAGTCGGATTTTGTTTATATAAATTTATTTTATAGATTAATTGAATAATAATTTTATTCCTTTTTCAAACCCATATTTCGGACGTAATTCTTTGTAAAACTTACGTTCTGATTCCAAAAGGGAAGAAATCTTATTTTCACGATATTTTTTTGATGAATCAAGAAAATCTTTACCTTCTTTTATACTTGTATTCATTGTTATAAAAAAATCTTGGGCAACAAGAGAAAGCCCCAGAAATACATCGTCCTTATTTGTTCCAGAAAGTGTTTTTATTGAAACTGCGAGTTCTGGTAATTCAACTGTTTCAATAAATTTTGGAATTGATAAAGATTCTTCATCTGCACGTTTTTGGGTTTGTTGTTCGAGTCCTTCGAGAAAAGTTGTGATTCCTTGAATCATTTTTTTGTTAAAGCCACAGAGTGCCATAGGTATATAGTTTTTTAAGTTTTATTTAAGATACCTCTCTGTTGACATTTTTACAAAAATTGCTATATTTTTCCTATGGTAGTAAACTTTAAGTTTAAAAATGGACTAGTGTCATCTGGAACACTTCGAGATAAAATCATTGTGTTACTCGGTGAAAAACCATTATCAGGGAGTGATATTGTTGTTGTCTTTTGTAATTCAAATAATGTTACTCCTCAAGCTGTTTATAAAGCACTTCGTGTCCTTGTTCATGAAGAAATAATTGTTAAAGAAAAACAATTATTTACCTTGAATGCGCTATGGCTTTCACATATGAGAAAATTTATTGATATGAGTGAATATATTCTTGGGGTCCATCATGAGCAATCTTTTTTTGATCCACTTTCAAAATCCCGTCAAATTACTTTACGATTCAAAAATACAGAACTCCTTGATATATATTGCGGACATTTGTTATTGACACTCTTCGATCGTTTTAAAGGAAAACCAATATTTTTCTATAACCATCATGAGTGGTTTATATATGATAGACCGCTTTCAGAAAATTATTTATATGAAAAAGTTGCAGAATCCGGACACAGAGTTTTTTTGACACTGGGAGCAGATACATCTCTTGCTCGATCATTCAGAAAAAAATTTGAGAAAGGAAACATACAAATCACTATTGATGAATCTTTTTCTATTCCAATAACTGACTATATTTGTATTATTGGTGAGTATATTATTACCGCCCGATATGATAGATCGACCGTACAGGCGATCGATAATCTTTTTAAAGTAGCAACATTTACTACTGAAGATGATAGTAAAAAATTGCGAAAAATTTTAGATAATTGTACAGATGCTCGAATTATTATAAATCGAAATAATAAACGCGCACAAAAATTAAGAAAAAAATTAGCGAAGAATTTCATTATTAAAAAAGAAGAATTAGAATAATAAAAAATACCGGACATATGTCCGGTATTTTTTATTTATTATTTTTTATTCCGTAACCATTATATTTTTTTCTATAACTGCTTTGTTGTAAACAGTATCATATCCAGTGACACGAAGCGTATGTGAGCCGACAGAGAGAGAATAATTTTGTGGAGAGATGGATGTCGTGAATGACATGTTTTCCAGAGTGGTGATGTAGATGTCATCGATGAAGATCATCACTTTTTTCAAAGGATAGGTTCCTTGACTGGTTGTCGTCACGGACATTTGTCCATTCATTGAAACTGTTTCAAGTGGAAATGTAGTAATGGTGAGATGTGGTTGTGTTGCTGGTGTGTGAACGTCATCGTATCCAGCTGGTAAATTTGCTTCAGTGATATATGGATAATTTCCACTGTGCGATGCCCACCAATTTTGAATTGGAATATTCCAACGACTAAATTGATTATCATCATCACTTGGAGTTTTTGGTGTTCGTGGTGCAGTCTTGTTGACCCAGTAAAGAATACTTTTGACATTGGTAATCACTTTCTCTGATCGAGTTTCTGGGGGAGTAAATTCGGTTGCACGTTTACCGGAAATTGTATCAATGACGACAGATGTGCCGCCTTGCCAGAGTCCACGGACAACGGGTGGAACGGTGTAGTCGACTGGTGCTGGGATATATTTTTCAAACGGTTCTTTTGGTAGGGTTGGGAGAACATCCGCGAGGAATCGATGAAGGATTGGACCAGCGAGCGCGGAACCCCCTTTTTTCATTGGGACATTGTCATTGTTTCCAGCCCAGACACCAACAGCGATGTTCGGTGTGTATGCCATCGTCCATGCGTCTTTGTTATCGTTGGTCGTACCAGTTTTTGCCGCGACTTGGTAGCCAGGGAAGTTGAGTGCAGAGTTCGCACCAAATGTTGGAATGCGGGCGGTGTTGTCGGACATGACGTCGGAGAGCATGAGAACAGCATTTTTGTCGAAAACCTGAGACGCATGCGAAGTAAATGCTTCGACGATGTCTCCTTTTTGATTTTTTATTTCGAGAATACCAGTTGCGGGATTGCGGACGCCAGAGTTGGCAAAGACGCTGTAGCCACTGGTCATGTCGAGAAGCGAGACTTCGGCGCCTCCGATCACGAGTGTGAGGCCATATCGAGCAGCACCTTCAAGTGAAGTGATACCAGCATCACGTGCGGTTTTGAGAGCATTGTTGATACCAACGAGATACAACATTTTGACTGCGGGGATGTTGCGTGATTCGGCGAGTGCAGAACGAAGTGAAATCGGACCTTTGTACGCATTGTCGAAGTTGTCCGGCATATAACAATCCGTTTTCTTGTGTCCGGGAAGCGGACTGCCGTACGCATTACATGCAGAACTGAATTCTGTGGGGAGATCAAAGACCACGGTCTCTGGTTGATAACCCATGGAGAATGCAGTTTCGTAAATGAATGGTTTGAATGCAGATCCTGGTTGACGAAGTGCAGTCGCGACGTTGAAATTACCATCGACAGTAGTATCGAAATAATCGCGCGATCCGACCATGGCGAGAATTTGTCCGGTTTTTGGATCGATAGCAACAAGTGCAGCGTTCTTGCCGTTGAAATCTTTTTCGTTTTTGAGTGCTTGATCTTTGACGATGGTTTCAGCTTTTGCTTGCATGGTTGCATCGATTGTTGTTATGACTGAAAGTCCTCCAGACGTAACTGTTTCAATACCGTATTTTTTCTCGAGGTAATCCTTTATATAAAACACAAAGTGTGGCGCGATAATATGTGATTTTGCGTTCAGACGGAAAGTGACCTGTTCTTGTTTTGCGGCGGTGTGTTCTTCGGTGGTGATGAAACCAACTTCTTTCATGCGATCAAGAACGAGATTTTTTCGAGCCTCGAGACGGTCTTTATTTTTTCCAAATGGAGAATAAAACGTCGGTGCTTTTGGAATTGCCGCAAGGTATGCTGCTTCAGCAAGAGTCAGATCTTTTGCACTTTTACCAAAATAGAGTTTTGAAGCTTCTTCGATGCCATAAACGGTACCGCCATATGGAGATTCATTGAGATAGAGTTCGAGAATCTGTTCCTTGGTTAGACTTCGTTCAAGCTTGATAGAAATAATCCATTCCTTGAGTTTGCGGGTGATGGTTTTATCTGTCGTCAGTAGTGTATTTTTGACGATCTGTTGTGTGAGTGTGGAACCGCCCTGGGAGAATGAACCGCTGGCGAGGTTGGCAAGAACAGCACGAATGATCGATAATGGACGAATACCTTGGTGATTCCAGAATTCAGTATCTTCGATGGCGACCGTTGCGTTCTTTATATAGACACCCATGTCAGCATACGGAATACTGGTGCGTTTGATGTCAGAATGGACATCATAGAGGAGAATCTTGCCGGTACGATCGTAGATCTTTGTCGAATTGATGACCTGTCGTTCATCAAAGGCTTTGAAATCCGGCATACGGAGTGTGCCGATCCAGACGAGAAGAATACTTGCGCCAATGATGCCAATGCCGACGATAGCAAGAGCGATGTTTTTCAGTGCATGTTTTATTCCGTGTTTAAAGCCGAAAACACTCAAAAATTTCTTTTCGATGTGTGCTGCTATTTTTTTGAAATGATGCCAAGCTTTTTTTACTATTTTCATTCCGTTAGAAGTAGATCACGATCATTGTTCGTGTGTCTACATATTGATTAAAAGTAATAATAGATTCTCGTTGCATATAATTGATATCCCGTTGTGATCGTGACTTCTAACGGAATTCATATTGTAAATCATACCACATCAGGATATTTCATGAACGCGGATGCTGTGATACTATAGACGCATCATGACCCATATCGTTACAGATGAAAGTGCTATAGATGCAGTTCTTGATCGAGGGATTATTTCAAGTATTTTGCCGAGTAAGGAAGAATTCAAAAAAGTGCTCATGTCCGGAAAGAAATTGAAAATCTATATCGGCTTTGATGCGACGGCCGACACCCTCCATTTGAGTCACGCAAAAAATCTTCTCCTCCTCGAAGATTTTCGAAGACTTGGACACGAAGCAATTCTTCTCTTTGGTGACTTCACTGCCCGCATCGGTGATCCATCTGACCAGGTCGGCACACGATCGATCCTCACTGAAGCACAAGTACTCGCCAATATTAAAAGCTGGAAACGACAGATAAAAAATCTCCTCAATTTTTCGTGGTTTGGAAACGGAACAAAAGTGAAACAAAACAGTGCATGGCTGTCCAAACTCAATTTTTCAGATGTCCTTTCACTTGCAGCAAAAGTCACAGTCCAGCAAATGATCGAGCGCGATATGTTTCAAAAACGTCTCAAAGATGGCAAACATATTTTTCTCCATGAATTCATGTACCCACTCATGCAGGGGTATGACAGTGTTGCGATGGATGTCGACGTGGAACTCTGCGGCACCGATCAAACATTCAATGCACTCATGGGACGGACATTGCTTCGAAAAATAAAAAACAAAGAGAAATTTGTGGTGACGGTTAATCTCATGGAGAATCCGAAAACCGGTGAACTCATGTCCAAGAGTCGCGGCACTGGAGTATTTCTCAATACGAGTCCATCGGAAATGTTCGGGGCAGTCATGGCACAGCCGGATGAGATGATTGAAATACTTCTCATAAACTGTACGAGAATTTCAAAAGAAGATCTACAAAGTATTCTTGCTCTCGGTCCACTGGAAGCAAAAAAGAAAACGGCAGCGGAAATAGTCCGTGTTGTATTTGGGGACAGTGATGCAGAAAAAGCACAGGAAAATTTCACTCAGGCATTCCAGAAAAAAGAAATTCCAGATGAACTCGAACAAGTAGTAGCTGGTATGGGAGAAAAATTGATGGATGTTATCGTCCGCGCAAATATTGTCGAATCAAAAGGGGAGTTCCGTCGTCTCGTAGAAGCAGGCGCAGTTACTGATCTCGAAACAGAAGAAAAAATTACTGATGCGAACACCATTGTGTCTTCTTCTCAAAAATTGAAAATCGGCAAACGGAGATTTGTTGAAATACAAATTAAAAAGTAATTTTTTCTTAATTAAAATAAAAATACCGCGGCCATCGCGGTATTTTTATTTATATATTATTCTGCTTCTTCCTCTTCTTCAACTCCACCAATGATATCTGCTGGAATTTCTTCATCTTCGTCGTCCAAGAGATCATCGCCTATGTCGCTACCAGTATCGTCTTCATCAGTGATGTCATCGTCTGACATTTTTTTCTTTCGATCATCTATTTCATCTTCTTCGACATAGCCAAATCCTGAAGCGAGATCGTTGTCTGAGACAACATCTGCCCCTTCTCCAAATTCACTCATGTGTTCGTCATAATACGACATAATACAAATTAAAATTATTTTATGAAACAGTTGTATCAAATTCTCTATCGCAATGCAAGCTTTTTCTTTTCCACAGAACAACCAGACGCGAAGCCGCCTGTGGTGATATACTTTTGGTACTAATTATCTTTACATTATGTCTCAGCTTTCAACGCACAAAAAAATTCTTCTTGCACTGTTTGTCGTTCTTCTTGTTGGTCTTGCTGCGTTTGTGTATATAAAGTATCGACAGCAACATGAAAATGGATCACGGCCGCTCACTGAAGAGCAAAAAGCCGCAATTCTTGCACAATTGGCTGAGGAAAATGACGCACCACCGTTAACTGATACACAAAAGACTCAAATTTTGACACAAATTCAAAAAGAACAAAAAAATCCACCGCTCACTGAAGAGCAAAAAGCCGCAATTCTTCTTCAGTTGAGTCAGGGGAATTAACCGACAATGTTCAAAAAACTCTTTATTTTCATAGGTTGTATCGCACTCCTCTTTAGTGTTGCCAAGGTTTCTCATGCAGCACAGGTGACCGGCTACGCATGGTCAGGAAATATCGGATGGATCAATATGTCTGGTGTGACGATCAATGACCAAACTGGTGCATTTTCCGGTTATGCATGGTCACCGAATATCGGATGGATCAATTTTGGATTGACTGGAGTTACTATGGCGGGAGGAACAAATCCCGGCATTCATGCAGTTACCGGTTTTGCCCGTGCATGCACACCGGCCACCACAGGTCCTGGATCAGGACAATTTTGTAACGACACAGGTAACAGTACCGGATATGGTTCACCAACCAGTGATACCAATACCAACGGGTGGGGAGGATGGATCAGTATGAGTGGTTCAAATCCAACCTATGGCGTTTCTATAAACATTAACTCATCTGGTCTCGGGACATTTTCTGGATATGCTTGGGGTGACGATGTGATTGGTTGGATAAATTTTGCAACAGCAGCACCTATAACTGCACAATTCCCTACAAGTACTATTGGTTGTATGGATCCAATGGCAACAAACTACAATCCAAACGCAACGACACCAGGGATGTGTGCTTATGATATTCTAGGCTGTACCAACCCTATAGCAACAAACTACAACCCACAAGCAACAGTTGATGATGGTTCATGTATCCTTCCTCAAAATTCATCAACGGTTCTTCTCGGAAATGGTCTACCGAATGCTGTAACAGTTTGTGAGGATAAGTTCAATTTTAGTCTTACATGGCAAAGCCAAAACGTCTCTTCGTGTGTTGTCGGCTCAGGAAACACAGGCCCGTGGCCACCGACGTATAGCAGTACTGTCGGATCAAATGTGACACCGACAACAGTTCTCTCTGGTCCGTACTATACGGTCAATCCTGGTGTCTATACTTATGCGATGTCATGTGTTCCGACAGCCACAAGCGCACTCATCCTCACCGTGCTTCCAAAGACCGATCCAATGTGTGCGCCACCGATTACAGGTTGTATGGATCCAAACGCGACAAACTATAATCCACTAGCAACAATTGCGAATAATGCGCTCTGTACATATCCAAACAATGTCTGTCCCGCATCAGCACTGAATGCCGGTCAAGCGCCGCCATGTCAGTATCCACAAGGCCCTGGAGGACGTCCGATCTATATTGAAAACTAATTATCAGCTATACTACAAACATATGAAACACATCACATCACAATTGAAAGTCACGGTAAAAGTTCTTACGATCGCAATCGTCCTTTTGCTTGGTACACACATTGCACGTGCAGCAGTCTCTCCGCAGTTCAATCCGCCGACAGGTGCTCCATCCGCAGGAACAAATGTGTATCCTCCAATTCATGAGGGTGCACAAGCTCAGACAAAGAATGGCGACCTTACTATTGGTATCGGAAACTTTCTCGGTGGAAAAACAATCAAAGGTGACTTTGTGAAAGGTGTGTGGGCGATGCTTGCGCCAATGATTATTTCAAGTGATGCGAACGGATTTGTTTCAAGTCCAAAATATTGTCTTCCGACACCAGCGCAAACAACAGCCGCAGATTATGCACAAAACTGTATTACTACATGGCCAACGGGAGGTAACTTGCCTGCAGGTCAAAACAACCAAACACTTCGACACAATGGTACAACATGGGTTGCAAGCGATGCAATCAAAAATATCGTCACACCTGTTCCGTCTGTCCAAATTCTTTTGAACGGCAAAGGTATTGTCGTAAACGGTAACAATGGCGGAACACAAATCGTTGACGGTACTGCTCCTACGACACAACCACAGTTTCTAACTCGATCGTCGCTGAACGGTGGCTATGCAACATGGGGCCCTGGTTTACCTATGGGAACAATAAATCAAACAATGCGTCATGATGGAACAAATTGGCTTGCTGACTCTCTTTTGAAAAACAATGGAACAAATCTTGTGAATATTAGTGATCCAGCTTCACCAATTCCACCAATTAACCCACCCGTTCCAACTCTTTTGGTTAGTGGTAATGTTGTTGCATTTGATGTTCCGCCGTCAAACTCAAACCCACCAATCACTGGATATAGATATGTTAAAGAAATGACGAACACAAGTCCTGTTGTTCAAATAACTGGGTCAAATGATACTCCAGAACTCATAAATTATTGGCAAAATCTTGGTCAGGGAGGATTTTTCTTGGGAGTAACGGGTCCTGTCAATACCGCCCTTCAGGCGGCACGAATCAGTGGTCCTTGTACTGATGCAACATATGGTGAAACCATTCCTGCTGGACAAAACTATACACTTGCTCAGACACTCAACTGTAATGATGCTTCATATACTATTACAAACTCTCAGGATACTCGACCGTACGTCTATGAACTCTACTCTCAGAGAACTGTTCATTCAGGTAGTAATGGATATGTGGAATATATTTTTAAAGCAAATCGATATAAAAGGGAAGCAATATACGGCCAAACACCAACGTCTACAGGAGGAACACTTTTTGCTGTTCATGGACAATTTAGTGATCTCAATAGTTCAGCCCCTCTTTCACAAAGTAGTAATGGTGTTTGTTCTGACGCAAACGGAAAATTGATCCGATGTGCGATTGAAATACCTCAACCAGAACCTCTTGATATCAAGTATGTTCGTCATTCCTGGAGTGATATAAGTTCAAATTCTTCCAGATATGTATTTTGTCCAAGCTCATACAAGGCAATTGCGGCAAGTTGTGACACTGAAAAAGGAACGCAAGTATGTCAGGTGTACCCTGCTGTAGATGGAGAGTTCGGTGTCGGAAGTTGGCCGGTGACAGCAAGTAATGCGTCATTTGCTACAGGAACAGCATGGTCTTCTAGCGGGGTCTATACAGGACGATCGGGTGGAGAAGTGCAGTGTGATCAAGATAATTGCGATGTCCACATTCAAATTACCTGCGTGATGCCATAAGAAACAAGAAATATAAAATCTATAAAAATCGCCTTATTCTGTAAGGCGATTTTTAGTTTTCCACAGAAACTTGCTTTTTTATGAAAAATTGGTATAATGATAATGAAATTATTTAAAAACAAGTGCCATGAAAAAGTTTCTTTTAGCAGTATGTGTGATATTCACCATCTCTTTTTTCCCTCAAAATATTTTTGCTCAAAACCAAAATCCTATTGTTGAGGATATGACTGATTATCCCAGCAATAACGATGTATCTTTTACAGTAGTTCTTGATGAAGCTACTGAAATGCCGACAGTTGTAACGGTAAAACATGCAACTGAACAATTGCCAAGCCCACTGGAATTGGTTGATTCTGTTTTTACCATCACCTCTCCGTTTTTTAATTTTACCATTGATGGTTTAAACGCAGGTAATTATTATTGCACATCTCTTTCATTTCAAAATGCGACAGGTCAACCGCTCCCGTATCAGTATTGTTTCTGGACGACCGAATCATCTGTTGGTGTTCAGGAAAACACTGCTGTTGAATTGAATATATATCCTAATCCTGCAAACGACCTGTTGTTTGTGCAATCAGAAATTGACAGTAAGATTTCTATTGCCGATATCCTTGGAAAGAATATTTTTCACAGGCAATCAAAAGAAATTGTTGAACGTATTGATATCAGAAACCTCCCTATGGGAGCATATTTTGTTACCGTAGAAAATACTCACGGCAAAACAATAAAAAAAGTACTTGTTCAATAATCTTATAGCCCTTTCCTAAAAAATTCCCCAATATTGTTTGGGGAATTTTTATTTGCATTTATTTATCTAATACATCCAAACTCCAGGCGATGTCGCGAATGCGGGATTCGGAGAATTTCTTTTCATGCGTTTGGGCTTTTTGGATTTCCTCGACTTTTGGTTGTTCCTTGAGGGATTTGTTTTTTGGTTGTTTCCAGATAAAGAGTTTTCTTTGGAAAATATAGGTGAACCACGCTTCAACGATAAAAATAAACGGTTTTTCATTGACGCGATAGAACGTCAGGGCGATGGCAAAGGCAATGAGACCGAGCGCGAGGGGAATACCGAGAAATCCCGGCAGGATCCGATAGAGAATGTACGCGCCGCCTGCGCCGCCTGCGAGATAGACGAATTGTCGAAACGTGAATGGTCCGAAAATCTTGTCTTCGACGTCGATGAATTGAGGAACGCGAAATTGCATATGAATAGTATAGCAGGTGAAAAACACGATACCAACTAGTACAGTAGTACGAGTACGTAGTATGTAGTATAAATTCCTAATACTTTGTACTATGTACTCATACTAAGTACTATTTTTTTTGACTATCCACTACAACCTATAACCTATTACACTATTTTTCTGTTATACTTTTTGCATGGCACTCTCCGCACAACGGACGCAAGATTTCGTTCCGATCAAAGAAGTGCGTGACGGCATCGTCGTGCTCAAAGACGGCGGTCTGCGCGCCATCGTCATGGGTTCATCGGTGAATTTGTCTCTCAAATCGTACGAAGAACAAAAGGCGACCATCATGCAATTCCAAGCGTTCCTCAACACGCTTGATTTTAGTACGCAAATTGTTGTTCAGTCTCGCCGTCTCGACATCCGTCCATACCTCCTCCTCCTCGAGGGTGAAATGGCGAAACAGGCAGAACCGCTTCTCAAAGTTCAGACCCGCGAATATATGGAATTCATTAAACAATTCAATGAAGAGGTCAACATCATGACTAAACATTTTTTTATTGTTGTTCCATACAGTGAAGAAGCACTTCAATCAAGCGGTGCAGGGTCTGGGTTTTCATTGTCGTCCATATTTGGTGGCAAGGATGAAAGCAAGAAACAAATGCAAGCGAATTTTGAAGAAAAGCGCAATCAGCTCGAGCAGCGCATCGCAGTCATTCAACAAGGTCTCGGTCGTGTCGGGGTCAAATCCGAACAATTGACTACAGAGGCGGTGATCGAACTGTTTTACAAGACATTTAATCCTGGCGACAGTCAGGCGTCGGTCGGAAAATAATATGTCATTCATTTCAGATTTTTTTTCAAAAAAGAAAACCCCTGCGCAAACCGATACGCACGCAGTACTGCCGGTGCTGCCGGCTGAAATTTATGAGCAGGCAACGCTCGAGCTTCAGGATGTCATCGCGCCATCAGCACTTGAAATCTCTCCGAAAAATTTGCACCTCGGCGACAAGATCGCTCGGACATTTTTCGTCATCGCATATCCGCGCTTTTTGACCGACAACTGGTTCTCACCTATCATCAATCTCGACAAGATTTTTGATGTCTCTATTTTCATTCACCCGATTGAGACGAGTGAGATTCTCCATACATTTCAAAAAAAAGTCGCAGAAGTCCAGAGTCAGATCAATGTTCGTGAGAGTAAAGGTCTCGTTCGCGATCCGATGCTCGATACCGCGTATCGTGATCTCGAATCGCTCCGCGACAATCTCATGCAGGCGCAGGAGAAAATGTTTGAAGTCGGACTCTATATCACTATCTATGCCGACAATGACATAGAACTATTCAAGGTTGAAACAGAAGTCAAAACAATTCTCGAATCACGCATGGTCTACATCAAGCCGGCGTTGTTCCAGCAAAAAGAAGGATTCATGAGTATGATTCCGACTGGCATGGACCTCATCAATGTCCACCAGAAACTCAACTCTGAACCACTCTCGTCTATTTTCCCATTCGTGTCATTTGACCTCACGAGTGAGAAGGGGATTCTCTATGGAGTAAATCGTCACAATTCGAGTCTTGTTATCTTTGACCGCTACTCACTCGAGAACTATAACTCTGTGCTCTTTGCAACATCTGGCGCAGGTAAGTCATTTGCGACAAAATTGGAAATTCTCCGAACACTCATGTTTGGTACGAGTGTTATTGTTATTGATCCAGAAAATGAATACAAATACCTTGCCGAAGCGGTTGGTGGACGCTATTTCAATATTTCACTTTCGTCCGATCACCATATCAATCCGTTCGATTTACCGATCCCACGCGAAGACGAAACTGCTGCTGATGTCCTTCGTTCAAATACGATCAATCTCGTCGGACTTTTCCGTGTGATGTTGGGTGGGCTGACACCGGCAGAAGACTCAATCATCGATCAGGCGATTACGGAAACCTATGCGATCAAAGATATCAGTCCCGAATCTGATTTTTCAAACATTGAGCCGCCACTATTGTCTGACTTTGAAATGGTACTTGCGGGCATGGACGGTACCGAATCGATTATCGCTCGGCTCACTCGCTATACCAAGGGTACATGGGCACGATTCTTGAACCAAGCGTCGAACGTCAACATCGACAAAAACATGGTGGTTTTCTCTATTCGCGACATGGAAGACGAATTGAAACCAGTGGCGATGTATATCGTGACGCATTATATCTGGAATGAAATCCGCAAGAATTTGAAAAAGCGTCTCCTTGTTGTCGATGAGGCATGGATCATGATGAAAACTGAAGATACGGCGTCATTCCTCTTTGGTATTGCAAAGCGTGGCCGAAAATACTTTCTCGGTCTCGCGACGATCACACAGAACGTCGATGACTTTATGGGATCAAAATATGGTGTGGCTATCGTGACGAATGCGTCGATCGCACTGCTCCTCAAACAATCTCCGAGTAATATTGCCTTGGTTCAAAAAACATTCAACCTGACAGATGAAGAAAAATATCTTCTCCTCGAATCTGGTGTTGGGGAAGGTATTTTCTTTGCCGGACTCAAACACGTTGCGATCAAAGTCATCGCTTCATATACTGAACAACAAATCATTACTTCAGATCCGTCACAACTCCTCGCGATCAAGGCCGCCAAGGATGAACTTGCGCAGTCTGAACAAGGTATAAATGAAGGATCACCGCTCAATGTTGGACAAGACATCATACAACAAGAGAAAGATGCACAAAAAATAGAAACAACGTCAACACCTGTATCACCGGCACAAGAGCAATCACCAGAAGTTCAAGAAATTCCTGTAGAAAAAGAAACACCAGTAATTCCGGAAGTGCAATCTGGGGCAATCACGATAGATGATGATGCATCTGCTCGCTTGATCGAAGAATTACGCGCGCTTGAAAGTGATTTTGGTGGTAAGATATAATTATTCATATGGATCCGATGCAATCACAAACAAATACATCATCTGATGTTCCGGCACAAACAGTACCCGCGGTGTTTGATCTTGATGCACCAATAACAAAAGTTTCTGAAACAAAACCATCTGGTTCAATTGCGGATTATTTTTCTGCGCCAATAAAAAACCCTGCGGGACCGTCATCTGTGCCAACTTCAACCCCATCACCTGCATCAGACATTCCTGCTGTGGTGGATTCTATAGAATCGATCGAGAAGGATTTCAAAGCGGAAATTGGAAAAAACCCTGAACAGACGATCAATGGCGGTATAAAACCGAGCCGGGGAGTCTTTGAACTCGATATCGAACGACTCGATATGGTTATCGGCAGACTAACACAGACGATTGAATCACGCGAAGCAACTGTTCGTGGCAAAATGGCGACCTTGAAAGCACTTCGTACAGAGATAGAAAACGACATTGCAGGTATCAAGGGTCTTGAAAAAGAAAAATCTCTCGCGCTTGCTGACAAGAAAAAGATCACTGATCTTCATACGCAGGAACTCGATATTGAGAAACATATTGATACGTATGAGAAAGACACAGAATCTATAGTATAAAGGACTTAGTACGAGTACATAGTATTTTTAGTTTCATACTAAATACTTTGTACTTGTACTTCATACTCATTTTCTGTACACAGTAACTCCTTCTTTTTATTTTCTTGGCATTATATAATGAGATCAATGAAATATCTCTCGATTATCATACTTTCATGTGTTTGTTTTTTTGGTGTGACACATGGCGTTGCACATGCAGAACTTCGAGAAAATGACATTTCCGCTACAGTAACACCGGAAATTCCTGGTCCAAATGAAGACATTCAATTTCTCTTCTCTTCATTTTCTTTGGATATCAACCGAGTGATGTTTGTTTGGAAGGTTGACGGCAAGACAGAACTTTCTGGTATCGGCAAAACAAATTTTATGACAAAGTCCGGTCCTGTGGGATCAAAAAAAACGATCACCGTGACACTCAATTACCAAGGCGACAGCTTGACCAAAACATTTGTCATCCAACCGACCTCACTCGATCTCCTTTGGGAGGCCGTTGATACGTATCGTCCACCGTTTTACAAAGGAAAAACACTTCCGGGATCGGAAGCAAAAATAAAAATTGTTGCTCAACCTGATATGAAAGGGGTGGCTGGCAAGCAGGTGAGTGCGAGTAATATGCTTTTTTTCTGGAAGCGGAACTATACGACTGCACAGGCGGCTTCGGGATATGCAAAAAACAGTTTCACATTCAAACATAATTATTTGAACAAAAATGAAATTGTGTCCGTCATCGGAACAGATTTCGAGTCAGGGAAGTCAGCAAGTGCAACTTTTTCACTCAAGCTTTCAAATCCAAAAATTCTTTTTTATGGTGTTACCAGTGATCTCGGTATCTGGTTTAACAGTGCTTTGTCGAACAACCAGGCTCTTTCTTCTCTCGTAACACAGATTTTTGCTGCGCCGTACTCATTTGCACCACGTGAAGCAAAAAGTGGAGAATTTTCTTTTGCGTGGTCAATAAACGGCGTGTCTGCGACTGCTAATACTATTAGAAATATGATTACTGCTGGTTCTGGTGTTTCGTCAATCGGTTTGCGCATCGAAAGCAATCCGCGATTGTTTCAGACTGCTGAAAGCCGCATAAATTTCTCAAAATAATATGAAATATTTTTTCCTCTCACTTTGCATACTTCTCGGATCATTCTTTGTTTCATCTGAACAGGTTTTTGCTGTGATAAACCTCAATCCGGCAACAACAACGGTTAGTATGAGTATCAATTCACTCAATACTCAAAACGGAACTATTGGATTCAAGGCGCATGTCATGAATACGGGTATTATACCAAGCACACCAACGTACAGTGTTATCAATACTCTCAGTGTCAATAATAGTGGGGTTGCGAGTACATCTTTTTCTGGTTTGGTTGCCGGTGGCTCGTATCTCGTTCAAATCAAATCATATCCTTTGTCTGATCCAACTGATTTGTCTCTTGATCAAGAAAAACCATTTCAAACACAAGCACAGTCTCCAACGTTAACATCTCTTTCTGTTACTAGTGGCAATCAAGGACAAGTAATGACCGTCAACATGACGGGAACAAATTTTGTAAACGGGGCGACAGCAAACTTTGGTGCCAATATCAGCAACACGATAACATTTGTCAGCCCAACTCTTTTGAAGGCAGATATTATCATAGCGAACAATGCGAGTGCTGGACCAAGAAGCGTAACAGTCACGAGCGGGGGAAACACAACAGCGCCAAAAACATTTACTGTTGTAGCAAATCAGGGGACGGCATTTTCTATCGTTGGTGCATCACCAGTTTTTACAGCAGAACCAAATGATCCCAGCTTGGCACATGTCACTATGACCGTGACATTCAACGGTGATCCGATGTCTGCCCCAGCAGCAGGTATCACGCTCGTGACAAGTACTGACAATCCTGCGACAGTGAATACTGTATACAATGGACCTGTCACAGGAAGTGCACAAACAGTTACCGGTAACTCATATGCAGTTGAACTTTCAAACGTGCCACTCAATACGACATATTCATATATCATAAAGAATGCAACGACAGGCGCGACTATGTATGGCCCAAAGACATTTACTGCCAGCCTCAATACGACACCACCACCGACGGATGCATGTCCAAATGAACCTGGGGTGCAACCAACAGGACCGTGTAATAACATGGAAAATGATGTTTGTACCAATGAACCTGGGATTCAGCCACCAGGAACACAGTGTCAAACAGTGTTATATACACTTCTCGAGCCGATCATGGGCGTGACGGCGATCAACACAGCATCTGACCTTGCGACATTTTTCAACTTTCTTTTTAAGATGCTCATCGGACTCTGTAGTTTGCTTGCGGTTATCATGATTATCATCGGCGGTATCGAATATCTCACAACCGAAGCGTTCACAGGCAAGAGCAATGCTCGCGATCGCATCGAAAATGCCGTAACTGGTCTTGTGCTCCTTGCGGCAATTTATCTTATTCTCTATACGATCAACCCAAATTTGTTGCGATTGAATATCGATTTGAAGGCGATTGAAACGCATATAGATGGTGTCACTCTTTCTGATGTTCAGTTTATTTCTGACGCTCAGTTTTCTAGTATTACAGGACATAGTCCTATTGCACCTGCGGCATTGGAAGGAGTGATAAATTCAGTTGCTCAATCGTACAGTATTGATGCATGTGCGATAAAGGCGATTATTGAAAAAGAATCAAACTTTAGAGTTGGTGCAATAGGTCATGATGAAAATGCCGGTCTATCAAATCCGGCTTCGCGAACGAAGAGTGCAAAAGCATTTGTTGCGTCGCTCAAAAAATATACCGGAACAGTATTTACAACAAGCACTATTCCCTCGAGAAACGATGATGAAACAAATGATCACAATGTTCTCGATCCAAACAGCCCCGGACTCGGCCTTGATTGGCGTTTTAGTCATGGTATAGGTCTCATGCAGGTCACATTTTTTCCACCTGCATATCAAGTAGATGGTTATACGACAAATCCACCTGCGTGGAGTACGAGAAACACGCACCCAACAAGAAACGGGCAGACACCAAAACAAATGATGACAGAAGCAACAAACATCTCAAATGGTGCGTTGATCTACAAGAATTTTTTAACAAGCGATGCTTGTGGCAATGATCCATTGAAAGCATTTTCTGCTTATAATGCAGGAACAGTCGGGTGTACGACACCGACAGCATATGGTCAGATAGTTTTTGCCAACTACACTGCCTGCATGAACGGACAATAATTGCTATACTATTTACAATGTCACGCATAGCTAAAATTTCCATCATTACGCTTATCGTCATCATCCTCGCTATTGGTGCAGTATTTCTTTTTGCAAAAATAAAAAATCCGACAACACCGGTGACGACATCTGTTCGCAACCTGTTTCCATTTGGCACATCTTCAAATATTCCATCGACAGATGATAGTGGTACTGATGTAGTCGTTGTTCCTCCGTCAGAAACAGGTCCGTATGTCCCACCACGACTCCGCAAGATTACTGACTTTGCTGTTGCTGGACTCATTCCTCTTTCCAAAGAGCGTATTATTCCACAACCTGTTACCACAGAAGGCACAGCATCGTTTCCTGTAACAACTCCTGCGCCTGCGACAGGGAAGAAACCAAAAACACCAGCAGTGCCAAAGGTTCCAACCGAAACAGTTACCACTGTTCGTTTCGTTGCCCGGTCAAATGCTGCTGTATATGAAAGCGATGTCGACAAAAAAGACCTTGAACGCTTGACGGTGACGTATATCCCGCGTATTTATGAAGCATATTTTGGCAATGCCGGTGACGACGTGATCCTTCGCTATTTGTCTGATGATTATCAAACGATCCAAACATATCTTGCCCATATCCCAAAGCGTGCAGACCTCGCAATAAACAAAGATTTGACTGGCGAATTCTTGCCGGAAAATATCACAGACGTTGCGGTATCGCCTGATATGAAAAAATATTTTTATCTTTTTTCTTCTGGAGAGACAACAAATGGTATCATGGGTACGTTTGGTGCATCAGCAAAATCACAAATTTTTTCTCACGGATTTTCTGAATGGTTGCCGACATGGACGAGTGCGGGAACGATTGTCCTCACGACAAAACCTTCCGCTACTGCACTTGGCTATGCATACGGTCTCGATATAGTAAAAAAAACATTGACCAAATACATGAACGCAACGCCAGGTGGCTACGCAGTCCTTTCGCCAAACGCAAAAACACTTCTCTATAGTGCGGCGGGAACAAGTGTCTCTCTCAATACAAAGCCAGTTGCAACATCCGGAGAACCAACGTCACTCGGGATTCAAACTCTTGCTGATAAATGTGTCTGGAACAGTACCTCGACTGCCATTTATTGTGCGGTGCCAACATCGCTCGCTGCAACGCTCCCTGACAGCTGGTATCAGGGAACTGTTTCTTTTTCTGATTTACTTTGGAAAATTGACACTGTGACTGGTGTTTCGACTCTTCTGGCAAATCCGGAAAAAGATGTTTCAGTTCCGATCGACATGACGAATCTCGCTCTTGATCCATCTGAATCGTATCTCTTTTTCATCAACAAAAAAGACGCGACCTTGTGGAGTTACTCACTCAAATAATAGGTATTTGTAAGATGCTCATCTTTCGGGCGTCTTAGTATTTATGTTATCCCCATGGTTATTGTTAAATATCTTCAGGGGGGGGTACAATTAGAGAATGGTGGGGAAAGTAAGCATTAGAGAAGTAATCAATACATCTCTCTTTAATTTATAACATTTTTAAACAATATTTTCATGAAAAAAATCATTTTAGGATTGACTGTGGTAACCGCAATCGTTTTGTTTCTCGGAGTTCATACAGCGAAAGCTCAAACGAGCACGACTGATACGACCTCTACTATTTCTATGATAGACATGCGTCCAGTTTCTTTTTTTGAAAGAATAAAACTTCGTTTTGTCTTTAAACAAGAAAAGAAAGTAGAAATACTCAAAGAATTTTCACAGAGAGATTTTGCAGCAGCTCAAAAGAAATTGAGTGAAGGGAAAGAAGCTGAAGCAACAGCACTTCTCAAGAAATCAGACGAACATCTCCTCCATGCCACTGAATCAGTCTCTCGTATCCGTGATGCAGTAAAACAACAGAAAGCTCTCGATACTATTTCTGCAACGGTATCTACTCGTACAACTGTTTTGTCAGAAGTAAAAGATAAGATACAGAACCCTGTTGCCAAGGAAGCGATTGAACGGGCTATTATTCGTCATGCAGATGATGCAAATGCGGTAGACATGAAGATCAAAGAGAGAATTAATGATCTCAAAACGAAAGCAAAAAACAGTGATGATAGTAAAAAGAAAGAAAAGGATATCGATGCAAAAGATCTTTCTGCGGCAGTAGCGTCAACAACACAAACTAAAAGTACAACTTCTTCCGGATATTGCAGTGGTGGAACAAGTGCCTCAATGATAAGTGTTGTAAAAAATACTGCATATCCAAATCAAACTGTCGTTCCAAATACGACACATTTCAAAATTGCTTCATATAAAGTAAAAAACAATTGTACAGAATCTATAGTTCTCACTGGTCTTAATATTGGAGCAGGTATTGTTGGTACAAATAGTGCAAATTTTACAAATGTAGAAGCACGCATAAACGGAGTTCTCCAGGGAGTACATCCAACACTTTATCCTTTTGCGATAAATTATGTAATTACCTCAATGCAGACTATTACTGTTGATTTCTATGCAAATATTGGTCCTGCAACGTCTGGATCTATCCAGACAGGTATGTGGGTTTCTGGGACAGGACTATCTTCTGGTACGAGTTACTCATCAAATACAGCTTCAGGGCAGTTGATTACGATTGGTGCATCTTCAATTATTGCAACAGTCGATGCTTCAGCACCAGTCGCATCTATTGTTCATGACAACCAAACAATTCCTTCTGCCGCATTCAAATTTGCAGCGGTGAATTCTGCTTACAATGTGACCGATCTCACATTGACCATTCCTCAGTCAGGAGCAACAGTGGCACAATCAGTTATGATCTACGATGGTTCAACCCTTATCGCAACACAACCAGGGGCGACAACGATTAACTTCACTGGTCTTTCATGGAATGTTCCAGCAAACGCGACCAAGGTTCTTACAGTGAAGTTACAGCTCGGCGCTGTCGGTATTGGAGCAGGTTCAACTGGAGCAAAATTGCTGACAACATTGACGAACTTTACTGCAACGAATATGTCATCAGGTGTTTCAGCTGCCGGCACAGAGAATAATCCTGCAGGTAATTTAATATATGCCTATGCCGCAATACCGACAATTACAAATATGGAACTTGCTTCTAATAATCTCATTCCAGGATCACAAATGATTTCTAAATTCACTATTTCTCCTACAGGAGGAAATATTGGCTGGAAGAAATTATCTTGGACAATCAGTCGTTCTATGGGGGGTGTAGACACTCTTTCAACCCCGACACTGTGGGATGTTGATAGTAATACTCAGATTCCTGGTGTTGCTACATTTACTGGTTCTGTGAATACAGACAACGACATATCTGGAGGAATTACATTTGTTGCCACAAACGAACAACAGCTTAGTGGTACAAAAATGTATGTTTTGAAAGTTATGACCGCATTTACACCAGCAACAGGAGATTACTTGAGTACAAGCATTCAACAGCCTTCAACGTACATGTCTTCTAATACATATCCAAATATTGGAGGAACATCAACTTCATTTGTTTGGTCTGATATTTCAGCGGCAAATCATAATATATCTACTCTTGATTGGACTGGTAGTTATCTCGTGAGAAATCTTCCAACAAGCGCGCAAACTCTTTTCGTAAACTAATACATATATGAACAATCAGAAATACATATATATCATTTTGGGGATTCTTGTTGCTACTATTGCAATCTTTGCAATAACCCAGTACAAAGCCCCATCAGATGACAGAACTGTTCTCCTAGGGCCGGATTATATTTCATACAATCAAAACAATACTCCACCAACACCAAGTGATGACCACGGATCACCTGCAGTATTCACTCAAGAATTGAAATACGGCATGAAAGACAATGATCAAGTGACAAAGCTCCAAGTGTTCTTGATCGCCCACGGATATCTCAACGGAACACCAAATGGTGACTACTATAGTTACACACTTGCAGCAGTGAAGAAATTCCAATCTGCAAACGGTCTTCCGGTCACTGGTATTGTTGATGTACAGACGCGCGCAGCGCTCAATCGAGGAGAAGGCAATCAGTATAGTGTTACCGAGAGTCCATGCGGTCTCAATGTCTCTCCGTATCAGGTTGTCTCATTTCCTTTGATGATCACTGGTGAATTTAACATTGGCCAGCAACAACCAGGTGCTGTCTGCTCACTCGGACTCTTTGAAGGACAGGTTGGTGCAGTCAAAGTATATTCCTCAGCAGGGGCATACTTGAACCGCTGGGCAGCACTTATGATCACGAACCCAAACTTTGATTATCAGCCGGGCACGTACAATTTTGCGGGGACATTGACATCTCCGAATGTTTCATCCGGCCAAACGGTCATCTTGCGATTTGAAAAAGAAGATCCAAGTGGCGAACATCCATATCACTTTGATATTCCGGTGATTGTGGGGTAAAAAACAAATTATATGAAATCAAATACTATATATCTTATTGTTATCGGAATTCTCACGGCAATTATTGCAATACTTTTGGTTATGCAGTATTCGAAAAAGAATTTGTTGGTAACTGGAGGTATGTTACAAAACCAAGAATCTCAAACAAATACTGTAACAGATCAGAATACAAGTAATTGGAAAAAATCAGAAAAATTTGGTTTGTGGTATCCATCAGGCGCACATATAACAGAAAGTTATTATTTATCACCAGCGCAGCAATACAATAATGTCCCTGAAAATCAAGGACTTCCGTATGCAGAATTTCTAGATTTTCCGGGTAGTGATATGACTATTATTTGGGGTGGTGCACAATCAGGATGTGGTGATGGAGATTATGATTTTCAATATGGTGTTTCTGAAATAACTTGTGTAAAAGGGATGAAGGCATATATGGGAACACAAAATGTCCGACATGGTATTACGGCAAGTGACAAGAAATTTTTCGGTGACTTTGTTCTCAAAAATAAATAAAATACATATATGAACAACAAATATCTCTACATTGTTATTGGAATCTTGGTTGCAATTATCGCAATACTTCTCGTTGGGAAATATGTTCCACGGATGAATGAATCTAATTCTGATAATTCAGCAATGATTGGCGACACATCTCCATATGTAGATTCATATACTGACTCTGAAACAGGATTATCTTTCAGATATGTTCCAGGAGTAACTACTAAAAAAATAGGCGTTTCAGGTGATTTTGTGTTTGAATTGAGAAAAGGAGCTGAATATAACAGCATTACGGTATATCCAGACACCCCTTCTCATTTCAATGGATCCTGTTTCGATATGCAGCATCCTATCCGTGTGAGAAATAACACATTTTACATTTGTGATATAGAATCAGAAGCAGGAATGACAAGAATGTATTTACAAAAAAGAAACGATGAAAAAATGGTTATCGTTTTTGGTGAAACATTAGGGAAAAATGAGACATTACTGGTAGACCTCGGATCAGTTATTGTTATTAATAATTAAATTGATACTTTATGAACAATAAATATCTTTACATTATCATTGGTATTCTTGCAGTACTTCTTGCATTCTTTGCGATCAAGTCATATATCCAGGTGCCATATCAAATACCAGATGTTGTAATTGATGATCAGCAAACAAATCAAAATTCACAAACACCACCAGAAACAGAAAGTAATTTTCAGACAAAAACAGCGTTTGGTATCAGTGTTACTGCACCAAAAACACTCACTATTTCTTCGGGTGTTGGTGATTATGGAGTGTTCCAAGGTATTTCCAATATCAAAATTAGTAATGGTAATCATATTGTTGTTGATATAAATAAATATCCAAGCCAAGTAAGATTCAATGAAGATATTCCACAGGGACAATATAGTGATTGGATTTTGTTAAATAATAATTATCCTATAGGTGGTACGACAGGAATAGATTATAAAAGAAAGGATACAGGCGGTTTCCTTATTGTTGTTCCGTCAAAATTAACATTAATTTTTATTGAGCCAATTTCTTTCTCAGGGGTTTCGCAAGCGGTACTTGATAAGATTATGGATTCAGTAATTTTTATACAGACTCCACCGCCAACATATTCGACAATATTGCCACAATATGTGAGTGGACAGGAAGGTTGGCCTCCAGCCATTCAAACTTCATCAGAAGCTTATTCATGTGAGGCGGGACATTCAGAGATGTTGGATGTGACTGAAAAAATAATTAATAATAAAAATTATTGTATTACAACTTCTGTTGATGCAGGTGCTGGACAACGATATGGGCAATATAAATATACTCGAGCAAATGGTATGGGTACAAAAACAACATACTTCACTCTCCGTTGGCCAAGTTGTGGAGTTTATGGTGGTCCAGGTGACGCACAATACAATCAGTGTCAATCGAATCAAAACACATTCTTTGCTAATCTTGATCTTCTTATTGATAGTCTGATGTAAATATTATTTTAAGTCAGCAAAAAAGAAAAACCACGTTGTGGTGGTTTTTCTTTTGTTTGTGTTTACTATCAACTATTTACTGTACAACCGTTGCTTTGACCTCGAGAACTTTCTTGTCGCGCAAATTCTTTCGGATGTAGAGTTCTTGGCCGATCATAAAAAGATTGCTGGTGATCCAGTAGAGTGAGACTGCGACTGGGAGGGTATAGGAGATGAAGCCGATAAATGCAGGAAGGAAGTATTTCATCTGGACATTCATGCTTTTCATGAGGTCGGCCTTGAATCCTTTCTCGTCGGCTTTCGGTTGTTGCATTGGTGTAGCGAACATCACCTGAAAATACTGAGAGAGGCCAGTAAGGACTGCGAAAATGATGCTCTTTGTCGCTGTGATGTCGATGAGGCCGAGGAATTTTGTCGAGAGAACCGTTGGGGCTGAGATAAAGCTGTAGAGCCCAGTATCAAATGAGAGACCTCGAAGGAATACATAGTAGAGAGCAATAATGATCGGGAGTTGGATCAATGTAACGAGACAGCCGGAAAATGGATTGACCTTTTTCTCCTTATACAATTCAAATTGTTTTTTTGCCTGTAATTCTTTGTTGTCAGGATATTGTGCTTTTATCTGTGCAAGATCACCCTCGATTTCTTTCATTGCAATCTGGCTTTTGACAGCTTTTTGTGAGAGGGGAAAGAGAATGAGTTTGACGATGACGGTAAAGAGTATGACTGCGATACCGATATCGCCGCCTGGGATAATGTGTACGAGTGCCGCGAGAGCATTGTACAAAGGGTCATAAAAAACGATGTTCCAAATGTGTATCATTCGACCATTGTATGAAACTTAGAGCAGCTTGTCTACTTGTGGTTCCGTGCCGGGATGGCAGCGTGAGATCCTGTGGAATGTTAACTTCAGTGCTTTGAAGAATGGATACTTTTGAAATGCTTCTTCGGCGTAGTGTGAGCAGGTTGGGTAAAAGACACACGTCGGTTTCGTGAGACCAAGATGGTGCGGGATACCGTGATCTGGTGAGAGAATCACGCGATAGAATCTTATGAGAAAAATAGCGAGGGTGTTCATGCTGGTAGGAGATAATTATAATACATTTTTTTATACATCCTCCTGAATTTTAACTCTCCTCCTTTTCGAGGAGGAGTACCCGTTAGGGGGAGGTGGTGATCTTATATTCTAAGAATTACCACCCCGTCTCGAGTACGAGCCACCCTTCCTTGAATAATGAGGGGAGTAAATTCGTTCCTTTTGATTTACCCTATCTTTTGGAGAAATGCGAGGAGTTCTTTTTGAAATACGTCTTTTGGAGCGAGAACGGCATCCTTGGAAACGATAATCATGATGTCATAGGGAAGAGAGATGAAATCACGTGTGATTGTATATGCACGGCGGCGAATGGTATTGCGAAGAATCGCTGTCTTTGCGAATTTTTTTGAAACTACGATCGCATACCGGGTGTAGGCAAGGCTGTTTGACCGGACGCGCGCAAAGAAAAAGGGGCTTGCAATCTTGCGCCCCTCTTTCAGTACCGTATCGCATTCTTTTGTTGTGAGACGATGAGTCTTTGGAAGCATAGGGTGTTTAGACCGTGCTTAATTTTGCACGACCTTTTTGTCGGCGGCGTTGCAAGACGTTTTGACCGTTCTTTGTCTTGGAACGGGTAAGAAAGCCGTGTGTTCGGGCGCGCTTTCGCTTCTTTGGTTGGTATGTGACTGACATAGGGATAGTATACTTATTTTGCTAAATAAATCAAGAAACGGGTAACTTGTCGGGGTACTGGGATTCGAACCCAGATTGTACGCTCCCAAAGCGCATATGTTAGCCGTTACATTATACCCCGGTATGTTGAAACTTGTCTGACTATATCATATGAACAGTGTTCATACAATCCGTATGCTTTGTGATAATAAAAAAACAATCCCCTACATGAAGTGGGGGATTGGTTAGGATATCACAGGAAATTGCTTAACTGATTCAGTTGCTATTCCTTTCTCGAGCATGAATGCTATAGAAAGAGGAATATTATTGAGGTCGCGTATTTCTTTTTCTGAAAGTTTGGTGAGACCTTTTATAAAATCAACAGTTATCTGTTCAGCTTCTTCTCTGTTTCCGGGCTTGATTTCTTTGTTCTTGTGTGGAACAGGGAGATGAATGGATGCGTCTGGTGGAGGATTTTCTTGGACAACCCTTCTGTCTCCGCGGATGAATATTTTGAATGCGGCAGATTGGAATACTTCTCCCTCTGTGACAAAAGTACATTTTCTGTACTTTTTCATGTAATAGATAAAGTTTCCTATCCTTGTTCCGAATTCAACATTTCCTCCAAGTGACCTGATACGAATATATACTGTTTCTCCTGTTAGTATTGTTTTTAAAAATGCTTTAAAGTCTTTTGCGGTCTTTTCTTCTATCGTTCCTTCTAATAAAAATCGTTTTTCCATAGGGAGCTATTGACTTTTTGTTTTATAAGAGTATAATACATATATTACTAATTGTCAAATGTCGTTTTATATTATATGGAAACCAATAATAATCCAAGAGAAAAAAGAGCTCCTCAAGCTGAAGATTTTGATGCAAAAGGAAATCAGCGATCAGTTCAAATACTTCCTGATGGAACATCTGTCTATATGAGTAGAGAAGAATATATGGAAGAAATGAATAGTCGAGGCGAAGATAAGAATAATCAATAGTTTCTTACTATACAAAACAAAAGTTACCGCATATATGCGGTAACTTTTGTTTTGTATGTGGTGCGGGATGGGAGAATCGGTCACAAATATTTTGTTACGCAAAATTTCGCGACCCCAACTCGGCCACGACCTAGCGGTCGGCTTCGCGGCCTGCATCTTTCGATTCCCCAACCGCAGTAAAACACAAAAGCCCGAATGCTTTCGCATCCAGACTTTGTGTTTTATGTGCGGGATGGGAGAATCGAACTCCCGACACTAGTTTGGAAAACTAGAGTTATACCATTTAACTAATCCCGCAAAGAGATTAACAAGGTAGATAGTAGCAGAAAATACTTATTTTTAAAAGGGGAGGTTCATGGTATATTTTAGGCATGGAAACCATAGCAGAAGTTTTTGAAAAGATGAAAGAAAAACCAAAGAATTCTTTGTCCAATTTTATTGAATTCTTGCGAACGCAGGGAGTGGTCGGACTCGCAATAGGTTTCATTCTCGGCGGGGCAGTATCAAAGATCGTTTCGTCATTTGTCGAGAATGTGATAAATCCTCTTGTGGGGTTGTTGCTCGGTCACGTTGATCTTGCGGACAAGGTGCTTACATTTGGGCAAATAACACTCAAATACGGCGCATTTATTACGAGCCTCATCGATTTCATAATCATTGCCGCTGTCGTATACTTTGGTTTCAAAAGTCTCGGCATGGAAAGACTGGACAAGAAAAAAGAAGAATAGATGCATACAAAAAATCTCTCGTGTAACGAGAGATTTTTTGTATTAGTTTAGCAACGGGTCTGCCAGTTCTTCTTTTTTCTGTTCAATACTGTGTTCGAGGATTGCGTTGTATTGATTCATACCTTTTTCATACTCTTCTTTGGGTACTTCTCGTCCCAAAAAGAAATATCTCCCATCTTTTTCAAATGTATTTTTGTCTTCACCTTCGAAAATTGGCCGTACTCGTTGCATGTCGATGATTGATTTTTCAATCGACGTTGCACCTTCCGGATACATGTTTCCAAATTGTGGCATAGTATTTCCAGTATATCATAATCATAAAATCCTCACACGTAGTGAGGATTTTATGTATTCTCTCGAAATGAGTGAATTACTTCACCGCATCTTTGAGAGCTTTTGCTGCGCGGAATTTTGGAACCTTTGTTGCCGCGACTTTGACCGCTTCTCCAGTTTTTGGATTGCGGGCCATGCGTGCTGCACGGTCTTTGACTGAAAAAATTCCCAATCCGGCGATAGAAACTTCACCGCCTTTCTTGAGAGTGTCGATTATCGCAGTAATGATGCCATCGACAACCTGATCTGCTTGAACTTTTGTGCCACCGATTTGTTGGTGAACGAGTTCAGCGAGTGCTTGTTTGTTCATGAATAGTACTATTTAAACTAGTAATGCGATCCGAGTGGATCGTTCGCTTTTCTCCTCGAGGAGAGGTGCTTACGCAGGGTATGCTTAAGCTACAGGCATTATATACCAATGACTTTTCAAGAGCAAAGTATTGACAGGGGATAAAAAGAGTTGGGTTTGTTGACAGATTTTGTGAATCATATAGTATGAACGCAAATCGTTATTTAATATCTTATGAATACATATCCATATTCTCTTGATGATTTCAATATCAGCGCACTGTCTCAAATAGTAGATTTGCCAAAAGATTTTGTAAAAAAAGAACTTTTAAGCGCCTTGATGATTCATGAACTTCGATATAAAAGACAGTCTTTCATCCGTGGAAAATATGCATTTCATGCTGCATATACTCATTACAAAACAATTGATATATATGAAAATCCTTTGACTGCCGCACGGTTTCTCGTGTCGCTTGCACGGAAAACAAACAAGCCCTTTCAGGCCGAAGAATTATTTTATGAAATATGTTTGTTGCGACTGATATATGACATCGGCACAAAGAGTTATCATGATTTTGACCATGCGTTTGACAGATATCCGCGGGCAGGGGTTTCTGGGCAGGCATTGTCTTTGGATGCAAAAAAACAACTCGAGAAACATCTTGACTCTGCGGAGTTGTGGATGATTCGGACATTAACAAAT
Source organism: uncultured Candidatus Saccharibacteria bacterium (assembly GCA_964606285.1). Lineage (GTDB taxonomy): Bacteria > Patescibacteriota > Minisyncoccia > Phycocordibacterales > UBA9973 > CAZSFP01. Next base: position 85,755 of record CAZSFP010000003.1, read on the forward strand.
GAAGTTAAAGCAATTCATACTTGGAAAATAATGTACGGTATTTTTGTTAAAAAAGATTATGATAAGACAAGAGATTATGTTTTATTAATGGATCATTGTGATGCACCGTTATGGATGAAAACAAGGATAACAAAAGCATATACTGATGCCTTGGCGATACACAACAAGCCATCCATAGTAGATTTTTTTTATGACGAATTGAGCGAAAATAAAAAAACTCTTTCATTTACAGGAAAGATAGCGCTGCTTTCATGTGCTGAAAAACATGCATTCAGACAAAAGTCTGTGCCGAGTCCTGTCAAAGAATCGGTGACACATGTGCCACATGATTGATATGATTCCTGAAAACAAAAATTCCCCTTATATTAGGGGAATTTTATTTTGGAAAAATGAATTTGACAACCGGTATTGCAAATAGTAATGTGAAGAAAAATTATAGCATTCAAAAACCCAATTATAATGGCAAAAAAGAAACTTTCTTTTTCTAAAATTTTTGACTACGAAAAAGCAAAAATAGATGCTTTAAAAAACTTTAAAAATTCAGTAATACAATTTCGCAAAGAACTTATCTTGATATTGACTTCTAAGCACAACATAATACTGCCCGCCGCAGTAAATGTATCAGCAAATGCGGTTGAAAAAACAAAAAATGAAGGTTTTGAATTTACTCTCACTTCAATTTCAACAAAACTTCATTGCGTTGTGTTTCCGAGTGGCAAAGTTTCATTTAGGCTTTTTAAAGAAATAGAAGGGAAGCCTGATGAAGAATGTCCAACTATTTCAAGGTTTAAACTGGTAACGGTATCAAGGGTGAAAAAGTATTCAGGGCAAATAAGGTTCAGTGAATTACTTGGTTCAATTGCAAGGGATATCAAGTCTAAAGAATAGAGTTATAAACTAAAAATCGCAACTATACAGCTGCGATTTTTTTATTGCCATCAAAATCTACTACCGGGCGTATTCAATAATTCTATTCTCTCGAATAAGTGTTACTTTGATTTCTCCTGGGTATCGAAGCTCGGATTCGATATGGTCTGCGATGGATCGGGCGAGATGGTGTGCTTCTATGTCAGTTACTTTGTCAGGGGAGACAAAGACACGGATTTCACGGCCGGCTTGGATGGCGTATGTCTTGTCGATGCCATCAAATGCGTTGACGAGGGATTCGAGTTCAGCGAGGCGTTTCAAATAGTTTTCAACTGTATCACTGCGAGCACCTGGGCGACCACCGGAGATATAGTCGGATGTCTGAACGATGACGGCTTCGATTGTTTCGTGCGGACAATCATCGTGGTGCGATTTCATCGCAGTGATGATACGTGGGTCAGCACCGAATTTCTGAAGGATACGCATGCCAATATCGATGTGGGTACCTTGGACTTCATGATCGAGCGCTTTGCCGATATCGTGAACGAGTGCACCTGCTTTGGCAATAGCAACATCACCACCGAGTTCTTCGGCAAGCATGCCAGCAATGTGGGCAACTTCGATTGAGTGTTGAAGAACGTTTTGTCCGTAACTGGTTCGGAAATGGAGGCGGCCGAGAACCGCAACGATACGTGGATCGAGGTTGTAGATACCGCATTCGTACACTGCCGCACTACCTTTTTCTTTGATGATGGCACTGATGTCTTCTTTTGCTTGTGCAAGCATCTCTTCGATCTTTGCTGGCTGGATGCGGCCATCTGCGATGAGACGCTCGAGGGCGATGCGTGCAGTGTGTCGGCGGATCGGATCAAATGAAGAGACAACGATTGCATTTGGTGTGTCATCGATGACGAGTTCGACACCGGCAATGCGTTCAAAAGTCTTGATGTTGCGGCCTTCTTTGCCGATGATTTTGCCTTTGATTTCGTCTGATGGAAGAATAACAGTTGTTGTCGTAAGTTCTGCGGCAGTGGATGTTGCGAGGCGGTTGACCGCACTGGCAAGAATCGTCTTTGCGCGACGGTTAATGAACTCCGTATTGCCAGTTTCTAATTTTTGCATACGAATAAGCAGGTCAGATGCATATCGTTCCTCGATCGTTTTGAGGAGCATGTCACGGGCATCTGCTTCGGTAAGACCGGCGATTTGTTCCAATTCTTTTTCTTTTGATGCTTCCAATGCTTCGGCGCGGGTACGGATTTCTTTGATTTCTTCTATTTGGCGTTTGATGGCATCGGCATCACGATCGATGTCGCGTTGACGGTCATCGAGTAAAGATTCTTTTTTAATAAGGCGTTCTTCGGTTTTCTTTTGTTCATGTTCGCGGATTTTTGCTTCTTCTTTTGCTTCAGTAATCAGAAATTCTGCTTTTTCTCGGGCTTCATCGGTGATGTTCGTCGCTTCTTCGCGTGCGTGCATCATCATCTGCTTGATGTCGATCTCAATCGATCGGCGCTGCGCAAGGGCAATCACTCGTCGCAAAAAGTAGCCGACGAGCCCGCCGAGGAGCAGTCCTCCGGCGGTAAACAATATGATTATAAGGTTCATGGGGTTTCAGTTAAAATTCGTAAATGGTGATCGTGACTATCGTATCTTTAAAATAGCATATAAAATTTTTATTGTAAAATTTACTTGTTTTATTGTCTTTTAAAAAAACGGTATAATGGACATATGAAAACAAAAATTATAACAGCAGGGTTGGTAGGAATCGTTATTTTGGTGGGGGTCTTTCTGTACGTCACTCGTCCAGTCAGTGCGCCGACAGAAGATATTCAAAATGATGTTGCGGCAGTCCCACAAACAGACGATACGACAGAAAAAGAAATGAGCATTGTCCAAAGTGAGTCAAAAGCTGAATTTTCATTGAGTGAAGTATTGCGTGGAACACCAACGAAAGTTGTCGGAACAACAAATCAGATTGCTGGAAATATGACAATCAAAAGTTCAGCACCAGCAAAGATCACAATAGGTGAAGTCAAAGTGAATGCACGAACACTGAAGACTGATAATGAACAGCGAAACGGCGCGATCGCCCGCCTCATCCTCAAATCCGAAGATCCTGCGTATGAATATATTACGTTCACATCGACGGCTGTCACCGGCGTTCCAAACGAGATCAAAACAAACGTTTCATTCCCATTTTCTGTGACAGGCGATCTCACAATCCACGGCATGACAAAATCAATCACCTTTACCGCGCAGGGAACACTTCGAGCTGATGGATCATTCGCAGCAACCGCTGAACATATCGTCACCTATGCAGACTTCGGCATCTCTGTTCCAAATCTCCCATTCCTCGCCAATGTCGATAAAACAGCAAAACTCTCTGTTTCTATAGTTGCGAGATAAAAATCTTGGGCTGTATTAGTAAAACCACATATACGCCATGGCGTATATGTGGTTTTACTATGTGAATGTTGAATGTGTATTATTTGACAAAAATATTATAAATGATATTATACAAAAAATATCGTTTTTTAAACATAAACAATGAAAAGAAAAATAACAGACAAAACTGCTGGCTTAACAAGTCTTTTTCCTCCTCGTATTATATATACACTTTCTGACAGAGAAATGACCACTGATCAGATAATTAGAGAAATGCTTAATCAAAAAGCTACAAGAACGTTTACTTTATCTTCACTTAAGGAAGTACTGAAACGTTTCAATGACAAGATTCAAAATTTTGATGAATTTGCATTCTTAGCCAGACACATTGCTGGAGGTGGGCATGTCTTGGTAAAAGTCGTTTACAAGAAATTAAAGAGAGATGAAGAGTTTGTCATTACTGAAATAAAGTATAACGATTCAAAATGGCCAAAAGGAACCTTTATTGCTTATGCATACGATTAGAAATAAAAAAATCCCTCAATAATCGGGGGATTTTTTACTAAGCACTAAAGACTATCGACTAAAGACTGAATTCTACTTGCTGCTTTTTGATTTCGTAATGATTTCATCAACGATACCGTATTTTTTCGCTTCTTCCGCACTCATCCAACTATCGCGTTCGACATCGGACTCGATCTTTGAAAGCTTTTGTCCGGTGTTTTTTGCGAATATGTCATTTAACTGTGCACGAAGTTTAACGATATGTTTTGCAGAGATTTCGATATCGGAAGCTTGCCCTTCGGCACCGCCAGATGGTTGATGAATCATTACTTCAGCATTTGGAAGGACAAAACGTTTGCCTTTTTGACCACCCGCAAGAAGGAAAGCCCCCATAGATGCTGCCATCCCGATACAGATAGTTGAGACATCTGGTTTGATGAACTGCATGGTGTCATAGATCGCAAGTCCGGCAGAGATGGATCCACCTGGAGAGTTGATGTAGAGCTTGATGTCCGCTTTCGGATCTTCATTTGCAAGGAAGATGAGCTGAGCGATGACAATGTTTGCCATATGATCATCGATCGGACCGCCGAGGAAAATGATACGGTCACGAAGGAGGCGTGAGTAGATGTCATATGCGCGTTCGCCCATTGGGGATTTTTCGATAACGGTTGGGATTAACATAAGTGTAAATAATTTAAAGTAATAATTGGTTGAATGTTTATTTTACCATATTAGCGGCTCTCCAAAAATGCAAAGACCTTTTCGTTGGCGAGCATCATTGCTGCGTACGCTTGGAGACGCATTGGGTCAGCTGATGCATACATTTCACTTAATTTCTTTACTTCAGTATCTATTTCTTCTTGAGTTGGTTCAAGTTTTTCATTTTCTGCAATTTTTTGAATCGCGAGTTGGAGCATGACGCGCTTGCGGGCATCAGTTTCCCATTCTTTTTTCAAATCATCTTTGGTTTTTTGGATATGTGTCAGATAATCGTCAAATTTCATGCCCATGCGTTCGATGTCTGTCGTCATAGTGTGAAGCATTTTGTCGAGCTCGGCATCGATGAGGAGAGCAGGGACATCAGCAGATGTTTCTGCAATTATTTTTTCAACGATTGCAATGCGGTGTTTTTCATGATGACTTTTTTCTTTGTCTTCATTCATATTTTTTCGCATTTTTTCTGTAAAGTCGGCAACGTCTTTGAAATCACCGAGTGTCTGTACAAATGCGTCATCGAGTTCCGGCATCGGTGCATCATGATCATGAGATGGCTCCTCTCCCTCTTTGTCATTTTCTTTGTGGTGTTTCATGTGGCGGACGCGTTCAATCGCTTTTTCCATTTCTTCGTCAGTAACAGCTTCGACAGTGCCTTTGTTTTTGTTTTCTTCTTTGGCGATTTTTTTGTAGTCGGGGAGTGTGACTTCGGGGATAACTGCGGTTGTGATTTTGAAACCGAGTGGATTGCTGGCTGCAAGTTTTGTAATCATGACTTGTGGTTGACCGATCGCGTCGATTTTATTTTCTTTCATGATTGCGGGATATATTTCAGCGATCGCATATTCTGCCATTTCTTGGAGAATAGCATCCGGAGTGACATTTTTTTCTACCATATCGATCGGCGCTTTTCCTTTGCGGAATCCCGGAATTTCTATTTGGGCAGCGATATATTCGATCGCTTTCGGACGATATGCTTCAAATGATGCACTATCCAATTCGCCCGCTAATTCGACGAGTCCGTGTGGTTGTTTTGTGATTGTTACTGCTGGTGTTTTCATGTGTGGTTTACTTATTTTTATCGTGCCAGTCTAGCATAAACCCCCTGTTTTTGAAACAGGGGGTTTATGGATTTTTGTTTTGATTAAAAGAAGGTTTTGAAGAATCCTTTTATTTTTTCGAATGTCGATTTTTGAGCTGGGGCTGCCATTGTTGCCGTTGGTGCTTTCTTGTCTTTTTTGAGTTCGAGGCGCATGTTCTCGCGCTCGTTCTTTTGTTTGAGGCGGAATTCATCGCGTTTCTTTTTGATGATGTTGTCTTCCTCATTTACGATGATCTCTGTATCAGTGCCGACTGTCTCATCTGTTTTACTATCTTCGTTGACACTGTCTTTTTTGTCGTCAGTTAGAGTTTTTGAAACATCTGTAGATTGTTCGTCGATTGAAATAACGACACTGTCAGCAAGCGCGTCGACTGGAGGAGTGGTATTTTCCGGGATAAGTGTTGCCCCGGCGAGGACTGGAACAGCTGCAAAGCCGGCAACAAGTAAAATAAGATATTTTTTCATACGGGAGTATACTACCATAGAAACAGAAAAAAGAAAACCCTGATTTAAACAAATCAGGGTTTTCTCCTTTAAAAATAAGGTTATTTTGCAAGTTTTGGAGCGTACTCTTTTTGGTATCTCTCAGCGCACTCTTTGATTATCTGAGCGGCTTCGTCTTTGCCAAAAAATCCCAATACTTTGCAGGTTCCTGGCTTTTTGAGGTCTTTATAGTGCTCAAAATAGTGTTCAGTCTCTTTTTGCCAGTGATCACCGAGATCTTTGTAGGTATCGATGTGATCCATTCGTTTGTCATCGGCGAGGACAGTGATGACTTTGTCATCACGCTCACCGCCGTCTTCGAATTTCATGATACCGATGACGCGCACTTCAGCGAGAGATCCTGGTACCAATGGTTCAGTGACATTTGCAATGATGAAATCAAGCATGTCATTGTCCTGATCCCATGTCTGCGGAATAAGTCCGTAGGCGACAGGGTAGGTCAGTGATGAATATCCGACACGATCGAGTTTGAGTTGTCCGGATTCGGTGATGAATTCGTATTTGTTGATTGAGTTGGTGTTGATCTCAACAAGTCCGTGAACGATACCTTTCGCTTCATCAGCGTATGGTGTGAGGACGTGCAACAAGTTGAGCATGTATTTTGATGGTTCGTGATTGATGTTTGCCATAGAACAGGTAAAAGGTTAGAGAGATAAGGTTATAGTTATTTTCCAGCTTCTTCTGTTTCTTCAACGGCTTCTGCAGGAGCTTCTGTTGCTATTGATTCTTCTACTACTTCAACTGGGTCAGCGTCTTTTTCTTCTGTTGATTCTTCGGTTACATCTTTTTTCAAATCTGCGAGAGAAACGAAACCGTCTTCTTCTTTGTTTTCATCAGATGAAATCATATCACTTGAACTGACGCCTTTGATATCGATTCTCCAGCCAGTCAATTTTGCGGCGAGGCGAACGTTTTGTCCTGCTTTACCAATGGCGAGTGAGAGCTGGTCATCCGCGACATCGACGCGTGCGGTTTTTTGTTCCGCATCAATGACGATATCGAGAACCTTTGCAGGAGAGAGTGCCTTGGCGACAAACGTACTTGGGTCTTCTGACCACTCGATGATATCGATTTTTTCACCACCGAGTTCGCTCATGACAGTCGTAACACGGATACCTTTCTGACCGACACAGGATCCGACTGGATCGATGTTTGGGTCTGTTGTTGCAACCGCGATTTTTGATCGAGCGCCTGCTTCGCGGGCGATGGATTTGATTTCGACGACACCACTGGCAACTTCCGGTGCTTCCATTTCAAATAATTTCTTGATCATTTGTGGATGGGTACGAGAAAGTCGAAGAGTAACGCCACGTGGACCTTCTTCGACATCATAGAGATATGCGCGAATACGTTCACCACGATGAAAGATCTCACCGCGAATTTGTTCTTGTGGGAGAATGATGCCGGTTGCACGGTTGAATTCAACAGTGATGATGCCGCGCTCCATTTTTTGGACGATACCGCTGATAATTTCGCCTTCACGTGTACCGAATTCATCGAGCACTGCTGCTTTTTCTGCATCACGGATTTTTTGAATGATAACTTGTTTTGCGGTCTGCGCTGCGACACGACCGAAATCTTCTTTGAGTTCAAGAGGAAAGATGAGTTCGTCTTCTATCTGTGCATCACGTTTGATGATATGTGCATCTTCGAGGAGAATATGATGTTCTGGATTGAATCGAGTTCGTTCATCGCCTTCAGGACGGATTTCCTCTTCTTCGCTTTCTGTATCTTTCGGCATATAGACGGTCGATTCATCCACGACGATTTTCACCTGGTAAAACTCTGTTTCCCCAGTGTCCATGTTGAAGTGGGCACGAACGATCTGGCCTTTCTTGCCGTAATCCTTTTTGTAGGCAGCGGCAAGGGCTTGTTCGATGGCTTCTATAATTTTTTCTTTTGGAATCTTGCGTTCTGTCTCGAGTTGTTCGAGCGCAAGCTTCATTGTTTTAAGGTCTAACATACTAGTAAGTAGTACGTAGTGAGTAGCAAGTAGTTATATACAATACTACACAATACATACGTTATATTAAATTGTTTGTAAAAATGGTCCGCCCAAAGGGCGGACCAACACACGGACAATATACCATATCTTTTCAAAAAACAAAATCCCCCATTGGGTGGGGGATTTTGCCGATTGAGACAAAGATTGTTCTGTATTAAAGCACAACTTCCATATTTTGTTCACTTGGTGATTTGTCACCACAAGCTGTTCGGGAAGCATGGAATGTATTCCATGCTGCACGACGAGCTGCTTGATGTTCTTGTTTGGCTGATTTGATTGACGTGCTGTATGTTCGCCATGCAGATTTGATAGAATCTCGGCGAGTTTTGCCGGACATATCCCATGATGCTTTCAATGCATCTTTTCGGATTGTGAGAGCTGTTCGAACCTTGCCACTAAAAGTATCGAGTCCGGTCATGATGGAAGTGTCACGAACTTCGATCGCAGATTTCATACATTCTGCATTGATCGTTGCTTCGGTTGGCGGTACCGGAGAGAGCGCAAATACCGGAGCGCTAGTAAAAAGAAAACTTAACAAAACAATACTTGAAGATATAAATTTCATATGATTTGTTTTTATTTCGTATTATTGCGGACGACTCCGCAGAGCTATATTGTTATTTCGCCCATGAATTGTCTGAGCCGGGATTTTTTGCACCACGGACCTCAAAATGGAGATGGTTGCCGGTTGATCGTCCTGTTGAACCGACATACCCAATAATCTCTCCTTGTCTCACTGTTGATCCAGTAGTCGTTGCGACAGTGTTCATGTGTGCATAGAGTGTTTGGACGCCACCTGTGTGTGCAACAACGACATGTTTTCCATAGCCGCCGCCATAGCCGCTCGCGACTACCTTGATAACTGTCCCATCAGCCGATGCCATAATCGGTGTTCCTTTTGGGGCAGCAATATCGATACCGTTGTATCCATGAAGGTTTTGAGATTGCCGACCGCCGATGATTGGACGAATAAAGAATCCAGAAAGTGCCGGGCCCTTTGTTCCGAACAATCGTTCTTTCTTTGTTTTTACTGGTGCTTTTATTATTTTTGTTTCTTTTGGGGTGTTTATTTCAGCGCCGCGGATGATAATCGTTTCTCCTGCAATAAGCTCATTGTTTCCAGAAATACCGTTAAAGAAGAGAATATCACCAACATTACTGTTCCATTGCTTCGCGATACCTTCAATAGTATCGCCCTTTTTGACGACATATGACACTCCACTCATTGGAAGGATAACCAGTGTTGTTCCGGGTGTGAGCTTCGTGTCTTTTTTTAGGTCATTTGCCGAAAGAATAGTGTTAATCGAAATATTGAAAAGTGCAGCGACGCTCGCTGGTGTGTCTCCTGCTTTTACTACATAGAGACTGATGGTTTCGGTGCCGTCTTCAGATCCAAAATCAAAGCCACTATCGGCGGTGAGTGTATTGTTTTCAATGATGACATCATCAAGTATGTCATCATCCGATTGGTTTCCTGATGCAGATAAAAGATCAATCGTTTGAGTGTTGACGATGTTTTCAGTAGTTTGGGCACTTGCTTGTTCGAACAATGAAAAACCGTGGACAGAAGATGGCATGAGCACCATCAATCCAATGAAAAAGCGAACAACCGTACTCGTATGTAACTGACGGAAAAACGGGGGGATTGTGCCGTCAGTATTGTGGGATAAGGGTAAAATACAATATATAGTGCGTTTTTGGCTGGAAAATCGTGTGTTCGTCCTGATGCCGATGACCTCGGCGCCACAAAACGGCTGTTACGGTCAAACTGTCATGTCGGTCGTTCTGAAAGATGGGAAAGTCCCATACCTTTACAAGGGTATCGGGTCAGAGTCAGGTCGTCAACCATCATTTTTTACGGTAAAACACATTTTAGGATATGGCAAATACATTGACTTTTATAAAAAAATACTATATAATATTTTATTATCACCATTTACACCTTTTAATACAAGGCAAAAGAGGTACAATAATCTTTATATGGTTAAAACACTAACGAGTTTTGAGGAATTGGGCAACAGTATAGGAGGCATTGGCAACGGAAATGGTCTTGAAAACCCACAGATTGGTGGTGGAGGAAGTGGAAAAAAGTCCGCAAAAGAGAATATAGTTGCCAATCAGGAAAGTTTCCGGATAAAGAGAGCAAAGGAGATATGGGGCAAAATGAATCCAAAAGATAAACAAAAAATCTCTGCACAATTTGCCATGCTTTCTGGATCTGCAAAAAAAGAAGCAATCTATAATTGGATCGGAAATCAGATGGATGAAGCGGGGAGCTCTTTTTCTCATGAAAAAAGAGTACATCAGTCAGTAAATGATCTAATCGTTGAATTGGATGAAAAAACTCCAACACCGCGTTCGGCTGCTCTCAGAAAGTTGGGATACAGCCGTGCTGATCTCGAACCAAAAGAATATACAGCAGAGGTCATTGATCAGATTGTTGCCATGAAGATCAAAAAAGGCGATCCTATCCCGCTTCTTGAGGAAATAAAGAAAAAAAATGAGGAAAAAGAAAAGAGAAAACTTGAACCAAAACAAGAAAATAACCGAGTTAAAGAACTCAAAAATCTGGGATATACTCCTGAAAACAGTGAAGATATTTCAGAAGCTGATTTGAATTGGGCACTCGCAACAGGTACGCCGTACGGAGTCTCTCTTCCATATCGGGTTTCCAATGCTCCTGCTGAGATTGCGGCAAAGATAGGAACCCGGGAACAGAATTTGAGAGAAAGTCGAGAGCTTTTTGAAAAAATGAAAACATTTGATGGTAGTCTCGAAGAAGCAAAAAAACTTATTGATGAACAATATGCTCTCTATCTTGAAATCGAAGAACTTAACAAAGATATACATGATTGGAAAGTAGGCAAACAAAAGACACGGTATGAGAAGACCCACAAAGTCGCCGAACCACCAATAAATTTACCAGCAGAAGAACAAAAATAATTTTATGCCAAAAGAACAACCACCAAAAGCACCAAAAGTTAGCGATATGGAAAAAGCAGAACTCGAACAGGAGCTGAAAACCATTGAGAAAGCTATAAAATTTGCAAAGACCCGTGAAATTCTTGAGAAATGTTTGATTAAAGCAAAAGGGAAATCTTTTGAATCACAGGTCAAGAAGGCAGTTGCTGTGCAGTATGATGCACTGGTGGCAAGACTGAATATCAAAGACAATAAAAAAGACATCAAGAAATTCAAGGAATCGTATGGTGTTGATGAAAAATCTCTCGCGGCTCTTTCAGATGAACCAATAACACCATCTGCCTCTCCAGAACCAGTGGCAATTGTTGCTGCTACTGTGGAAAATAAATCTCCTGAACAAAAAATTGCAGACGAATTAGCAGAGCGCGGTTTTTCAAAAAAATCTCTTGGTCCGATTGTCAAAAAGTATGGACCAGGTACTGAGAAGAAATTGCACGCATCGGGCAAGACGTACGAAGAATACAAAAACTTAAAACCCGCAGAAAAGAAAGAAATTTTTGAAACAGTTGCTGGATCTTCTGATCCCAAAGAAAAAAATGTCCCGATTGTTGACCCTGAGTTAAAAAATACCGACGTTGAAATACAAAAGCTCGTACTACGGTATCATTATTTAAATGACATGCTGTTCGGTAAAGACAGTACAAACCTTTCTCCTGTCGTAAAAGCGGCACTGCAAAAAGAATGGGATGAATTTAATTTTGCGCACACTGACATCGTAAAAGCTGAAAATGCACGGTATGGCGTATCTCCAGATGGATTCCGTATGAATAGTGAAAAGAACTGGCAGGAACTCAAAGAACTTGGGTATACCGCACAAGATGCGATCAAGTGGACAAAATACGAATATGAGACAATTTTAAATAACAAAATCAAAAAAGGTGAACCTATTCCTGTACCAGTTGCTCCAAAAGTAAAAGCAGTAGAGCCGGCAGGAAAAATCTTGTCACCTGAACAAGCAAAGGCGCAGCTCGATCTCAAAGATCGTGGTTTTCCATATGAATATGTCAAAAGTCTCCCAGAGGACAGTCAAAAGAATCTCGCGGCGTCTAATTTTGTATATCAAACATTTCAAAAACTCAGTCCTAGTGAACAATCTGAGGTATTTCGTGGTGAAAAGAAATTTGAAACGATAAGTACTGCAGAGGCACTTGCGAATATCAATAAAAACTACGAAGTCACTGATGGTGATTTGGATAGAATATTGTCTAATCTTGATTATGACAATAAAACCTTGAAGGGTATGAATAGGGAAGAAAAAATGAGTGCCGCAGAAGCAATTCTTGAAGGTGGATTGACCATGCTTGGATATACCAAAGAAGAAATAGACGCTATGCAGCTTCGTCGTAAAGCGGTGATTGTGAGAATGGGAACAAAAAAAGAAGAAAAAAAGGTGGTTGTGGAACCAGCGGTTAAAACTCCTGTAGTAGTAGAAAATGTTTCAACAGAAAAAGCGCTCAAAGATCTCAAAAAACGTGGTTTTGATCCCAAGAAACTTGCAAAGATGCCCGCTGATAGACTACAAAAACTTCATGCATGGGGCGGTTCTATAAAAGAATTTGGGCCTATGTCTTCTGATGAGGTCAATGAAAAGATTTTTAATTTGCCGCTTGAAGCTATTGTCTCAGTTGCGGCAGTTCAGCCAAAAATAGAAAAAACAGAACGGAAAAAATTTACCGAAGAAGGTGACGTTAATTTTGTTACACAAAAATTGTTTGGATACGATGAAGAAAGAATAAAAAGAATGCCGCTTGAGCAAAAAAAGAACGATATCAAAATGGTGCTTGAATCAAGTCTTCTCGTTCTCGGGTATACACCAGAAGAAATAGAAAAAATGAGTCTTTTGGGAAAATTTGTTGTTGTTGAAAATGGTATCAAGAGACTAGAAGATCGTGATTTACAAAAAAAGATTATACGGGAAAAAATTGAAGCATTAGATATTCCTGTAAAAACTCCCTTGTCTGCCATTATTGATCCTGCAAGTGCGGCAACTATGTCCGAAGCACAAAAACTCGACAATCTTGTCGCTCGCGGATTCAGTCACAGAAAACTTGCTGAAGACAAGTTTTTCACTTCTGAAAAAATAAATCAATTGTATCTTTGGGGTGGTACATATGATGCATACAAGAAAATGAGTGAAAAAGAACAGAATGAAAATATTTTTGGTATACAACAAACACCAGTGAGTCCTGTCAAGCAACCAGATAATCTTCCTGAAAAGAAAATTGATGAAGCACTTCTTGCTCGTGGATTTGGTAATTGGTATATCGAAAGCATGTCTCCTGAAGACAAAGAAAAAATTCATGCATGGGGTGGCACAAAGGATGTCTATGAAAAAATGTCGCAAGCTGAGCGCATGGAAAAAGTATTTGGCGAACAAGCATCTCTAGCGCCAACAGGTCCGTCTCTGTCCGCTGCTGACAAAAAGATCTATGATGATCTATTAGCACTCGGTATTTCTAAAAGAAATCTCGATATGTTATCGCCAGTGGGGTTGAAAGAATTTAAAGAAAGTCTTGATCCTCTGTTTGCCAAAGGGTTTAGTGCAAAAGATATACAAGATTTGAATAATGAAACATGGATACCAAATGATTTCATGGAAAAACTTGAAGTGTGGGGTGGTACACGCGCTGAATTTTTTGCAATGAGCCTCGATGAAAGAAAAGAAAAAGTCTTCGGTATAAAACCACCAGTTACTCCTTCTCCGACACAAAACCCACCAACTCCTGTCCAAGGACCAACAGTGCCACCAGTTATTCCACCACAAGGTCCGCGACCAAAAACTCCAGCAGAAATATTTGAAATGACATCATATGGTGCATCGTATCTCGATAAGGCGACTGGCACAATCTACTTTGTTGAACATGCATCACAACAAAAAGACGGTTCTGTTCTTCTTGAATGCCGACTTTCAAACGGCGGCAAAGGTATGCTTCGCCAAGATAAACTCCTTCATGGACTTGAAATCGGTGCATATGAACGCGTTGATCAGCAAAGATTCCTCGAAGAACAGGTCAATACGACCCGTACTATATATGCGACTGAATACAAGGACAATCTCAACAGTAGTTGGTGGAAAAAAGGAGTTGTCCGACCTCTTGCGGGTCTTGGAGAATCGCTCGGTCTTTGGCGTCGTGATAACAAAGCGTTCTTGAGCAAAGAAGGCGAGAGTGCAAAAGAACGATATGATGCAGCAAAGCAAGAGCTTGCAAAATTTGCCGACAAACGTGTAAAAGAAAAAATCGTTGATCCTGCGCGAATCAAAAGAATTGAAGATGGTTTGAAACGTCGTGCGGCCGCGAAAGGTGAGAAGATCACTGACGAAGAATTGGCACAAGAAGTGAACGCAATCCTTGCTCGGTATCGCCGCACGATTCTCGGTCACGGTATTGCGATCGCAGAAACACGAAAGGTCCACGAGACACAAAAGGGACTCTTCCGTTCAACAACAGCTGAAACTATTGGCAAAGCAGTCAAATGGTATGGCGGACTTTCAAAGGCATCAAAATTCGGTATTCGTGCCGGCGTGTACACCCTTGCTGGAATTTCCGGTATGGGAGCGGCAGCAGCGCTCGGATATGGTATTTATCGTGGTGCAAAAAGCGTAGCCATGTCTGGTCTTATTGCACAAGGGACACATCTTTATCGCGCGACGATCGACAAAGCACTTGTTGGTCTATCAGATTCTTCGATCGCAAAAAAGAAACAAACACTTCAGAATTCTATAGAAAAAGGACAGATCAATATTCTCGATTATGAGAAACAGATGTCGAACCTTGGTCTCAAGAAAAACAAACATGATGCAATGCGCCGAACAGCTCAAGTCGGTGTGGCATTCGCACTCGGCTGGGAATCATATAAAGTCCTCGATCAGATAGAAAATACTGATTGGACAACACCACCAACGCCTATTCCAGATGACACAGAAACTGTTCCACCTGCTCCTCTTCCTGAGCCACACCCATTTCATCTCGATCGTCCAACTGTTGAATTCTCAAGCAAGGGAGCAATTCGAACATTCCTCGAACTCAAAGAGAATTTGAAAGATCAACTCGAAGACCAACACATCGCCCTCAATGATCCAAACTTGCCACCAAGTGTCAAAGAGATTTTGAACGGTGATCCGACAGAACTTGCGATCAAATACGATTATTACAATCCAGCTGATACGAATGAAAGCGCACTCCTTACACTTCACGGCAAACTTGGTTTTGACGAAAACATGAACCTCGTGCATATGGAACCAAACGGCGAGAATACAATCCTTGCTGATGGACACACTGGTGCGCTTAAAGAAGATTTTGGTGGCAAATATATCGACAGTGATTATGGTAAGAACATCGAAACAAAAATTGGTAGCCCTGAAGAAGAACTCGAAAAGATGAAACTTGAAGCTGAATCAGAAGGCGTTCCTATCAATACGAGTCCTGAAGAAGAACTCAAGACACTGACTGCTGACAAGCTCACTCCGGATGAAATCCTTGCAAAATCAATGGGGGTTGATCATGTTGATACTGTTGAGTTTGACGGCACTCACGCCAACGGTTCATTTATATTCAAGTATGATGCGGACAACAATATCACTGGAGGTGGTTTTGAAGGTGACTTCAAGCCGATGGATCTCACCACTTCTCCATATCTTCGTTCTGGTTGGCAGGAAATAGTCAAAGGTAACACCGAGCTTCCGTTTGGTGAAGCTGAAGAGAAGCTCAAAGAATCACTCAGTATACATGCGACACTCGAAGACGCGCGTGCAAATCTTCCAAAAACACCCGATTATGATGATGAGCGTCACTACCTCGACGAACAGATAAAGAAAATTGATGAATCTATTAAAAAGGATTTTGGACCGATCATCAAAACAGATCTCTCTCAAGCACAGTATGAACAAGTAGCACGAGCACACGGAAGAACATTTATAACCGCTGATGCAGAAAATATATTTGGCAACAAAATGAAACAATGGGATGAACTCGCTCGCATGCCTGCAAATGTAGCAATGGAAAAAATATACGATGGAGACACTGATCTATACGACAGTTTCTCTGGCAAGCAAGTCGCATTTATCGAACAAGTTGCCCGACCTTTGATTCTCGAAGGAAATACACCACCACTTGGCTCTGAAGATTTTGCGACATACCTCGCACGTCTCGAAGGACGGTCTGCTGAAGTCGCAAAAGTGATGGCTGATCAATATAATCTAAGAGCATAATTTATGGACACAATACAAAAAGCAATTATAGAAGCATTGGGACTCGTCGATTTACCTGCTGATGAGCAAGAAGAATTCCTCGAATCGATCGGTGCGGTCATCTACGAAGGAGTGCTCATGCGGGCAACAGAACGATTGACGGATACAGAACGTGTTGAACTCGACATACTCGTCGATGACAACGCAAATCCTGAAAAACTTTTTACTTTTCTTGAGTCAAAGATTCGTAATCTCCCAGAAATTATCAAAGAAGAAGTTGCCAATTATAAAAAAGAAGTTGATCTTGTCACCAGTGCAATGAAGGAGAATGATAAAGAAGAGATAGAAAATTAAAGTGGTAATTTAATAAACATAAAACAAAACCCCGAATTCGGGGTTTTGTTTTGTATAAAATACTTTTTCTTTTATCTGTCCATTTGAACTGTCGCATAATTTTCTGCTGAAAATTTGCTCCCCGCCCGAACGTACCGTTCGGTACGGGCGGGCTTCTCGGCTCGCCAGCCTACGAAAGACAGTTCAAATGGACAGATCAGTGCTCTTTGGATGCAATGCTAAATTCTATTCGTGTCGATTAACTAAGTTTGCTATAATCATTGTCAGTGACTTATCTCAACGGACTCAACGACAGACAAAAAGAAGCGGTTCTCCATACGGATGGGCCGCTTTTGATCGTTGCTGGTGCCGGTGCGGGGAAGACAAAGACGATTACCAGTCGTATTGCCCACCTCATCCACGAAGGAGTACATCCGAGTCAGATTCTCGCGGTGACATTTACGAACAAAGCTGGCAAAGAAATGAAAGATCGCATCCGCACGATGCTTGCGGGTGTCTCAGGTATGCCATTCGTCTCAACATTTCACGGCCTCGGCGTCTCTATTCTCCGCGAGCATGGTGAGAAGATCGGTATCAAACGGCAGTTCGTTATTCTCGATGAAAGTGATGCGGTCAATTTGGTCAAGCAATCCATTATCTTTCTCGGACTTGATCCAAAACAACATGAACCCAAAAAATACAAATCTATTATTTCTAAAATGAAAGGTGACGGCAAGACAGTTGCCGAAATGAAGAAAGATATTTCTTCTTATACGGGCGAGATGGTTGCGCGCATTTGGCAACGATACGAGGAGCTTGCCGCCAAAGAACATGGACTCGACTTTGATGATCTTCTGACAAAAAGTGTGACACTTCTCCGATTGCCGGATGTGCGCCAGTCATATCACAACCGCTTCACGCATGTGCATATAGATGAATATCAGGATACCAATGGTCTCCAATACGAAATGGTGCGATTGCTCGTCGGTCCTGCGAACAATGTCTGTGTCGTGGGGGACAGTGATCAGACGATCTACAGCTGGCGCGGTGCAAATATCAAAAATATTCTCTCTTTTGAAACCGATTATCCCGGAGCAAAAAAAGTCCTCCTCGAAGAAAATTACCGGTCGACGAGTACTATTCTCGCTGCGGCAAATGCTGTCATCGACAAAAACGAACTCCGCCAGGAAAAGACATTGTTTACAAAAAATAGTTCTGGTCACCTGATTACACTTGCTGAATGCTACGATGAATCTGCCGAAGCAGATTATGTCGCAGGAGAAGTGCACAAACTATTGCTTGCTGGTGCCGACCCAGAAAAGATCGCGATATTGTACCGAGCAAATTTCCAATCTCGTACGTTTGAAGATGCACTGCTTATGGCACAGATTCCATACCAAGTGTTGGGTACAAAATTCTTTGAACGAAAAGAAGTCAAAGATGTCCTCTGTTATATTCGTGCAGCCCTCAATCCCGTGTCATTTTCAGATATCAAACGTATCATCAATGTTCCGACACGCGGTCTCGGCAAGACAACCGTCGACAAACTTTTTGCCGCACATGTCGCGGGAACAAAAGCAGAACTGCCTGCACCAACCGAACGAAAAGTTGAACAATTTTATGCATTGCTTAGAGACATCAAAACATATGCCGAAACGCATCAACCTTCCGAGCTTGTTCGTTATGTGATTCTCCACAGCGGTCTCGAAAAAGCACTCAAAGATGGTAGTGAAGAAGATCGTGAACGACTCGAGAACATTAAAGAATTGGCAACATTGGCAACTAAGTATGACGATGATAGTGGTCTCGGAGAAAAGTCACCATTGCTTGGTGTCGAGAAATTACTCGAAGATGCCGCACTCGCGACTGATCAAGATACACTCCTCAAAGATACCAAAGGCATTCGTCTCATGACGGTCCATGCATCGAAAGGTTTGGAATTCAAAACCGTATTTATCGTCGGACTTGAACATGATCTCTTTCCGCATGGACGAGGAAATTCTGCCGGCAGGGAAGAAAAAGAAGAAGAACGTCGACTCTTTTATGTCGCGATTACTCGCGCTGAAGAAAAATTGTATCTGACCCACGCGACCGTTCGCACGATTTTTGGTTCGCGGCAAATCCAGGCACCATCAGAATATCTCTACGACATCCCCGAAGAACTTCTCGAACGCACAAGCTTTGGTTCGCGGTATGGAACAACGAGAGTGATACATCTTGATTAATTAAAAAGTAAAAAATGAATGTGAATTTTACTCCCCTCCTTATTGAGGAGGGGGTAGGGGGTGGTGGTTTTTAATTCAAATCACCACCTCGTCCTTCGAATACGAAGTCCACTCCTCCTCGAAAAGGAGGAGAGAATATACTGCGTCGCATAAAGCTATGCAGGATGAAATTTACTTCGTAAATTCCAAACAAAAGTCCCTCTCCATTTGTGTGGGAGAGGGAACTGTTTGCAAACGTATGTAATCACTTTAATCTTTAGTCAGCGTATTCGCGAACAATAGTAATTGTTTCCTTCTTCATCTTCTGTACCGGAGGAGGAATCACTACTGAACCAGGTGCTCCTGCCATACAAGTGCTTTGCACCAGTGGTTGGCCAGGTGTTACCGCTACAGGTTGTTGTTGTGTCCCTGCTGCTCCTGTTTGCTGCGGATGATTGTAATGATGGTGTTGAGTATTGTAATTTACAACCTCTTCTCTTCTTGCTGGTCCTCTGCGTAAGTAACTTATCAGAGATATAAGAGCCCAAACAAGTAAACAGAAAAGAATGAAAGCAAGTAAGCCAAATAATAACTCCCATACCCATGCAGGTATTTCAAAATTACTACCTCCATTACCGCCTTCATAATTTCCACCACCACTGTAACTGTTGTTACCATTTGATGGGTTAACCGGAACTACTATAGCTGCATTCTGTGCGGCAAGAGCTGAATCCATGTTGAATTTTCTCCCCTGGTTTTTGAAACCAAAATCTTTTGTTGTAACGTCTTTTTCAATAGGATATTTAATTACTACTGAATCAGAATCACAGCTACTGTTGTAGCGAACAATTTTTTTTGTTTTCCAAACCCAGTTGGCGGTTGAATCAGTGTATACTCCGCTGTCACCTTCCAGGTAAAGGTCTGGGAAGCTAAGAGATTTCTGCTGATTGTTGTTGCTGCAAGATGAGAAAAATAAAGCGATTATAATTGCAATGAACAGATTGAATATTTTCATGACTGTCTTTTTCCAGTTCGCGTTTGTTTTGGCGCGATATAGTGGCTCCTTAGGGCCTTTATACTGGGAAGTTAATTCTTGTATAGTATAGCATATACACAGGAATTGTCAAGGATTTTGAACCTTATTTTATAAGGGTATTTTTGCACATAGGCAGGCAAATACAGTGTGCTATACTGGCTCTATTATTATTTAAATTGTTGTATATATGGATAAAAAAACAGTAGGGACAATCATTGCATTCGTAATTTTCATCGGCCTCGTCGTCTATGGGCTCGTGTATCAGAAAAAAAGTGATACACAGATTCCTCCGGCTGATCTTTCATCCGATGTATCACAGCAAACAGAAAAGACACCACCTATGGATTCTCAAAATGAACAACAGTTGGGTATTGAAGTATTGAAAGCAGGTACAGGCGCAGAAGCAATTGATGGCAAACAAGTGACCGTGAACTACACGGGAACATTTACTGACGGTTCAGTCTTTGATTCATCAATCGGCAAGGCACCATTTGTCTTTACACTTGGTGCAGGACAAGTTATCAAAGGATGGGACATGGGCGTGAAGGGAATGAAAGTTGGCGAGAAGCGAAAACTTACAATTCCATACACACTTGGCTATGGTGAAGGCGGTTACCCAGGTGTTATCCCGCCAAAAGCAACACTTATATTTGAGGTTGAATTGCTTGATGTAAAATAGAAAACAAATCTTTAGAAATACAAAATCCCGCAAAGCGGGATTTTGTATTTCTAAAGATTATAGACTAGGCACTAACGACTAATCTTCTTGTAATATTTTGTTATACTGTACGTCAGGGAGTATATAACAAGTAATATTTTATTTATGGATTATTTCAATCAAAAACCGTATGTTGTGCTCGCGAGTATGGTCGCAGTACCACTCGCATTGTTCCTCATCGTTTCAACTGTTGTGTCTGGAAGTGAGGCGTCTCGCGCTAGTGCATCTCAGACTATTTCAGTCACGGGTCATGGAGAGGTATTTGCTGTTCCTGATATTGCACGGATTTCATTTTCAGTAATGAGTGAAAAGAAAACAATTACCGAAGCACAAAAAGATGTGTCAGCAAAAGTAACGAAAGCAATTGATGCGCTTAAAGCAAAAGGCATCGCTGAAAAAGATATCAAGACCGAAGGATATAATTCATATCCAAAGTATGAATATCAAAATGTATCCTGTGCAGTAAATTATTGCCCACCAGGAAAACAGATATTGGTCGGTTATGAAGTAACCCAATCAATTTCAGTCAAAGTTCGTGATGTCGACACCACAGGAGAAATCGTCGACCTCATCGGTGCGTCAGGTATCACTCAGATTTCTGGCCCAGAATTTGCTATTGATGATGAAGACACATTGATTGCAGAAGCTCGAGAACAAGCAATTGCTGATGCAAAACAAAAAGCAAGAATTCTTTCACGCCAGCTCCACGTCTCACTTCGCCATATCGTTTCATTTTCTGAAAACGGTGGTGGTATGCCGCCGATCATGTATGATCGCGCAGTTATGAACATGAGTGGTGCAGAATCCGCACCAGCTCCAAAGTCTACTCTCCCAACAGGCGAGAACAAGATTACGAGCGATGTGACGATTACGTACGAGATTAGATAATACAGTCTTTAGTCTATAGTGCTTAGTCTTTAGTAAAACAACCCACTTCAGCGGGTTGTTTTTGTTTTTCACTAAAGACTATAGACTAGGCACTAAGCACTTGCATTTTCGTACTATGTCTTATATAGTGTATCTAAGGCGCCCCGGGAGGGCGTTTTAAACTACCAAATTTTATGTCTATTATTTCATATCTTAAATCAACTCGTGCAGAACTCGTTCATATCAAATGGCCGAGCCGCAAACAGGTCATCTGGTTCACGATACTCGTTATTATTGTATCTATCGCGTTCGCATACTTCCTCGGCGGATTTGACGCTATTTTTGCAAAACTTTTACAAGCAGTTATCTAATCAATTCTATTTTTTATGGCAAAACAAGAAGTCACAGGGGAACGGCACTGGTACGCGATTCACACATATTCAGGATATGAAAATGCAGTGCTTCGCAATCTTCGTCAGCGTATCGACAGTCTCGGTATGCAGGACAAGATCTTTAATGTGATCGTGCCTGTTGAAAAGAAAATCAAAATCAAAGGCAGTAAGCGTGTTGAAGTTGAAGAAAAAATCTATCCTGGTTATATTCTCGTGGATATGATCGTGACGGATGACTCATGGTATGTCGTTCGAAACACACCACGCGTGACTGGATTCGTTGGTGCGGGTATCAACCCAGTCCCACTACTCCAGAGTGAAATCGATTTCCTTTTTTCTCGTATGGATGGCGAGAAAACTGCGAAACATACAATCGATCTCGAAATTGGTGAAACTATCCTCATTGCTGATGGTCCGTTCAAGGATTCTGAAGGTCGTGTGTCTGAAGTCGATAGTGAACGCGGTAAGGTCAAAGTACTCGTCTCGCTTTTCGGTCGCGAAACACCAGTGGAACTCGATTTCTTGCAGGTTAAAAAGATGTAAGGGACAGGTTAAAGGTGATAGGTACAAGGTTACGGTAAATACAGATACAACTTTACTTCTCTTATAATTTCTGGTAATCTACGTCCGTTACGCTTTTGCTTCACTAGTTTCTCTATTCACTAAATTTATGGCTAAAAAAATAATCAAAAAAGTAAAGTTTCGTGCAGCGGCCGGCAAAGCAACGCCTGCGCCACCACTCGGTCCTACGCTCGGTCAGGCCGGTGTGAACATCGCTGATTTCGTTCAGAAATTCAACGCAGCAACACAAGGTGCTATCGGAGATATCGTCGGTGTCAAACTCACTGTGTACGAAGATCGTAGTTATGACTTCGTCGTCAGTACACCACCAGTCGCCAACCTTCTCTTCAAAGCCGCTGGCGTTGAAGGAGGCTCAGGCAAGCCAAATGTTTCAAAAGCAGGAAAAATTACAAAGGCGCAATTGAAAGAGATTGCTGAGAAAAAAATGCCTGATTTGAATGCAAATGACATCGAAGCTGCTATGAAAATCGTTGCCGGATCAGCTCGCGCTGCAGGTATCGAAATCGTTGGATAACCTCCAAAATAAAGCTCAAAATACGCCCTCCGGGGCGTATTTGCTTTTTATGGAGAGAAGAGTATAGTTTGGGAGAAATCTTAAAAACATGAATATGGAACCAAGAAGAAATATCAAAACGTTGAATATTATGGACCGTGGTGTTCATGAAGAAGACAGAGTAATTCGTGATCTTGAAGCTCTTTTGTGGGTAGTTGAATACTTCAAAAGAGAAGGAAAAAGAATTGTGTATACCGGGGGTGTTTATGACCTCTTTCATATTGGACAGGCTCTCTATTTAGAAAAAGCAAAAGAGATGGGAGACATTCTGATAGTAGGGGTTGATTCAGACGCATTGGCCGGTCAGCGCAAAGATCCAACTCGGCCGATTGTAAAACTAGAAGAGAGAATTCAGATTTTGGTAAGAAATCGTTCAGTTGACATTGTTACTGTTCGAAATGAAAAAGATGATCCCTTTATGCTTGTTAAAAAAATAAAACCTCACGTTCTTGTGATGTCAAAAAGCACAAAGGATATTACCGAAGAAGAGATAAGAGAAGGATACAAGGATGACATAGAAAAACTTGTTGTTCTTGAACCGCAGGCACTAACTTCAACTTCAGCAAGAATTGGACAATTGATGCATAGTGGTGCGAGTGAATTAAATGAAAAAATTCAAGCAGTTCTCACTGAACATTTCAAATCAGTTCAAAAAGGAGGTGGTAATGACAAAAAATAACAGTATCCTCTTTTTTTATGCTTCTGTTCCTCACAATGGCTATCGTAAATTTTTGGAACGTAATGCATCTGCAGAAAAAATCTTTCTTCTTGATGAAACTGTCATTCGTACTTTGATGTACGGAAAAGAAAGACAGTATTTGGGTCGCAGTTTTGTTCATGCTATTGAACCAAAATTCGTGGCACAATCGCTTCGTTTTATGGGAGTTGAATCCCAGTCTGCGTATCATTCGAAACTTTGTGTGATATCACATGACACATTGCAGAACCCTGAATTTGTCACAGAGCTCAAAACCTACGATACGATAATCCTTCCTTATGAAGACATCAGTTTATTCTTCAAAGAAGATTATCTGAAACCACTCGACTTAGAATCAAGGGTTTCTATGACTGATAATACATTTCTTCGTTGGAATCAACTTATTCCTAAACAAGGAGAAACACAGCCAGATTTTATGCTCCCTGTTGTACCCACTTTTTTGAGGACCGTTGCGCAGGCTGCGTATACAGAAGCAAAAAAAAGTTCTGATTCGTGGCGGAACGTAGGAGCGATATTGTTCAATTCAGATAATGACGAAATCATTTTTACTGCATTCAACAAGCATCTTCCTGAACATGAGCCATACATTCATGGTGATCCTCGTGCATATCTGAATGCTGGTGAAGAACCTGATTGGGTGACAGCTATTCATGCTGAACAAAGCATATTTGCCCAAGCACTTAATAAAGGTGTTTCAATGATAGGAAAATCTCTGTACACCACGACATATCCATGTCCGGTGTGTGCGAAAATGATTGCACTATCCGGTATCAAACAGGTGTATTACACTGAAGGGTATTCTGTTATGGAGCAAGCAGGTTCTGTCATGAAAGATTATGGTGTTGAAATTATTGAAATACCATCTTCTGTTCTTTAAATAAAAAAAATCCCGCATATCGTGCGGGATTTTTGTTTTACTAAAGAACTGTGTCAACTTTCATTTCAGGGTGGGCATCATAATCACTTAAATGAAAATGTTCGGGTCTGATCGAAAAGAAGTCTTTTACCGGATTTCCTGTTGGTTCGAAATCAAGAGTTACAGTCGGAAGTCTTTTTGCTTTTCTTCCAATCATGATTCGCACATTTTCTTCTTGGAGATTGTATATGTGCGAATCTACCATCATATGGTGATACGTATCAAATGTGTATCCAAGTACACACGCAAGCATCATTCCAATCGCTGGATAATGAATCATGTTATACGGAACACCTGTTGGAATATCAGCTGATCGTTGTAAATGCATAAGATAGAGCAGTTTGTTTTTAACATCAAGCTCAACCTGTACATCTCCGTGACAGGGTGCAACAACGACCTGGCGTTTTCCATCAGGAACAATAATTCCTGGGGGATACCAATTTACGACACGATGAGTGAAGGCACTTGGAGATTTGACCATTTGTTTAATGATGTTTTCCCACTGGTTAATTGTTTTACCGTCTTCAGTGGGAAATTTGCCCCAGATGCCTCCATACGAGTAACGACCGAGATGTTCACCTTTATTATTTTCAGGAAGATCAAAGTAACAATTACCATTTTTATCATACGTGTGTTCAACTTTTGTCCAACGTTTCCACCAGTATTTTGGTAATCCAAATGCTTTTAATTCATTGAGTGTAGTTGCTCCATGAATGAAACCAATAATTTCAGCTATCGCATATCTCATCATTGTTTCAGCACTGATACCTTTTTCTTCATTTCCAAGTCTTCGTTCTGTTATTACAGGAAAACCATTTTTCATTTTAAATACCATTCCATTCATGAAAAACTTTCTTACAGTTCCTTCATGAAATTGTGGATCACGTACCATTTTACTGGCCAGTGCTTTGCAGAGAGCAGTTTGATACTGATTGTTGGTCTCACGTTCTCCATAAGGTACATAGTCGATAATTTTACTCATTGTTTCCTCCTTTTTTGTTTGTTGATTCTACATTGCTTCCGACCCAGAATGGTATCGGATTTTTTTCGTGTGGTTCAATCAAATGAAAATGCAATCGTTTGACACTGGCACCTGATAGTCTACTGTCGCCAAAGCGGCATCCGAACATTCCACCAGTGATGTTATGATCGTGTTTTATTTGTTTTACTGTTCTTCGTACTGCAAGATATACCTCATCGGATAAATCTTCCGGTGATTGTGCAAATTCTTTCATAATGAGCACAAAATGATGTTTGCGGTCCGTATAGAATTTATTGCGGATAACCCAGCAATGTTTCAAATCGTAGAGAAGTTCGTTACCTAAAGCTAGAATTTCTTCGAGAGAACCAAATGGGTCAATGTTACGCTCTAAAATATCAAGATATACTTTCATCTGATCTTGTGAACGAACATTCGCGAGATCGACAAAGTCGTTCTGTTCTGTGTGTTGTTTTACTTCTTCCAGCATAATTCAGTTGTTAAATGTTTTACCTAAAAGTACAGGAAAAAAGCACTTCTGTCAATGAGACAAGAAAAATAAAAAATTCCTTAAAATAACGATTTTTAACTATATTTTTTATGATATTTATCGAGTTTGACTAAAGTCACAGAAAGAATATACTGACTCAAAACTAAAAAATTGGAAATTATGACCCTTAAAAATAAAATATACGCCTTTCTTGTTGCTCATTTTCCGCATCATAATTATGCTGACCATTCTCCTGTTTTTGATCAGAAAATTCATACACGATTTTTTCCTGTGATTTTTGAACATCCACACGTGCTCCATGATTCTCAGGAAACAATATTGTTTGTATTTGATGTTCAGACAGAAAAGTTTCTCAAAGTGTATCAATCTACAGGAACTGGCTCCCAAAAATGTTTTATTAACCAGGAACATTCAAAGCTCATTTTTGATACTGGTACCACAGGGTTATGTATTATTGATTTCAGTTCTCAAAAAGAAAAAGATATTAAAATCTATTCCCGGCGCACTGCGATGACCGGCAGAATGCAATCAGTCGTATGGTCTGTTGACGGGAAGTCATGTATTGTTTTGGGAACTGATGAAACGTGTCTTTTTGGAATAGCTGAATTTGAAACAACAGATAACGGATATACTTTTCCAAAACATTCGCTGCCTTTTAAAATTGACTCTACTTTAAAATTTGTTCTGTATGCAAAACAAAATGACGAACGGACGCAAGGTAAATTTCTTTGTTGTTTACAGGGAGTTTCTCGTGAAGACGTACAGACAAACGTCTATATGCAGGTTTTTACAACAACCAAAAGAAATGGCGGTATGGAATTTAAAAACTGTTTTTCCAGTCTAAAACCGTTTTATATTGATATCCGATCTTTTGAAAAAATAGATATACGTGCTTCTGTGGGAAAGAAAAGATTAGGTACAATAATTCTTGAACCATTTACTATTACCGACATGAGTTAATGGTTAAAAATAAAAAATCCCCGTTTTGCGGGGATTTTTGTGTGAAAAATTTCACTTAATTTTTTCTTTCGTAAAGTTCAAATGAAAATGCACACTCATGTTTTTCATCGGGTGGAAAGTTTATCGTTTCAGTTTCTTTTTTAGTGAATTGTCGCCATTCAATATCTGGAAAGAGGATATTGCCATTCGCAACCTTGTGTACTCGGGTCACGTATATTGTATCGGCTATTTTTGCACCTTCTTCGTACAGACGGGTGCCACCACTAATGCAGATATTCTTTGTGGGATCAGCAATTTTAATTGCTTCTTTCAGTGACGAAACAACGATTACATCATATTTTTCTGCCAAGCTTGTGTCGCTTGAAACCACGATGGTATCTCTGTTGGGAAGTTTTTTCTTTATCTTTTTTATTATTGATAAGAAAGTGATTTTCCCCATAATCACGGTATTTCCTGTGGTTTTTTCTTTATAAAACATAAAGTCTTTTGGTAAATACCAAGGGATTTCATCTTCATTGCCGATAACATTGTTGGCTGCTATTGCAACGAGCATGCATATATTGTTTTTCATGTTCAGTTTTTTAAGTTTTCTGCACTATACCAGAGAAAGATCACCCTTGCAATTGGGATGATTTGGGAGTACAGTGCAGAAAAATCATTGCTCTATGACAGATACAAAACTATTGTTTGATCGTACAAAATACAGCGATACCAGAGAAGAATTGTTGGTAGATGCTGAGAAAATAATTGTTGCTATTGCTGACACTGTTCATATCACGACAGACAAGGCACTGGAACTTATTTTGAGAAAATCACTTACAACAAATACATATTATCTTTTGCAAACGCTCGTACTTTTTCTTGGTCATAAATACAAAGATGAAGCATTCACGTTTCTCGCCAAAATTTCACTGAGAAAAGAAGACTTGTTCCGGGATATGAGAAACAAAAGTTTAAAGTGTGCACAATTGCCGGATTTTACATTTCAAAATTCCATTTCCAGTGCGGAAGCAGAAATGGGGTTCTCAATAAGAGATATCCTTACTGCAAGTGACAAAAAGAGTGTGTCCAATGACGGAGATGCTTTTGACCTTAAAAAGTTTATTCGGGGTAAAAAAAGAAAACAAGAAATAAAAAAAGTTCCCACCCTTTCTGTTGTCGATGTTCGTAAAATTGAAGTAAAATGTCTTTTGTATTTACAGGAGATGACACTAAGGGAATGCATGGATATTTTCTTTGCCGCAGTCATGATAGTTTTTTCATTTGAAAAAGAATCATTGTTTCTGACAGGAAAATATAAATCAAACGGTATTCGTGTCAGACAGGGGGATGATGTCATTGTTCCCCGAAGAATGATGTGTTCGCTGGCAAGGAAGGCGAAAACCAAAAGAGAAGCTTCTTTGACGAACATCGCGGCATTTTTTACACCACCTGATGATGAGCCTGGTCATTCGAATACACTTCATAATATACGTGCTCATGAGGATATTTTTGCAAACAATGCAAAATATCGAATGCAATATTTTGATTTTCTGACAGCTGTTCTTTTGCTAGTTTCAAAAATAGAGCCACTTGTCAAAGAACTTAATTTGGAAAGTATGAGCAAGCGGACATACATCGAAAGACGCAAAGAATTATTTGCTGCTGTTATCAGTGAATCAGTAAAAAAAATGTGCTGAATTTAAAAATCCCCTCACGTAGGGGATTTTTTTTGCTAAATATCTATTGTATGGTATGGTGTTTCAAAATACCTTAATAGAAACGACAATGGAAAAGGAATTTATGGATAGTAAAAGTCATTTTGAAATATTGAAAAAAACCAGGGGAATAACACCGGCTCATATTGATTTTTTTCGTTATCTTGTTGCTGGGGCGGAAATTTGTTTTGAAGTAACAATTGAAGAATTATTGAAAGAAGGGAAATACGGAGAAACCTTGGTTTATGATGTGTGAAAAATGATGATTGTGATATTTGATGAGCGGTTTCATTTGAAAGACGCATTGACTGGTTTGTTTTTCAATAAAGATCGTTCAACGATTATTCATTCTATAAAACAACATCAGATATTTATGGATTCTACCAATGAGGTGGAATACAAAGAAAAATTTGAAAGATTCAAAATATTTGTAAATCATGATTTTTCTTCAGTCCTTGAAAAAGAAATGTTTTCAAAAGAAGAAGTTCTTGAAATTCTTCGTTTCAATGGGGTAAAACACCCATTGTTTCCAGTTAAGCTTGAAAAATCCCCCGCGAAAATGTAGGGGATTTTTTTGTTACGATTTTTCTGTTGAATGTGCTACACTTTTCGGTATCTATGGATATCCAAGCGATTCTCAAACAAGCTATTGCGCAGGCATGCGCAGATCTTGATTTATCTGTATCAGACATCATTCTCGAACATCCGGCGGATCTTTCGCACGGTGATTATTCAACGAATATTGCCCTTGCGAGTGCAAAGCAACTCGGTCGCAATCCGCGCGTTGTCGCAGAAATGATTGTAGAAAAACTCGAAGAACAACTTCCTGTAGCGGTTGAAAAAGTCGAGATTGCTGGTCCGGGATTTATCAATTTTTACTTGAACCGAGAATTTTTTACGCAAAGTATTTTTGATATCGGTAAGGCGGGGGCAGGATGGGGAAAGAACGATCATTTTGTCGGCAAGAAAGTGATGATTGAATACACACAACCAAATCCGTTCAAACCATTCCATATCGGACATTTGATGTCGAATGCGATCGGGGAGTCTTTGTCGCGTATTATTGAAGCATCCGGTGCGACGCTTGTCCGGGCAAACTATCAGGGAGATGTTGGACTTCATGTCGCGAAGGCTCTCTATGGACTTTTACAAAAAGGTAAACCGGCAACTGATATGTCTGTCGGTGCACAGGCACAATATGTCGGTGAACTGTATTCATGGGCGGCGGGTCTCTATGAGTCTGATGAATCTGTAAAAAAAGAAATTGATATTATAAACAAGAAAGTGTATGACCGGTCTGATGAAAAAATAAACGAACTCTATGATTGGGGGAGAGAGGTGACCCTTGCTGCATTTGAAATATTATACAAAACACTCGGCACAAAATTTGATTATTATTTCTTTGAATCAGAAATGGCAAAGATCGGTGAAAAAATTGTTCGAGAAAATATTGGTCCAGTATTTGAAGAATCCGATGGCGCTATTGTTTTTCATGCAGAAAAATACGATCCGAAACTCCATACGCGTGTGTTCATTACGTCACAGGGTCTTCCTGCATATGAGACAAAGGAGGTTGGCTTGACGATTACAAAATTTGAAAAAGAAAATCCTGATCTCTCTATCATCACGACCGCCATCGAACAAGGTGAATACATGAAGGTGGTCCAAAAAGCAGTATCCTTGATGCATCCAGACTACGAATCTCGAATGAAACATGTCACACACGGTATGATGCGCCTCGCGTCTGGCAAGATGTCATCTCGCAAGGGAAATGTCGTGACTGGTGAATCACTCATCAGTGATTCGATGGATATGGTGCTTGAGAAAGTAAAAGATCGTGAATTTACCGAAGAACAAAAAGCTATTGTTGCACAAATAGTAGGGGTGGCTGCACTCAAATACTCTATTCTCCGATCATCACTCGGGTCAGATATCGTGTATGATTTTGAAAAATCTATTTCCTTTGAAGGGGATTCTGGTCCATATCTCCAGTACACCGCAGTTCGAGCCAATTCAATTCTCGCAAAAGCCGAGAAAGTAACCGCCCATGATACCGTTCCTGAATATGTGACAGAGATAGAGCGAATACTGTATCGATTCCCAGAAGTTGTATCGTATGCTTGTGCCGAACTTGAACCACATCATATCGCTGTTTATCTCACCGAACTTGCAAGTGCATTCAATTCATTTTATGCAAACACACGTATTCTCGATGAAGAAAATGAACATCGAGAATACCAGATCGCTATCGTCACGGCATTTTATACGACGATGAAGAATGGTCTCCATCTCCTCGGTATTGAAACTCCAGAAAAAATGTAAAACAAAAACCGCCCAGACTTGGGCGGTTTTTGTTTTACATTTATTTTTTCTTTGAAACCTTTTTTGCAGCAGATTGCGGACTTTTTAAATCACGTTTGATACTGTTCCATTTTTTCTTGAGATCACTAACAACATGAGCAACTTCTTCTGAGTCTACGCTACTCAATTTGTGATATTTTTGCGAAATTGTATCAATGATATTTTCATACGCTTCTTTTGTGAGATCGTTTGATTTTTCAAGTTTTTCAATCGCTTCAGCTTTCATTTTTATCACCCATGACTTGAGTGCTTTTTGATTCTTTTTTCCTGAGAGGAAGTATGCGGCTGCCGCAACAGCGACAATACCTGCACCTACAAGTGCTATTTTCTTTCCAGTATTTTCTTTGTTCTTATTTTTCATTGTGTTTATGTGTCTTTTTTTCTTTTGGTGAAAAGAAAGTTAAAATATTTTTGATAAAAGAGCTCACATGGTTTACGGCACCATCGAGTTTCTCGCTTGCACGAGAAATATTTCGGGCGGAGCGGATCGCATAGACAAGAAAGATACCCGCAAATACGCCGAGGACGATGAATCCTACGGATGCGATAACAAAAAAGATATCAGATTTTGCGAGTGTTTCCATGTAGTACGATGTATCGTGAGGATACTCTTTTAGTATATCATGATAGCTGATTTAGTTTGCATATTTTTTGATGTGGCGTATACTCTGTGTATAAGCGATGAAGAGGCCCCGTCCAGAATAATCCGGGCAGGAATCACCTCGGAGCTTTGGGAAGAAACCTTCGGGGAGTAGAACCCAATTAATGAGAGCCCCGCCAAAGGCGGGTAAAAACTAAGGTGGTACCACGAGCAGAAACTCGTCCTTGGATTATGATTATTCATAATTCGTGGACGAGTTTTTAATTTTATATGACAGAAAACAATCAAAAATCAGAAAAATCTCAGGCAGCGCTTCGCGAAGAAGCGGTATTACAGTTCTGGAAAGACAACAATATTTTCGATAAAACCCTAGAGAAGGAATCTCCGCGCGGTGACTTTGTTTTCTATGAAGGACCCCCAGGAGCAAATGGTGTACCGATGCTTCACCATTTTGAAGCACGGGCGTTCAAAGACATCATTCCGCGCTACAAAACTATGCAGGGATATCGCGTTGATCGCCGTGCCGGTTGGGATTGTCATGGACTTCCTGTCGAACTCCAGGCGGAGAAAGAATTGGGTATTGCATCAAAAAAGGATATCGAAAATTACGGCATCGAAAAATACAATGCGTATTGTCGTGAACTCGTGACTCGTTATATTCATGAATGGGATATTTTTACTGAACGGATGGGGTACTGGATCGACAACAATCGTGCCTACTATACGATGGACAGTAGCTTCATTGAGTCATCATGGAATATCATCGCAAAAGCGCATGAACGCGGATTTCTTTATCAGGATTACAAAATATTGCCGTGGTGCGCACGCTGCGGAACGGGATTGTCATCGCATGAACTCGGTCAGCCGGGTGTGTATGTCGATGTGAAGGATTTGTCGGTGTATGCAAAATTTAAAATTGTCGGTGAAGAAAATACTTTTATGCTTGCCTGGACAACAACACCTTGGACATTGCCGGGAAATGTCGGGCTTGCAGTGGGTATTGATATTGATTATGTAAAATTTGAATACGACGGTTCTGTATATATATCATCTTTAGAGTTTTATAAAAAAGGAGGAAATATAGATTCTACTAAAGAGCTCCCTAAACTTTTAAAAACACTAAAAGGAAAAGAGTTAATTGAATTGGAATACGAGCCACTCTATCCATATCTCGCAGAACTCGATCGTGGTGATGAGAAATTGCAGAATGCCTACAAAGTCTATGCGGCGGATTTTGTGACGACAACAGATGGAACAGGTATTGTACATACAGCGGTTATGTATGGCGCGGATGACTTTGAACTTGGAACAAAAGTTGGTTTGCCAAAGTTCCATCTCGTTGATCCAACAGGTCATTTCATACAAGGGACAGGTAACTTTGCGGGACGATTCGTCAAAGACGAAGATGTCGCGATCGATGTCATCAAAGATCTCGCACACAGAGGTTTGCTTTTCAAAAAAGAAAAATACGAACACGCATATCCGCATTGTTGGCGCTGCAAGACGCCACTCATCTACTATGCACGATCATCGTGGTACTTTGCGATGTCGAAACTTCGTGAGGAAATGGTTGCACGAAATCAAACGATCAATTGGGAACCGGTGCATATCAAAGATGGTCGATTTGGCGAATGGCTTCGTGATGCGAAAGATTGGGCAATTTCCCGTGAACGATATTGGGGAACACCGCTTCCTGTATGGATTGCTGAAGATGGCGAGAAGCTGGTTGTTGATTCGTTTGAAACGCTCAAGGAACACAGCACTGATCAAGTCACCAAGATCTTGTTTGTTCGCCACGGACAATCAGATGCAAATGTTCTCGGTATGTCATCGAGCAATCATGACACTCATCCTTTGACGGATAAGGGCAGAGAACAGGCACGTCATACAGCAAAGCTTTTGAAAGATCAAAACATAGATGTTGTTTTTTCATCGCCAATTTTGCGTGCACGACAAACTGCAGACGAATATTGTTTATTGGTTGGAAAAACAGCAATCATCGATGAACGCATCGCTGAAATAAAAAGTGGTAACTGGGAAGAAAAACCTGCGACTGATCTCGATCTTCTCGCGTCTCGAAAAGCGTACAAGGATTTATCTATAGAAGAACGATATATCACAAAACGAGGAGAAACTGGTGAAAGTTGGGCTGAAGTTGATGTTCGTGTCCAGAATTTTCTCAATGATGTTCTCGAGAAATACAAAGGCAAAACGATTCTTTGTTTTGCGCATCAGGGAACAGATGCAGTTGCACTGAAGCTCCTCAAAGGTCTATCCAACGAAGAATCAATTAAGACGATATTCCACAATATGGAT
This sequence comes from uncultured Candidatus Saccharibacteria bacterium, assembly GCA_964606285.1. Taxonomy (GTDB): domain Bacteria; phylum Patescibacteriota; class Minisyncoccia; order Phycocordibacterales; family UBA9973; genus CAZSFP01. The sequence goes on from CAZSFP010000003.1 coordinate 119,756, forward strand.
CTTGTCGACAATGGATCAATCGCGACCGTGTATGTCGATGCAAAAACAAAAAAAGAACTCGACCCACATCGACCGTTCATTGATGAAATAGTTCTTGAAAAGAATGGAAAGAAATTTACCCGTGTCAAAGAAGTCATGGACGTGTGGTTTGATTCTGGAGCAATGCCACTCGCACAGGATCACTATCCATTCCAAAACAAAGAAAAGATCGACAATGGTGGGTATCCGGCAGATTTTATATCAGAAGCAATCGACCAAACTCGCGGTTGGTTCTATACACTTGTTGCCGTGTCTGCACTTATCGATCGGCCGGCACCATTTCAAAATGCCATTTGTCTCGGACACTTGCTCGATGCCGAGGGACAGAAAATGTCCAAATCAAAAGGCAATGTCATCAATCCATGGGAACAAATGGATAAGTTCGGCGCGGACGCTGTTCGCATGTGGATGTACTCAGTGACACAACCGGGGGATTCAAAGAACTATGATGAGAAAGTTGTTCGTGAATTCAACAACAAAATATTTGGCCTTCTCGGTAATGTCGTTTCATTCTATAAGTTGTATCGTGATACCTCACTAGAGCCTCTGGCATCCAATCTAAAACCTGCTCACGTTTTGGATCAATGGATTCTTTCACGACTACATCAATTCACAAAGCTTGTTACAGAATCTCTCGATGCATACAAAATATTTGAACCGGCTCGTGGTTTTCGTGACTTTGTCGATGATCTGTCGACATGGTATCTTCGCCGATCCCGTGATCGACTCAAAGATGGTGATGTAGAAGCAAAACAGACACTCTATGTTGTTTTGAAAACACTTGCGAAGTTGCTTGCGCCATTTGCGCCGTTTACTGCAGAAGAAATGTGGCAGGAATTGAAACTTGATAATGAACAGGAAAGCGTCCATCTTGCCCCATGGCCAGTTTCAGGAGAAATCTCAGAAGAGCTACGGGAAAACATGCAGCTCGTTCGTGATCTCTGTGCTGTCGGACACGCGCTTCGCAGCAAGGCCGGTATCCCAGTCCGCCAAGTCCTCGCGACGTTCTTTGTCACCGAGGACCTCACAGATGCATACAAGGAAATCATGAAAGATGAAATGAATGTCAAAGCGATCGAAAAAGGTCCGGTTATTATTTTCGATGAACGTATCACTCCTGAACTCAAGCAGGAAGGGCAGTCACGAGAACTTATCCGTGCAATCCAAGATCTCCGCAAGAAATCCGGTCTCAACCCTGATGATGTCATAACATTGTCTGTATCTACAGATGAATCCGGTACAGCAATTATTGAATCGTTTGCATCCGACATTCAAAAAGTTGTGAACGCAAAAGAAATCGTCTTTGGAGAAAATGAAGGGGAAGAGATAAAAATTGATGAAATAGTATTTAAGGTTAAAATATAAATATGGAAAAAGAATCATTTAAACAAGAAAATGATCCACGATTGGAAAAGCTTTTGGAATACATAAAACCAATAATTCAAAAAGAATATCCACTTGTTGATATTACATTGGGTAATGTTCAAGATGAGTTTTTCTTGTCAGTTGTTCGACAGGGAGCGGGGAATTTTATCGGCTATGCGTCTTTTGATACTTTTGAAGAATTGGAAACATTTTTATTTGAAGAAAAATATAAACCTTGGTTTGATATTGGAGAAAACACAAATAAAAAAAATTTTGGATTGACGGAGGGTGGTATCAGTAAAAATTAAAATAAAAAAGTCTACACTTTGACGCGGTCACGTTAATGTGTAGACTTTTTGCTTTTTTATATAGACATAGCAAGTCGATATTCCTTGCTTCCTTTTAGTAACATTGCTTTTTCAAGAAATAATTTTTTTCCTGCGACATTGTAGGTTTCTACTGATGTAGATAAAAGATAGTAATGTGCCAAGATCCTCATTTCTTGTACGATGAGAAACTTTCTCTTCATCATGATTTTTTCGGTAAAAATTTCTTTTGGAATGATAAATTCATCTGCAAGATTTTCATGTACATTTTTGTGTCCTTCCACAACGCCAGAACATTCGGCATACTTTTCATATATGGGGTAGAGATCATTTTTATCTGTTGCTGGTCCATAGCCCTTGAACATCAAAAGTTCACACAAGAGTAAGTATTTTTCATCATTGAGTATGCGTAACTTTTTATCTCTTTTCATCATAATGACCTGTTTTAGAGTGGTGTCCGTTGTAAATTCTGGGTCATTGTTGTTGTTTATTGTTGAAAAGAAAAGCATTATTTCAAGGGGTGTTAGGTATTCTTGAAAAAGAATTTCTAGGGTCGTAAATTTATTCATGTTTTTAAATTTATTTGTTTTTTAAGAGACTACGGGTTTTGTGTCATATTGTCAAATAAAATGCGCACTGAGTGAAATAAAAAATCCCCGATATTCGGGGATTTTTTGAAACTAGGAAGTTTCTATTTCTCGTAATATTCTTTTATGTACATTTTTGCGGTTATCACAAAGAAATTTTTGTTGACAGTGCTTGAGCCTATATCTGCGTAATACAATTGCCTGATCGTGTGTAGTGATTTCAAAAGGCTGAAAAGTGGTTTTTCAGGAATATGTTCCTGAATATTTTTTGGCAGAGCTACTTTACGGGCAAATTCACCACTATAGTTTTCATGGTCATTCATCATTGCAAGTGTGGTTGGAATATATCTTGAAAAGAAAGGATACTGCTCTGGAGTAGAAATGAATTCCATAAAAATTTCACAGATGTTCATATATGTCTCATCGTTCATCTTTTTTTGCATCTCGTCACCTGTTTGGGATATTATTTCTCTCAGAGAAATTCCGCTGTCAAAAAGTTTTTCCAGCTTCCTTCTTGCATTGGAAGATATTTTTATTTCTTCAAGTAATTCTTGTAAAGTGCTTGATTCAGTGAGTCCGCTCGTGATTGTCATAGTACAGAGTATTTAGTATTTAAATTTTCTTCACTCTACTCTTTATTTTAAATTTGTCAACAATTATTACTTTCATTTATTCTTTGTAATTCGTATACTAGTATTGTATTTGTATTGACTACAAACTACTTTCTACTCACTAGTTTTTATGCATCACATCTATCACACCCATGCAGTCATCCTCCATGCACGGCCAGTCGGCGAACGAGACATGTTTCTCAGTCTTTTTACGCACGAATTTGGTGCACTGTCGGTCAAGGTGACTGGCGTACGGACGATCAAATCAAAACTTCGACCATCACTCGTGGCGGGATCATGGATTCGAGCTGATCTCGTGCGAGGGAGAGAGATTTGGCGGTTGACGAGCGCGGCAGCCGATACGTCCTTTTTTGCACTTCCAAGTACTGCTCGTCCTGCGTATGCACGTGGACTTCGTTTGATCGGACGTCTCTGTCGTGGGGAACAGGCACATGATGCGATCTATGACGACATGCGAATATTTTTCAGTTTGCTTGCAGCCGGAGAGCAAAAAGACTATCCGAGCATCGAAGGACTCTTTGCACTCCGTGTCCTGTATCATCTCGGGTATTGGGGCGATCAGGAATTGTATCGTCCATATCTGACGACATCGTTTACGCGCGAGTTGATCGAAACATTTTCACAGGCGTTGCCAGTGGCAATTCCAAAAATCAACCAGTCTCTCCACGAAACGCAGTTGTAATACACTGTCGTCACTTTCGTCTCATGATATACTTATCACCATATGGCAGAAGAACGAAACAGATTAGAAGAAATAAAAAAACGGCTCTTTAGTCGTGACCCCAACGCTGTTCACGAGACGCGTCGCGGTAAGCTCGATGACATGGTCTACCCCGCAGAGCGTACGTGGCACAGTGAGAATTCTTCATCGTCTCAATCCGTTCCTGTATCCGAATCTATGACAAAAAAAAGATCACCATTCAAAACATTTTTTATCGGCTCGCTCGTCTTCTTCGGTATTGCGGCAATCTTTGCACTCTTCAATATTTTTTCTGACAGCCGGACAGTTTCATCAAATAACATCGACATTGTTGTTCTCGGAAATGGTTTCACTGACGGAGGAGAGACGCTCGGGTTGGATGTCGACATTCAAAACAAAAATACTGCCGCACTTGAGTATGTCGATCTGATCATTACGTATCCACGAGGAGACGACGCAGATCCTGCACAGCAAGAACGCAAGCGTATCTCTGTTGGCACAGTCGCTGCTGGTAAAACAAAGACACAGCATGTCGATCTCATTCTCTATGGTGCGCAGGGAACGACCAAAAATATTTCATTCACGCTTGAATACCATATCGCTGGTTCAAATGCGATTTTCTCAAAAAATATCATATATCCAGTCATCATCAATGCCGCACCGGTGACACTCACTGTGGCAGGACCGACTGCGATCACACCCGGACAATCATTTACGCTCGATATTAGTGTGCTCCAGAATGCGACCGTGCCGGCAAAAAATATGCTCGTTCGTGTCGAATATCCGCCAAGTTTTTCATTTCAAAGTGCGGTTCCTGCAGCGATGGCTGGCAACAACATCTTTGAAATTGGTGATCTCGGTCCCGGCATGACAAAGAAAGTTTCGATCAAGGGCAAGCTCGAAGGTATTCCGGGAGAAGAACGATCGTTCCGTATTTATACCGGCGCTGGTGCATCGCAAGGTCAAACAGATATTGCGGTTGCATACAGTTCATTGCTCCACACAATGACACTCGAGAATCCGTTTATCAACGCACAGATCATGGTCGGTGGTGTTCGTGCGGAACAATACGCGATCACTGGTGGACAGTCAGTGCCGGTGTCCATCGCGTGGACAAACAATCTACCAACAAGCATTGATGATGTTGTCATCAATGCAAAACTCTCGGGCAACGCACTCAATCAGTCATCGGTGCAGGCACAGAGCGGATTTTATGATTCGAATACAAATACAATTTCATGGAACAAAAATACTTTTTCACAATTCGCATCGCTTGATCCCGGAGCTTCCGGTATGGTTGGTTTCAGTGTGGCATCATTGCTGCTTGTTGGTGGTGGACAATCACTGCTCGTCAACCCGACAATTCTCGTCTCTGTTTCGGTCACCGGCAGACAGCCGAACGATGGTGGGACATCATCTCAAATCACAACAAGCGATGAACGTGAACTCCGTGTGTCGACAGGATTTTTCCTTGCCGGTCGAGGACTTCGTACGATCGGTGCATTTACAAACACTGGTCCAGTACCGCCAAAAGTTGGCAATCGTTCGACCTATACTATCGAATGGACTGTTTCCAATTCTGCAAATCCTGTGACGGGTGCGGTTGCTGTTGCGACATTGCCGCCGTATGTCGAATGGGCAGGACGTACTGCACCAGAGAGTGAATCTTTGTCCTACAATGAGATAACACGGGAAGTGACGTGGAATATTGGCACGGTCAATGCCGGTGTCGGAATACAGGGTGGTGGACGAACTGCATCATTCCAAGTTGCCATCACTCCGTCACTTTCACAGGTCGGTAGCACTCTCTCGCTTGTCGGCGAAACCAAACTCACGGGTACGGATTCTTTCTCACACGCCGCTCTCCAAAGTATCCGACCACTCATCAATACTCGTATATTGAACGATCCTGCATATCAAAACAACTGGGAAAAGGTAGTGAACTAATCGAACGCTGAATTTTGAAAAGCTTTTAAAATAGGGTAGTATGGGACGTATATGACAGACGCAACTTTGATGGAAAAACTTATCTCACTCTGCAAACGCCGGGGATTCATTTTTCAAGGATCCGAGATTTATGGTGGCTTGGCGGGAACCTGGGATCTCGGTCACTTGGGCGGAGAACTCGTCAACAATATAAAACATTCATGGTGGAAAAAATTTGTTTCTGATCGCGAAGATATGTATGGCATTCGTGCTGCAATTTTGATGCGCAGTGAAGTCTGGGAAGCCAGCGGTCACGTCGCTGGATTTGCTGATCCGATGGTTGAATGTCCAAAATGCCAACAACGATTTCGTGCTGATCAGATAGAAACTGTAGATGGTAGTCAATATTGTCCTGATGACAAAGCAGTGCTCGGTACTCCGCGTCAATTCAATATGATGTTCAAGACACAAGTTGGCGCTGCCGAAGATTCTTCTGCGACAGCATATCTTCGTCCTGAAACAGCACAGGGTATTTTTGTAAATTTCAAAAGTACACTGGATGCATATCACCCGAAACTACCATTTGGTATGGCGCAAATCGGCAAAGCATTTCGTAACGAGATTACACCTCGAGACTTTGTGTTTCGTTCTCGAGAATTCGAGCAGATGGAAATCGAATATTTTATAAAAGAATCTGATTGGGAAAAATACTTTGAACATTTCCGTGTTGAAATGACTGACTGGATGAACAGTGTGGGTATCGATATGAATAAAGTATCTGAGCTTGAAGTATCAACAGAGGATTTGGCACACTATTCAAAGCGGACGATAGATTTCGAATTTGAATATCCTTTCGGCAAGAAAGAACTCTTTGGTCTTGCATACCGCGGAAATTTTGATTTGACCAATCACAAACTCGATTACTTTGATGAAGAATCAGGAGAGCGATTCGTACCACATGTTATCGAACCATCATTTGGTGTTGAACGAGCGCTGCTCGCATTACTTTTGTCTGCGTATACAGAAGATGAACAAAATGGGGAAGTGCGAACATATTTGAAATTGAAACCATCTATTGCGCCTACTATCTGTGCGGTTTCACCACTTCTTAAAAACAAACCTGAGCTCGTTGAAAAAGCTCGTGGTGTATTTACACTCCTCAAAAAAGAATTTGGCCGTGTCGCATGGGATGACAATGGTAACATCGGCAAGCGCTACCGCCGCCAAGATGAAATCGGTACGCCATGGTGTATCGTCATCGACTTTGACACACTTGGTGAAAATCCAGACCTCCTCGATACTGTCACGATTCGTGATCGAGACACAGGTACCCAAGAGCGAATTGCTATTAGTGATTTGGTGTCTAAAATAAAATCTCAACTATAAAATGAAGTTAAAAAAAACAATTCTCAAAAATGGACTTCGGATCGTTACTGTGACGATGGATGCGCCGACAACGACTGCACTTGTTATGGTTGAAGCGGGAAGTAGATATGAGACTCGGGAAACCAACGGTCTCTCACATTTTCTCGAACATATGTGTTTCAAGGGCACGACTCGCCGATCCGCAAAAGAAATTGCTCATGAACTCGAAGGGATGGGAGCAGAAACAAATGCATTTACGAGTTATGACTATACCGGCTATTATGCAAAAGGTCGTGCGGCGCTGTTGCCACGACTGCTCGATGTCGTCGCTGATGTCTATCTCAATTCAGTTTTTCCCGTCGAAGAAATAGAAAAAGAACGCGGGGTGATTTGCGGAGAAATCGACATGTACAACGATTTGCCACAACAGCAAGTCATGAGAAATATCACTGAATCCATCTACGGTGAACAACCAGCAGGGTACTCGGTATTGGGACCAAAGGAAAACATCAAACGATTTACTCGCGATGATTTTATACAATATAGAACAAAGCATTATCATGCAGCAACGACGACAGTTATTGTGACCGGTCCTGCGTCTCACGGAGACGTAGTTGCGGCTGTAAAAAAATTATTCAAAGATATTCCCGTCGCTAAAATACACACAAAGAAAAAGATTGCGAAAACAATCGGCAAGAAAATTTTTATAGAAGAAAAAAAGACTGATCAATCGCATGTCATTATCGGTGGTCGTGCAATGTCGATGAGTCACAAGGATTCGACTGCGTTTGATGTGGCGATGGGGGTTTTGGGGAAGGGTATGAGTTCCCGACTTTTTATGCGACTTCGTGAAGAAATGGGTGCAGGATATTATGTCAGTGCCGGAGCACCGATGTCTGATGATACGGGTATATTTATGATCCGGACAGGCACAGAACCAAAACGCGTTCCAGAAGTTATCGAGGCTATCGTTGAAGAAATCAAAAAACTCCAAACAACACTCGTTTCTGATGAAGAACTGAGAAAAACAAAAGAATATTTGATCGGAGGACTGTATATGGACCTCGAATCTACAGACAGTGTTGCCGTGCATGTCGGCTATGAAGAAATTCTTCATCAGAAAATCAAAATGCAAAAAGAGATAGAAAAAGAAATTCGTGCGATTACCAGTGCTGATATCCGACGGGTCATGAAAACATATTGCAAACCCGAATATTTACACCTCGCGGTCATTGGTCCGGGTCATGACGCTATTTCTCTCGGGGTACTGTTGGCAAAATAAGCTCTGTGATATAGTAGTCATATGTCAACGCCCCGCCTCAATATCAATATCACTTCAGGGACGTTTGTTCGTTTGGCGGTATTTATCATTCTCGGTCTTATGCTCGTTCGTATCCGAGACTTGATCCTCGTCATTTTGACCTCTATTACGATCGCATCGTTCGTCGAAGCAGGAGTTCATAAGCTTGGAAAATGGAAGATCGGCAGAACACTGGCGGTGTTTCTGATCTATATCATCACCATTCTTTTCCTGTTTATATTGTTTTACTTGTTTATTCCGATCATTATCGATGAAGTTGCAGGATTGTTGACACTCGTCAAAGATCAATTCATTGACTCAAATCTCTTCGTTACTCTTCCGGGAGATTCTATTTCTGAAGCGCAGAATTTTGTGTCCGGTTTGACCAACGCGACATCGTTGTCCGAAGGTATTTCTGGAAGTGCACAATCACTTATCAGTGGGCTTTCCGGTGGGTTTATCGGAACACTGTCATTGTTCTTTGGTGGTATTCTCAATTTTGTTCTCATTACCGTTATTTCATTTTATTTGTCAGTCCAAGACCATGGAGTGGAAAATTTTCTTCGTATTGTTATTCCCCTCAAACATGAAGACTATGCGATCGATCTCTGGCGTCGAACAGAACGAAAGATCGGTTTGTGGTTCCAGGGTCAGCTCGTTCTCGCATTCTTTATCTTTATTTTGACCTATATTGGTCTTCTGGTTATCGGCGTTCCATACGCGCTCTTGATCTCACTCGTTACCGGACTGTTTGAACTTGTTCCGTACGGTATCCTTCTCGCAATTATTCCAGCGGTTGCATTCGCGTACCTCGATGGGGGAATAACACTTGCTTTGATCGTCGTCGCGTTTTATACGATTCTCCAGCAGATTGAGAACTATATCATCCAGCCACTCGTTATGCGACGGATGATCGGTATCTCGCCGCTCGTTGTTATCCTCGCGATACTTATCGGTGCAAAACTTGCTGGATTCTGGGGATTCATTCTCGCGATCCCAATGGCTGTCCTAGTTCTTGAATTTATGGGAGACCTCGAACGAAACAAAATTGCAGCTAAAAGCACTACCTAACTAACTCATTTCTTGTATGAAAAAATCATTTTATATAACAACAACATTGCCATATGTGAATGCTGAACCGCATGTCGGTTTCGCTATGGAAATTATCCGTGCCGATATCATTGCTCGAGCAAAAAAAATGCAGGGATACGATGTATTCTTCAATACTGGAACCGATGAGCACGGGCAGAAACTTTGGAATGATGCGCAAAAAAATGGAAAAGATGTGAAAGACTATGTTGATGAATACGCACTTCGTTTCAAAGGATTGGCAGGATTGCTCAACATCTCGTCTGATGTGCATTTTATTCGAACGACCGATACAGCTCATGAAGCCGCTGCACAAGAATTTTGGAAGCTCTGTGACAAGAATGGCTTTATTTACAAAAAATCCTACCAGATAAAATACTGCGTCGGATGCGAGTTGGAAAAAACAGAATCCGAACTCGATGACAGTGGTCAGTGTCCGATTCATCCGACCTACAAGATAGAATTGATCGATGAAGAAAATTATTTCTTCAAGTTTTCTGCATTTCAAAAACCATTACTTGATTTTTATGCAGCACGACCTGATTTCGTCATTCCTGATTTTCGTTTCAATGAGATCAAAGCATTCGTTGAACGGGGACTCGAAGACTTTTCTATCTCGCGTCTCAAATCTAAAATGCCGTGGGGTGTACCGGTATCAGGAGATGATACACAAGTCATGTACGTTTGGTTTGATGCCTTGGTAAATTATATTTCAACGCTGGGTTGGCCAAACAACGGAGGGCAATTTGAAAGTTTCTGGAAAAACGGCATGCCGACACAATATTGCGGCAAAGACAATCTCCGTCAGCAGTCAGCGATGTGGCAAGCGATGCTCATGGCAGCAGAATTGCCAAATTCTCATCAGATAGTCATCAATGGTTTTTTTACCGGCGAAGGCGGTCTCAAGATGTCTAAATCTATCGGTAATGTCATCAATCCCTATGATGTCGTTGCAGAATTTGGCACTGACGCGCTTCGGTATTATGTCGTTGGAGAAGTATCAATGTTCGAAGACAGTCCATGCTCCATGGATCTCATCAAAGGGAGTTACAATGCGAAACTTGCCAATGGTCTCGGCAATCTCACGTCCCGCATCATGAAAATGGCAGTAACACATCTGGAAGATCCTGTTCCGACTGATGAAATATCTGTGCCTGATGAATATATTGCTTTTCTCAATGCTTATGAGATTGGTAAAGCGGTACAGGTGATTTGGCATGAGATCAGTGCTCTTGATCTCCTCATCCAAGAGACTCAGCCGTTCAAGCTCGTCAAAACCGATCCTGAAAAAGGGAAAGAAATCATTCGCGAACTTGTGACTCGATTGTGTGCGGTTGCCTACATGCTTGGTCCTGTTTTGCCAGAAACAGCTGAAAAAATAAAAATATTGATCAAAAATCACACAACTCCTGAGCAACCATTGTTTTTGAGAAAAGACTAAATAATGAGATCATGATTACGCACCCATCAAAAGAGTATATGGATCTAGCTATAATTGAAGCAAAAAACTCTGCTTTGACTGGTCAGTACGCCTTGGGAGCTCTTGTTGTAAATGATAGGGGTGAAATTATTTCTATTGCACATACGACATTACATGAATCACAGGATGCGACAACTCATGCAGAGATGAATGCTATACGAGCTGCTTGTAAACAACTAAACAATAGATATTTATCCGGATGTTGGCTCTATACAACCCTTGAACCATGTCCTATGTGTACATCGGCTGCTATTTGGGCGAAAATGGAAGGTATTGTTTTTGGTGCAACTAAAGACGATGCTGTTGAATTTTCACAAAAAATCAAAGATAGTAAATTTACATGGCGACAAATAGATATTTCTTCAAAAACTATTATTGAAAAAGGTAATCCAATTTTGAAACTTCATGAAGAATTTGAAAGAGAAGAATGTATTAAACTTTTTGATATTTCAAATAATATATAATTCATATATATGTCTCACGAAAAAATTATTCAAGTTCAAACTCTCGAGCATCCTGTAAAGAAAGTTGTTGCACCTGAAGTAGAACAAGATAGTGTCACTAAAAAATACAAAGAATCTCCTGAAAAATCCCAGCTCCGCGAAGACTTTCTCGCCTTTGAATCCATATTGGTGGACGGGGAAGTAAAAAAAGCATGGGAAATCATAGAAGGAAATGGATTTTATGGAACTTTTTCTCAATACGGAAAAGCTGATCCGTTCATGGAATTTGAAGAATATATTCGCAAAGCAACTGGTGTCGGTATTTATAAAACGGCAGGATTTTCTGATATGTCTCATGGTGAATTGGGAGGTCTCATCGGAACGTACAAAAATATGTTGGATACCGTTACGAACAATAGTTATGGAGAACGACAGAGACTTGAGATCATTGACCAGAAACTCGTTCATTTCTTTGAAGATCGCATCAATCATTTTCTGAAAACTATCAAGCAGCGTATTCATGATGTGGCACTCCATCGTGCTGGTATCGAGAACCGTCAAGCGCGCAGACAACTCGAAAAACAATTACTCGAAAAATTGTCACTTGGAGAGAAAAAAGAAGAAATGATGACACTGCTTGCTGATGTTGATACTCGCAAAAAAGCAGTGTATCAATTCAAAGGACACGACATGGTTCGCTTGTGCCGAGAAATGTCGACTGATGTGAATGAGGTGCTCAAAGATCCATTCTATTCTGATCCACTTATCCCGGATGCTTACTAAATAGGAATAAATAGCATTCTTTACAAAAATACCACAATGTGGTATTTTTGTTTTAAATCTCAAACTAAAACGATAGCTATGAAAAAAATCCTGTTCCTTGTCATTCTTATTGCACAAAGTGCGTATATGACATTTGCTCAAAATAATCAAAATGAAACATTAACTTTCAAAGAAATTGGTACTCATGTCGAAAGTTCTTACCGTAGTGGTTCAACAGTATATTTTATATATCCCGTAACGGAGTATAAAATAAATTGTGGTTCAAAAACACCGACAGAAATCCAGATTTGTGATGGTATATCAACTGCAGCAAAACATGTTGTTATGGTACATGATACAACATCTTCATCTGTTGAAAATGTTTTCAGTGCGTATCAAACGGGTCAATTTGTAGAAACAAATACGACAACTTTATGGACGGGGATACCTTTGGCATCAAATCTCGGAATATATTCAGTTCCTGTCTCTAAAATAACAGGAATTGTGTATCTGAAAGAAAAAAATACAATAATAAAAAAAGTAAAATACGAAGATGCCAAGTCTTCACAACCGTTCTTCGGAGTTATGTGTAGTATTGCTTTTTGCATTATGTTTGCGATCTCATTACTTGTAAGAGGTAAGGAAAAAGATTGCGTAGATATGTATCGTTCAGGGGAGGCAACTATAAAATGGATAACATTGGCAGCTGGTATTGTAATGCTCTGTATTGCATATGTTGATGCAACAGGAAAATTTTCGTTGTATGAAAATGCTGTTCCTAAACTTGTTGCTGTATCAGGTATTATACTGTTGATTATCTTTGTTCTTTATTTGAGACTTGAAAAGTCAGAAATTAATTATGAAGAAAAACGTATCAATGTTAAATTTCTGATAAGTATTTCTCTGTTTTTTACAATGATTGCATATGGTGGACTTGTAGGGGACGGTATGGTTATGAGGTGGTTTGTATTCTGGATATTTATGCTCATGGGATGTATACTTTTATTTCGTAATATTCCAACAGTATATAAATGGTATTGTGAAAAATATCCCAATGCTCGTTTTACCAGATTCATGAAAGTATAATTTGTGCAAAAAGAGTGAAAAATCCCGATTCGTTCGGGATTTTTTTGTTTATAATGATATTAGTTGTATTTTAACATACTATTGACAAAAATATAAATATCTGTAAAATAATGAAAAATATTAAAATCACGTTCTATGAAAATTACAAAAATTATTGCATCTATCTCACAGGAAGATATATTAAATGCTGTTAAAGAAATATTGAAAAAATCGGGTTATATACCTAAAGAAACTTTTACCATTAAAGACTTGGGACCAATTTTGAAAGGAGATATTTCTCTTGAGGTTATTCAAGAAGATCAAAAAAATCAACTTCTTTCTTTAGAAAATGTTATTTTTCCTGAAGAGTTTTTTGTGAGACTTTGTGGTAAATGTCAAAATTTGTCAGTGTTTATAGTAAATATTTCTGAAGAAAAAATACAGGAATCTGCAAACCGTGTTTTGAAAAACATGAAGAAGGATTCTCAGGAATTATTGATTAAAGCGTTCATTTCAAATAAAAACCTCGACAAAAAATATCTTTCACTGAAGAAGATTTTTGGAGAATTAGAATATCAAAAAATTTCTGAAACATTATTAAATCTTTATAGTGATTTTGGTCATAAAATGTATCTTGATTTAAGAAGTCAGATAAACACACTTCCATTAAAATTTCAAAGAGAAAGAAAAGAAGTTCTTGATATACCTCTTGTTGATCTCGGAATGTCGGTTAGAAGTTTGAATTGTTTGAAAGCTGCTGATCATGTAAAATTTAAAGATGTAATTTCTGTTCCTTTTGAAATATTAGGAAAATACAGAAATTTTGGTCAAAAAAGTTTTCAGGAAATTTTGGATTTGAAAGATATGTATAAAATACAATAAGACTATTGTTGTAAAAATCCCCGCTCTGCGAGGGATTTTTTTGTGGTAAAATTGGATCACAATGCAATTCAGTCATTTCGATATTCATTCGCATCTCAACTTGAAGCCGCTCTATGAAGGGCGCGCGGATATTCTCGCGCGCATGAGGGAAGAGAAGATTGGCACTATTACGGTCGGGGTGGATTATGAGACGTCGAAGCAAGCGATTGATCTTGCACAGGAGAATCCGGATATATTGTGGGCGACAGTTGGATTACATCCGAACGATAATGTCGATGAGATTTTTGAATATGAAAAATATTTGGAATTGGCGAAACATGAAAAAGTGGTAGCAATAGGAGAAACGGGTCTTGATTATTTTCGATTAGATAGACAATCCTCCTTCGCTAAAGCTACTGAGGACAAGCAAAAAGAACTTTTCAGGAAACATATTGAACTTGCTCTTGAAGTTAAAAAACCTCTGATGATTCACGCACGACCAAGTAAGGGAAGTATGGATGCGTATGAAGATGTGATTGAGATATTGGAACAACATGCTTCGATCTCACCCCAGCCCTCTCCTAATCTAGGAGAGGGGGAAATACAAAGAATTCATGCAAATTTTCATTTCTTTGTCGGTGATACAATCACTGCACAGCGAATTGTAAAAAATGGCTGGACCATGTCATTTGATGGTCCTATCACATTTTCCCGTGATTATGATGATGTTATCCGGGCTATTCCGTTTGAAAATATCATGGCCGAGACTGACGCACCGTTTGCCGCACCTGAGCCATATAGAGGTAAAACTTGTGAACCGTGGATGGTGTCAGAAATCGTCAAAAAGATCGCAGAAATCAAGGAATTGCCCCTTGAAACGGTTCAAAAAGCCCTCCTCGGGAATAGCGTTCGGATTTTTGACATACGGTAGAATTTCTGATAATCTACACCAGTCTTGTTCGGTGCATTGGTCATGTACCGCTTAGTCCACAACAAGACATATTTAATTAATATATATGGAAGAAAACACAATTCGTCGTGTCTATGAATGGGCATACCTCCTTCAGCCGACACTCGACGACGAAGCACTCGCACGAACGCTTGCAGAATTTCGGTCAGCAATGACTGAAAAGGGAATGGAAATCATCAATGATGAAGCTCCAAAAGTTATCGATCTCGCATACACAATAGAACAGGTGATCGATCACAAGCGTGCAAAATTTACTCAAGCATATTTCGGATGGATCAAATTTGAGGCAGAACCAGCGCATGCGATTATGATCGATGCAATGGCAAAAGCACATGGATCTGTTATTCGTTACTTGCTCATCAAGACAGTCCGCGAAAATACGATCGCAAAACGCCAGCCGCGCCGTGTCCGCAAAGATGCTGATGGCAATGATATTCCAGCAGATCCTGCATTGGCAGCTGAAACACCAGTAGCTCCACAAGCAGAAAAATCACAAGAACAGGCAGTTAGTGATGCCTTGGTTGATATTGTCTAAATTGGTATACTGGAGACAGTATTCCTAATCATCAATAAAACCTATGTATATCAACAAAGCATTCGTCTACGGTAATCTTACCCGCGACCCTGAACTCAAATCTCTTCCGTCCGGGATGAAAGTTGCAACATTTTCTGTCGCAACAAACCGTGTATGGAAAGACCAGTCAGGTGCCAAAAAAGAAACTCCTGAATTCCACAATATCGTGGTGTTCGGTCGCCAAGCAGAAACTTGTGCGCAATACTTGAAAAAAGGTTCACCGGTATTCGTCGAAGGACGTATGCAGACCCGCAGTTGGGATGCGCCGGACGGATCAAAGAAATACCGTACAGAAGTCGTTGCTGACAGAGTACAGTTCGGTCCAAAATCAGGTGGTGGTCAGTCATATGGCGGTCAAAATGAATCACCTGCAGCATCAGCAGCTCCGTCAAAGGGTTCTCCTGAAGAACAGTTGGAAACTATCGAATATCCAGAAGAAGATACCTCAATAGATGATATTCCATTTTAGAAACATTATTTAACTTACAATGAAACAAGATTATTTCTCATCAAACAACATCAAGCATATCGACTACAAAGATACTGATATCTTGAAAAAGTTTTTGAATCCGAATGCTCGTATCGTTTCTCGAAAACGAACTGGCATGACGTCAAAGAACCAGCGCAAGTTGGCACTCGCCGTCAAGCGTTCACGATTTATGGGTCTTCTCCCGTTTATCGCGAAATAAGTGAATAAAAAATCCCCTCATCGTGAGGGGGTTTTTTGTTTGATACCAATATTTAAAAGAAATCTATGATACGCAATATTTTGCTGTATTTTTTCTTGGAGAGTAAGCCATATATTGTCTGTGTGTTTTTCTGGAATAGGGTTGATGGTTAAAAAGAAAAACGTATCATATACATATATGTTTCGAGATATGATAGTTGCCACTGTTTCTGCGAATGTCATCAATATCCCTTCATTGTTGTAATGGGTATAAGGAGGTTCAAATACACATTCTTTTCTGTGAAATATTCGTATTTTTATACCCGACATACGAAAGTGATCTGTCATCCAAAAAATAAATTTTTCAACAGTTTCATCGTGTGATGATATAAATAAAATACGATATTCTCTTTGATACAGTATATCTTTTTCTTTTAAGTCCTTTGTAATGTGCTTCTTTATTTGATTACCAATACCAGGAAAAGATTCAATTCCTTTTATTTGTAATTCCTCTATCTGTAAGAATTTTGGTTCTTCCATAAATATAAAAGATTTTTTTGTTACTGTACTCCAAAAAAGAACACCCCGCAAGTGCAGGGTGTTTTTGTTGGTGTTTTTCTGATTAGTTTATGCTTTGGCATATTCGCATTGCCATGCTCGGTATTTTCGCGTGTCTATTCTATAGATTAGACTATACACGTTCCTATATATTCGGCGTGGTCGCCTCAGTATGGAAAGGGTCTACTTTCTTCCGCGCCTCAGTTTGCTAACTTCGGCATCTCACGTGTCTACACGCTAATTAGTCTATGTCTCGTCCTACTGGACTCGACATCTTCGCGCCTCTACAGATTATTCTATACTTCGGTCTGCTGACCTCAGTATCTTCGCTCGTCTACACTCGCTCGACATACTCACCACTATCGGTATTCACGAGAATGGTTTCCCCGGCCTCGAGGAAGAGCGGGACGTTGACGGTTGCGCCGTTAGCAAGGAGTGCTGGCTTGTTGCCACCAGATGCAGTGTTACCACGGATTGCTGGTGATGTTTCTTTGATCAAAAATGGCATTTTGATCGGAAGTTTGATACCAATCGTTTTTTCTTCATCGTCATATTCAAAGATAAGGGCAGTTACGATAGTGTCATCACTGAGAAATTTCTTTGCAGTGCCGATGATTTTTTCATCAATCGTAAAACGATTTTTGAGATCTTCTGGATCTGCGAACCAGTATTCGTTTTTTGCTTTATTGGCATACAAAAATTTAATTTCGCGTTTTGAAATTTCTGCTTCTTCGGCGGTGTCGGATGCGTGGTAGGTGACATTCCATGTGCGGCCGGAGAGAAGACTGCGGAGTTTGACCTGGTTTTGCGGTTTGCGTTGCTGGGTTCGCGCGACATGAGCTTCCATAACTTCGCAGGGCTCATCTTCATGAACAATGATGCACCGTTCTCGTATTTCACTGTAGGCAAGTAATGACATAAGGTATTCTCGTGATGGGTATCTGGGTAGACCCCGCAATTATTTTTACTAGGGGAGTATACCAAAAGACTCAGTTTCCGGCAATTTGACATACGGACACCAAAAGACTATAGTGCAGAAAAATTAAAAATCATGGTAGCAGGAAAAAAATACTCAAATCTAACGTTGGATGATTATAAAAATCTAATCAAGAGAATCTTTGATGAACCTCAAAATATCAGTGATCGGTTCGGTATTCAAATGGATCTAAATTCGACAAAACATATTTCAATAGACACCCTCAAGAAGATAATTGAAAAGACAGACGAGGCGCTTGCGTTTAGTCTACAGAAACAAAAAAAGGGGAAGAAACCAAAGAATTTTCTAAAAGAAAAGGAAAGACCTCAGTTCATGAATTTTGTACATTTTCTGAAACAATATACAGCCGAAGAAAAATAAAATAAAAATTACCCGAAAATCTCGGGTAATTTTTTTGTATATTATTCAGTTCCTGATTCCATAACGACCTCTTTCATTCTCTTTCTGACATCTTTCATGATTTGATCGCGCAGTTTTGGATTTTCTTTCATAAATGTTCGAGTTGCGTCATAGCCACGACCAAGCTTTACTTCTTCTCCTTTTTTTCCATCTTTATCTATTGGGGTATAGCTATAGCTTGTGCCACTTTTAGCCATAATACCGAGTTTTTCACCGAGAGCAATGAGTTCACCTTCGAGAGAAATACCTTCACCATAGATGATGTCAAATTCTGTCTGCTTGAAAGGGGCGGCAACTTTGTTCTTCACAACTTTCACTCGCGTTCGAGAACCAACCACCTCTTCACCTTTTTTGATCTGTGCAATGCGCCGGATATCGAGACGGACTGATGTATAGAATTTGAGCGCTTTTCCACCTGGAGTTGTTTCAGGGTTGCCGAACATAACACCGATCTGCATACGGATCTGGTTGATGAAGATGACAACTGTATTTGATTTTGAGACGATGGCAGTGAGTTTGCGGAGTGCTTGGGACATGAGACGAGCTTGTTTACCCATGTGCTGTGCTCCCATATCTCCTTCGATTTCATCTTTTGGAGTGAGTGCTGCCACTGAGTCGACAACGACGACACCGATCTTGCCAGAACGAACAAGCGTCTCGCAGATCTCAAGTCCTTGTTCTCCGGTATCTGGTTGGGAGATGAGAAGATTGTCGATGTCAACACCAAGCTTTCGGGCGTATTCGGGATCCATGGCATGTTCTGCATCAATATAGGCACAGACATCACCAAGTTTTTGGGCTTCAGCAACGATATGAGATGCCAATGTTGTTTTACCAGATGATTCTGGTCCAAAGATTTCGATGATACGGCCCCGGGGAACGCCGCCGATGCCGAGTGCGATATCAAGACCGATTGAACCTGTCGGGATTGCTCTGATATCAACGCGGGGTGCGTCACCAAATTTCATGATGGCACCATCACCAAATTTTGTTTGGATCGAACGAATCGTGTCTGCAATACCTGCACCTGTTTCTTTTTTTTCTTTCTCTTTTTTTGCCATATATTAATTGTTAGTAGTAATGGTTGTTCGTCGTGCCAAACTTTCTGTTGATTCGTGATAGACACGGTAGACTTTTTCTTTTTGGTTACCAAACTTATCGATAGCTGCGATCGTGATTATGTTGTAGCCATCCGGTAATAATATCTTTTCAGAAAATGCTCCGGCTTTATTTATAAAAATTTCTCGTCCATTAATCGAAAGGGTTGTGGCACGTGGTGCCGTACCTGTAATATCTAATATTTCTTCTGTGTAGGTCATACCATCACGGACACCGGAGAGGGAAAGGGAGACACCGGTAAAAAGTTCTCGTGCTTGAAACACGCCATAGACAACTGCTGCCGCAATGATCGTCCCGCCTGTTATTTTTTTGATGTAGTCGAGATGTCTCATTGGTTTGTTTCGATGCGTTCGCTATCCATACTCTTCTCAAGTATATCACGTGGCTTTGACCCATTGCCAGCGCCGACAATACCTCGTTCTTCGAGAATGTCGATCAAACGTGCTGCACGAGCATAGCCGATACCGAGTTTTCGTTGGAGGAATGATGTAGATGCTTTTTGGTGTTCAATAACGATTGATCGAGCTTCTTCATAGAGGTCATCGTCTTCATCATCACTAACTTGTGATTCAAAGAGTGAGCTGTCTGCGCTGATCGATCCGCCAAAGTCTATATGATCGGGTAATTGGTCACGGTACGCATCAACGAGATATTTGACCACGGCTTTGACTTCATTTTCACCGATGAATGCCCCTTGAAGACGTTTTGGTTGACCGTCACCGTCGGCATAGAGCATGTCACCGGAACCAAGGAGTTTCTCAGCACCGGCGGTATCGAGAATGGTTCGAGAATCGACTTGCGTTGGGACACGAAAGGCGAGACGGGTCGGGACATTGGCTTTGATGAGACCAGTGATGACGTTGACCTCAGGGCGCTGAGTGGAGAGGATGAGGTGAATACCGACAGCACGGGACATCTGTGCGAGTCGAACGATGGCCGCTTCGAGTTCGCGCGGATATGCCTGCATGATGTCAGCCAATTCATCGATCATGATGACTATATATGGTAGTGGATCTGGACGAGTTGTCTCATCTTTTCCTTTCCATGTATCAACAATAGTCTTGTGATAGGACTCGATATCACGAACGGATTCGGATTGAAGGATGTCATATCGGCGATCCATTTCTTTTGCCGCCCATTTGAGAGCTTGGATACATTTCTTTGCGTCAGTGATGACTGGGGTGAGGAGGTGCGGAATCTTGTTATAGAGAGTGAGTTCGACACGTTTCGGATCGACGAAAATAAACTTGAGATTCTCAGGGCCGTTTCGATAGAGGAGTGAGGTGATGATACCGTGAATACTGACAGATTTACCCGAACCAGTTGTACCGGCAATGAGAGCGTGTGGCATGCGTGCAAGATTTTTCACGTGTGCAACACCAGCAATGTCACGGCCAACAGCGACAGCCAGGGCCTTGTCTGCTTTTTGGAATGCTGGGTCAGCGAGAAGTGTGCCCAATCCAACAATGGATTTTGTCTTGTTTGGAATTTCGATACCGACGAGTGATTTGCCAGGAATAGGTGCTTCGATACGGATCGGATGGGCAGCAAGTGCCATTGCCATATCATTTTGAAGACCAACAATACGGGAGAGCTTTACTCCGACCGCAGGCTTGAGTGCGTAGCGGGTGATGGTCGGACCAACTGTGACTTCATCCATCTCGACTTCAATGCCGAAATTAAGGAGTGTTCGTTTGATGATATTTGCGTTTGCTTTAATATCACCGACGTTGGCCTTGCCGCGATCGTGTTCGAGAAGTGAGAGTGGTGGTGGAACGTAGGGGATAGAAGAAAACATGGGACGAGGTTTTGATATTGTTTCAGGAATATCAATTTCTTCTTCGTTTACTGGTGTCGATTCTTCAGTAATTTCTTCTTCTTGAGTCGGAGGAATTTCTGTTGTTGAAATTTGTTCATCAGATGTTCCGTCTTCATGATCAGAACCTGTGATGAGAACATCCATCTCATCAATTTTTTTCTTTTGAAATATGTTCTTTATTTTTTCAAGCAAAGGGATGAGTTTTGGATGTTCATCAAAAACGACAATAAGTGAAACGATCAGGAGAGCACCCAATATCAAGATACTCGCATAGATATCAAAGAAGGTAAGGAACGGCCACGCAACGCCTTGACCGACAAATCCAGCGGCGTGAGGAATACTGATATGGACGAGACCGAGTGTTGCCAAGAAAAATAGTACAGCACTGACGATTTGGATCGTAGAAAAAGAAAGACGCGCATGTCGTGCCATGGAGTAACCGAACACCAGTAATCCGACAGGTATCAAAAAATAACCGATACCAACGAGTGATTGAAAGAGATGAAAAATGGCTGTTCCTGCGATACCGGCTTTGCCCATAGATGACAATAAAAAGAAAAATCCCAACACAAAAAGGACGATGCCAATAACGGACATCTTTGTCTCTTGTTTGAGAGAAAGAAGAGGGGATTCATCTTCTTCTTTCATCTTTCTTTTCTTTTCTTTGGTATCGTCTTTTTTATCTTTCGCCATGATTCTGTATATCTTTTTAACCGTTAAATTATATCATGTCTGTGGATAACTTTTCTTTAGTATTCGTATCAAAATCAAGGAAAAATTTGATCTGTCAAAGACCTCTAATAGATTTATTTAATGCACTGTTTTATTTTCTTTTTTCGTGTATAATCGACATGTTAAAGGACAAATATATAGATATGTCGTTTATAAACGACATATAAAAGACATATGCAAAATCAAAAAGACAACATGAGACACGATGTTTTCTATAAAGAAAATAACCTTATACATCAAAGAAATTATGATGTCGTTTTGAAACATGGCATGAAAGCAGACAAGATATCTGCCGCTGTATATCTCATAACAGAACTTTTTTCTGATCAAGAACCACTCAAATATACTCTTCGACAGATGTCTTTGAATCTTGCATCAGCGTGCCATACTCCCCTGCCTGGTACTTCTACTACCCAATCTTTTTCATTGTTACAGATCATTGATATTTTGATCGGTCACATTGAGATATCCACAGTCGCTGGATTGGTGTCTGAAATGAATGGAACTATTTTAAAAAACGAACTCACGTCCCTTCGTAAAGATTATGCTCATGCTTATCTTGGGGATGACAAAGGTGCATTTGTTGGTTCGGTTGCAATCAATATTGCGCCAGATCTCCATACACAATTTTTTACACAAGATACAACCAAGCCGTCATTTCCTCACGTGCTGCCAACAGAAAATCAAAACGACATCAAAACGACACTAGATATAAATCAAAACGACATTCAGAAAAATAATGAAGAAGAGACAAAAAAAAGACGTGATAAAATTCTATATATAATAAGCGAAAAAAGAGATGTTACGATAAAAGACATTACTGATAATATAAAAGACTGTAGTGATAAAACAATTCAACGAGACTTGAATAACCTCATTATAATGGGCTTGATCGTTAAGGTTGGAAACAAACGGTGGAGTCGATATGTACTCGCTTCTGGAAAAAGGTTGTCATAAAACGAATTTTGTCTCGTCTCTATATACGTCCCCCTTGCACTCTGCGGGGTGGGGTACTATACTAGAACCTACACAGATATATGGCATTTTCTATAGATATATGCTAGTATCTGTGCATGTGTTTTGGTTCAGGTGCCATCATCTGAAACAAGGCGCATTGGGCAGATCATTGATAATAAAATATTGAGTACGGTTCGGTTTCCGGACCGCTCACGTTTTGTTTTCTTTGTATCTGTCGTATCGGCCCTGTCGACATGGCAGATACTATTTTCTGAAAAGAAAATAGCATCAAAATGGTATATGTCGCGCCATCGATATATATCGCGCGGTACTCGCGTTTCGAGTACACATTTTAACGACAGACATGCCATCATGTTTGTCAGTTTCTTTAACGCATACTCGTGGTTTGTCGAAATCATCTGTAACATGCGTTTTCGATTCCTTAATTATAAAGATATGAAAAATACTGTGAAAAAAATCGTTGGATTTACAGTTGCTCTTCTTGCTCTCGTAGGCGTTGCCTCTTCAGCATCAGCAGCAGCATGTACTTCATACACGTTCGGTTCTGGCGTTTACACCGTCGGATCACCAGCGAGTTCATACATCAAAGAAGTCCAACAGTTTCTTAATGCAAACGGTGCAGTCGTCTCAACCAGCGGTGCTGGCTCTGCAGGCTACGAAACCATGAATTATGGTCCAAAGACTAAAGCCGCTGTTCGCGTATTCCAGGTTGCACACGGAGTAGCGAATACTGGTAACTTCGGTCCAATTACCCGTGCTGCTGCACTTGCTGTTCAAACAGCAAACTGTGGTAACACACAAACACCTCCACCACAAAGTGGTCCGGTGTCTGCTAGTTTGGCTTCAAACACACCAGCATCAGGAACATTAGTTTCTGGTTCTAGTACAGCTCAAGCAACAGCTGATCTCGCACACTTTATGTTCTCAGGAAATGGCGTTGTCACAAACGTTACCCTCCAACGTATCGGTGTTTCAGCTGATTCAACACTTTCAAACGTTTACTTGTTTGACGGTGCAAATCGTTTGACTGATGCTTCTTCAGTATCAAATAACGGCATGATTTCATTTAACATCCCAGCAGGTATCTTTACTGTTGCTGGTATGAAAAATATCTCTGTCAAATCTGATATTGCAGCAGGTACTTCAGGACAAACAGTTGGTGTAAAACTTGTGTCATTCGTGGCATCAGGTTCACCAGCTTCAACTGTAAATATTTCTGGAAACCTTCATTCAATCGCAAATGCTACACTTGCAACGGTTGGAGCGGGAACAGTTACTCCAACAGCAGCAACAGTAGATCCTGCTGCGGGTGTAACAGTATGGCAATCAACTCTTACTATCGCAAACAGAGATGTTTGGATGAAGAGACTGGCATTGCGTAATCTCGGATCTGCACCAGCATCATCGTTCGCAAACTTCAAATTGTTTGTCAATGGTATTCAAGTTGGTACAGCTGCAGGAGTTGATGCAAATGGCTATGTTACATTTGATCTTAACGCAGCACCGACACTGCTTGTTTCAGGAGCGAGAGTTGTTCGTGTTGATGCTGATATTGTTTCAGGTTCTTCACGTACATTCCAATTTTCACTCCGAAACGCAGCTGACGTTGACTTTGTCGATTCAAGCTTCGGTGTGAACATCTCACCTACATCTACTCCTTGGACATCAGCAACTGCTAATACCATCAGTGGATCTTCAGGTGGTACATTAACTATTGCTAAAGATATCTCATCACCGTCAATTAACCTCGTTAATGCGGCAAGTGATGCAGTTATCGGCGTATTCAAAGTTACAGCGTATGGCGAACCTATTAAATTAGAAAATATTCGAGCTACATATACATCTTCTGATGCGAACATCGGATCACTCCGAAATGGACGTATCTTGATCAATGGAGTTCAATATGGTTCAACAGCTACTTTGAACGAAGACTCTCAAGGTACACCGTATACTCAATACACATTGAACTATACTGTTGTTCCTGGAAGTCCCGTATTACTTGAAGTACGCGCTGATATCTACGACAATGATGGTACAGACAGTATCACTGCAGGTACAGACACTATCAATGCAACAATAGCGGCTGGTTCTACAAATGCACAAAGAGTTGATTCTCTTGGTTCATTTAGTTCTCCATCTTCTGCTGTTTCTTCAAACACATTGACTATTGCTTCTACCTCTCTCACATTGTCAAAGAATGGAACATATGCAAACCAAAGCACAACTCTTCCTGCAAGTGGTTTCAAGATAGGTTCTTGGAATCTTGCTGGTTCTTCTGTAGAAAGTGTTCTCTTGTCTACTCTTTCATTTGATGTAGATGAATCTACAGGTACAGAGTTCGACGAAGGTGATATGACAAATATCTATGTCGTTGTTAAAAATGGTAATACAGTCGTTGCTTCTCCAACACCACTTTCAACAGGTAGTACAGGTGCTGATTTGAACTTCTCAATCAACTACACACTTCCTGCAAACCAAAGTCTTTCAATTGAATTGTTTGCAGATCTTGCAGACGATACTCTTGATAAAGTCGCTGGTGTATCTAGTGGTACTGATGCTATTGATGCAACTGACTCATTCGTCACAGATCTTACTGTGACTGGTACATCCAATAGTGGTACAGCTATTACAGCAACTTCTGCTGATACGGCTGGTCAAATTATTGCATATGCTGCAGCTACATTAGTTGCAGTAATAGATCCTTCTTCACCGGTGAAAGGTATTACCTATGATAATCAAACTGTAACTTCTGCTGCATTTAAGTTCACTTCAACAACAAGTGCCTTTAATGTCAGTGATGTTACTTTGACTATCCCTGCGTCCGGCGCAACAGTTGTTCAGTCTGTTATGTTATATGATGGTGCAACATTGCTTGGTACACAACCAGGTGGAACGACTTCAGTTTCATTCTCTGGTCTTACCTTCGGTGTTCCGGCTAACCAATCTAAAGTTCTTACTGTAAAACTACAGCTTGGACCAGTTGGTGTCGGCGCGGGCACATCTCAATCTTCACTCCTCACAACACTTACAGCATTTACTTCTGTAACTGGAGGTGTGTCAGATGTTTCTGCGAATGACTCTGGTCAATCACAAGAAAATAACCCAGCGTCTGCTGTAACAAGTGTATACGCTGCTATTCCAGTTATCTCGAAAGTAAATCTTTCTGGTGATACACTTGGACAAGGTAGTGGATATCTCACAAACGGTACAGGTGTTCCACTCATGCGTTTCAAAGTTGATGCGACAGGTGGTCCAGTTGCTTGGAACCAAGTATTCTTTGATGTAATCAAAGACAGTGCTACAGTATTTGCTAGTGCAACCCTATGGGATGTAACTGGTGGTGGAAACACACAAATTACTATGGGTACAACAACTCATACCACAACAGGAGCAGGTTCAACTTCTGGAACTGTCCTATTGATCACAAGTGCTGAAGAGGTAGTTTCAACCACAAAGACATATGAGCTTCGTGGAACTATAACTCTTGCTGATGCAGTTGGTGACTATATTGGCGTAACTATTGCAAATGATAATACATCATCTGCAACCGCTCTTGCGGCAGCTGCAACCATTTATGGTGCAGACACTGATGCTCCAATCGTATGGTCTGACATGTCAGCAGCTTCTCATGCACTTACAACTCTTGACTGGACAGATGATTTCGGTGTTCGAAATCTCCCTGTTTCTCAAACTGTTAGTTTCCCTAACTAGTCTTTGACTGGTGAGTGAAATACTAACTTTAGTTAACAAAAAACCACCCTTCGGGGTGGTTTTTTGTTTTGTGCTCACGTATAATAGTTGTATGAATAAGGAACAAATAAAAAATATTATCATCGGTTTGGTCGTTGTACTATTGCTACTTGGGGGTCTTTTTTATTTTACAAAAGATAAAGAAGATACAGAATCGCAAAATACTAATACTGCAACCAGTAGTGAGCAAGAAAATCTTGAAAATTTAGATATTTCTGATGCTAATGATCAAATATCTTTATCATTTTCAACAAACGAATCAAAATTCACTACAGCAATGAACAATGCCCGTACAGCATTTGGTAAAGGAGAGTATGCTGCATCTATAGGATTCTATACAGAAGCACTGACATACAAAAGATTAGATGTTGTATATTCAGGAATGTATGTTACCTATGCAGCTCAAAATGATTGGGTTAATGCTAAAATAGCACTTGATACTGCTATCTCAATCAATCCTCTCTATACCGAATACTGGAACTGGAAAATCGATCTGCTCGATGAAAAAACAAATACATCGTATCAAGATCTCAAGAATATATATAATGAGGCTTTGCTCAAAGTAGATCCAAAGACAAAGATAAATCTCGTAACACACTTTGCCAGAATTGCTGAAAATAACAATCAGAAAAATGAAGCGATCAATGTGTGGAAATATGCTGCTGAAATATATCCAGAAAATGCTCATGTCTATCAGTCTGAAATAGATAGATTACAGCAATCTTTATAAGTAGAAATATAAAAACACTATGTACACATAGTGTTTTTTTGTTGTTTCCACAGATATGTCTATTTCTTTGATAGCAATCATATTAGGATAGAAGGGAAATCTCTAAACCACTGTTCTATGAAAATTCTATACGCTTTTTTTCTCATTACTTTCTTTTTTCTTTCATCCCTTGTATCTGCGCAAGCTCCGTTACGATTAAATTATCAAGGTATTGCCCGCGACAATGCGGGGTTCGAGCTTGCAAATCAAGCGATCAGTCTTCGATTTAGTATTCATCAAAGCACTCCGACTGGCACTGTCGTATATAGTGAACGACATGACGGAATTGTGACAAATCAGTTTGGATTGTTTGCAGTAGAAATAGGAAACGGATTTATCCTTGCAGGAAGTATGAATATTGATTGGGGTGCTGGTCCGTATTTTATAGAAATAGAAATGGATCCAAACGGTGGAAACAATTTTGTCAGCATGGGAACATCACAGCTTCTCTCGGTTCCATACGCATTGTACGCTGAATCATCAGGAACAGGTGGTCCGACTGGGCCGATTGGTGAGACAGGTCCACAAGGTCCGACCGGACCCACTGGTTGGACAGGAGAAATGGGACCACAAGGCCTGCCCGGATCACAAGGTGAGACGGGTCAGATCGGACCCACTGGTCTTCAGGGAATCACTGGACCAACGGGTCCAACTGGCTCTCAAGGATTGGAGGGTTTAAACGGTACAACAGGTCCTACCGGACCGCAAGGTATTCAAGGCCTGCCCGGATTGCAAGGCGAGACGGGAAACACTGGATCACAGGGATTGGTTGGGCCGACAGGGAGTACTGGTCCTACGGGAACTATGAATCTCACAGGAACAATCAATCAAACCATTCGTCATAACGGAGTGGATTGGGAAGCAACAAGTGTGGTACAAGTTACTACAAATGAACAGGTAAGTATTTCAGACAACGGTACATTACCTGATAATTCTGCGGGACTTGATGTAAATTATTCTGATAAAGGATTGCTCATTCCGCGACTGACGACTGTACAACGTGATGCTATTGCAAATCCTGCGCAAGCGTTGCTCATCTTTAATCTGACAACACTTTGTTTTGAATTTTATGGGACAGGTGGTTGGCATAGTATGGGATGCATTCCACCGCCATTTAGTTGTGGGGATGTGTTTGTCGATGAACGAGACGGACAGACATATAACACAGTCCTTATCGGCAGTCAGTGTTGGATGGCGGAAAATCTCAACATAGGAACTCAAATCACCAGCAATCCTGTTCCTCCAAATCCATCCGCACATCAACAATTGGATAATGGGATTATAGAAAAATATTGTTATGGCAATAATTCGAGTAACTGTGCTGTATATGGCGGACTGTATGAATGGGGAGAGATGATGAATTATAGCTCGACTGATAATGGAAATCCTGGGACAACACAAGGTATTTGTCCGATAGGTTGGCATATACCAACAGATGCTGAATGGTGTGAACTTGAAAATACAGTAGAAACAAATACTGATCAAAATTGTAATCTAGTTGGTTTTCGCGGAATAACAACAGGAGAAAAACTCAAAGATAATAGTACATGGGATGGAACTAATACTACAGGTTTTGCAGCTCTTGCTGCGGGATATCGAAATATTAACGGTTCTTTCTTATCTTCTAATGTTGATGCACGTTTTTGGACCGCAACAGAATCAGCTCAAAATCAGGCATATGTACGTTTCTTGCGTTCTAGTAATAATGGATCACTTCGAAGTGATGACGACAAAAATTACGGCTATAGCATTCGCTGTATTAAAAATTAAATTTCTCTCTTTAAACCCTCGCGGATGCGAGGGTTTACTTTTTTTATATATCTGGTAGGATGTTTCCAGTACGCCATAGACAGGGGGTCCTGAGCTTAGTCGAAGGATAAATCCTCCCGAGGTAACACTCTCTTTGCGTATGGTCGTTCTTATCAGATTAACCATATATATTATGGCAATTACAAAAGCAAAAAAGGTTGAACTTCTTTCATCATTCAAAAATGATGTCAAAGATGCGCAATCTATCGTGTTCGTGCATTTTGAAAAGCTTTCTTCCAAAGATACTATCGACCTTCGCCGTTCACTTCGCAGTGATGGCGTCGGCTACAAGGTCATCAAGAAGTCCCTCGCACAGCGAGTCTTCAATGATCTCGGTGTCTCTGGTGACATGCCAGAGCTCCCAGGAGAGACTGCATTCGCCTATGCGACAGATCTCTTGGCACCTGCTCGCGGTGTTCATGCGTTTGCAAAAACACACAAAGAACAGGTCTCTATCTCAGGCGGAATTTTCGAAGGAGTATATAAATCAGCAGGCGACATGATGTCGATCGCTCTTATTCCTCCTCGCGAAGTTCTCTTGTCACAACTTGCATACCTCTTGAAATCTCCAATGCAACGCATTGCAATCGCAGTTGGAGAAGTAGCGAAAAGTAAAGCATCTAGCTCCTAGCAGCTGGCATCTAGCAATTCAAAATTACAAATTATATTAATTATCAAGTATGGCTAGTAGCTAGTCGCTAGTGGCCAGAAGCAAAACTATTTATGGAAAAATACGCAGACATGCTTTCAAAGATCGAATCAATGTCAGTCCTCGAATTGAACGAACTTGTCAAAGCAATTGAAGAAAAATTTGGTGTTTCAGCGGCAGCAGTCGCAGTTGCAGGTCCTGCAGCAGGCGGGGCTGAAGCAGCTGAAGAAAAAAGTGCATACACTGTCGTCCTCGCATCAGCAGGCGAACAGAAAATCGCAGTTATGAAAGCGGTCAAAGAAGCTCTCGCTCTCGGTCTTAAAGAAGCGAAAGATCTCGTTGATGCAGCTCCAGCAACTCTCAAAGAAGGTATGAAGAAAGAAGAAGCAGAAACCCTCAAGAAAGCTATTGAGGCGGCGGGAGGAAAAGTTGAACTTAAATAATAACTATTATTTAAGCAACTTTTCGGTCGGAGGCGGTATACAAGCAAACAATGCTTGGCTTGTCGCCGAGACGGGGTCGCGAACACTTTGTATTTTATGAACGAAGTGAAATAAAATACTTAGTGATTCGTGGCAAAGTTGAATTAAAATCCTCTTATCTTCCAACAGAAAAAACAGCCTTTATGGCTGTTTTTTCTGTTGTATGGTCAAATATTTCTCCTCTTTTCGACAGAGACTGCTGTGCTATACTATCCGCATACCTCTAGACAGTCACCCAGTATGAACATCCTCGGCAAACTATTCGGATCAACGGCACAAGTCAAAATCATGCGGCTTTTTCTATTGAATCCTGAGACTGCATTTGAAAACAAAGACATCACCAATAGATCTCGTATCCAAGGTTCATCTGTCCGCAAAGAACTTGCAATGCTTGCATCCATCGGATTCATAAAAAAGAAATCATTCATCAAAGAAACACTTTCGTATAGAAACAAAATCCTCAAACGTCGTACACAAGGATGGATTTTGAACAGTTCATTTCGATTTATTGCACCACTTCGAACATTTCTCATCGATGCTGAATTTTTAAAGAAAGAAGATATTGCAAGCAAGTTCAAGATTGCTGGTAAAATAAAACTCCTCGTTGTCTCTGGTGTTTTCATTCAGCAGCCATCAGGGAGAATCGATATCTTTGTTGTCGGGGACAACCTCAAGCGTGGATTGATCGAAAAAACTGTTCGTCTGCTCGAGTCCGAAATCGGCAAAGAATTGACCTATGCGATTTTTGATACCAAAGAATTTATGTATCGTGCGCAGATGTATGACAAGCTCGTCTGGGATGTTTTTGACTTCCCGCATGAACGGATTGTTGACAATAAAGAGTTTTCCACACTACTTCTCAAAAAGGCCGAATAGTTGATATAATGAAGGTGTACTTTAATAGGGTCGGCCGTTAAAGTCTTTTATTATTTTAGTAGATATGCGAGTTTTCTCGCACATATTTGATATGTATATCCAATCATGGGGTGAAGTGTTTACTGCTTCCCTCCAAAATCTCTGGCTCGGCTTCGCAAGTTTCGTGCCGAACCTTCTCGTGGCGATTATTATTTTTATCGTCGGATGGGTTGTCGGTTCAGTTATTGGAAAAGCGATAGCGCAAGTTTTTACTGCTCTCAAGATAGACTCTCTTTTTGAGAACATCGGTGCAGGGGAGGCACTTTCAAAAGCTGGTTTCAAACTCTCTGTCGGTGGATTCATCGGCGGACTCGTCAAATGGTTCATCATTGTTGTTTTCTTGATGACATCTCTCGAAATCGTTGGTTTGATCGCGGTCAACCAATTCCTTCGTGAAGTTGTCGTATCATATCTTCCACAAGTTATCATTGCAGCGCTCGTGTTGATCCTCGCTGCAGTACTTGCTGATGCGATCAAAAAGATCGTATCTGGTAGTGCAAAAGCAGTCAATGTTCGCTCAGCAAACATGCTTGGTTCTATTGCATATTATGCAATTTGGATCTTTGCATTTATCATTGCGCTTAACACGCTTGGTATCGCAGCACCACTTATTCAGATCTTGTTTACTGGTATCGTGGCTATGCTCGCGATTGCTGGTGGACTCGCATTTGGGCTCGGTGGCAAGGATGCCGCAGGCCGGTTGGTGCACCGTTTGAGTGACGATATGGGGAATCACCAATAGTCCTTATCTTTCAACGGTTTTATACCACACGAACGGGATGTCATTTGCTTGACATCCCGTTCGTCTTGGTATAAACTCCTACCTGTTGTTTTTTGATAACCAAATGCTGTACTTCCAGGTTTATAGACATGGGGTCTTTACGGAAGATACAGATGCAAAGTATGAATACTTGCCGAGCGGTCGGCGAGTTATTCTTGTGAGTAGATTTCCTAATAGGAAATTAAGAGCATGTGGTGGATGCCTAGACTCTATAGAGCGATGAAGGACGTGGCGTGGCAACGATACGTTTCGGGGAGGTGCCTAGCAACCTTTGATCCGGAAATGTCCGAATGGGGAAACCCTTCTGAGTAAACCTCGGAAATCTTTTGCGCAAGCAAGAGGAGCGTACCTTGGGAAGTGAAACATCTCAGTACCAAGTGGAAAAGAAACTAATAAGAATTCCCTGAGTAGCGGCGAGCGAAACGGGATGAGCCCAAACCGATCCAGCACTTTGTTTTTAATTATTTGAAAACAAAGTGCTGGATCGGGGTTGTAAGATGAGAATGTCATATTTACTTATGAGAGAAGTCAAAAAATATGTGGATAGGGGAAGCTGTTGGAAATCAGCGCCAAAGGAGGTGATAGCCCTGTACCCGAAATTTACATATCTTCTTTGTTCTTATTCTTGAGTACCTCAGGACACGAATAGCCTGAGGGAATCTACCGGAACTAACCGGTAAGGCTAAATATCTATAGAGATCGATAGTGAACTAGTACCGTGAGGGAAAGGTGAAAAGTAGTCCGAGAGGACAGTGAAATAGACCTGAAACCATATGCTTACAAGGAGTCGGAGCGGGTGCATTTATGCATCCGTCACGGCGTGCCTATTGAAGAATGAGCCAACGAGTTTATGCATGTTGCAAGGCTAAG
>CAZSFP010000004.1:0-45286 GCA_964606285.1 uncultured Candidatus Saccharibacteria bacterium
CAAGGACCCCAGAGGTATAAGCTCTGTGCTCTAACCAACTGAGCTAAGGGCGGATATATGCTTGTGGATTGTACCTGATTACAGGTCTTTTTTCAAATGTGATATACTTTTCTCATGCGTCACTCACACTATCAATTCACACGTGTCCTCCTGTGGATCATCGGTATTTCATTTGTTGGAGTGCTCATTACTTCTTATATTATTCATTCCCAATGATGCATTTCATCAAAACAATCGTTCTCTTTTTTATCATCATTGGTGCTGGACTTGCACTCATGTATTTTTTGAAATAAATGATTTTTCTTTATTTCATTCTTCTTGGAATTTTGTGTTTGGTTACCATTGCGATGTGTGTCTGGATAGGATTGTCTGCTGTCGGTATATTTTTGAGTGCTGTGCCGTTTGTACCTGTGCCGTCACATATTATTGACGCTATAATAAAAGAAATCGGTCCAGATACTTCTCCTGTACTTTATGACCTTGGGTGTGGAAACGGTAAAGTAGTTTTTTCACTTGCACAAAAAATATCACAGGGAAGATTTGTTGGTATCGAAATCGCTCCGTGGCCGTATCTCCTCGCATGGATTCAGAAGAAAATAAAAAATGAAAATAACGTAACGATCATTCGTGGAGATATATTCAAGCACGATATCAGTTCAGCGACACATTTATTTGTGTATCTTCTTCCAAAAGTAAATGTAAAACTTTTGCCAATAATCCAAAAAAAATGCAAAAAGGGAACAATCATTTTTACCTGCGATTTTCCATTCAAAGATCTCACACCGACAAAAGTTATTTCATTCAAAGAGAGAGCTCTCGAATGTGGGCAAAATTTGTATGTGTATGTGTTGTAGCTTTTCTCTCTTGTGATAAAAAATATAATACTATTCAAAATGCAATTGTAGATTCTTTGCGTCGAGGGTATGACGGAGGAGGGGATGGGAACGGAGTTCGGGATCCTGTTCGATCAATTGCTTTGCTTCAGTGCGGGCGGCATCGACAAGCTTGAGATTTTTGAGTGCGTCCATACCGATGTCGGAAATGCCCCATTGTTTCGATCCAGAGAGTTCACCGGTGCCGCGGAGCATGAGGTCGTGTTCGGCAAGTTCAAAACCATTCTTTGCGGTCACTATCGCATGGAGGCGTTCGCGGGTTTTGTCACTATAGGTTCGTGGTGCGAGATAGCAGTAAGCCTGATGTGTACCGCGGATGACTCGACCGCGGAGTTGATGCAGTTGCGCGAGACCGAAACGCTCGGCGCCTTCGATGAGGATGACGGTCGCATTTGGTACATTTACGCCGACTTCAACAACTGATGTTGCAACGAGAATATCGATCTCGTGGGTGAGAAATTCTGCCATAACATCTTCCTTTTTTTCTTTCGTCATTTTCGAATGGAGAATGCCGATACGAGCAGTGGGGAATTCTTCTTTTTGCAAACGCTTTGCTTCACTGGTTACGGATTTGGCGATGAGTGCGAGTTCATTTGTTTCATCCGCATCTTCAATTCTTGGGCAGATGACATAGAGTTGTCTTCCATTTTTCAATTCTTCACGCATGTGGTCGTACATACCTTTTTTATCTTTTTCGGTCACAATAGTTGTAATGATCGGTTTTCGGCCCGCCGGCATCATATCGAGTAACGTCAGATCGAGGTCGCCGTAGATCGTGAGGGCAAGAGTTCGAGGAATCGGTGTGGCAGTCATCGAGAGATAATGTGGCGCTTTTTGTTTTTTTATATCTTTCTCCTGACCTTTCTTTGCCAGTCGCGCGCGCTGGAGTGCACCAAAGCGGTGCTGTTCGTCGACGATGACGAGTGCAAGATGTTTGAAGACGATGGATTTCTGGATGAGCGCATGGGTACCGATAACGATCGGGATCTCACCATTCTCCACCCATTTCAAAAGCTGTGTTCGTGAAATAGTTGTCCACTGTTCTCGCGCACTTGCGACTTTGGTTGGAAATTTCCGGCAACCGGATCCCGTGATGAGACCGATGTTTATTCCGGTATGTTTAAAATATTTTATAAAACTTTCAAAATGCTGGGTAGCGAGAATTTCCGTTGGTGCCATGTAGGCGACTTGTAAATTACCGAATGTTTGCAATTTACCCGATATATCCATCGGACGATTTTTTATTGTTGCAAAAGCTGCAGTTGCAGCAACAGCTGTTTTCCCAGACCCGACATCACCTTCGAGGAGTCGGGTCATTGGTGCGTCTTTTGCCATGTCTTTCGTAATTATTTCAATTGCGTCATTTTGGGCTTTGGTGAGTACGAAAGGGAATCTGTCGGTAAAATCTCGGACGACGGTTTCATTGATTTCCATTTTGTATGAACCAGCAGACGTATAGTCACGGCGTTCTTGTGCGCGCTTGAGTTGGATAAAAAATATTTCTTCAAAGGCAAAGCGTTTGCGCGCCGCCTCGGCGTGCCGTTCTTCTTGTGGTGTATGGAGCCAGATGAGTGCGGTTGTCAGTGTTGGTAAATGATATTTCTCGCGAATAGATTCTGGTAAATAATCCTCGATCGTGGAGAGGAAATTACTTGCAAAAATTTTCGTAATTGTGTGATATATCCATTTCGATGTAATGCCACGAGTTTCTGGATAGACCGGATAGCCGAAATGTGTTTTTTTGCCGGTACCAAAGAGTGAATCGGTTGTATCGATTGGCATGATAGATGATTCTTTCCATTCAGGATTTGTCAGCTGTAATCCGTGTTTTGTTTCAGTGACTTTTCCCGTGAGTGTGACGGTTTGTCCGTCACGGATCATTTTTGCGGCATAGGCTTGGTTGAACCAGACGATACGAAGCGAACCAGTTGTATCTGTAATTGTCCCTTCAGCCATCGGGACACGGGTTTTGAATGATTTTTTTGTTTTCAATTTTGAGATGACGCCATAAATGGTGACCGTTTCATCGGGTATGATATCGCGAATAAGTTTGATCTCAGAAAGATGGGAATGGCGGGCAGGGAAATACCAGAGAATGTCGCGGACGGTCAAAAGACCGAGACGGGTGAGCGCTTTTTTGTGAGCTTCATCGATCCGGACGATCGATGAAAGTGGCGTATCAAAACTGAGAGAATTATTTGGTGACTTCACGGACTTTTTCGACGAGTTCATCGAGTGTGAAGTTGGATTTGATCATGTAGGCGGTCGCACCGAGTTTGGTTGCTTTGGCGAGACTTTCATCATCTGCAAGGTTTGAAAAAACGATGATCGGTGGTTTTTCAGTTGTGCCAGCACGGACGGATTCGAGAACAGCAAAGCCATCAACGTTTGGCAACATGAGGTCAAGGAGTATACAAGCGATCATATTCGGATTTGTTTCGATGATTTTGAGACCGTCAGCGCCGTTGGCTGCAGTCAGTACATCAAACCCTTCTTTTTGTAATTTACTTGCTTCGAGTCCGGAAAGGAAAGAATCATCTTCAATAATGAGAATTTTTTTGTTCATACAAACAGTGTACTATATCGTGCGTTTCTCGGGAAGTGTGACTGTGAATGTTGTTCCTGTCCCTTCTGTGCTCTCGCAGGACACAGTGCCACCATGATGTTCAATGATCGTTTTGACAGTATAGAGACCGAGGCCAGTGCCTGGGATGTCGTGGGTAAGTGCTCCTCGAAAGAACTTTTGAAAAATTTGTTGTTTCTCTTTTTCAGGTATACCGATACCACTATCTTTGATACTGATACTGATCGTATCATTTTTTTTCTCAACAGAGATAAATACTTTGTCGCCGGCAATGCTGTATTTGATCGCATTTTCGATCAGGTTTTGGAGAACGACACGGATCTTTTCTTTGTCGATGACAAGGAGTGGTTTCTCATCCGGTTTCAAAAAAAGAATTTCAATATGTTTTTTGTAAGATTCACCGACAAAATCAAATACGGTTTCATCGATGAGGTCGACAATATCGACCGGTTCGTAGACATAAGGAATCTCTGGATTATCACTCTTTGCGATAGTTATCATGTCGGTCACGAGTGCGCAGAGACGGTCGTTGCTTTCGTATGCTTTTTGAATGAGTGTTTTTTGTTCGGCGGTGAGGACGCCAGTATCACCATCGAGAAGCATTTTTAAAATCCACTTCATTGTTGTGAGTGATGTGCGCATTTGATGTGAAATGATCGGCAAGATATCTTTTGTTTGTGAGTTTTCCATAGGTATGTTTTGTTTCTCTATGGTATCATGAACACATATCTATGGCTATATTTTTTCGACTTGTATTTATTTTTTTTCTGAGTATTTCTTTTGCACAAGCTGCAAATCCGGGTGCAATTTTATCCAGTTTTGATCGCGCAGAAGTTACACGGGATAGTGAGTTCATCAACTTTGGTATTTTTACTACGGATCCGACACGGAATATTTCTATTTATGATTCATATCTGAAAGGATACGCATGGAGTCAGCGGTATGGTTGGATCAGTTTGAATTGTGCAAATGAAGTGGTGAACAACTGTGCGTCAAATGGTGATTTCAAGGTTTTGAATAACGGCACAGGAACATTGTCGGGATATGCATGGGGGCAAAAAACTGGCTGGATCAATTTTGGTCCGGCAAATTCTGATGGCGGAGTTTCTATTGATCCTTTGACTGGAGAATTTTCTGGTTTTGCATGGGGGCAAAAAACTGGCTGGATAGAATTTGGTGCGTGTCCCGGTGCATCGTGTGTCAAAACTGATTGGGTGCCGATATATGAATGTAGCGATGGACTCGACAACGATAGTAATGGTTTGATTGATTATCCAGCAGATAGTGGCTGTAGTAGTTCAACTGATACAGATGAGGCAGGGAACAATCCACCTCCGCCACCACCGATTTTTGATTCGTGTCCAAATCTTGATGGTATTCAGTTTGGTATGCCAGATGGATATATGTCTGAAAATGGGATGTGTGTGCCTGCACCTCAAACCGTGTTTGTCTGTAGTGATCATCTCGACAATGATGCTGATGGGCTTGTCGATTGGCCACAAGATCTCGGTTGTGGATCGCCGCAAGATCAAAACGAAGTAAATGGTGAACCGGACCCTGTCTACGCTTGTTCTGATCATATAGACAATGATGATGATGGATTGATTGATTATCCAACGGATAATGGTTGTGTGTCGTTTACCGACAACAATGAATACAATTTTATCGAACAATTGAATTGTATAGTTCTCGGTAATTGCCCAACTGAAGAAATAATTCCACCTGTCGATACAGTGCCGCCAGTTATTTCACCAACAATTCCTCCTATCGTTTCTCCTGTCCAGTCACCATCCGATGCGTCATTACTTGGGGATATTTTTTCAACAATTCATTTCCCATCATCGATAACATTGCCGTCCGGTGCATCGTCTCGTCTTGCTGCACAACTCTTGGCGATTCTTGGATTTTTGGGAGCATTGCTCACGATCCCGTCACCTGTTATTCGATCACTTACTGCGTTTTTTTATACCAACAAACGTCCACCATGGGGAGTCGTTTACAACAGTGTGACCAAAGAGCCACTTGATCCTGCATATGTTGTTTTCAAAGACGCAGTAACTGGTGCAGAAGTAGAAACAGCTATTACAGATATTGATGGACGCTATGGATTTCTTCCACGCACCGGAACGTATTCTCTTGTCGCACACAAAGACACGTATCAATTCCCATCGACACGTCTTGCAGGAAAAACACAAGATGAATTTTATGATGATCTCTATCTCG
Source organism: uncultured Candidatus Saccharibacteria bacterium (assembly GCA_964606285.1). GTDB lineage: Bacteria > Patescibacteriota > Minisyncoccia > Phycocordibacterales > UBA9973 > CAZSFP01. Next base: position 5,701 of record CAZSFP010000004.1, read on the forward strand.
GAGGTACGTTTGATGTCCATGAAAAACAAGATGTCATAAAGAAAAATATTCCGCTCGATCCGGTCGGTTTTGATTGGAATGCATATCAAAAAAATAATCTTCATCTCGTTGGAGGATTTATGAAGCGCAGTCACATCATTCAGCTTCTTTCAAATGGTATTTATGCTATAGGTTTTGTTTTTTCAATCTATGCATTTCTTATGTCGGCGAGTCTGTGGAATGGTATTATTTTGGGATTGTACATTCTCTTCTTTTTCCTCCGCTTGACTGTCTTTCGATATCGCGGATTTGGTATTGTCATGGATCAATTGACACACACGCCAGTTGCTCATGCATTGATCAAGATGTATCGCACCGGAGTAAATGAATTAGTTGGTAAAACAATTTCAGATCAATACGGTCGCTACTACAAATTGGTCCACGACGCGGTCTATCACATGACCGTTGAAACACTCCAGTCGGATGGTACATACAAACTCGTTCATACATCGGCGCCAATGGATATAAAGCATGGAATTATCAACACCAAAATAGTCTTGTAATACAATATATTTGATATAATAAACCTAATGAATTTCTGGCGCGGGGAACATCGATACAAAGAAAAAATCTTGGCAGTATCTGTCATTGCTTTTTCTTTGTTTGGATTCCTTGTCCGTGCGGTTTTTGCAACACCGATCTACGGTCCAAACAACATTGTCCTTGATCCAACCTGTACAACAAGTAATGTAAATTGTACGGTCGGACTCCTCGAGGTTTTTGATGAAGGTGTGAGTGCAACAAATGATACAGTCTCATTTGATTTTGTTGGTTCTGGTGTCACCGCAACACAATCCGGTGGCGCAGTAACAGTGACAATTCCGGGAAGTAGTATGGCCATCGGAGGTGCGGTCACCTCAGGTACTGCGGGTTCAGTGTATTTTGGTGGTACCGCTGGTGCGCTTGCACAGGATAATACAAATTTTTTCTGGGATGACACAAACAATCGTCTCGGTATCAATGACAATACACCGTCTGTCGCACTTGATGTTACAGGTACAATAAATGCAACAACGCAATATAATTTGGGTGGAAATTTCTTTGGAACACAAGACGCAACAAATCTCAGAGTTGGTAGTGGAACGGGAAGTATAGTGAATGGTGCGAGTAATACGTTTATAGGTATAAATGCTGGTGCCGCAAACACGACAGGTACTTTTAATACTGCGACCGGGTATAATGCTCTTTCCTTGAATACAACAGGAAATGGCAGTAGTGCATATGGTGTTTCTGCGCTTGCTGCAAACACGACAGGTGTAAATACTGCTATTGGATATTCTGCACTTTCTACTAATACAACCGGATCATTTAATACTGCTACTGGATATTATGCACTTAGATTGAGTACTACCGGAAATTACAATGTCGCCAATGGATATGGTGCACTTGGTGCCAATACAACAGGATCTGAAAATACAGGTGTAGGATATAATACACTTGCTGCAAATACGACAGGAATAGGGAATGTTGGATATGGAAGTGGTGCACTTGATTCTAATACTACCGGAAATTACAATGCCGCATATGGAACCGGTACTCTTGGTTCTAATACAACAGCAAGTTTCAATACTGCAATGGGATATGGGGCTCTTACTTCAAATGTTACAGGAAGCAACGCTACTGCTATTGGATATGGCGCTATGTATTATTCAAATAATACTGCTACTCCTTTTACAAATTACAACACTGCAGTGGGATATGAATCACTTCGAGGTTCTACGACTGCAGCGAACAACACCGGTAATTATAATACAGTTCTTGGTTATCAGTCCGGTCTCAATAATACGACAGGTGGCAATAATACATTTTCTGGATATCTATCTGGTACTGCGAACACAACAGCAAGTAATAATACATTTTATGGTTATCGTTCTGGTCTTTCGACAACGACTGGTGCGACAAATACTTTTATAGGATCTGATAGTGGTCAACAAAATACAACAGGATATAGTAATACATTTGTTGGTATGACGAGTGGTTTGACCAATACCACTGGTTTTGCAAATGCTTTCTTTGGAAGTGGTACTGGATACTTTAATACCACTGGTGACAATAATACATTTATCGGTTCCACTGCTGGATCTGCGAATACCACGGCCGTTCAAAATACATTTATCGGTTCTACTGCCGGTACTGCCAATACGACAGGATATAGTAATACATTTGTTGGATTTGCTGCTGGTGCAACAAATGATACCGGTATTGAAAATACGTTCATCGGACATCGTGCCGGTCGACTGAATACTACTGGTGGATCAAATGTTTTTATTGGTAATTATTCTGGTCAGGCAAATACTACGTCTTCACGTAATACTTTTACTGGATATCAATCCGGTCAAGCAAACACTGTCGGTGAAGCAAATACATTTGTTGGATATCAAGCAGGTAGAGCAAATATTAGTGCTAATTCTAATACATTTATAGGAGATAGTGCTGGTCTTCTTAATACAACCGGTGGTCAAAATCTTTTTGTTGGTAGCGGTGCAGGTGCCTCAAATACAACAGCTGATTTTAATACTTTTGTAGGTACTTTTTCTGGTTATTCAAACACTACAGGAGCATCAAATACTTTTACTGGATATCAATCCGGTCAAGCAAACACTACAGGAGCATCAAATACTTTTTATGGAAATCTTTCAGGAACTTCAAATACAACAGCTTCTAATAATACTTTTGTAGGTTATGGTACCGGTTATTTTACTACCACTGGTGCAAATAATATTTTATTGGGTTATACAGCGGGTGACAACCTTACCACAGGTTCGAACAATATAATTATTGGGTACAACATTGATGCTCAAGCAAACAACAGCGCAAATACACTATCGATTGGTAACCTCATTTTTGGAACAGGAATTGATGGAACTGGAACTGGAATTTCAACGGGTAATATTGGTATTGGTGACACTACTCCGGACGCACTTCTTGATGTTCATGGTACTGTTTGTCTCGATATCAACGCAGATGATGTCTGTACGGACAACACTGCCGCGCTTTCAGATGCACGATTGAAAACAAATGTACAAACAATTACCAACGCATTGAACAAGGTCAATCAACTCCGTGGCGTGACGTTTGATTGGAATGGTGAATACAATACTGGTACGGCACCATCACTCGGTTTCATTGCGCAAGAAGTTGAGGTAATTTTTCCGGAACTTATTTTGACTGATACTGCAGGTTATAAAAATCTTGATTACAGTAAATTGACCGGTGTCCTTACAGAGGCAATCAAAGAATTGGATCTCAAGATTGTTGGTATTCAATCCATGACAGATGAAACATTCCTCGGTAATGTTCGATCTTGGCTTGCGAGTGCAACAAACGGTATTACGTCTATCTTTACACAAAAAGTTCAGACAAATGAATTGTGTGTCGGTTCACGATGTATCACCGAAGAACAATTTATTCAACTTCTCGATTCGAATAATGTCGCCGGTGGAAGTGGTAATAGTACTCCTCCTCCAGAAAACAATCCTCCACAAGATAATCTACCAGTAGGTGATGGCGAGGGAAGTGGTGATGAAAGTACTCCTCCTCCAACAGATGGTGAGAATATTCCACCAGAAGGAGACGGAGGAGAAATTCCACCATCAACAGATGGTGGTGAAAGCAGTGGAGATAGTGTTCCGCCTCCAACTGAATAATTTATCAATCCCATCAAAAATTTCCGTGTTTTTGATGGGATTGACTTTTTATAAAAATACTATATAATACAAGGTATATGAAGCAATATATCAATGCATTTTCTTCAATTCTTGTTTTTACCTTTATTTTTACAGGTTTTTCTGGTGTTGTTCTTGCTGATAAGGGAGGATCTTCTTCATCAGTCTCATCTATCAAGACGACATCGGTTCCATCCTCATCATTTTCAATAAATTCTTCTGCTTCAAGAATCAAACCTTTTTCTCTTGGTTCATCACTTCAGTCATCTGCGTTTTCTGGATTACAAAATATTTCTTCTCGTCCAGATATTAGTAATCAATTATCTGTTCCAGAATCTTTTTCAAAAAAAGAACCTCGTTCTATCCCCGTACCATTTGTTATTGCTGCTGATAAAAAAAATAACGTTCAATACAATACTCTCGTAACAGTAGTAAAAAATACATACACAAAAATTGCAGCGCAGCCACAAACTCCTGTGATTGAAAAAGATTTTCCTTTTTCTCGTCCGATTCACATCTCACTTCCAGTAACTCGCGGAGGATCTGTGTATTGGTTTGGGGGAAAAACATACAATCAACAATTGGGTGGTTATTTTGCCATGCCGAGTAATACTGCAACATCAACAAGCATGCAAACATGGAATACTTCAACAACCAATGATCCATGGGAAGGTCGTACGGAATCTGCAGGAGTTTATTTTCAAGGGAAAATGTATATGGTGTCTGGGTGGGGAACGTCATCCGAAGGTTGTTCTCCAGATGTTTGGTCATCAGTGAATGGTAAAGGATGGAACCTCAGTGCAACAATGCCCGCATGGGGACAGGGATCACTCGGTGGTAGATATGGTCATACACTCGTTGTGATGGGAACAAAGATGTATCTCATCGGTGGTTTGTCATGTACGAATCAACAAGGATTTGGTGATGTGTGGGTTACCGGTGACGGAGAAAACTGGACGCAATTGACCACGAACAATCCTGTCATCGGTCCACGCTTTGATCACACAGCAGTTGTTCTCAATAATAAGATCTATGTCATGGGTGGTTTCAAAAATTGTGATAATTCACAAGGCACCTGTGGGTATCGAAACGATGTCATTTCGTCATCTGACGGTATTAACTGGCAAGTTGTGAACAATCATGCACCGTGGTTACGCCGCAGTGGTCATATGTCATTTGTCAGTGGAACAAAAATGTATGTTCTTGGTGGTTACTCATATACGATTCCACAACTTGGTAATTCTTCAAACGTCTGGATTGATCCAGAGACATCAAATCTCATACTCACAAGCCCAAACGGAGAATCATTTCCGGTACAACCAGGATATTACAATGATGTCTGGTCATCGACCGATGGTGTGACATGGACACAAAAAACGAGCCAAGCAGAATGGATCTGGCGCCGTGACGCAACAGGATTTTCAATAGGCAGTACTATGTATGTCTTTGGAGGAACGAGTGAACAAACATACACTGGCTTTCGAAACGATGCATGGAAATCAATTGATGGTGGTATTCATTGGCAACAAACATCCATGGGACCCCAATCTCATTCCTCAGTCGTTGGTCATACTGCAATTGTTGTGCCCAAAAACTTTGGTGCAACAGTTTTCGGTTCAAAACCATCTCCGCAAATTTTAAAAAACGGACTTTTTGCCCAACTCGGATTAGTCAATCTTCGTGCATATGTTACGAGTGACCTCTATCCGACAACAGCATGGTTCGAATACGTGCCGGCTACAGGGTACGGTGCATTCTTGCCATATTCCAATACACAAACAGTACAACAGCTTGTTGCTCTCGGCCTGAATACTCCCGTGACACAAACAGTAACATTTCCTGAAAATACGAATCATGCGATTCGCATTGTTGCAAAAAATATTGTCGGAACAGCTATCAGTGAAGGTATGAATGTCACTGTCCCAAACTGCGCAAGTGGAACACCATATATCTGGTTGATGGCCCCAATCGGTGCTGAAATTATCAGCGGTCTTGGTGGAGAAACATTTTATCAAAACACTACAATGACTGTTACATGGGGATCATGTAATCTTTCGTCAGATCAAACGATATCTATTCGTCTCGCGCGACAAGGAAGTCCAGATATGTTCTATTTCACATCACAAAATGATGGATCAGAGACTATTCAATTGACGACCAGTAATCCAAACATATGGACAGGGAATTATATTATCCGAGTTTCAAATCCTGCAACAGGATATTCTCAAAGCGGGTTGGTTCAAATCGTTCAATAATTATTGTGGGAATACAATAAACACACCGCGATTCAAAAAGGTTGCGGTGTGTTTATTGACAGAAAAATAGAATCATCTTAGACTAAAGGAAATACTCATCTTATAGTTCATTATCAATCATGAAACTCATATCGTTATTATTTGTTTTTTCGATTTTTCTTTCACCACAAGAATTTCCTGTTTCTGTAGAATCATCACCATCGCCAATTAAAAAATACCACAATACATTGATGACATCTCTTCGTCATGATCTAATTGTATATGAAAAAGATCCTGCTGTCGGGACATATATCCAAAATATTGATTGGCAAACAATAGAAACACTCCTTGCCTCTCTAGAAACAGATCATGTCTCAAGAGAAATCATCATTGCTGGTCAAAGTCATGCAGCACCAACAGAGATTGTGTCTGATAGTATTATGGAGGATAAAATTATTGCATCGCAGGATGCGATACACTCTCTCCTTGTTTCCATAGGGAAAGACGTTGATCTGGTCATGGTTGAAGGATTTGTGACACAGGAACAAATGTCAAAGCAATCAATACTCGACATTGTAAAATTAGAGCCGGTGTACAATCTTTCAGATGGATGGTCATACAATGTATTGGACGGAGAGAAGCGTTTTGAACAATCAAAACGCTTCAATGCAATCTATCGTGTGATCGACAGCAAGGACCCAGGACACAGTTTTTATGGTGCAGAAGAAGCAAGTTTACATCAGCTTGATGTTGCCATAAAATTAATGGCATATCATTTTGCAAAGCCAGGCAGAACAAAAGATTATTTTTTGAAAATGGATTCTGTTGTCGGAAATCAAATCAGGACGATTCGTAGTTCAATCATGCTTGCACAAACAGTAAAAAAAATGCAGGAAACGAACAATTCCCGAGCCATTCTGGTTGTCGGTAAAAATCACGGATTTGATTTTGTTGCCATTGAACAACAGAGATTATTGCCTTCTGTGACATTCATGTCGTTTAGTGTGCAATAGGCCATAAAAACCGCCTCTTTTTAACGAAAGAAATGCGGTTTTTTCTTTGTTTTTATTGCCTAGATCTGGTATACTAGAAGGGTTGATTTTCACCTAAAAACCCTATTATTTCAATACTATTTCCAATGGCAAAAGAAGAAAAGAAAAAAGCATATGATGCATCATCGATCTCCGTTCTCGAGGGGCTCGAGCCGGTCCGTAAGCGTCCCGGCATGTATATCGGAGGAACCGGTATTGAAGGACTCCATCATTTGATTTGGGAAATATTCGACAACTCACGCGATGAGGCCATGGGTGGGTATGCTGACCATATCGAAGTTGCACTTCTTCCAAACAATCGTATTCGTGTTGTTGATAACGGTCGCGGTATTCCAGTTGACCCTCATCCAAAGACCAAGGTGTCTGCACTTGAAACTGTTATGACAGTACTCCATGCCGGTGGAAAATTCGGCGGCGAAGATTCTGGTTATAAAGTTTCTGGTGGGTTGCACGGTGTTGGTGCGTCTGTTGTGAATGCTCTTTCGGTTTATACTCGTGCTGAAGTTCACAAGGATGGCGGTATGTATGCCCAGGAATATTCTCAAGGAAAGAAAAAAGGAGCAGTTAAAAAATTTGGTTCATCAAAAAATCACGGTACGATCATATCATTCGAACCAGATCCTGAAATTTTTAAAGAAATTCGTTTTGATCTTCATACCGTTTCAAACCGGCTGCGCCAGCAAGCATATCTCGTCAAAGGATTGCGTGTCGTTATTATCGATGCACGTGACTACGCAGCAAAGATTGATCTCGAAGGTGTCTACTATGTCGAAGAACTTGGTTTGCCGGTCCCGTCCGTCACGTATTATTTCGAAGGAGGTCTCAAGTCTCTCGTTCGTTTTACCAATCAATCCCAAAAAGCGATTCATCCAACAATTTTTTATATAGAAAAAGAACAAGACAATGTCGGTGTTGAAGTGGCTCTTCAATATGTCGATGATCTCTCATCAAAGATCGTGCCGTTTGCGAACAATATTTACACATCTGAAGGCGGTACACATATTACGGGTTTCAAAACCGCACTCACACGTCTCCTCAATACCTACGGCAAAAAAAACAATGTCATCAAAGAATCCGACGGTGCGTTTACTGGTGATGACGTTCTCGAAGGCTTGACCGCTGTTGTTTCCGTCAAAATGCCTGAAATCCAATTCGAAGGACAGACGAAAAGCAAGCTCGGTTCGACCGAAGCACAGGGTGCAGTCGCGACAGTATTCGGTGATGCTTTTGCGAACTTTCTCGAAGAAAACCCTGATGAAGCTCGATCTATCATCAATAAAATCCTTCTCGCACTTCGTGCTCGTAAAGCAGCAAAAGCAGCCAAGGATTCCATTCTCCGAAAAGGAGCGCTTGAAGGTATGACATTGCCGGGTAAACTTTCTGACTGCCAGGTCAAGGACGCCGACAGTGCCGAAATATTTATCGTTGAGGGAGATTCTGCGGGCGGTACGGCAAAGATGGGACGTGATCGACGAACACAGGCGGTCTTGCCACTTCGAGGTAAAATTCTCAATACCGAACGTGCACGTCTCGACAAAATGCTCGCGTCTGAACAGATCAAAAATCTTGTGGTTGCTATGGGAACAGCGATTGGTGATACATTTGATATTACAAATATTCGCTACAAGAAAATTATCATCGCAACAGATGCGGACGTCGACGGTGCGCACATCACAACACTTCTGCTGACACTCTTTTACCGATTCTTCCGACCAGTTATCGAAGCGGGCTACATCTACATCGCACAGCCACCACTCTACAAGATCACCAAAGGCAAAGAAATTTTTTACGCATATTCTGATGCGGAGCGCGACACTGTCGTTGCACAAATCGCACCTGAGATGAAAGAGCTCCTCGATCGTGCTGTTGCTGAATCAGAAGAAGAGGGAAATGAAGCTGAACAAGAAAACGAAGAAGAGGTTGTCAAAAAGAATCAGTCCAAACTTCGTATCCAACGGTACAAAGGTCTCGGTGAAATGAACGCCGAAGAACTCAAAGAAACAACTATGGATCCAGCAAAGCGCATCCTCAAACAGGTCAACATTCTCGATGCCGAAGAAGCCAATAAAGTATTCGATATGCTCATGGGCTCTGAAGTCCCACCACGAAAATCATTCATTCAAACACATGCAAAGATGGCAGAAATTGATGCGTAAGTAATATTTTATTGTATATGGAAAATGAAAATAAATTTATACAGAATAGAGAATTCATGAACGTTACTATAAAAGATACGATTAATGAGATTAATAAAACAATACAGGAAGGATATCTATTGAGAATAGATATTTTAAAAAACTTGAATTTACTTAATAAAGATCTTGAGTTGAAAAATAATTATCTATCTCGTTTACTTCAACAATCTAAACTGGAACCTGCAGATATGGAAAAGATAGAAAAATTATATAATTATACAATATCTTCTGAGGAAACTATTGCTGTTTTACAAGAAGACGAGAATAAAATTGTCGAACAAGAAATTAGTCTGAAGAAGGGTATTGATAAATTAATAGAACTTGAAAAAATATTTAAAGAGAATTTACTTAAACTTAAACCAGAAACACTTCAATAGACATAAAAAATCCCTCACTTGAGGGATTTTTTATGTCTATTTTTATTTCAATTCAGCTTTGATGAAGGCAGTGAGTTCTGCGACATGAGCGCGTTTTTCTGTAGCGAGTTTCTTCCAGAATGCTTTAACTGCTTTGCTTGAGCCGGCATCTTTCTGATATTCATCTTCGATGCGCCAGAGAGATTTCTGTTCTTGGGTTAGTTGATGCATCAAATTGTACATGTTGTTTTTCATAATAAAAATAGTATTTAGTACGAGTACATAGTACCCAGTATATTAGTACTTAGTTAGTGGATAATGAATGCGTCATTGATGATTTTATAAGTGCCGAAAGCATTCTCATAATTTCATTCAATGCTTCATCAAGTATATCACGCTCATTTTGTTTTATATATCCCAAATCATAGGCAATAATTATTTGATTCATACATTCTGAAGTTGATCCTTTGCTTATGAGATAAAATCTGTTCTTGTCTTTTGCGGTTCTCATAACAAAACCCTCGGCAATATTGGAAGTAATAGAAACACTCGCTCGGCGTAACTGGTCTCCCAATCCATACTTTTCTTCTAATGGAAATTTCTTTGTTATTGCGTATATTTCAAGTACAACTTTGTGTGCTTTTTGCCAAACAATAAGATCTTTGAAGCTTTGTATTGTTCCCATACTTTGTACTAGGTACTCGTACTTTATACTAATGTAGTGATCGATTTTTTATTTCGGTCTGGATTTTTTCGATGAATGACTCAAGAGTCATTTGTGATCCTTTTTCTTCACCGCGTTTCTCGATGGTGATCATACCGGCATCGATGTCTTTGTCACCGAGAATGATAGTGTAGGGAACTTTCATATCCTTTATTTTGCGAACGCGTTTGCCGAGGTTTTCAGACGCATCATGATATTCGACACGGACAGATACTGCGAGGAGTTTGGTTTCGATTTCACGTGCAGCTGCTTCATGTGTATCACGGACAGGAACGATTGCGACTTGGACCGGTGAGAGCCATGTTGGGAAATTACCGGCAAAGTGTTCGATGAGAAATCCGATAAATCGCTCATGTGTACCAAGTGGTGCGCGGTGAATGATCGCTGGTGTTTTTCTCTGACCGTCTGCATCGGTGTATTCGAGTTCAAATTTCTTGCCCATGTAGAGGTCGAGCTGGTTTGTCGATGCAGTAAACAATCTGCCGATAGAAGAATACACTTGGAAATCCATCTTTGGTCCGTAGAATGCTGCGCCTTCATGAACTACTTTGTAGGGAACACCGGATTTTTCCATGGCTTCAATTGTCATTTTTTCAGCATCTTGCCAGTCTTCTTCATTGCCGTGATACTTGGTCATGTTGTTTGGATCGCGAAGTGCGAGTTCCATTTCGTAGTTTTTTATACCAAGCACTTTGTAATAGTATTCATGGAGTTTGATGACTTGGACGAATTCGTCAACGGCTTTTTCTTTTTGAACATAGATATGGGCATCGTTCATTTGCATACCACGGACACGCATCAAGCCAAAAAGACTACCTGAATCTTCGTAACGGTGACACCAGCCGTATTCAGCGAGACGAAGTGGAAGTTCTCGATAACTTTTTGGTCGAGCAGCAAATGCTTTGTGGTGGAACGGACAGTTCATCGGTTTGATGTAGTAATTCTCATCTTCGATGACGATCGGTGCATACATACTGTCTTTATAGAGTGGGAGGTGACCAGATGTGAAGAATAAATTTTCTTTGGTAACGATCGGTGTCGTAACACGCTGATAACCCCACTGCGTTTCTGTTTCTTTTGCCCATTTTTCTAATTCTTCTTTGATGATGTTTCCTTTTGGAAGCCAGATAGGGAGGCCTTTGCCGATAGATTCATCAAAACAAAAGAGGTCAAGTTTTTCACCAATATCGCGGTGATCGCGTTTCTTTGCTTCTTCTTGGAGGGCGATGTACTCATCCAGTTTTTCTTGGGATTCAAATGCGAGACCATAGATGCGAGTGAGCATCTTGTTCTTTTCATTACCACGCCAGTAGGCGCCGGCGATGCGGTCGAGTTTCCAGCCCATGTCTTTCAATTCTGTTGCTGGATGTTCTGTGTGTCCACCACGACAGAGATCAGTGAATGATCCGGTTGTGTAGGTAGTGAGACCAGCATCTTTGTGTTCATCCATGAGTTCGATCTTGTATTCATTGCCGGCAAAGAGAGCTGCTGCCTCATCGTAGGAAACTTCTCGGCCAACCATATCTGTCCATGCTGGAAGGAGTTCGCGCATTTTTTGTTCGATTGCAACAAGGTCAGCATCGGTTATTTTCCCTGCAATATCGACGTCATAGTAAAATCCGTTGTCGATAGCCGGTCCCAAGGTGAGCTTTGAGCCCGGGTAGAGTTCGAGAACTGCTGCACCCAACAGGTGGGCGAGTGTGTGGCGGTTGTGTTCAATATTTCCTTTATTCATAGGATATATCGTAGCATAAAATCGGATATTTCATATCGTCTTGATTGCATATCTTTTGTATAGTATAGTTTGAAAAAATTCCTTATAGAAATGATCAAGCCACCTGAAAAAAGACTGAAGAAACAGCAAGAACAACTGAAACGTTCATCGAGACAATTTAAATACTGGATCAAATATCACACAAAGAAATATCCCGTAGATATTGAAGCGGAAACTATTGCAGAAGCTCAAAGAGATCTTGATATAGTTATCGAGGCCATTGTTTCAAATCATTCTTTGACGCGATTAAAAATAAAACAATTGATTTATTTTGTCACACAGCGGAAAGAGTGGGTTATGGCAGAATTGTATATAGACAAATTCCTCGATTGTTTGTTAGATCAATCAAAAAGGAGTAAAAATATAACCCTTGATCCTCATGTTCTCGCAGATTCAAAAATACATGCTCAGTCATGGGTATTATTTGATAAAATTTTAGTGAAAAGAAATCAAAAGAAGTAACCCACTCCCCACGGGTTGCTTTTTTGTTTGAAATAGGGTACTATCCTGATATGACAGTACGAATGCGACACACACGGGCTCATACTGCGAATCGCCGCAGTCATCATGCGCTCAAGACAATACAGCTCTCAACCGACAAGGAAACAGGCGGGGTTCATTTGCGACACCGGGTATCTCTCGAAACAGGGATGTACCGCGGACGAAAAATGATCGACACTGTAGGCAAAGTCGAGAAAAAACTCGCAAAGAAGAAATAATTATTCATTTATTTTATAGCTCTTTATGGCCAATCGCCACCTCTCTCGTTCCATAGCTCTTCAAACACTGTTCGAATGGGATTTCAATGATAAACCGACAGATCGACTGCCGGAAATTTTGGCGCGTATCAGTCGAGAATTTGCTCCAGGGCTCGATGACAGTGCATTCATCACTGATCTCGTCAGTCTCGTTGTCACCAAGCAAAAGATCATCGATGAGATCATTGAGAAAGCGGCACCAGAATGGCCGATCGACAAAATCTCCGGCGTTGACCGCAATATCCTCCGTCTCGGACTTTCTGAGCTTCTCTTTGGTGATCGGACACAGGTTCCGCCAAAAGTTGCGATCAATGAAGCGATTGAACTTGCAAAATCATTTGGCGGTGAATCATCTGGTCGCTTTGTGAACGGCGTACTTGGTGCGGTGTACAAAGAGATCGGTGAGCCGGGCAAAGATGATGTCTCGGTGCGTAAACAAAAAGAAGAAACAGATCCATCCAAGTTCCCGATAGAAAAATTGGGTGGAGCAGTTGTCTTTGCTCGACATGAAGGTCAGATTTATTTTGCTCTCGTACACGATGTTTTCGGCTTTTGGACATTGTCCAAGGGGCGCGTTGAAGCAGGTGAAAATGTCGAAGAAGGCACGATCCGTGAACTCAAAGAAGAGATCGGTATCGATATTCGCATTGTTGAACTTCTCGGTGAGACTGAATATATCGCGTCTCATCCTGAGAAAGGCAAGACCCGCAAACAAGTTTCATACTTTCTCGCGGAAGCGGATTATCAACCGCTTGTTCTTGAAAGTTCTGGTGGACTCGACAATGCACGCTGGTTCCCGATATCAGAAATCGGCGGTATCACGACCTATGATGATATTCAAGGTTTGCTTGCAAAGGCCGTTGAAAAAATTATTAGTTAAAAAACTGTTAGTTTCTTGATGCTATTTGTATTATATTTTTCGAAATATAATATGTAACATCCAGAGTCTACTAGGTATATTTATGATTGATTTCTCTCAGTGTGAAAAAAAGATCGGTGTGACGTTTACAGACAAACAAATATTGATGCAGGCATTTACGCATCGTTCGTATATCAACGAGAATCCAAACTCTGGACTCTCACACAACGAACGCCTCGAATTTCTCGGTGATGCGGTGCTCGAACTCATCATTACTGATGAACTCTTTCGTCGATTTCCAACCAAAGCCGAAGGTGATCTGACTGCGTATCGTTCAGCACTGGTAAATGCGGTGACACTTTCCGATATCGCTCTTACGATCGGTATGAATGATTTTCTTCTGCTCTCAAAAGGCGAAGCGAAAGACAATGGCAAGGCCCGCCAGTACATCCTCGCGAATACATTTGAAGCGGTGATCGGCGCGATCTATATGGATCAGGGCTACAAGATAGCTGAAACATTCATCCATCGATTTCTCCTCCCAAAACTTGATGATATTTTGAAAAATAAATCATGGCGCGATGCAAAAAGTTTCGTCCAAGAAAAAGCGCAGGAATTCGTCGGTGTGACGCCTGCGTACAAAGTCATTTCTGAATCCGGTCCCGATCACGACAAGCAATTTACTATCGGTATTTATTTTGGCGATGAATTGATCACCCAGGGAAAAGGGAAATCAAAACAAGAAGCTGAACAAAACGCCGCAGCACATGCACTTGAATTAAAAAAGTGGATGGATTAACTGGTGACTAGAATCAGAATTAAAAAATCCTCACTTTTGTGGGGATTTTTTGTTTTCCATATATGTATCTAGAGCTTGCTCTCTATCTTTGCTATAATTCTTTTATATGCTTACACGGATTGAAATGACCGGATTCAAATCATTCGCCAAAAAAGCGGTGATTGATTTTTCTGCGCCGGTAACGGCTGTCGTCGGACCAAATGGTTCCGGCAAGTCAAACGTAGTGGAAGCAATCCGCTTCGTCCTTGGCGAACAATCGATGAAATCACTCCGCAGTAAAGCTGGTGCCGACCTCATTTTTAAAGGTTCAAAAATCCTCCCGAAATCCTCTCGTGCTAGTGTCACGGTAACGTTTAATAATTCCAAACGACTATTCCGCATCGAAAATACCGAGAAGCCGTTGCCACTCGACTATGACGAGATCACGGTATCACGTGAGATATTTTCTGATGGTACCGGCGTGTATACGATCAATGGTGTGACCGTGCGCCTCAAGGACATCCATGAACTTTTTGCATCAGTGAACATTGGAACATCTGGGTACCACATCATCTCACAAGGTGAAGCAGATCGACTACTTTCCGCGAACAACCGCGAACGTCGCGAGATGATCGAAGAAGCGCTCGGTCTCAAAGTGTATCAATACAAGATCCGCGACAGTGAACGGAAACTGGAAAAGACGGTCATGCACATGAAAGAAGTTGAATCACTTCGTCGTGAGATTGCACCGCACATGACCTTTCTCAAAAAGCAGGTCGACAAAATCGCCAAAGCGGAAGAAATTCGTAATGATCTCGCACATGCATCGATGGTGTATTTACGAGATGAAAATACCGCACTCCAGCAACTTCGTCGTGATCATGAACGGCAAATACTTGAAGCAAATCAAAAGCGTGCAGACTTGATGCATCGACTGGCGGCACTTGGAGAAAAAAGCGTGCCAGTATCGACGGAACATGAGAATATCATCCGTACTTGTGAAGATGAACTTCGGGCTATACAAAAATCAAAAGACGAATTGTCTCGATCACTCGGCCGCATCGAAGGCATGATCAGCGCAAAGGAAACGGTGGTGTACAAGCCGACTGATGTCGTTGTTCCGTTGTCAAAAATAGAAACATGGAGCATGAACATCACGGCATTGCTTGACGACGCCCTCCTCAAAACGTCTGTTGATGATATATTACCACTTCTTTCAAATATCAAACTTTCCTTTGATCGCTTGATCAGTGAATACCGAACAAAACCCGCACCAGTCGCGACCGATGATACGGAAGCACTCAAAAAAGAAAAAGATGCATTGCTCCATACCCTCGACCAATATGACAGAAAAGAAGGGGATCTTCGCGAGAAAATTATTTCACTTCGTCGGGAACATGAAAACGAAATTGCAAAGGCGCGAATAGCTGATGCAGATCGATTTCAAATCGAACTTGCACTTCGTGGAGAAGATGCAAAAAAAGTACATCTCGATGATGTTACTGCAAACATTGTCGCAAGAGAAGAACGATTTCAATCATTATCTCGGGATATTATCGCACTTGTCGGTGACAAGATACGCGGATTTGGGACGTATGATGGAACACATGCACAATCAGGAGAAGAACTCGCACGATTGATCGAACGGTTGAAAATTCGTCTCGAAGAATCTGGAGGTATCGGTGGGACCGATGTCATCAAAGAATACGAAACGACCGTCGAACGTGATGCATTCCTCGCAAAAGAATTGATTGATATTCGGGAAAGCATGACGTCACTCGAAACACTGATTGCAGATTTGAAAGCGCGTCTCGCAACATCATTTGAAACTGGTGTTGAAAAGATCAACACGGTCTTTACCGAATTCTTCACCAGTATGTTCGGTGGTGGATCGGCATTTCTGTCTATCGTGATTGCTGAACGCAAAAAGAAAGTAGTAGAAGACGAAGAGATGGAAGAAGAGGAAGAAAATGCATTTCTCGAACGTGGTATCGATATCCATGTCAATCTACCACACAAGAAAGTCCGCGATCTTCAGATGCTCTCCGGTGGGGAACGCTCACTTGTTTCAATCGCACTTCTTTTTGCCATCTCTCAGGTCAATCCGCCACCATGTCTCGTCCTCGATGAGACTGACGCAGCCCTTGATGAGGCAAATTCTCGTCGCTATGGTGATATGATCGAACGACTTTCTGCATCATCCCAGCTCATCGTTATCACCCACAATCGCGAAACGATGTCCCGAGCCGGTATTCTCTACGGGGTGACCGTCGGAGCCGACGGTGCTTCAAAACTCCTCTCTATTAAATTCGATGATGCAGTAAAAATCGCAAAATAAGAAATGAATGTCTAATTTCTAATATCTAATGAATAAAAATGATACGATTCAAACAAAAAAAGTTTTTGATTTAAAAAAGAGAACATTTTTATTTAGTAAAAACCTTATTTTCTTACTTGGAAATATAAAACAAACTCCTTTAAATAGGAATACTATTAGTCAATGTATTAGATCTGGAACAAGTATAGGAGCTAATTATCAGGAAGCTGATAGTGCAGAATCAAGACGAGATTTTGAACATAAATTGGGTATTTGTAAAAAAGAAACACAGGAAACTGAGTATTGGTTGCAGTTGCTTATTGAAACTGAAAACATATCTGAACTTAAAGTACTTCTCGATGAAGTTTTGCAATTACGAAAAATATTTATAACAATAATTAAAAATTCAAAAAATAATACTGTATAATTGTATGTATTATTTAGAAATTAGATATTAGAAATTATTGAATTCTTGCTTTTTCAACTCCATCCGCTCCGGTTGGAATTTTTTATTCAGATAGACGGTGTGAACTTTGATGCTTTTGATTTGTTTGTTTTCGAGAGTAACCGTTAATGCATCACCTTGCATAGTTTCAACGCTGAAGTATTGATCAAAGATGAAGTTACCGAGTGAGTAGGCGATGAATCCGCCGTTGTACCATTCATAATCTTGCGAAACATGCGGATGGTGTCCGACAATCATGGTTGCGCCGGCATTGATCGCGGTATGGTAGATCTGTTCTTGTCGGTCGGTGTGTGGTTTGTATTCTTCGCCACCATGAACAGACACGACGAGAATATCTACTTTTTCTTTCGCTTGTGTGATGATCGTTTCAAACTCTGGATCGGATGCGAGAAGAATACCAGCAGAGGTATTGGTTGCTGCAAGCCAGTTTGGTCCGACGTCAGTGAAGCCAAGAAAACCAATTTTTATATCTTGAACAGTGATAATCGTTGGTTGCATTGCTTCTTGTTTCGTCATGCCGCCGCCGGCAAACAATATTCCGTTTTCTCGGAGATGAGTGATTGTGTCTTCAAAGGCAGTCTTGGTCCAGTCGCCCATGTGATTGTTGGCAATCGAAACGATATCAAATCCGGCAGATTTGAGAGCGGGAACAACGAGAGGATCAAATCGAAATGAATATTTACTGCCGACATTTCTGCCACGATTTGAAACTGGGCCTTCGAGATTTGCGAACAGAATATCAGCTGTTGCTAATTCTGCTATAGCAGGAGTTTGTAAAAAAGAAACATAATCACTGTTGAAATATTTTGTCACAACGTTTTTGACCCCGCGGGCAAGCATGATGTCACCGACAAAAGAAAGAGTAATAGGTTCGGGTTCTTTTTCGATAATAATGGGCGGGAGGATAACTGGCTCTATCGGTTTCAATGCATAAAATTGCGCAATACGAATACCAATCACAATGACGACAGTTGTTCCTATGATGAGGAGAATTCTTTTCATGAGTATAGTATAACTTATAGAATTCATTTTCTTTCATCCATCCTCCTGAACTGTCGCGTAATTTTCTACTGAAAATTCGCTCCTTCTCGGACCGCCGTCCTGCGAAAGACAGTTCAAAAGGATGGATCAGTGTTATTTGAAATACAATACTAAAACAAAAACCCTGAATTCAGGGTTTTTGTTTTTTATTCTCTCACGAGTGCGTAATCGATAACTTTCTTGTTCATGTCTGCGCGGACAACACGGATTTTCAATTTGTCGCCAACAGAAAATGTTTGTTTTGATTGGTTGCCACGAATTGTGAGATGTTCGGCGTCGTACTTCCAGAAATCGTTGCCGCCGAGATCTTTGAGACGGATCATACCTTCACATTTTGTTTCTCGTTCTTCGACAAAGATGCCAGATTCGGTAATGCCAGTAATTACGCCATCATAGACATTGCCCACGCGTGATGACATGTATTCGACTTGTTTGTATTTAACTGACGCGCGTTCTGCATCGGATGCTTCTTTTTCGCGCTGTGATGCCATTTCTGAGAATTTTTCATATTCATGCCATCGTTCCATAGGTACAGTGATGCCATGGAGATAGTCTTGCATGAGACGATGGACGAGTACGTCTGGATAGCGACGAATTGGTGAAGTGAAGTGCGTATAGTATTTAAACGCGAGGCCATAGTGACCGATATTTTTTGTCGAGTAAATCGCTTTTGAAGAACTTCTGATGATGGCAGTATGAATTGTTTCTTTTTCTTCTTTGCCTTCGAGTTGTTCGATGAGGTCATTCATCGCAGCCGTAGGGATGACGCCGTCTTTTGTTTCGATGTGATAACCAAGCTTGTCGAGGAATGAGACAAGTTTTTCAACACGTTCTGGATCTGGTTTGTCGTGGACGCGGTAGACAAAAACTTGATCACGACCTGTTTCTTTTTCTTTAGCAGCGATGTATTCGGCAACTTTTCGGTTGGCGAGGAGCATGAGTTCTTCGATCATCTTGTGCGTGTCTCCGCGAACTTTGCGATAGACAGAGAGTGGTACACCGTTTTCATCAAGGATAAATTTGACTTCGTCTTGCTCGAGAGACATGGCACCGGCATCCATGCGTTCCTTGTGCAATTTTTTTGCGAGTATGTTCATCGCGGTCAATTCTTCAAAATAGAGTCCTTGTTTTGCATCGAGGATTGCTTGTGCTTCTTCGTAGGTAAATCGTTTGTCAGAATGAATGATTGCTTTGCCATACCATTCGGTCAATATTTCGTGGTTTTTTGAAAAAGTGAAGATGCTACTAAATACGAGACGATCAACGTTTGGTTTCAAACTACAGAGATCATTCGACAATACTTCTGGAAGCATTGGAATCGTACGGTCGACGAGATAGACGGATGTTTGGCGCTTGATTGCTTCGTTGTCGAGGGCGGTGCCGGGAACAACATAGTGTGATACGTCGGCGATGTGAATACCGAGTTCATATGTGCCATCAGGAAATGTCTGATACGAGATCGCATCATCAAAGTCCTTTGCATCAACTGGGTCGATTGTACACGTCATGATGCTACGCATGTCGCGACGCTTGGAAATTTCCGCATCATCGATCGGTGTACTGTCGTAGAGAGATTGGGCGTCACGCTCGACATCGGCAGGGAAGGTACTGACGAATCCTTTTTCCATTGCGATCGCGCGCATCTCAGCATTGTTCTCAAACGGCATACCGAGAATTTCAACAACGCGACCAGAGGGCATTTTATGTGGATCAGTCCATGAGACCAATTCGACGAATACTTTTTGCCCCGGCTTTGCACCGTTTAATCCGTCGGGAACGATCATGATATCGGTATACATTTTTGAATCGCTGGGCACGAGGAAAAAGAGCTTTCGATCTTCCTCGATAACGCCGGCAAATCCGACTTTGCTACGGCGGATGATTTCGGTGATCTTGCCTTTTTGTGGCATATCAGTAATTTTCGGATAGAGTTCTACACGGACGGTGTCTCCCTGAAGACCGGTGTTCAGGTGTTCGTGATCGATTTCGACCGATTCTTTTTCGTTCTTGATTCGTACGTAGCCGACCCCGCGCCCCGAGAGGGATAATACTCCCTCGATAGTTTTTTCTGTCATAGAATGACTATACCACAGGACTTCTCCTCAGTATATTGACCTTTGGGGGGCAATCTGGTAGTATCTCCACCATGCTTATCATCAGATTACAGAGAACAGGTCGCAAGAACAATCCCTTTTTTCGGGTTGTTTTGACTGACTCAAAAAACTCTCCGCAAAGCGGAAAATTCCTCGAACTCTTGGGATCATACGACCCAAAGAAAGGGGAAGTGATTTTCAATATTGAACAAGTTCAGAAACACATCAAAAATGGTGCACAAGTTTCTGATACTGTCCACAACTTCCTTGTTTCAAAAGGAATCATCGAAGGAAAAAAGAAAAATGTTTTGTCAAAGAAAGCTCCGACAACAAAACGAAAAGAATTGAAGAAAAAATAATCCCACGTCGTTCTTCCAGAACTTTGCGGGACAGGTTTTAAAAAAGACAGCACCTCGAGTAATTCACAGGGGTGTTTTCTTTTTTTCTGGCATGCGATATAATCGTTCATGAAGCAGTTGTTGTCGAAACACTGCGATTAGTTCGAGAATTATATACAGATTATGGAAGATAAAGCGTTTCTCGAGTATGTAGTCAAGTCACTTGTCGACAATCCGAATGATGTAGTCATCGATCGCGTTGTTGATGAGATGGGAGTACTCATGACTTTGTCAGTCCACAAGGATGACATGGGCAAGATCATCGGCCGCCAGGGCAACACTGCCAAGGCGATCAGAACACTCCTCCGCGTTGTCGGAATGAAGCATAACGCTCGAGTGAATTTAAAGATCAATGAGCCGGAAGGCGGAACACGCATGACGTCTCATTCGATCGACGAAGCGATGGAAGATCTTAAAGGTATCTAAAACCATGTGTGCAACTGTCGACAGTTGCATGCATTCAAAAGAAAAAACCCGATGGCCGGGTTTTTTCTTTTGCTCAAACATTACAAATCGTCACGATCGTGACGATTTGTAATGTTTATGGACGAATAATAAAATCTATGGTAATCTGATGACATGAGATTTCACATCATTACGCTTTTTCCAGAGAGTTTCGCGTCATATTTCGAAACATCTATCATCGGACGAGCGATCAAAGAAAAGAAAATAAAAATTACCTACGTGAATCCGCGTGATTTCGTCACAGGCAAGCACAAGCGCGTCTGGCCGGATGGTAATGTTTCTCGTATTGTCGATGATCGACCATTTGGTGGTGGTCCGGGTATGGTTATGCGTGCAGAACCGATTTTGAAAGCGGTTGAAAAAATACAAAAACAAATTGCAAAAAAGAATGATGTGAAAGTAAAAATAATTAATTTTGTTCCATCAGCGAAAAAATTTGACACTGTCTATGCGAAACAAGTGGCGAAAAAATATACTGACATCATTCTCATCTGTGGCAGATACGAAGGCATCGATGCACGGGTTGGTAAGATTCTTAAAACCTGCCTGCCGGCAGGCAGGGCAGAAGAATTGTCGATCGGGGATTATGTACTGACTGGTGGGGAACTGCCAGCGATGATTGTCATCGATACGATTGCCCGACAAGTCGAAGGTGTCCTCGGCAATTTTGACTCTCGTGAAGAAGAGCGTGTGTCATCAAGTGAAGTTTATACTCGTCCTGAAATACTTGAATACAAGAGTAAAAAATACAAAGTTCCGCCAGTGTTACTTTCTGGTGATCATAAAAAGATAGAAGAGTGGAAAGAATCTCAAAAAAATAAATAACATACTAAAAACACATATGAACCTACGGCTCATATGTGTTTTTAGTATGTGTAATACTTGATGGCAAGCGCCGTCATAGTACACAGATATCTGTTGTTCTATCTTGCTAGACAAGGTAAAATAGACAATAGATACTATTATCTAACTATATATTTATTATGAAAAAAATTCTCCCCATTTTCGTTCTCATATTCATGATCTCTCTTCCGATATCTCGTGTACAGGCGATGTCATTTGGTGATGGTGTCAAAACATTTGTTTCATATTTCAGACAAGATGTTGTGAGTTTGAAAGATTCACTTGTTGGAGCGGTCATTAAATCAAAGAATGCTTCTGAAACAAAAATAGATACGGTTAAAATAAAAGCAACAGAAAGTAAAAAGAATTCATCTGAAAATAATCAAGAAAAAGCGGCGGAGTTTGTTCGAATAGGCAAGGTCATTCGTTGTCGAGAAGTTTCAAGGGTCAATCAAAACGGTGTCATTATTGAAATATGGGGTGATTTTGTGCCTGCGAGCAATTGTGCATCCTCTGGTTTTGCTGGTTCGACAGATACCGGCACAGGATCATCTTTTATTTTTTCAAAAGATTTGTATTTTGGATTGGTACGTGATGGTGATGTAAAAAAACTCCAAGATTTTCTCCGGGCAGAAGGGTATTTCACTGGAAAATCCGATGGTACGTTTGGTTTGAAAACTCGTACAGCGGTCCGTGCATATCAAAAAGAATACGGTATACCATCAACTGGATATGTTGATGTAAAAACAAATGAAATAGTATCATCTGCATTTTCTCTCCGTAAAAATCAATCTTCATCATGTACACTTTCACTCCAATCTCTCCCGACTCCAATCGCACAGAGTGTCGCAGTTGGAACAAACCAGTTTCTTTTTGGTCAATACAAATTCACAGCAAGTGGCTGTACCGTTAATATCAATACGCTTCAGATCGCGATTGCTGGATCCGTCGTTCCACAAAACATCGCAGCATCTCTCGGTCCTATTTCTATCACTGATGAAGCAGGGGCTGTTCTCGGAAATATTAATCTATCGACAAATCAATCTTCATACATGCCAGAAGTTTCTCCTTTTTCTGTTGTTCCCGGGACGACAAAAATTATAAAACTTTCTGCGAATGTTGTTGGTGGCAATGGTCTTACTGCAAAATTTGGTATTAGTCATGCAATTGGTGTCAATGCACAAACCGGTGGAACGGTACAATATATTCCGGCTCTTGGGGCACAAAATTATTGGGGACAATTGATGACGATCGGGTCTATTGGAAAACAATCCTGCATTCCACAGCCATACACAGGACCAGGTGGTGGCAATAGTTCATATCTCGCAAATGGTGTTGTTTCTACGGCAATACCACAGCCATTGAATAGTATTCTCTATGCAGGAAACAATGGAATAAAAGTGCTCCATTTCCAGTTAAAAGGTCCATGGAATAGTTGTGACACATTGAAGAGTGTTACTGTTCGACATCTTGGAACAGGTGCCGCATCAGATATTGCCAAGGTATACATAACTGATAGTGCAATGAACATACTTACTCCTTCTCAGAGTTTTGCCGGTAATCAATCTGCGGTTCTCACACTGACAACACCATATGTTCTCCCGATGAATGCAACGAAGAATTTCTATGTTGTTATCAATACAAAAACAGGAATGACAAGTGCTGGTTCTCATCAAATCGCAATCTATCCCCACAATGACGGCAGTAGTGATTTTGGGCTCAGTACACTCGGTCACATCGTCGCAGGAGCAGAAAATATCCTTTCGACATCGTTTACGATAAATCCGTAATAGAGTTAGTGTTACTAAAAAAGATAAAAATCCCAGTATTCGACACTGGGATTTTTATATTGACAAATACGATTATTTTTGTATAATGCACATTAAATAAAATTGTATATTTACATTTAAAACCCCGTGAAATTATGAACATGATAATTCTTTTTATCCTGCTTACTGCATGGACTTCAACATTTCTTTTTAAATTGTTGTTTTATGGATTTATTTTTTTTGTTTTTCTGTCTCTAATTTTGAAAATTATCAAAAGAACCTTGTATGTTGAAATAGATCTTTTCAATAATAAGTTCAAGATAGATTTTCCTAAAGTCATTGAAGAAGAAACAGAACAAGAGAAAAGAGAAAAATATTGGATATCTGCAAACAAAGACAAGGAAATTTTGCGGTATATAAAAGAAAAAAATCCCAACCTGAAGATATTTTCTGCCAATGAACCCTTAAATGAAGTTGAAGAATGGGACTATCATGATAACGTAACATATCTTTCATTTGATGGAAAAATTTATGCTAACCGGACTTTGATTTGGAAAGGCGGTGGTTTTACTGATTGGTATATTGATACAAATGGCAATGTTTTCGTTAAAATGGAAAACTATGTTGCCGTTGTTCCCAAACATCCAAGTTGGGAGGAACATGATGATGAAAACCTTGTGCCATTTTATATTGATAATGGTGATGACGGTATTGATGCCTAAATAATAAAAATCCCCTTTGTTTCCAAAGAAACAGGGGATTTTGTTGTTTTCCCCTAAAATCCTTGACTTATATATCCATTCTGCTATACTCACCCCCAGTAAGCAGGATTGAGTTACGACACGGATGCTTCGCCATTACAAGCTTTTGTTAGCAGTATCTTGCGAAAAAACACATCTATTTTTCAATAAATAAAAAACCGAAACGGTCAGGGGTGAGCGTTGCGGTTATTTTGGTTTTTTCGGAGGTGTACGGCTGACATAACATTATTTTTTTATGCAACACCAGAGAGAGAAAAAGTATTTTTCGAAATACAAGGAACCATTGATTCCGTTTCCAAATTTGATTGAAAATCAAATTGCATCATATGAATGGTTTGTGCGCGAAGGTATCAAAGAAGTGCTCAAGGAATTCTCACCGATCAACGATTATTCTGGAAAAAAATTCCAGCTTGATTTCGTTTCATTTTCACTCGGCGAACCATCTCGAGCTGAGCAACATGCAAAGGTAAACAAACTCACCTATGATGGTGGACTCAAAATGCGCGTCAAGCTTTTGAACAAAGCACTCGGTACAACAAAAGAACAAGAAATCTTTATGAGTGATCTTCCACTCATGACGAACCATGGTACATTCATCATCAACGGTGTTGAACGTGTCTTTGTTCCACAACTCGCTCGCAGTTACGGCGTCTTTTTCCCTGATTTTGATATCAAGGGCAAGCGATACTTCGGTGCAAAAATCATCCCAGCCCGTGGTATTTGGATCGAAATCGAATCTGAAGCTGACGGTATGATCTCTGTCCGTATCGACAAAAAGCGAAAATTCCCAATAACCTCACTCCTCCGTGTTCTCGGTGCTCATACTGATGAAGCAATCATGAAGCTCTTCAAGGGTGATGAACATGCAGAAGCAGTTCTCAAGCTCTGTGTCGAAAAAGATACAGCAAAGACAATCAATGATGCCTACCTAGAAATCTACAAACGTCTTCGTGATGGTGATATGGCGACACCAGAAAACGCGAAAGAGCACATCGACGGACTCTTTGGTCCTGATCGATATGATCTCTCAACTGTCGGCCGATTCCGATTTAACAAGCGTTTCGAAAAGCCAATGGATGACAAAGCACTTGCTGTCCGCACACTCTCACTCGACGATCTCGTGATGGTTATCAAAAACATCATGATGTTGAACGCAAATCCAGATGCAAAAGCAGACGATATCGACAATCTCGCGTCTCGTCGTGTTCGTTATGTTGGAGAAATGCTTCAGCAAAAATTCCGCGTTGGTATGACTCAGATCAAACGAAACATCCAAGACCGTATGTCGACCATCGACACGTCTATTGTCATGCCGGTTCAGATCGTCAACCAGCGTCCACTCCAAGCTCGTATCAAAGAATTTTTCACTACATCCCAACTTTCACAATTCATGGATCAGGAAAACGTTCTTTCTGAAATTGAGCATCTTCGCCGTCTCTCAGCACTCGGTCCCGGCGGTCTCACACGTGAACGTGCAAGTATCGAAGTCCGCGACGTGCACCCATCGCACTATGGTCGTGTCTGTCCGATCCAAACTCCTGAAGGTCCGAACATCGGTCTTGTGCTCCATCTCTCAACGTATGCCCGCGTCAACGAATTCGGTATTATCGAAACACCGTACATGAAGGTGAATAAAGGTGTTGTTACCGGTGAAATTCTTTACTTGAATGCACTCGAAGAAGAACGGTATACGATCGCTCACGCAGGAACAGCGCGTGATGAAAAAGGAAAGATCATATCAGATCGTGTCGAAGCTCGCGTCAAAACAGAACCAGGTATCGTCACTGCAAACGATGTTGATTTTATCGATATCGCAACAAACCAAGCGTTCTCAGTCGGTACATCGATGATTCCGTTCCTCGAACACGATGACTCAACTCGATCGCTGATGGGATCGAACATGCAACGCCAGGCCGTTCCGTGTGTCTCACCAGAAGCACCATATGTCGCAACCGGCATGGAAGAACTCGCGGCTCGCGATTCAGGACGTCTCATTGTTGCTCGTGATGGTGGTAAGGTCACCGCAGTTGACGCAACACACATCACTGTCGAAGAAAAGAAAGGTGGATCACACACATATTCACTTGTGCTTTTTTCTCGAACAAATAATTTCTCATGTTATCACCAGCGTCCAATCGTTTCTGTTGGTCAAACGATCAAGAAAGGCGACATCCTTGCTGATACATCAACATCAGTCAATGGCCAGATATCTCTCGGTCAAAACATTCTTGTTGCATTCATGACATGGAATGGTGCGAACTACGAAGACGCGATCATTCTCTCTGAACGTCTCGTCAAAAACAGTAAGTTTACAACAGTCCATGTCGAAGAATTCGTCTGTATCGTTCGTGATACAAAACTTGGACCTGAAATCACGACTCGTGATATTCCAAATGTCGGTGAAGGAAAATTGAAAGACCTCGATGAAGACGGCATTATCCGTGTCGGTGCAGAAATCCGTGAAAATGATATTCTTGTTGGAAAAATCACACCAAAAGGTGAGACAGAACTCACACCGGAAGAACGCTTGCTCCGATCGATCTTTGCTGAGAAAGCGCGTGATGTCAAAGATACATCACTTCGTATGGAACACGGTAAACGCGGACGTATCATCAACGTCAAAATCTTTTCTCGTGATCAAGGACACAATCTCGAATCAGGTATCATCAAAAAAGTTGTTATCGAAGTCGCACAACTCCGAAACGTTTCTGTCGGTGACAAACTTGCAGGACGACACGGAAACAAAGGTGTTATCTCAACCATCCTTCCAGAAGAAGAAATGCCATTCATGGCTGACGGTACACCGATCGATATCGTGCTTACACCACTCGGTGTTCCATCTCGTATGAACTTGGGACAGATTTTGGAACTTCACTTGGGTCTCGCTGCAGGAACATTGGGCTATCAAGCAATCGTGCCGCCATTTGCCGGAGCAACGCCAGATGAAATCAAAAAAGAATTGGTTGCCGCAGGTTGGCCAGAATCAGGTAAAGTCAAACTCTTTGACGGCCGAACAGGTGAGGCATTTGCACAAGATATCGCGGTCGGATACATGTACATGTTGAAACTGCACCACATGGTGGAAGACAAGATTCACATGCGTTCTATTGGACCCTACTCTCTCATTACACAGCAACCATTGGGTGGTAAGGCACAAGGTGGTGGTCAGCGTTTTGGAGAAATGGAAGTGTGGGCACTCGAAGGATATGGCGCAGCACACGCACTCCGCGAAATGCTCACGATCAAATCAGACGACATCACTGGTCGCTCTGCAGCATTCGATGCAATTATCAAAGGACAGGACATCATCGAACAAAATGCACCAGCATCATTCAACGTTATGTTGAACTATCTCCGAGGACTCTCGCTCGATGTTGATCTCGGTGGTGGTGTGAAAAAAGAAACCTACGACGGTGTCGAAAACGGAGGTAATTATACTAACGAAGCGAAGTAATATATGAAAACACTTGATACATCATCATTTGCGTGGATAAAAATAGGCGTCGCCTCACCGGAGAAGATCAAAGAATGGTCTCATGGTGAAGTGACAAAACCTGAAACGATCAACTACCGTACTGGACGATCAGAACGCGGTGGATTGTTCGATGAACGCATCTTTGGTCCAGAAAAGGATTATGAATGTTACTGTGGAAAATACAAACGTATTCGCTATGCTGGTATTATCTGTGAAAAATGTGGTGTTGAAATCACAAAATCCATCGTTCGTCGCGAACGCATGGGTCACATCGAGCTCGCATCTCCGGTTGCACACATCTGGTTCCTTCGCGGTGTTCCATCTCGTATGGCGCTCCTCCTCAATATTCCTGTCACTGACCTCGAAAAAGTCGTCTACTTTGCCGGCTATATCATCACGAAAGTTCACGAAGACGAAAAAGTAAATATTTTAAAAGAACTCGATACAGAATTCAAAAACAAAAGCAAAAATCTTTCTGATGAAGCGGATGTTGAAAAGTTGAAAAACTTGTTTGCAGGAACAAAAAAAGAAATCGGTGAAATTTATGAAGGAAAAGTCCTTTCAGAAATTCAGTACCACAGTTTCTCACTTCGTTACGGTGGTGCGTTTGAAGCATCTATCGGTGCAGAGGCGATCTATACACTTTTCAAAAATCTTGATCTTACAGCACTCAAAGAAAAGACAGAAAAAATGATCGAAAAAGCAGGATCACTCGAACGGGAAAAACTTTCTCGCCGACTTGCACTCATCCGTGCACTTATCAATTCTGGTACTCGTCCAGAATGGATGTTCCTTTCATCTATCCCAGTTATCCCACCAGCACTTCGTCCGATGGTCGCTCTTGATGGTGGTCGTCATGCGACATCAGACTTGAATGATTTGTACCGACGCGTTATCAACCGAAACAACCGTCTTCGAAAACTCAAAGAAATCGGCGCACCGGATGTTATCCTCCGAAACGAAAAACGTATTTTGCAGGAAGCTGTTGATGCCCTCATCGACAATTCAATTGCAAAACAATCTGATTCTCAAGCGATGAGTCAGGCACAAAAACGCGCACTCAAATCATTGTCAGATAACTTGAAATCAAAACAAGGTTTGTTCCGTCAAAACCTCCTCGGTAAACGTGTCGACTACTCTGGTCGTTCTGTGATTGTCGTTGGTCCACAGCTCCACCTCGACCAATGCGGACTTCCAAAACATATGGCGCTTGAACTCTTCCGTCCGTTTGTTATTTCAAAACTTATCGCACGTGAACTTGCATACAACATCCGCGGTGCAAACAAACTCATCGAAGAAGGCATCCCAGAAGTTTGGGCAATTCTCGAAGAAGTGACCAAGGATCGCTATGTACTCCTCAACCGTGCGCCGACGCTCCACCGCCTTGGTATTCAGGCATTTCGCCCGGTTCTTATCGAAGGCAATGCAATCCAAGTTCATCCGATGGTCTGTGCAGCATTCAACGCTGACTTCGATGGTGACCAAATGGCGGTCCACGTACCACTTTCAAAAGAAGCACAAACTGAAGCTCGTGAAATCATGGCTGCAAACAAGAACCTTTTGAAACCACAAAACGGTGATCCTATTGTTTCAGCAAAAATGCTCGACATCGTACTTGGTTGTTACTGGATGACAAAATCAGTTCCTGGGGAAAAAGGTGAAGGTATGATGTTCTCATCTCCAAACCAAGCTATCACAGCGTATGATTATGATGCTGTTTCATTCCGTGCAAAGATCAAGGTTTTGGGAACAGATTCAGAAAAATATGCAGCATTCGATGGAAAGCCGTTTGAAACATCTGTCGGAAGACTTCTTTTCAACAGTTGTCTTCCAGAAGATTTTGCATTCATCAATGACGAAATGACACAGAAACGTGTACAATTGCTCGTTGATACTGTTATCTTCCGATATGGCATCGAGGGTACACCGGCAATTCTCGACAAGATCAAAAACTTCGGTTACAAATACGCGACAAAATCAGGTATTACATGGAGTATCGACAACGTGAGTGTTCCAAAAGAAAAACCAGCACTTGTTGCTCGTGGTCGCGTTGAGGAAACAGCAATTATCGAACAATACAACGAAGGTTTGCTTTCTAAAGAAGAAAAACACCAAAAAATTATCAATACATGGGAACAGGTCAAGAAAGATATCGAAAAAGCAATTCCTGGAACTCTTGAAACAACAGGATCAACATACGACATGGTTATGTCTGGTGCTCGCGGATCGATCTCACAGGTCGTCCAGATGGCCGGTATGAAGGGTCTCGTCATCAACACATCCGGTGACATTGTGGATTTCCCAATTATCCCGTCATACAAAGAAGGTCTTTCTCCGATCGATTACTTCATCTCAACACACGGATCCCGAAAAGGTCTCGCTGACACTGCGCTTAACACTGCGAGTGCCGGTTATTTGACTCGAAAACTCGTTGATGTGTCACAAGACGTTGTTATTACTGAAACTGATTGTGGATCAAAAGAAGGAAAATGGGCAAAGAAACAAAATATCAGCGGTGTTGAAATTCCAATTACAAAAAGTCTTCTCGGACGTATTTTGCTCGAGGACGTCAAAGACAAAGAAGGTGTTGTCCGATTTAAAAAAGGCGCACTTCTCAATAAATATGACGCACAAGAAATAGAATCATATGGTGTTGAAAAAGTATTGGTCCGATCACCACTTACATGTAAAACACTTCACGGTCTCTGTCAACAATGTTACGGTCTCGACCTCGGACGAAATCATTTGATCAATCTCGGTGAAGCTGTTGGTATCGTTGCTGCACAAGCGATCGGTGAGCCGGGTACACAGTTGACGCTCCGAACATTCCACTCTGGTGGTGTTACTGGTGGTGCTGATATTACTCAAGGTCTCCCTCGTATTACTGAAGTCTTTGAACGACGCAACGTCAAGAATCCAGCAATCGTCTGTCAAACAGATGGTATGGTGCTTGAAATAAAAGATACAGGCAAAGAAAAAGTTATTACTGTTCTTTCTGATTCGAAGCATGATGGCAAGAACAATCAGATAGAATATATTGTTTCTCCTCGTCGTATTCCAGTCGTCAAACAAGGCGAAACAGTAACAAAAGGCATGCTCCTCACTGATGGTTCTGCAAACATTGGCGAAATTCTTGAATTCGGTGGTAAAGAACAAGCACAAGATTATATCATCCAAGAAATCAACAAAGTCTATGAACTTCAAGGTGCACCGATCTCTCCGAAGCACATCGAGATCATTATTCGTCAAATGTTCGGCCGAATCCGTATCAAGAATTCAGGTGATACAAACTTCTCTCCGGGTGAATTGATCGAAATAATCACATTCCACGAAGAAAATGAACGTGTGAAAAAAGAAGCTGGTACACCAGCTGTTGGCGAAACAGTCGTACTCGGTATTGCTGAAGCATCGACAAATACAACGAGTTGGCTCTCAGCTGCATCGTTCCAAAACACAAACCGTGTGCTTATCAACAATGCTGTTCGTGGCGGAAAAGACGTTCTCCGTGGTCTCAAGGAAAATGTTATCATTGGCCGACTTATCCCAGCAGGTACTGGTTTCAAAAAGAAATAATCGAGTACTGTGTCCGTGCGTGGTTTCTTAATTGTTTTGTCTATTGGCATGTATGTCACACACTGACGTCGACATCATCAAAGAACGACTCTCCATCGATCAAGTTATCGGCGGGTATATTACTCTTGAGCGATCAGGTGCAAACATGAAAGCGCGGTGTCCGTTCCATACGGAAAAAACACCATCATTCCATGTATCACCGGACCGTGGATCGTATTATTGTTTCGGATGCGGGGCGAAAGGGGATATCTTTAGTTTCGTGCAAGCGTTTGAGGGACTAGATTTCCGTGGTGCACTCCAGCTACTCGCTCTACGCGCAGGCGTCGAACTCAAAGGTGTCATTGCCGATAAAGATGACAAAAGTATTCTCTATGAACTCATGGAAGCGGCGACGGTATTCTTTGAACAAGGGCGTGACAAGCAGCAGATCGTTTGGGAGTATCTCCGTGGGCGTGGTCTCACCGATGATACAATTCGTGATTTTCGAATTGGTGCGATCGGATCTGAATGGCGTACATTGTCGCAATATCTGAAACAAAAAGGGTACAAAGATGCGGACATTGTCCGTGCCGGTCTCGCCAAAGAATCTGACAAAGGTCTCTATGACCGGTTTCGATCGCGTATCATATTTCCAATCGCGGATTCTTCTGGACGAATTGTCGCATTTACAGGACGATTGCTCCATGATGATCCTGAAGCACCAAAGTATTTGAATAGCCCTGATACACCGATTTTTGATAAGTCACGAATATTTTACGGCATCGATCGGGCCAAGTCCGCGATTCGTATGAACAAGCGTGCAGTCTTTGTCGAAGGGCAGTTTGACCTCATTCTTTCCCATCAGGCCGGTGTGACCGAAGCCGTTGCTGTTTCTGGTACTGCACTTACTGACGAGATAGAAACTGAAGGAAAAATTATTACGCATTTGGGTATTATCAAACGACTCGCTGATACGATCATCATCGCTTTTGATGCCGATAAAGCTGGTATCAAAGCCACTGGTCGCGCGGCGCGTATCGGTCTCGCACTCGGGATGAATGTGACGGTTGTCCGTATTCCTGAAGGCAAGGATCCGGCGGATTATATCCGGAGTGCAGGTAAAGATGCATGGAAAGCATTACTCAAACATGCAACGCATATCATTACGTTTTACCTGAATCTGATTCTTGAGAAAA
The DNA here is from genome assembly GCA_964606285.1 of uncultured Candidatus Saccharibacteria bacterium. Classification (GTDB taxonomy): domain Bacteria; phylum Patescibacteriota; class Minisyncoccia; order Phycocordibacterales; family UBA9973; genus CAZSFP01. The sequence goes on from CAZSFP010000004.1 coordinate 38,511, forward strand.
TCACTGACGGTCGGCTCCGGGCAAAAAAAATAGAAGAGATATTGGTCCCGTATCTGGCAGTCATCGAATCAGCTATCGAACGATCAAGTTTCATTCATATCATTGAACAGAAAACCGGCATCCCGGAACAAGCACTCACTGATGATATACGGCGACATATCGCAAAAATAAAAACTCCAACAAGTGTACCGGCCGCAGCAACTGTGGTTCCAGAAAAAAAAGAACAGTCCATAGACATCCTTTCACACATCGTCGGTACCTATCTTTGGCAAAAGGAACTACGCAATGAACCTCTGACGGAACTTATTGAAAAAGAATTGACCCGGATACTCGGTCAACCCATCGAAGATATTCTCGACCGATACAAGGATCAGAAAATAGAGATCACATTCATGACAGAAGTACTCTATGGATCGCGGCCGGTTGAGAAAATTGTCGAAGAATTACTCATTCGATTGGAATCATCGCTCCTTCAAGAAAAAATAGAAGAAAAAAAACACGCATTGATATATGCGGAAACAGAAAAAATAGAAGAAGACAGGCTCGCTCTTCTCACCGAGATGCAAGAGCTTTCGAAAAATCTCGCAGCTCTGCGCAATAAATTTTACCAATAAAAACGTATCACACTAACACCATATGCCTACAAAAAAAATAGCAAAAAAATCTCCATCTCGCGGTGCAAAGAAGACAACTCCTAAAAAGAAGGTTAGCAAGCCTGTGTCAAAGAAAAAACCTATCGTCAAAAAAGCAGTCAAAAAATCTGTTTCTTCTTCAAAACCAAAAGCACCAAAGAAATCTGCAAAACAAACAGCCGCAGAAACACTCGAAGCAAAGTCCGATGCGATCATCGCACGCGGCAAGAAGCGCGGTTTTATAACGTACGACGAGCTTTTGAAAACATTTCCAAATATCGAAACGAATATCGCGTTTCTCGAAACATTGTACGAGAAATTCTCCGTTGCTGGTGTTGATATTCTCGAAGGTGGCAATTTGCTTGATCTCGATGACGACAAAGCTGGCAAAGACAGTCATCGTCATGCAGTAGGGTACGATTCGATCCAAATGTATCTCAAAGAGATCGGCCGATTTCCGCTCATTCATGCAGCCGAGGAACGTGATCTCGCAAAACGTATCGAAGCAGGGGATGAAGAAGCAAAAAATCTTCTCGCCCGTGCAAACCTCCGTCTCGTGGTGTCGATCGCAAAGAAATATTCAAACCGCAGTGCGGATCTGACGCTCCTCGACCTCATCCAAGAAGGAAATCTCGGCCTCTTCAAGGCTGTCGAAAAATTTGACTGGACAAAGGGCTACAAGTTTTCAACGTATGCGACATGGTGGATCCGTCAATCAATCACTCGTGCGCTTGCTGACCAGTCACGAACGATTCGTATCCCGGTTCACATGGTGGAAACAATTTCAAAGTACAAACAAGTCTACCGTCGTCTTTCCCAGGATCTCGGTCGTGATCCACTCGCTGAAGAAATCGCAACAGAAATGGGACTTGAAGTTGAGAAAATTCACGTGATCGAAAACATCAGTCAGGATACGATCTCACTCGAGAAACCAGTCGGTGATGATGATGACAAATCAACGCTTGGTGAGTTCGTTGCTGATGACAAAATCCTCCGTCCTGACCAAGATGCATCCCGCCGTATTCTCCAAGACCAGATCAAAATGGTCCTTGATGAACTCTCTCCAAAGGAACGGAGAATTCTCGAAATGCGCTACGGACTCCATGACGGTGTCCAGCATACCCTCGAAGAAGTTGGTGCTGAATTTGGTGTCACCCGTGAACGTATCCGTCAGATCGAAGCAAAGGTCCACGAGAAACTCCGCAACAATGAACGCATCAAGAGACTTAAGAATTATTTTGATTAATATATATAAAAAATCAGTCCTAGATCTAATCTAGGACTGATTTTTTGATACTTTGACATATGTATAAAAATATGTAAAATCAAAGAAAAATCTTTAACATGGGAAAAGTAAAAAAGAATAAATTGATAGGTGATCTCAAGATACCTCTGTTTAGATTGAATAAAATTCTTCGATTAAAAGATCCTTATTTTAAGACATTCAAAGATCTTGCAAAAAAAGGCATCATAAAAATTGTTATTGAAGATAATTGTGAAATGGTTAATGAATCTGAAATAGCCGAATATCTTAACGTTGAAAATCTCAATGAACCGTTCCTTGTTGTAAATGAAGTGGCTCAAATTCTTGAAATTCCAGAATATCTAGTTAGACGTTTTGCGCAAAAAGGCCTTCTTCCTTCGTATCGTCTTGGAAAAAATCCAAAAGGATCATTGATGTTATTTAAAAGAAGTGAAATTGAGCATGCGCGAGATATGATTTTTACCGGAACATTAGTCAAACATATGCAGTATATCAACATGGAAAAAAGGTTGTTGTTACTTCAAGGATTGTTTAAAGAAAATATGAAATTTCTTTTTGATCAAAAAATCATTTCCAGACTTCATCATGATGTTATGGTGGGGGTGCTTTGCCAGCTTGAAACGTATGAATCTTTGGCTAAAAGATATGAATATACCGGAGAAGGAATTTCCCGAATTTTTATTGCGGAATATAAAAAAATGTTTAACATATCATCTCGCATGTCAGGTATTGTGGTACTCAATCGGGAATTGAAGGAAGAAAATTTTATTCTTTTATCGCAAGTTAAAAAAATGATTTCTGAACATGACCATGATTTTGCCGAAAAGATAAAAGTAGAATATAAGGCTAAACAAAAAGCGATTTTATATGCAACACCGATCTATGAATTCTCTATTTCTGGCCGTTGTCGCAACTATTTCAGGAATTTTGACGTACCAGGAAAACCATTCACCTTTGGTGATCTTATGACTTTTTCGATAAAAAAATTGGAAACAGAGCAACATCTTGGAGCAAAATCCATCAGAGATCTTATCCTTCTTGTTGAAGAAAAAGGAGAACGGTTTACTGATTATGATATATACAAAAAGAAATATAAATTACAATAAAAAACGCCCCATATAACGGGGCGTTTTTCTATTGACTTTTTTAGTAAAAAGTATATAGTTTTTTCGATATATAGATCTTTAACTTAAAACAATACTTAATGAATACAGCAATAAAAAAAGCACTTAGTGGATCAGACTTGCGTTATGTTATGTCAAATGGTACAGATTTTCTTGGAGGTGAAATTACATGGAATCTTTTGGGAGGACATGCAATAGACAGTAAAATTTACTTTTCTTTGGAAGAAATAAAAAAATTACGACAAAAGCATTCATTGTTTACCCCAGCTCAGGTGTCTGTAAAAAATATTTATGAAAAATTTCAGAATCAAACTCTTGATGGAAAAAGTTTTCTGGCTGATATAAGTCGCTATAAAAACGAATCATTCTATGTTTCAGAAACTCCGGCACCAGGCACTTATATTATCAGTCGTGAACTGATCGAAGGAAGTTTGGGAAAAAATATACTGGACTGCCAGCACCTACTTATCGCACATGCGAAACAACACCTACCACTTACTTTTTGCTCAGAAACGTTCAACAAGAATCTGGTCTTTGCAGAGCAGGAACTTAATGACCAAAATTCAGAAATTAAAATGCTCATGCAAAAAGACGGGTCGGAAGCTGCAGAAAAAATTGCGAATCTTTCGGTATGTAAAATGTTTGTTTCTGATTTTTCTACTATTACACAATTTATTTTAGTAGATAATTGTATTAATAATCGTAGATTATTACTTACTGCTTATAGTTATAGCAAAAGCATAACAGCTGATCGTCAAAATTTTGCAAGTTTTGGACGTTTTGATGGTCCAGGTGCCCGTGTGGATAAGGGTCTTTTCGGGGATATGTGGAATGGTCCAGGCGCCCTCTTTTCCTGCAGTGTTGAAACATTGTTTATTTGATTTTTTAAATTTGAAATAAAAAAATCCCGCTCATACGCGGGATTTTTCTTTTGGATTTAGAGTTCCAAAAACGTATCGATATATTTCCAGAATGCGGTGTTGCCTTTGGCTGCGGCGACACATTCAGAGACGATGGCTTTGTGGCGGGCATCAGGATGGAGACTGTCGATCGGTGAGTGGCGGTAGATCCATGCGACACTGTCAGGATATGCTTGTACAACTTGATGCATGGTTGCTTGGAATTGTTTGCAGTATGGACAGTCGAGGTCAGAATATTCAATGATGGTAATTTTTGGATTCTTTGCACCGATCATATGATCGGTTGGAGCAGCAACAGGGTAGACTGGTGTTGTCCATGGAACTTTTGTGCTGTTCGGATTTGCGAGAATCTCATCGATGAGAGATTTCATTTGGTCATATTTCATTGCGCCTGCGATGACAAATGTCTTGCCGCCCTCGGTACGAAGAATACCGAACGGTGTGCCTCGAGCGCCTGCAGTTGCTGATTCGGTCCCTTGGCGTTCGACAATCGCACTGGCAGTACCATCTGCAATACAGGCATCAAGAGTAGACTTGTTTACACCGAGCATTGCTGCAACGCGTTCAGGGGTTTTTTCAATAGTAAAAGCATCTTTGATCCATGTACGGATATTTGTTCCTGAGAGAATGATCGCAAGTGCAATCACGCCGCCAGAAATGAGAATTGCTTGAGCTGGTGTCAGTTGTTTTTTTGTTTGTATATTTTGTTCCATAGAATCCATGATAGCACTCGACAGTTTTTTTTACGAATTGAAATAGGGGACAGAAAATGGTAGAATGAAAAGAATGGATTCAGTTATCTCCTCCGTTTTATATGTATTGACATTCCTGTCGCTCTATGTTCAGGTTTTCTTTTTTGTGACATTTCTTGAGAACAGAAAGAAGATCGTTCGACGTGTCGGAGTAACAGAATTGTCCCGATATCCGTCGGTAACGATCATTGTGCCATGTTACAACGAAGAAGTCGCTATGGAACCGACTATACAGTCGTTGCTCGATCTTAATTATCCAAAAGACAAGATGAATATCATTATTGTCGATGATGGTAGTACAGATAATTCATGGAATGTCATCAAACAATACGAAGGTCATCCACAAATAAAAATCTATCAAAAAGAAAACGGCGGCAAGCATACTGCGATGAATTTGGGATTGGAAATGACAACCACGGAGCTTGTCGGTGGACTAGATTCTGATTCGTTCGTTGACCCACATGCTCTTGAGCGTATCGTGACATATTTTATTGATGATCCGAAAACAATGGCCGTTGCACCATCTATTATTGTCCATCAACCGTCCGGTATCCTGCAGAAAGCGCAAAAAGCCGAATATGATATGGCGATTTACAACAAGAAAATGTTGGCATTTCTCGGAGCGATTCACGTCACACCGGGACCATTTTCAATATTCCGCAAAAAAGTGTTCGATGATCTCGGTCCGTACCGTAAAGCGCACAATACCGAAGACCAAGAGATAGCACTTCGCATGCAAGAACACGGCTACAAGATCGAGCATTGTCCCGATGCGTATGTGTACACAATCAGTCCTGACTCTGTACCAAAGCTCTATCGTCAGCGCATCCGCTGGATCTACGGATTCATCAAAAACGCACTCGATTATCGTCGACTCATTTTCAAACGGGAATATGGGCATTTGGCTTTCTTTACGATACCATCCGGTGTTGTTTCTATCGTATCCGTTGTTTTTCTCTTTTGGTTTTTTATCTATTCAATAACGACATTTATCATAAAAAAAGTTTCACAGTTTTCTTCGGGAGGATTTTCAACGTCATTTCATTTCAATTTTGATTGGTTCTTTTTCAATACTGAATCTGTGTTCTTTATATCTATTATTCTCTATGGGTTGGTTATTACCGCACTCCTTCTCGGACGACGGATGTCTGAAGGAAAGGGACGATTTTCATTGAGTGTCTTTTACTTTATAATCGTGTATAGTGTTATTGCCCCGTTTTGGCTCCTCAAAGCACTCTGGAATGCCATCTGGTCTCGGGAATCGAGCTGGATAGCGGAGCGTAAACCTACTACTAAATAATCTTTATCTATGTCTACAGATTGGAAAAAATACATCATTGTTTTCTTGATTACACTCGGTATCTTTGGTCTTGCTATCTATGCGAGTAATTATTTCAATACAAAAAAGCTTGATCAAATAAGTAACCTGCAGAACGCCATCTCTATCGACATTCTCTCATCAGAAACGCAATTCTCACTCCTCTCTGAACTTTCTTGTAAAGAGGTGAGTGTCAGTTCTGCATTGTCACCGGAACTCAACTCCTTGGCGGAAAGAATCTCCTATACCGAAGAAAATATCAAAGATAGCGCCAAGGTCACTGAACTCAAGAAATATTATTCACTCCTTGAAATCAAGGATTATATCCTTATGAACAAGATCAGTGAGCGTTGTGGCAAGAAAGTTATCTCTGTACTCTATTTCTACACAACTGAAGCGAACTGTAGTGAGTGTACCCGCCAAGGCTACGTCCTCTCCGCACTCCGTGAGAAATATCCAGATCTCCGTGTCTACTCATTCGATTACACACTCGATCTCTCTGCACTCCGCGCCCTCATCTCGATCTACAAAGTCGAAGATACGAAACTCCCTGCAATCGTGGTCAATGGCAATCTTCTGACTGGATATCAAAGTGTTGAAGATATCGAAAAACTCTTGCCGGAATTGGCTAAGGTAGTTGAAAAGAAGAAATAGAAAATATTGACTTTTTAAAATAAAAAAATCCGCATATGCGGATTTTTTATGTTTCGTGAGCCGCTTCTCGGACTTGAACCGAGGACCTTCGCTTTACAAAAGCGTTGCTCTA
>CAZSFP010000005.1:0-32884 GCA_964606285.1 uncultured Candidatus Saccharibacteria bacterium
GCAGGATTGCAGTCAATATTTTATCCCCGATAATTATTTTCTATGAAAAAACTTTTCTCAGTATTTTTTGTTCTCGCAATATCACTTAGCTCTGTGCATTTTGTGCAAGCTGCAAATTTGGTACCGTGTGGCGATTCTGTCGTTGATGGAAATGGTGTTAGTACTATTCCAAATCCATGTGGATTTGATGACGTTGTTCTTCTTTTCAATATCGTTATCGATTTCGTGACCACGGTTATCTTGTTACCAATTATTGCCGTGCTTTCTGTTTGGATTGGATTCATTTATTTGACTGCAGGGTCTGCGGCGGGAAAGGCAAAAGCAAAAGCGAGTTTCAAATCATTGGCATTTGGTATCCTTGCAATCCTCGGTGCATGGGTGCTCGTCAAAGCGATTATGATAGGTCTCGGATTCGCACCAGGTGATTTGTGGTTGAGTGTATAATTCATTTCTTTTATACACGCTTTTTGAAGGGTCGCATAATTTTCTGCTGAAAATTCGCTCCTTCTCGGCTCGCCAGCCTGCGAAAGACCCTTCAAAAAGGTGTATTAGTGTCCTTTTGGATACAATTCAAATACAAATTCACTTTCCACTTTTTTCTTTTACTTATTCCTTTTTACTCGTGTATACTATACTCATGAAATTACTTTATTTTTTATTCTCGTTTCTTCTACCGCTGACAAAGACTTTTGCATTGACGGTCAACTCTGATGGGACGATTGATCCGGGCAACTATAGTTCATGCAACGGCACACTCTGCAATCCTCTCGGTGGTATCAGTAATATCAATCAGTTCATCGAAACAGCTCTCGAAATCATCTTGACGATCGGTGTACCTGTCATTGCATTTTTTATCATTTGGGCAGGATTCAACTTTGTCACTGCAAATGGTGATCCCGGAAAATTAAAAACTGCAAAACTTCAGCTTACGGGTGCAGTTATCGGCGCGGCATTTATTCTCGGTGCGTGGGTGATCGCGACGGCGATCGGAGCGACAGCAGGTGAACTCGTCAATTCAATCTAAATTCATTATGAAAAAAACATTATTGTCTATTTGTTTCGGATTGTTCACATGTATTCCCGCAAGTACGGCGTTTGCGCAAACCATATCACCGACATCCAGTGCTGGTGATATTGTCGCGACAGGACTCTTTTATATCAAGCGGTTGATGGTGCTCATCATCGCTGCGGCGGTACTTATGTTCGTCTACGGTATCTCAAAATACATCTCTTCTGAAGAAGAGATCAGCAAGAGTAAATCAAAAGATCTTATCATAAATACAGTTATTGCACTCGTTGCCGCATCATCATTGTGGGGGCTTGTTGCTATTGTACAAAATACGATTGGCGGTGCAGGAACCATTGGTAACGGAGGTCTCATTCTTACGTCTTGTCCGACACAAGCAACAGCATTTGCAACAGTAACAAATACTATTCGATTCGTCACCTGTTTTATCGCAGGGAAACTCTTTCCATTCGTTATTGCACTCGCAGTGCTTTATTATGTATTTCAAGCATTCCAACTGGTGCAAAATGCCGAAAACGAAAGCAAGCGAAAGCAATACCAAGAATCCTTGTTCTGGGGCGTTATATTTATCGCGGTGATGGTGTCGATCTGGGCACTCGTTGCACTCGTGACGAACACGATCGGGACGAGCGGATCAACATTTTTCCTTCCACAGTAGGATATGTTGCAGAGGGAAAATCTGTTATACTGAGAGGGTATTATTAATAATTTTAATTATAGTTTATGGTAAAGAAATTTCTTGGTTTTTTGATCGGTTTCGCACCGGTCAGTATGGTGTTCGCACAAACACTTACGAGTTCAGGAACCGCAGATAGTATTATTGGTCTTATATTGTATTATATCAGTCGTTTGATGATCCTTGCGATTGCATTCGCAGTCCTCATGTTCGTCTTTGGTCTCGTTAAATACATCTCTTCTGATGAAGAAGTTGGTAAGAGTAAGGCGAAAAACCTCATCATTAACGCAGTTATTGGTCTCGTTGCAGCAACATCTATCTGGGGTATTGTGACATTTGTTCGAAATACTATCGGAGTGACGACAAACAACAGTTTGTACAACACAGTTCCATGTACGCCAGGTCTTCCACAGAACCAAGGCGGTTGCTAAATCTTTTATGTTTTCATTTTTTCCGACAATCGTCTACGCGGCAACATCAGCTGGTGCTACCGCGGCACTCAATATCTTGAAGGTCATCAACAAGTTCATTGTCAATCCGATCATTGCATTGTTGTTCGCAGTTGCCGTTCTCTCATTCCTTTGGGGTATGGCAAACTATGTCCGTAAAGCAGAAAATGAAAATGAGCGCAAAAAAGCACAGGATGCGATCATGTACGGCGTTATCGGTCTTGTCATCATGGTCAGTGTCTACGGTATCATGCGATTTGTGATGAATACACTCGGTGTCACCGGTATCAATCCTGAGCAAGGAATAGTTGATATAACGATTTAATGGAAAAAATAAAAAAACCTCACTGATTGTGAGGTTTTTTTATTTTTTTCAAAAGAGCATTAATTCAAATAAACAATAACATCTGCAGTTCCTATTGCTTCAAAACGATAGTAACCTTGTTTGATTTTTTTCCAGGAAAGACTTGTTGGACCATCTTCACCGATGAAGATTTCTTTTTTCAAAATGTTGCTACAATAATAAACTTTGATGCGGCCTTGAGGATTGTACCCATCTCCTTTACCATCAAAGTGATAGTAGCCGGATTTTCCCCCAGCGGGAGCTATCGCTTGTGTGCCAGGATTCCAATGCGGTTCCTGTATGCCGATGTATTGTCGCTTTATTCCTTCACCGGCTTGATACAGATAGAAAGGGAAATAAAAGAGTGCAAAGAGGAATGCTACACCAAGACCGAATCCAAAGATTCCGATCATGATGATTCTTCCAGCTTGTTCACCGGATTTTGCCGGCTGCTCTTCTTTTCCTTCTTTTTTTTTACCAGAAGGAATCATGGGCTGGGTGAGTGATACATTGTCTGATGTCGCAAACCAGACCAGAAGACCAGCAATAGCCAATCCGATAAGTCCGCCAATAATTCCGTATATCCATGCACCAACTATAAAGCTGATGAGGAAGAGAATAAGTTTTTTCATGTGTATTATTTTTTTAAGTTCTTATATATTGTATCATATAAATACAAAAAAGTCAACAAAAAAGCCCCTCATTTCTGAAGGGCTTTTTCTTTCTTTTTATTTATTTACGGTTTATAGTCATAGCTTTCAATTCGGTAGAACTGTTCACCGAGTTGATTGGTCCTTGGTAAACCATCTGCCTGGATAACCGGAACCAGTTTCAGATCCACATAGTTTCCGTTTGCTGCAAGGATATGGTCGTTGAAGTCGGCCCATTTTTGACCGTCTTGGATCAAGTATCCTTTGTCGGAATGGAATTCTTCATTTTCGGGCGCATCACTGAGCCTGTCAAATATAATAGTAGCCATTCCTCCATTGCTATTGCCGCAGCTTGAGCACGATGGTTCCAAGTCCCAGTTGTCCTCGCAGCTTGCGAGGGTAAATGAAATAAAAAAGAAAGAAAGTAAAAGAGCTAGTGTATTTTTCATGGCGTTTTTAGTTTAAGGATTATGAGAAGAGTCTTTAGAAAAACTGCTCTCATAACCCCTAAACTACCACCATGTACCTAAAGTATAGCATATACAATGGATTTGTCAAGTACTCCTGGGTCCGGTCTGGGGCTGGGAAAATAGCCTTATTAAATATGATTTTTCTCATATAAACGCAAAAATACCCCTTGGTGAGGGGTATTTATTTTTTTATCTATGTCTGTGTACATCCCAATCAATGTCAGTTTTTGTTTTTTGTGTAGATGATATCATTTTAAGTATGCAGCGGATCAGAAATAGCGCAGCAATACCTAAAATAATATAATCCAAAACGTCATGCAGAAGGATTGTCTTTATTCCGTCTTTGAACTTTAGTATCAAAGAGAGAAAGATAAAAAGTGAAAGAAAAAGGAAGTTGATCAAGTAACCCACAGGATGGGTCCTCTCTTTTTTGGGAATAAAACTGAGATATGTTGTTATTCCTGAGACAATAAGCGCAATGGCCGTAACGAATGGTAATGTAGAAAACATGTTTTATGAATTTTAAGGTTTCTCTATTTTTAGCATATAGATTGATGTTTGTCAAAGAATGGTAGATTTGATATACTGTACAGTCACTCGCATGAAAAACAAAATAGAAAAAATTGAAAAGATAATCGTTCGTGGTGCCCGTACACACAATCTGAAAAATGTCAGCGTTGAAATGCCACGAAACAAAATGATCGCTATCACAGGTATGTCAGGCTCCGGTAAATCATCACTCGCATTTGATACGATCTTTGCCGAGGGTCAGCGCCGGTATGTTGAATCACTCTCTTCATATGCACGGCAATTCCTCAACCAAATGCCGAAACCCGATGTCGACGAGATCTCCGGTCTCTCGCCTGCGATCTCGATCGATCAGAAGTCTCGTTCGAACAATCCACGCTCAACTGTCGCGACGATCACCGAGATTTATGACTACCTCCGTGTCATGTATGCGCGTATCGGTCATCCACACTGTCCACTCTGTGGTGAAGAGATAAAAAAGCTTTCTCATGAAGAAATACTCAATTTTATTTTGGAAAAAGTTGATCTCCATACCAAAACCTCAAAGCAACAAAAAAACGTCATGGGTGTCACGTGGCAGGACATGGAGATACAGATCTATGCGCCGGTTGTTCGAGGACGAAAGGGTGAGTACTATCAGATGCTCTACGATCTTCTCGGTAAAGGATTCAAGGAAATCCGTCTTGATGGTGCGATAAAACAGCTTCGCGACAAGATCGAACTTTCAAAAACAAAGAAACACACCATCGATGTTCTCGTCGATAGCTTTGCCTTGCATGAATTCAAGGACGACAAAGATGGCAGTCGTATGCGCCTCTCCGAGGCAGTCGAACGAGCATTACTTGAAGCTGATGAGTTGGTCACGATCAAGATTGATCAAGAAGAATTCGTTATGTCAGCAAAATTTGCATGTAAAAATGATGGCTATTCATTTCCTGAGGTTGAACCACGTCTGTTCTCATTCAACTCGCCGTATGGTGCATGTCCGACCTGTAATGGCTTGGGAACGAAATATTTCGGCGGTGATGAACCGTGTGATGACTGTAAAGGTGCGCGTCTTCGTGTCGACGCATTGAATGTGTTTTTGTCTGCGGATTTTCTCCCCTCCTTGGGTAAGGAGGGGGTAGGGGGTGGTAATTCAAAAAAATCACCACCTCGCCCTGCGGGCACTCCTCCTCGAAAAGGAGGAGAGAAAACTCGAATAAACATCCTCGATCTTGCGAACCTTTCCATAAAAGACGCTCATGATTTTTTCAAAAATTTAAAATTAACAGAGCAGGAAAAAGAAATTTCTGTGCCGGTTGTCCGTGAGATCGAAGCACGTCTCGAGTTCATGCTCGATGTCGGACTTGATTATCTTCAGCTTTCCCGTAAAGCCAATACACTCTCTGGTGGTGAAGCACAGCGTATCCGTCTCGCGTCACAGTTGGGTTCTCGGCTCGTTGGTGCGATGTATGTCCTCGATGAACCGACGATTGGTCTCCATCAGCGTGACAACGAGCGTCTCATCAAGACACTTGAGAATCTCCGCGATCTCGGTAACACTATCCTCGTCGTTGAACACGATGAAGATACGATCTATGCATCTGACTATATCGTCGATATTGGTCCCAAGGCCGGTGTGCACGGGGGAGAAATTATCGTTTCTGGTTGGCTCGAAGATTTGCTCACTGCAAAGAAAAATACGAGCGGTTCACGAACGCTTGCGTATCTCCGTGAAGAAGCACGAATCGAAATCCCAGAAAAGCGCCGAGATGCAAAAGGTGTACTCCGAATCGCTGGTGGAAAAGTTTTTAATATCAAAAATCTCAATGTCGAAGTCCCACTCGGTGTCATGACATCGATCACTGGCGTGTCAGGATCTGGCAAGAGTTCGTTCATGTATGAGATTCTCCACAAGAATCTACAAGCTCGCTACGAACGAAAATACCGTAGTGCAAAGACGTATAACTGTGCGTCATTTACCGGTACAGAGTATCTCTCTCGTGCCATTCTCATAGATCAGTCACCGATCGGTCGCACGCCGCGGTCAAACATCGCGACATATACCGGCACGTTTACGCATATCCGTGATCTCTTTGCTCTTACTGATGAAGCACGTCTTCGTGGCTGGAAAGCAAATAGATTTTCATTCAACGTCAAAGGTGGTCGGTGTGAAGCTTGTGAAGGAAACGGTGAAATCGCTGTTGAAATGCATTTCTTGCCGACCGTCTACGTCACGTGTGATGTCTGTAATGGCAAGCGATTCGACAAAGAAACATTGACCGTCAAATACAAAAAGAAAAATATTTATGAGGTCCTTCGTATGACGGTCGAGGATGGCCTGAAATTCTTCCAAGACATTCCGGCGATTTCTGATCGACTCCAGACGCTCATGGATGTCGGATTGGGATATTTGGCATTGGGACAATCCGCAACGACACTTTCTGGCGGAGAAGCACAACGCGTTAAGATTTCATCAGAGCTTTATCGGCCACATCTCGAAAAGACGATCTATCTTCTCGATGAACCTACGGTCGGACTGCATTATGATGACGTCGCGAAACTCTTGGAAGTGCTCAATAAACTCGTCACAAAAGGGAACACAGTCGTCCTCATCGAACACAATCTCGATATCATCAAGTGTTCTGACTATATCATCGACATCGGCCCCGAAGGTGGTATTCATGGCGGAGCACTTGTTGCAAAAGGAACTCCAGAAGAAGTTGCAAATAACACCAAATCACATACTGGAAAATATCTTAAGAAAGTATTAAAAAAGAAATAAAAAAATAACCCGAATTTTACTCGGGTTATTCATTGTGTCCTGGGCTGACCTACTGGGATATGGGGAGGGGGTCCTACAGTGATTTTATAAAAATCAAACTGTTGTTTGCAGTAGCGCGATTCAGGAGATAGTTTCAATTTCTGTTTGTATTCTAAATATTTTAAAAGATATCAATACTATCGCTTTTATTGTAACAAACAATAATATCAGTATGTACAGCAATATAAAGATAATGAAGGATGTGATATATCTGCCAATAATGTATTGACGCAAGAACTTTATAATTTGAGGAGGTTGATCAAGTGGATGTTCTTTGAACATAACTACATCTTTTGCGAGGTAGAGGAGCTCCGCGTCCTTGCTTTTTTTTAGGAAAAAATACAGTATGAAATTTGTAACAAGCGATTTTATCAAGAGAATAATGATTGTTGTCATTGATTATGAAAATAGAATTTTGATTGTTTATACCATAAAATTAAAATATTTGCAAAAATAAAAAAAAAATGAGCACGAAATATTTTGTGCTCATTTTTGTGTGAGATTGTAGAACCACTGTAATTTGTCATAAACTTTCTTTGAGAAGTTTCTTATTTTTTCTGAAGAACCTTCGATTGAAAGTCGATCGGCTTCCCAGAGCGCAATAATAAAGAGTCGAGGATTAGATACTTTTTCATCAAAATAACCTTTGGTTGATGTAATCATATAACCCATCTCTTGAGTTTCTTCTTCAGAAAATTTCTCCTGTGGCAATGATGTTGTTGCGTTCATGATCATCAGGGCTTAAGGGAGGGGTGTTGCAAGAAATTTCTCAACTATTGCAGTTATTTGATAGGGGAGTTTCACTTTTCCTTGTGCAAGTCGCCAGTCACCAGAAACTTTTTTAAAATCCAAATCCTCCATTCTCGTATTTTCATCTATTTGTTTGCAATGAATATTTGAAACATCTGTAGTGCCATATGTTTTCATAAGAAAATTATTCATATCTTCTTTATATATAGCTTCTGTATATTTTCTTTCTACTTTTTCCATATCATTAAGATTTTTTGAAGTCGAATTTACATACATTTTGAACAAAATCAAGGATTTCTGCAAGAATCTGTTTCTCCGTGAGAATCACTTCTATCTCTTTCCATGTTTTGTCGGTAAGGTTCTCTACAGTAAAAATTTCTTTTTTATTGACAGCATTCAAACAATTTTTTGAAAGATGTTTATCAGTTAGCGTGTCATGTAAAGAAATAGTAATTTCTTTTATTATTGGTGTTGACATAGAACAATTTGTTTTTATTTCACATCATGGTAACATTCAACATATAAAAAGTCAATTATATAAAATAAAAAAAATTGAGCATCTCTGCTCAATTTTCATTGTGGATCCACGTATAATTGATTCCTCGTAACAAGGTACGAATTTGTAAAAGTTTTCTCCATTCAGTAGTTTCTACTACTGTAAAAATATATTGTAAAAATTTTTTTACATCTTCATCTTCTTGGGCAATTTTTTCTGAAGAACGATCAATGATGGATTTCTTTATGGAACATATTTTTATCAAACATAATGTATTAACTCTTTGTTTAAAAATTTCTTGTGATTTTTTATCGTCCTCCCATCTATAATTGCTGTTTTTTATGAATTCCATGACGATATCGTCAAATTTCATGTTTGAAGCTCCCATGTGATAGATTATGTAAGTACTGTATTTGCTGTACAAGCTATCATGAAATTAGTAGATATACAACAATTTAAAATCCCTCAAACATCCGGCGTATATATCTTCAAAGAACGCGGGCAAATTTTGTATATCGGCAAGGCGACATCGCTCCGTGATCGGGTGAAGAGTTATTTCGGCAAGGACTTGATTGTCACTCGCGGGCCACTGCTCGTTGATATGGTCAGCAAAGCAAGTACTGTTGACTGGCAGGAAACAGACAGCGTGCTCGAAGCACTCATACTCGAAGCGGCACTGATAAAGAAACATCAGCCGTACTACAACACCAAAGAAAAGGATGATAAGAGTTGGAATTATGTTTGTATAACCAAAGAGGTGATTCCAAAGATTCTCGTTGTTCGCGGCAAGGAAATTGATTTCAAAAATCTAAGCACTAAAGACTATAGACTAAAGACTATATTTGGTCCTTTTACCAACGGTAGTCAGTTGGGTGAAGCGATGAAGATCATTCGTCGGATTTTTCCATACATTGATACGAGTTCGAGTAAGAAGCAAAATTATGAATTTTACCGGCAGATAGGACTGACACCAGATTTGCGGTTTGAAAATGAAACATTGCGGAAAGATTATTTGAAAAATATCCGGCACATCAAACTATTTTTTGAAGGAAAGAAAAAAAGAATTCTGCAATCGCTCAAGAAAGATATGATGTCGCTTGCTAAAAAACATGAATTTGAACATGCAGGGGAAGTAAAACGTCAGATTTTTTCCCTTGAACATATAAACGATGTTGCGCTTTTGAAAAATGATAACGAATATTCCAACATTCTCAAGAATGTTGGAATGAATGCGTTTAGAATTGAGGCATATGATGTCGCGCATATGTCTGGCAAAAATATGGTAGGTGTCATGACTGTGGTTGAAAATGGACAGGTAAACAAAGCCGAATACAGAAAATTTAAAATTAGACAATTTGACCAGTCGAACGATACTGGTGCGTTACAAGAATTACTTGTCCGACGCTTGGGTCATGCAGAATGGTCATTGCCGAATCTAATCGTCATCGATGGATCGACTGCACAATTGAATGCTGCTAAAAAAGTATTACAGGAACGGAATTTCAATATTGACCTCGTTGCTGTTGTCAAAGACGAACGACATCGTGCAAAAGAAATTATTGGCGCGAAAGGGAAAATCTCTAATTATGAAAAAGACATATTGCTGGCAAACAGTGAAGCACACCGGTTTGCGATAACGTATCACAAGCTTGTTCGAGGTAAAAATTTTCTGAAATAATATTTTTTTCATACACGCTTTTTGAAGGGTCGCGTATCACTCTCCTCCTTTTCGAGGAGGAGTACCCGAAGGGGGAGGTGGTGATCTTGTATTCTAGAATTACCACCCCGTCTGGTGATTACACCAGCCACCCCTCCTTGATCAAGGAGGGGACTAAAATACTTATTAGACATTCATTTTTCGTTTTCGCTCGTGTATAATTACTTCATGAGTAAACTGCGTATCGGTGTCGTTCGAGGTGGTATCAGTATCGAATATCCTATATCGCTCAAAACAGGTGCGGCTATTTTGCGTGCGCTTCGGGAACGATTGTCCCACAAATACGAACCTGTCGATATTCTCATTGATATGGAAGGAATTTGGCACAAAGACGGATTGCCGATGAGAACAACTGATCTTGATATGGATATGATCATCAATGCACTGCATGGTAGATACGGTGAAGATGGTGGGATTGAGGCAGATCTTTTGCCTCACAATATTTCCGCATCAACACATCTCTCTAAAATTGGTGATGCATTGGTGGATAAAGAAAAAGCAAAATCTCATTTCGAAATGTTTGGATTGAATAGTTTGCCGCATACGATCGTACGTCGGGAACTTGCAGAATCTGATAGTGGCTATATCCTTGCGACTGCACGATCTATTTTCACCTCTTATTCACCACCATGGGTGGTCAAACCACTTGCCGGTGGTGCTTCTATCGGCGTGACACTTGCACGAACGTTTGAAGAATTGGTCCAGGCGATAACACACGGACTCGAATCCCATCCGGATCTGATTGTCGAACCGTATCTGCGTGGGACACATGTGGTTGTTGGAGTCATTCCTGATTTTCGGACAAAAGAATATTATGTGACATCGCCGTTGGTGCTCGGTCTTGGTGCAGATGTATTAGGGGAACAAAAAAGATCGAAAGGAGAGTATCAAACCTATGGTGCTCATGTACTCGAGACAAGCGAAAAGGATTTGATCGAACAAGCGGCGTTGACCGTCGCACATCATTTCTCACTCACGCATCATGCAATGATCGATATGATCGTGACGTCAAAAGGTATCACTGTTCTCGATGTTGATACGGTGCCGGCACTCGATGAAGCATCGCCGTTTGTCCGACTCCTTGATTCTATTGGTAGTTCAGTGGATCAGATCGTTGATCATGTCATCGAACGAAATATAAACAAATAAAAAAACTCCTTGATCGGAGTTTTTTTATGTATTTTAATTCTTTTGCTTGAGAATCGGAGAATAGAGTTCGGAAAGAGCAAAGAAGAGGGAAAGGATGAGTGGGCCGAGAAGGAAGCCTGCAAGACCAAAGAATGATAGGCCACCAAGGACTGAAAGGATGATCAGGAATGGATGGATGTTCACACCGCGACCGATAAGGATTGGCCCCAAAAGATTGTCGATGAGTCCGACACCAACAAGTCCCCAGATGAGCAGTCCGACACCAGCAAAGGTATGGCCCGCAGTAAACAAGAAAATAGCCGCAGGGATCGTTACGAGGCCGGTTCCTATGGTTGGAACAAGTGCCGCAATGACGGTGATACTGCCCCACAACGCAGGATTTGGTACGCCAAAGATCCAAAATCCGACACCGGTCATAACACCCTGGACAAGGGCAACAACGAGTGATCCGCGAATGATGGAATTGATCGCTTTCTCCGTGGTCACAAGAATTTTGTGATCATACTCATGCTTGAGTGGTGAGAGACGAAGCAGAATATCTACGAAGTTTTTGCCGTCTTTGAGAAAGTAAAAGAATGCGATAAGACCGAGGATGAAATAAATGAGCACTTTTGCAGTGGTGGCGAACACACTACTCAGACTACCGGTGACACCGGCAACCGCCTGATCGAATGATGCTTTGAAATCGATACCGGGAATGATTTTATGTAAAGCATTTTGAATAGTTCCAAAGATGTTTTCATTGCCAGAAATAAAACCGTAGACGTTTTGAATTTCTTTGAAAACGACTGTGCCAAAGATCGAGATAGGTATAGCGATGATAATAATGGCAAGGATTACCGTCAGAATAACTGCAGTAATTTTTGAATTAAAAAATGTTTTTTGGAAAAATTGCATAACCGGCTGAAACACGACAGCAAGCGCACCTGCAATCGCAAGAATGGAAATGAATGGGAAGAAAACACCGATCAAGAGAACGATGACAAGACCAAAAAGGGCGATAAAGAAATAAATTTGCAATTTTTCGTGGGAGATATTCATATTGATAGTATATAGGGTATTAGATTGTTGTCTACCTTGAATTGTTTGATTTGACCTATCAGGTGTGGTACTCTGACAATCAAATAGTTCATTCATGGCTTGTGCCGTGAGGTGACAGGTTAACTCCTGAAACAAGCGAAATTCCTCTCGTTAAGTAGTCTTACGGGTAAAGCCGGGAAAATTAATGAGACTGCCTGCAGTAATGTAGTGAGGAAGGTGGAAAAATGAATGAACTTCCTCCGGCTGGAAACAGCCGGAGGTTTTTATTTTAATAAGATATTTCCTTGCGTAAAATAGATAACTTGCTATACTATTTGAGTTATTTTGTGGGCCGTTAGCTCATCTGGTAGAGCACCTCATTTGCAATGAGGGGGTGGCAGGTTCGAGTCCTGTACGGTCCACCCGATAGAAAATCCCTGTTATGTACGGGGATTTTTTAATTTGTGGAAAAAAGTATTGACTTGTTGGGGAAAAGGAGGTATTCTGGAGTCTAAATTGATTTTTTAAAAAACCAAAAAAACACAACCATGAGTAACAGATCTTCAAACATCGGAAACGGAAACAGCGGCAACCAATCGTTGGTTCAAAGAAATTTTTTAACAGAAAAAGAAAAAAATACTGTAAGATTTAGCCCCTATCAACAAGTGGTTAAATATGCAGTTGAGAACGGACTGGAAGTCCCGGTCAGTTCAAAAGGATTTGATTTTGATATGAAAAATTAGCCCAAAAACACATTCATGGTAAGGACCACCACATTATTTATTGGTGGTTTTTGCTTTTTTGAGGACAGGTGGAATTTTTGCAAAATCGGCAAGAAGGGTATCTCGCATACCACCATTGTAGAGTGCCGCTGCTGGATGGTAGAGAGCAAAAAAATGTTTTGTATTGAGACCGGGGATTTTCTTGATAATTAATTTCCCGTGGGCATCAGAAATTTTTTCTTCAGGAAAAAATGTATTCAATGCATGTCGCCCGAGAAAAATGATGAGTGGGGGATTGATATGGTTAAGTTCGGCAAATAACCATTCTTGGCACTGTAATTTTTCTTCTGGGAGCGGATCGCGGTTGTCCGGTGGGCGATACTTTACCGTGTTTGTGATATAGACGTCTTCATGTTTGAGGTTGATGGAAGCGAGCATTTCAGCGAGAAATTTTCCCGCGGCACCGATGAATGGTTTACCTTCTAGATCTTCTTTTTTTCCAGGAGCTTCACCGATAAATACGATCTTGGCTTTTGGATTACCATCACCAAAAACTGGCTGCGTCGCCGTCTTTTTGAGTGGACAAATACACTCGGCATGATGCCGTTCATGAAGTTCTCGGAGTGTTTCCATGTGTATAGTATACGATGTATTCTTTTCTCATGTAATTTGCTTTTTCATAAAAATATGGTATTATAGCAAAAAACTTTAATAATCTACGTGCCTTATGAAAAAGATAATAAAGAAGATATTTCTTTTTATTGCAAAAGAATTGAAACGATCGTATATGATCGCAGTGATACTCACAGTATGTTTGTATGTTATTTTTTCACACTTCAATCTCATACCTGATATGGTTGAAAAATTTTGGAGAAAGTATAACTTTTTCTTTTCAAATACGATTACCATTATTGTGAGTATGATTGGCATATACTTCTACCTGTTTCTGTACAATATACGGAGAATCAGAATAGGATGGAAAAGATCAGATTTGATGAGGTCTGAGGAGTTGTACCCGTATCTCTCGGTCGCATTTTTTCATGGGATATTGATACTGGTAAGTGTTATTGTGATGCCGTATGAGATTACTTATGTATATATTTTTCTTGTTGTGAATATTTTAATGATTTTTGTCCACAGAAAAGTATACCGATTTGTCAGCAGACAATTGTTTAACAACAATGCAGATATCGGAACATTGCAGGGAAAACGTGCATTGCTCTGTGGTTCATTGATTGCCGGTTTTCCTGTGCTACTCTTGAACACCACAGCAGGAATAACCGTGTCATGTATGATATATCTGTTTACTTGGGCATTCTATTATGGTCCTTCTGTGGCCGCTCCGCCTAAAAAACCAACCTAAAAGTTGGTTTTTCTTTTTGTCTTTTTGTGCTAGAATTTCGATATGTTTAAATCATTTTTACTCAAACAAATGCTCAAACGCCAGCTCAAGGGTCTCCCGCCGGCTGAAGTTGAGCGTATTACAAAACTCGTATCTGCAAATCCGGAATTTTTCGAACGCATCGGCAAAGAGATAAAAGAAAAGACCAAGGGTGGTATGACCGAAATGGAAGCAACCATGCGTGTCATGCGGGAACATCAGGCAGAACTTCAGAAAATCATGCAGGGATAAAATCTACTAGGTTTTCCCGAAAAATATATAAAAAATCCTGCTTCGGCAGGATTTTTTTTGTTCTTATTTTTCATCTACTGAATCTTTGTTCTCTTGTATCAGTATAAAGAAGGTTATGGTCAATACGATGATTGATACTATAAATATTTTCGCGGAAAAGTAATACTCATTGTGATAGGGTAATACATGGTATATTTTTTCAATAAAATTTCCAACTGTAATATTTTTGGCGACAATTATTCCCTTTTTTGTTAATACGAAGAATGCTGTGAGAGAAAATGAAATACTCGCAGTAAAAACTGAAATTACAAAAAATGTAACGACTATGCAAAATGCAAATGATTTTCTTGGATTTGTTTCCATGTGTTTTTTAAATGAAAGTGAATTTATTGTCATCATACTATTATAATTTATATTTGTCAAATATAGCTATTTTATCTTTGAAAATAGCTTTATTTTTGGTATAGTGTCGACATGAAATTATCTATCGGAATTGTCGGTCTTCCAAATGTCGGCAAATCAACTCTGTTCAATGCACTCACAAAGAAGGGTGTTCCCGCGGAGAATTATCCGTTCTGTACCATCGATCCGTCTGTCGGTATTGTTCCTGTACCGGATGAGCGACTTGGTAAACTTTCAGCATTTTCAAAATCAGCAAAAACCATTCCTGCTGTCATCGAATTTGTCGACATTGCTGGACTTGTTGCTGGTGCGTCAAAAGGTGAAGGTCTCGGCAATAAATTTCTCTCAAATATCCGTGAGACAGATGCGATCCTCCATATGGTGCGGACTTTCCATGACAAGGATGTCATTCACGTCGCGAACAAAGTTGATCCACTCACTGATATCGATGTCATCAACCTTGAGTTGATATTGGCGGATTTGGAAACTGTCACAAAACGTATTTCCAATCTACAAAAAGACGTGAAGCGCGGAGATAAAGAAGCGATAGCTGAAGAAGCGGTATTGAAAAAAGTTGAGAAAGTATTGGCGGATTCGAAACTTGCAAATACGGCAGATCTCGATGCGAAAGAGCAAGATATTCTCAAAAGTATGCATCTCCTCTCTGCAAAGCCGATGCTCTACGCACTCAATACATCTGCGGCAAATGAAAATGTCATCAAAGAAGTGGCAGCACAAATTCCCGGCAGTTATGTTGAGATCGATCCAGTCTTTGAAACCGGACTTGATGATATGATTAAAGTATCTTACAAACTCCTCAATCTCGAAACGTATTTTACGACCGGTGAAGACGAAACACGCGCATGGACGATCGCAGCCGGCAGTACCGCACCGATTGCCGGCACCGCTATTCACAATGACTTCAAAGATAAATTCATTCGTGCAGAAGTTGTCTACTGGCAGGACCTCCTCGATGCCGGTTCCTACAGCGAAGCCCGCGCAAAAGGGAAAGTGAAGACTGAAGGGAAGGAATATATTGTTCGTGATGGCGACGTAATTGAGTTTAAAATCTAGAGTATGAGTAATTCTTGCCTGATAACAATAACATTTCAAGTCCCAACCGAAACAAAAGGAGAACTTTTAATTATTCGTAATAAATTATCTGCAACTTTTTCTGTTAAAAGTGATTTACCAGATCCTCACATTACAGTCTATCAATGCAAGATACCAGCTGAATATCTACAACAGGTGATCATGAAGGTTGAAGAATTGGCAAAACAGTACACAAGTTTTAAATTTAATCCTGCAGGTCTTAATATTAAAAATGAATATGTAGGTGTCGGGTATCAAAAGACACCCGAGATAGAAGACTTTCATAAGCAAGTTATAGAAATTCTTAATGGATTCCGAAATGGTTTGGTACGGAGTACCTATATAGAAAAGCGTGGTTCATATTCTCCGCAAGAACAGAATTACATAGATCAGTATGGATATCCTTATGTTTTTGAGTGTTACAAACCTCACATTGCGCTTGTTGCTTTGGTAGATAAAATAGAAACATCTTTGATTGATTTGAATATGGTTTCCACTAAGTCCTTCACTTCAATTAATATAGAAATTATTATCGTGAGTGACGATGGAAAAACAATAAAAACAATAGCATTTGGATAATAAAGAAATTTTCTGTATCTTGCTACTATTATCTGATATATCACCTATAGCAGATAGCTTGATATATAAGATCTCTTGTTTATAATCAAATTATCGGTATTTTTCTGATTTTTTAGTAAAACCCGAAAACGGTGGTGCACTAGAATCAAGAATATAAAAACCCATCGTATATAAAATTTCGATGGGTTTTTTTGAATATTATCTTCTTTTTTATTAAGTACTCTTTTGGGATTGAATTACTCCTACAACTGATACTATTGCTGAAGCAATTTGGAAATCTGCAAAGAAATCTTGATCTTTATTATACCCAAGGTGAGCGGTTATACAGTGACCAATACAGTATAGAATCCACCCTAAAGATTTTTTATCGTGTGTTAGGAAATATGTACCAAACAATAATCCAGTAGAACTTAGTAATTCATATATCGTCATCATTCCTGTAAAGGCGAAATAAGTCATGACAATCATTGAAAGAAAAATGACAATACGAATCCATGTTTCTGTTCGATTATTTCCTCTATCTTTTTTTAGAAATCCATACAACATCAAAACAACTAAACCGAACTCGAGTGTTGTAAAAACATATAGTTCGATGAGATAGAGATAAAAAATTGCGAGAGTACATCCGATAGCCCCGAGAAGCCATCCTGTTTTTCTTTCAATTAAAACAAAAATTTTGTTTGAGAAAAGAATAAGTGAAACTGCTATTTGAAGGAACTGTATCATTGATTATCAATTTATGGGGTTATTATAATACTTAATATATCTAAGTACTCTAATAACCCAATACAAATAATCTTTTTTATATTTTATCATTAAATATTGAAAAGTCAAATAAAAAATGATAGAAAATCATCTTTTTTTATTTGTCTGGATAGTCTACAGATACCATTGACAAAACTATAAATATCTGTAGAATGTTAAAAAACGTTTTAAAACTCAGTTCTATGACAAAACTCATATATCTTTTGAATTCTCAACAAGACTTTGTTGCTGTATTTATTGAAAACCTTAAAAACAACACTATCCCGGTTCTATTGATAGCTCCGACACTGATAGCAATAGTGCTCATCATTTACGGAGTAAAATCTGACTGGTTTGCCAAATTGTTTGGCAGTGCCCGTTCAGTAACACAATCCAGGATTGCATTGCAGGATTATCAAAGAAATGTTGAAGCAAATTTTTTGAAAAGTCCTTTGTCTCTCAATGAGCCATTGGATGAAAAAGATGGAACTGTTACTCCTGCGACAATTATCGAGCGGGCGATACAGTCCAAGCGAAAATTTTCTGACAGAACAATAAAAGATTGGAGAATTCTCTATGAAGCAGACATTCATCTAATAGAAAAGACACTGCAAACAGTCATTCAAAGCGAAATATTGCTTCGTTTGTCACATTATGCAAATGACGGTATGTCCATCATTGATTGCATGAAAAGTATCAATGAATTTTGGAAACTGGTTACCAAAGGTGTTGTTATGGAAAATGGTCAAGCGACAGTTCTTTTTCCAGATGAAGAACCTGGATACGGAGTTACATTTCACAAAGAACCTGAACGTCCGATTATGAATATCAGCCAAGATTTTATCCAACATCCTATATTTGATGAATTTTTGAAAAAATTGAAACATCAAATGTCTGATCCAGAATTAACAATGGAAAAGATTGAAAACATATTGAAGACAAGTAATATGACAGACACACCCATTGTTTTCCAGAGTACTCGCAAAATTCTCGCAGATCGTTGGATGGAGTTGTTCAATGAAAGCATTCAGAAAATTGACGATACAACAGAACATCGAGAAATTCTTGAATTATTGAGTCAAATTGTGGTAATGAAAAAAACGGTAGATGTATATCCTGAATTGATAGATATTTCCAAAGAATTGGAGAAGAATCAAGAAGGTACTGTGGCACGTTGGACTCAACAGTATCGTGCATTGTGGGAGAAAAAACTTCTCAGTGTTGAGGTTGATGTACCTGATTCTCAGGCGATACCATCTCTAACAGTATATGTAGAACGAATACATGCTGATCGTGCATACTATATACAAGCAACTGAAAGTTATGGTTTAAGCTCTCTGATCAAAGGAAATCTTTTACCAGAGGCAAGTGTATTTGACAGAATATACGGTGATTGTTTGAAAACAGCATTTGCTGTGAGTGAAAAATCTGGAAGTTATCCATTTCTCACGGTGGTTCTTGAATGGGTAAAAATTCATGATACAGATGATGTCTTTGGTTATCAAAATCAAATTCAAAGTCGACTTGATTCATTTATGCAAATGGTCACAGTTCCTTCATCAAAAAAACTGAAAATTGTAGGATAAAAATTAAATTTACTTGCAGAAAATCCCCTAACTCGGATACGAGCGGGGATTTTTTATTTGCCGATTGAGAGAAATTTTGATAGGAGACTGTTTTCTTTCAGATATGCATTGATGTGTTTTCGGGCCATACTCGTTTTTACATAATCGAGCCATTTTGTTGCAGGTTTGGTATTTTTGTTTGTGACGATTTCTACGATGTCACCAGACTTGAGTTTTGTCGAAAGAGCGGACATTTTGCCGTTGATCTTTGCACTGGCGCAGGTATGGCCGATCTCTGAGTGAACAGCATATGCAAAATCGATCGGACTAGAATCTTCTGGGAGATCGATGACATCACCGGTCGGTGTAAAGATGAAAATTCGATTTGTAAAGAAATCTTTTTTCAAGCCATCAAGAAAATCTCCTTTGTCACCCACAGTATTTGCAAGTTCCTTGAGATCATCTTTCCAAACGAAAGACTTGTCTTCAGATTTCTCAAGTCGTTCTGTTCGCTGTTTGTATGACAAGTGAGACGCGACACCGTATTCGGCGCGACTGTGCATGTTCATGGTACGGATCTGGATTTCAACGATACCGCCATCACCGGTAAAAATGATTGTATGAATCGATTGGTACCCATTGCTTTTTGGAAGAGCAATATAGTCTTTGATGCGACCGGGAAGTGGACGCCAAAGTCCATGGATGATACCAAGAACGCGATAACAATCTTCGATTGATCCGACGATGACGCGAAGTGCCATAATGTCATAGATCTTTTCTATGTCCATTTGTGATTTTATGAGTTTTCTCCAGAGACTGTATTTATGTTTGATACGATAATCGATTTTTTCTGGGGTGACGTTTTGTCTTTTGAATTCCTCAATCAATTTATTTTTTACGGACTCCAGGTGCGTTTGACTGATTGCTGTTTTTTCAGCAAGGAGTTTCTCCACCATCGCTGCTTCTTTGGGAAATGCGTAGGGGAATGCCGCATCTTCGAGTTCACCTTTGACCTTACCGATACCGAGACGGTTGGCAAGGGGAGCATAGACCTCGATAGATTCGAGTGCAATACGCTTCCTCTTTTCGTCCTTTACGTATTGCAGTGTTTCTACATTGTGGAGACGATCAGCGAGCTTGATCATGAGTACACGGACGTCTTGGGCGACCGCGATGAAAAATTTGCGCAATGATTCGAGATGTCGTTCATGACCTTTGTATTTGAGGTTACCAAGTTTTGTAACACCTTCGACCATCGAAACGATATCTTCACCAAATTCACGTGTCAGCATTTCTTTGTCTGTTGATGTATCTTCGAGTGTGTCATGGAGAATACCTGCGACAATCGTTCCCGCATCCATACCAAAACGGGCGAGATTTTCACCGGTCGCGATGACGTGGTTTACATACGGTTCACCGGATGCACGAACTTGCCCTTCATGCGCTTTGGCTGCGAAGTTACAAGCACGCGTGATGAGTTCGCGGTCTGCGACAGTGAAGTCAGGTCGAAGTGTGAATATTTTTTCAACCAAAGATGTCATAGATTCCAGTATGCCGTATAGAGGGGGCATTTCAAATACTTGCAAAATAATAAATATGTGGTATTATATAAAAAAATAATAAATGCTCTATGAAAACAAAAAAAATAGAAGATATACAAGGATTGCTTGAAAAGGGATTACCTTTTTATCTTATTGCTGAATATGTTAAAACATCCACACAGAATGTTTACGAACAATTTTTAAAAGATGGACCTGAAACATATCCATTGTATCCGAAAAATAATACTACTGAATATATGTTTCAAAACATGTTTCGTGTCTATATAGCTCTTAAAACTGAAACAGATAAACAAAAAATTAATTTAAAGACAGTATCTCTTACGTCTATTCTTGCGAAACATCTTAATGAATCATTTATTCTTGGATGTATCACCATAAGTATTGCACAAGAAAGAGAAAAAAATACTATTACGTATGCAGATGGTGTATCTCCGGTATGGAAAAAGATTATGCCACAATTGATTCATACAAAAGAAATTCCATCCGTATCCGATATCTGGAACTCCCTTTTGAAAGAATATGCAACAGGAAAACGACCTATCCCGGAAAATGGGTATGAACCAAATGAAAAACATTTTATCATTGAATATATGAAAACTGTTTTTCCGGAACAATTCCAGCCAATCGTTATTACATCTCCCATGGTTGATGAAATAACTGCCATGATTTATCCCATAGATAACAATAGAGACAAAAATATTCTTGTTGAATATTTCGGGTTAAGTGGGACAGTTTTTTCCAAAGAAGAATTGAGTATAAAACATGATATAACGATTACACGAATTGAGCAGATTTTGGATAGAAAAATCCGCTCTTTGTGTGGGGAAACAGTCTTTCTTCAACCAAATTCAGAAGAATTGTTTATGCAGTATGAGAAGAAAAAAACTGCATTCAATAATTTTGACAAGAAATTAATTGTTTTGTTGGCAGAGAAAAAGATTGGTATACCATATTTGTCTGAAGAAAAAATGCGGTTTTTACTGACACCGGTCAGAGAATTGCATAATCTGGAAACGAAAACACAATTGAAATTGAATGGCTCATATGATTATGTATGGGAAGTTGTGAAAGATTCAGAAAAAGAATTCCGGAACCATAATGGATTTAAGAGTAAAACCCAAGGATTTCTTGAGGTCAAAGCACTTCTCAATAAGCATGGATTTGATTTTGGTTTCAAGATTCCCGGACATATTGAAAACATTTTGAGATTCCGCAATTATCTTCGTTCTTTTTAAATAGTGTAAAAATTCCCCACAATTAAATGCGGGGAATTTTTTTATTTTTTCTTATCGAGTTTATCGGGTCTATGATTAGGACCCTCCTTCGCACAAGGTTACGGATGGACACAGTAAAGCTACGGAAGGGCAAGTACTTATTATTACTACATCTTTCTGGGATGGTTTTAGGTCACAAGTCGAAAAATGTTTCGTCAAACATTTTCGCTCGCGACCCCGACTCGTGGTTTTGTCTGCTGACAAAACATCACTCCGTCTCACAAAAACCAAAATACACAACGCAGGTTGTGTATTTTTACTATTACTTTTTTGAGGCAAGTTTATCTGGTCGATGATTTGGACATTTGTTGTTCGAACATCTCTCGGGTATGGTTTTTGTGCCTTCCATCATGAGACTGTCACACATGGGACAGATATTGCCGGTTGGTTTCGCCTTGATCGCATTTTTACAATCAGGGTAGTTTGAGCAGGAGTAAAAGATACCAAAGCGGCCGCGGCGTTCCATCATTTCTCCTTTTTTACAAGTTGGGCAGACGACACCGGTCATTTTCTTTTTCTTCTCTTCTTCGTCTTCTTTGATGAATTTGCATTTCGGATAGCGAGAGCAGGAGATGAATGTACCGAATCGTCCTTCACGGATGACGAGCTTGCCGCCGCCATTCTTTCCTTTCTTTTCTCCACAGAGCGGACAGAGTTCTCCGGTCTCTTTTGGACCTGCCATCTCGACACCATCGATCGTTCGTGCACCATCACAGTCCGGGTATTTTTCACAAGAGAGGAATTTGCCGTTCTTGCCGAGTTTGACCACCATACCGCTATTACATTTCGGGCATTTCCATTTTGGATCAGCTTTTTCGAGGGTTGTGATTTTATCGAGAGATTCTTTGTCGTGGACGTCTTTTGAAAATGGTCCGTAGAAATCAGATAAGGTTTTTACATATTCACGTTTTCCTTCAGCGATCTCATCGAGCTTGTCTTCCATTTCCGCGGTGAATGTATCAGAGATATATTGCATGAAGTTATTTTCGAGAAATGTTGAGACAACTTCACCTGTATCTGTCGGCTTGAGAGATCGTCCCCCTGTTTCTGGGTAAGCGACATATCCACGTTCTATAAGTGTTTTGATGATCGATGCATACGTTGATGGTCGACCGATACCACGAGCCTCGAGTTCTTTGACGAGACCTGCTTCTGAATAGCGGTTTGGTGGTTCAGTTTGTTTCTCAAGACTACCCAATTCTTTGACCTTGAGTTCGTCACCTTTTTTTAATTCTGGAAGTTCAACGTCTTCACCGCGAGCAGAAGGATCACCAGCGAGCCATCCAGGGAAGAGAACACGTGAACCATTTGCAGTAAAATCCGGAATGGAACCACTTGCAACATTTGCAACAACCTTTGTTTTCAAAAGTTTTGCGTCTGCCATCTGTGATGAAACTGTTCGTTCCCAGATGAGTTTGTACAATTTCTTTTGCTCTTCAGTCGTACCAAGGGAAATTTTTTCTATATGTGATGGACGAATTGCTTCGTGTGCTTCCTGTGCGTTCTTTGATTTTGTTTTATAGATATGTGCTTCGACATATTCTTTGCCGTAACTTTTTTCTACAACTTTGAGAATTTGTTTTTGAGCCTGTGCAGAGAGATTGGTCGAATCTGTACGCATATACGTGATGTGTCCAGCTTCATAGAGTTTTTGTGCGATTTGCATCGTGCGTGATGGTGAAAATCCAAGACGAGAACTTGCTGTTTGTTGGAGTGTTGATGTTGTAAAGGGAGCACGTGGTGAGCGTTTTTGTTCTGATTCTTTGATTTCGATCACGGACCATTTTTCTTTGTTTCCGATTTCAATGATCCGTTGTACCTCTTTCTGGTCACGTGGTTCTTCTACACATGAAAGTGCGACGGTGTCTTTTTTGGGTGTAGTAAAAATACCAGACAGTGTCCAATAAGTTTCCGGGATGAATGCTTTGATTTCACGTTCGCGTTCGACAAGGATACGGAGCGCAGGAGACTGCACACGGCCAGCCGAGAGACCGTAGCGAACTTTCTTCCAGATGAGACCCGAGAGATCATAACCGACGAGTCGATCGAGAACACGGCGTGCTTCCTGTGCTTTGACGAGATTGAGATCGATATCTCGTGGATGAGCAAGCGCTTCCTCTATTGCTTCTTTGGTGATTTCATTGAAGACAATACGACGCATCGGTGCTTTGACTTTTTTGTCAGCACGCAATATTTCTGCCACATGCCACGAGATCGCTTCTCCTTCACGGTCATGGTCGCCTGCAAGAATTATCTCATCAGATTTTCGTGCGAGTGTTTCTAATTCATTGATGACTTTTTCTTTGCCTGGTGTATTTTCGTAATGCGGAATAAAGCCACCGGGAACATCGATGGCTTTCTTGTTTGATTTCGGCAGATCGCGGACATGGCCGACAGATGCGCGAACCGTGTATGCACCATCCAAATATTTTTCGATCGTCTTTGCTTTGGAAGGAGATTCAACGATTAATAATTTCATTATGCATCAATTAGTACCATTGAATCATTTTTTTTGCAAATGAGAGAAAATTATTTCATCCAAAATTGTCCGAGTTTCTCATTGATCAATCCTTTGATTTCCATCAGTGATAGAACTGTGTTGACGTCTTGTGCTGGCATCTCGAGATCAATGACGAGATCATCTCGTGTCCGTGGTCCGCGCATGAGAAGATGAATTATTTTTTTCTCGTCTTCAGACAGTGTTTCATCATTGATATGGTTGGTTTCAGATTTGACGAGATCCAGTGCGGCGAGCAAGTCATCGACAGATGTTATCGGTGTCGCACCAAGGCGGAGCAGTTCATTCGGACCGCTTGATGATTCGGCAAATATCGGTCCGGGGATCGTGAAGAGATCACGATTGTAATCGAGGGCGAGCCGGGCAGTGATGAGTGTGCCGGATTTTTTCGTGCATTCAATGACGAGTGTTGCTCGGGCGACCCCAGCCATGAGTCGATTGCGACGCGGAAAAGTCCAGAGTGCGGCACCCTGAGTATGTGGTAGTTCAGAAAATAGTGCACCGCCACTTGCGAGTATTCGTTCAGCGAGCTTTCTATTGTATGCAGGATAAATAACTTTCCAATCAAGTCCAGATCCCGGAAATGCAATGGTTGGGATATTGTTTGCGAGTGCCGCTTCATGGGCGATAGCATCGATACCCATGGCGAGTCCAGAGACGATGGTGACGGGATATCCGGCGAGCCCGGCAATCAATTTCTGTGTGACACTCTCGCCATAGCCTGTGTAATGTCGTGACCCGACAACGGTCAAAAATATCCGCGACCAGTCGGGAAGTGTGCCACGATAATAGAGTTGTTTTACTGGTTGCGGAATTTCTCTGAGTACGTCGGGTATATCACTGTCCGGAAGTCGGATGATCGGGTACTGTTCATCGTTCTTTTCCATTCTTTTTATTATACAAAGATTTTTTGTGCATTTCTATATTTTTTGTTACTATACGGTGTATCATTACTTATATATTGTACCTCTATGCTAGATATAAAATTTATCCGTGAAAATGCCGATCTTATCAAGGACGCGGCAAGAAAAAAACATATTGATTTCGATCCAACACCGTTGATCGATCTTGATATAAAGCGCTTGGAAAAATTGTCGCTCGTTGAAACACTGCGTGCGGAGCAAAATGCGATTTCCGACAAGATCCCACAAATGACGGATCAAACAGAACGAACTGCACTCATCGACAAGATGCGTCTTCTCAAAGAGGATCTTAAAAAGAATGAAGATGACCTCCGGGCGATCATGACCGAATGGCAATCATTGATGCTCCTCGTGCCGAACATTCCTGACATGACTGTACCAGAAGGTGAGAGTGATGCGGACAATGTCGAAGTTAGAGCATGGGGTGAAAAACCAGTATTTGATTTCAAGCCAAAAGATCACATCGAACTTCTCGAGATGCATGATATGGTGGATTTTGAACGTGGTGTCAAAGTATCCGGCTTTCGTGGTTATTTCATGAAAAATGACGGCATGAAATTGTTTTTTGCATTGTGGCAATACACACTCGATTATTTCATCAAGCAGGGATATACGCCGATGATCGTACCGTCACTTGTCCGCAAAGAAGCGTTTGTTGGTACTGGTTACTTGCCGCAATCAGAAGAAGACCTCTATAAAGTGAGTGATACGGATTATCTTTCTGGTACTGCCGAAGTTGCAACAATGGGATATCATATGGATGAAATTTTGCCGAAATCTGATTTACCAAAAAAATTCATTGCCTTTTCTCCGTGTTTCCGCCAAGAAGCGGGAAGTCATTCAAAAGATACGAAGGGTATCATCCGTGTTCATGAATTTTATAAAATAGAACAAGTCATCCTCTGTGAAGCATCACATGAAGAGACAGTTAAAATGCATGAAGAAATCACTGCTCATGTCGAACATATGATGCAGGAACTTGGTATTCCGTATCACATTGTTGTGAACTGTGGCGGTGATCTCGGACTCGGTCAGGTCAAAAAATATGACATCGAAGCATGGATGCCATCACAGGAAAAATATCGCGAAACACATTCATCATCATATTTCCATGATTTCCAAACTCGTCGATTGAATATCCGTTACAAAGATACTGACGGCAAGACAAAATATGTGCACTCACTCAATAATACTGCGTGTGCGACATCACGTCTCCCTGCGGCACTGATTGAAAATTTCCAGCAAGCTGACGGATCGATCAAGATTCCTGAAGTACTCGTAAAATATTTTGGCAAAGACACTATAACGTTCAATGGATGATTTCAAGAGACAATCCAAGGTCAAAGAATATCGCCAAAAAAAACGGCGGTATATCCTTGTCTTTTCCTGTATCGGATTTGTTTTAATTCTCGGTGGATTGGTCGGACTTTCCTATGTTCATCGATTTCAAATCAATGATGTTGTTGTTTCTGGAAATATTGTTACTGAAAGTAAAGATGTAAAAGCAGTTGTTATGGAAACGATTGCTGGCCGCCGGTTTGTCGTGTTTTCAAAGAAAAACAAATTTATTTATCCGCATGATCTTGTGGTTGATAATTTGAAAAACAGGTTTCCACGGTTTGAAACAGTTGATGTGCGGGAACGTGACCGTGTCATTGAGGTGACGGTAACAGAACGCAAGGGAAATTATCTTTGGTGCGGTACAAATCCTGATCATGCGATCGATCCGTGCTATTTCCTCGATTATACCGGCGTTGCGTTTTCTCTCGCACCACAATTCTCGAGAGGTGTGTATTTTCGTTTTTATAGTCCGAATATCGATGTGGTCCCGGGCATCGTAGTATTTTCTGAAAAAGAATTTTCTGACATGAATACAATGATAGACGGTATTCGATCACTTGGATTTGAACCGGTATCGATTGTCAAAACTGCATTTGATAACGAATACGTTACTCTTTCGGATGGTGTACGAATACTGATCGATCCGCGGGATGATGTCATGGCAATACTGGAAACGTTTACATCTGCACTCAAGGATCCACTTTTGCAAAAAAAGATGAAAACAAATCAATCAGGACTCGAGTATTTCGATCTCCGGTTTTCAAACAAAGTCTATTACAAATTCAAAGATTCTTTATGAACCATGGATTCTGGTCACAATTAAAAAAACCGTTTTTTGTTCTCGCACCGATGGCAGATGTCACGGATGCGGCATTTCGACGTATCATCGTAAAGTATGGCAAGCCGGATGTGCTCTGGACTGAATTCGTGTCTGCTGACGGTTTGGCGCATCCGATAGGGCGAGAGAAATTGATGCGTGATCTCTCATATATAGAAGGCGAACGGCCGATCATCGCACAGCTTTTTTCTTCGAATCCAGAAAATATGAAAAGTGCTGCGAAACTATGTGCCGAACTCGGCTTTGATGGTATCGATATCAACATGGGATGTCCTGATCGTACGATCGAGAAACAGGGATGTGGTGCGGCAATGATCCGAACACCAGATATTGCGGCAACTATTATTCAAGCGGCAAAAGACGGTATTTCCGAAGCAAACAAAAATATTCCTATCTCAGTCAAAACGCGCATCGGCTATGGAGCAAATGAAATGGAAACATGGTTGCCGTTTCTACTTCGGCAAAATATTGCTGCGCTGACAGTACACTTGCGAACGAGAAAAGAATTATCGAACGTGCCGGCGCATTGGGAATACATGCAGCGGATTGTTGAAATTCGAAATGAAATATCACCAGAGACATTGATCCTCGGTAATGGTGATGTTGTCGATATGGATGATGCCCGAAAAAAAGTTATAGAAACAGGTTGTGATGGTATCATGATCGGCCGAGCAATATTTGGGAATCCTTTTCTCTTTTCAAAATCTTTGAATTCTGCCCCCTCTCCTAGATTAGGAGAGGGTTGGAGTGAGGTTGTAAGAAATTTTCTTTTTCGTTTGCATATCATCAAAAAGAACAAATATTGGCTTCGACACACAGCAGATATCCCGCTCAAACAAAAACTGGATGTCATGATTGAACACGCAGAGCTATTTGAAAAACTTTTGGGTGATATCAAAAACTTTGCAATCATGAAAAAACATTTCAAGGCGTATGCGAACGGTTTCCCAGGAGCAAAGGAATTACGGATTAGGCTTATGGAAACAAGTAATACAAAAGAAGTTCGGAAAATTGTGGATAACTTCCTTGCAGAAAATAAAGATGTGTTACAATAGTCCGCAGTGTGCAAACAAACCAAAACAACATTTCAAGATCAAAACCCACGAATTGTTGTTTTGATTTTTATAAAAATACCTCCCATTATGTGGGAGGTATTTTTTTTGTCCGAACATTCGTCCTGTTCGGAACACACTCGCACAGACATGTGTAGATTTATCATAAGAGGTTCGAATATATGATTCATAATTATAAAGGTGTAGAAGACAGTGCAACATTTAGTATTGTAGTGAACAAGCTTCGGGATTTTTTCCTGGAAAAAGGATTTATAGAAGTCCATACACAGGATAGACTTTCAATTCTCGCAGCGTGCGAAGATCCGACAACAGTGGCGACATATGAGTACGCAGGTGAGATTTGGCCATTGCCGCAAACTGGCCAGATGTGGCTCGAATATGAATTACTCAGTCGTCCCGATAGAGCGGGCGTTTTTTGTGTCTCGACGAGTTATCGTGCCGAGAAGAATCCAGTACCGGGACGACACAAGATTATTTTCCCTATGTTCGAATTCGAATCACGGGGAACGATCGAGGATTTGCGGACACTGGAAACAGAATTGCTCGAATACTTGGGATTTGGAACACCAGAAAAATTCTTTTACAAACAGTATGACGAACTTGCGACGTTCTATAGTGCAGACGAACTGTCACATAAAGAAGAGAACAGAATGGCAGTTGATCTCGGACCCGTGGTTTTTCTCGAGAACTTTCCGATCAAGACCTCGCCATTTTGGAATATGAAAAAGAGTGGCGACCATGCGAGCAAGATCGATGTGATCCTTGCTGGCAACGAAACGATAGGTTCAGCAGAACGAAGTAGTGACGTCACAGAAATGCGACAACAATTCCATACGATCAGTGATGGAAAATACGCTGACAAACTTTACGAACTCTTTGGTAAGGAACGGGTAGAAAAAGAACTAGAAGAATTTCTCTCCTTGGAGTTCTTTCCACGATATGGCGGCGGTATCGGCATCACTCGCATGATGGATGCGATGAAAAAAGAGGGGATTGTATAAATTGACAAAAATAGGATAAAGATGTAGTGTGTAAAGAAATTTACATCGTAAAAATGAAAATAATAACTGACGTTGAAGAACGAGTGGTCGAGAACAATTCGCGAATCATTCTTCTTCCATTGGCTCGTTTTGAAAGAGATATTTGGCAGATGAGAAATCAAAAAGAAGATCAAAAATATACTTGGATGTATTCGTACAAAGTTCATAAAGATAACAAACCAAAAGCAGTAGAACTTTCAAAGAAACTGTATGCATTACTCAGTGATGGAGAAAAGATTACTGGAAGAAAGGTCACACACATACTTGCTAGACTAAAAGACATGAGACTGCTTTCATGGAGTGAATTGTCAGATTTGGATAAATGGGAAAAGACCGCAGCGTCTCTTCCTGGAGATATTGCCGGACGATATAAAAAAGAAACCACTCATTTTATTTCAGAAAAGCTTTCTGGTGATGTTTTGGAAGCAATGTGCGGATTCAATAGTTATATTTATCCACATATAGACCGCTTGATAACGGCTCATGACTATTCAGAAAAAATGCTGAAACGGTATGAATATCCAAAACGAAGAAGAGTCCAATTTGACCTGAATCTTCTTCCAAAGAAACGTTTTGCATTTAGAGAAGAAAGTTTTGATGCTATTCTCTTTGTGAAAGGGTATAAATATATCAAATCTCCCGTTGCAATGTTTCGCGAATGGAAACGATTACTCAAGCCAGATGGCAAGTTGTTTTTTATCGAATCAACGACTGCGGGATATAGTGAAATGACACTTCGTAGACTGCGTGTCAAAGAGTGCAAACAAGAATTACAACAAGCAGGATTTCATGATCCGGTGGTTCGATGTTTGCCGTTCGATGAAGGTGATGGTGAAGAATTATTGCTTTTTGAAGTCAGAAAATAAAATTACCTCTTTTTCAAGGGGTAATTTTTTTTGTTTGACAAAGGAGCTTGAGAGGCATAGAGTAGGGAAAACTTAAAATAATATAACCGTGAAGCAAAGAAAAAAGTATTACCTGTTAGCATCTGACGTATTTTTTGTATTATTTACCAAATATAATGGAAAAAAAATTGAAATTCAGGAAACACCTAATGGTTCAAGAAAAATTACCCAAATAAAAATAGGAGAACAAATTTTATTTGTATCGGTTGAACACAATCGTACCGTAGCAACTTGTTTTATTTCTGAACAAAAACCCGAAGACAAAAGATTTGCCGAATATAAAATTATCTCTATTCATGCCGGATTTTATACAGGCGGAAATCTTCATGCTATTTGGTGGATAGAATATGGAGATACATATGCAAGTGTTGCTGGAATGACAACGTTATTGAATTGGGCTATTGATAGTGCGCGTGAAAAATTAAAATTACATACTATTTTTTATAATACAATTTCTGAGCTTCTTGAAAACGAAGAAGACTTATATGAAACAACAGTACCAGAATTACCGACTTCATACAGACTTCCTTCACTTGTTCTTGAAACTGTATAATGTGTATTTTAAAAAACGGCTATCTCACAAGTCGTTTTTTTGTTTGACAAAAACATGATAAAGAGGTAATGTGTGGAAAACGTTAAAATTAGTGTACATGAAAGACAAAATAGTAAATCTGAATCTTGCTGGTATATGGAATGCATTACTGAAGAAAGCATGTGCTATTCTCCAAAAAGACATTGAGGCTATTTCCGGAAAGAAAGTAAAAGTATACTTTGATTTTTATTCTGAAGTATCTCTTGAAGGAAAAGTTACCGGATTCCAATCCTCTATGCTTGTCAGGGAAGAATTCGGACGTATGATTATCGAAGCGGAAGATGAAGAGAATGATCAATGTGTTATCGTAAAAATTGGTCAATTCAATCCCAGTAAAATAGGAATAAAAATTTTTAAGACAGGTCATACAGAAAAAGCTGCAGTCTTTTTTCAGAAAACTAGCATGGAACTTGTTCTCGTATCAAGAGTAATAGATCAGGAAGCATTCTGGGTGAATCTCGAAGCATTTCCATCGCAGGAATTTTGCAAGCATTGTGTGAACTGGTTGTTCAATGATATTCATCCTGTTGTTCCTGCAGAAAAAAGAAAGGTTCAAAAAACACCCTCTAAATAAAATTCTGAATAAGAATAAAAACCGTACACCATACGGTTTTTTGTTTTGTATTTTTTTCTCTCCTCCTTATTGAGGAGGAGGTAGGAGGTGGTGATCTTGTATTCTAGAATTAATTACCACCCCGTCTCGAGTACGAGCCACCCCTCCTTGATCAAGGAGGGGAGTTTTATACGATTCTATTTCTACTTACTAGAATTTTTGTTATACTGGCTCTCATGCAAGACCTCGCGCTCTATCGCAAATATCGACCAGAAAGTTTTGATGATGTCATCGGACAGGATCATGTTGTCTCTGTGCTCAAAAAATCCCTCAAAGAAGGGAAGATTGCACACGCGTATCTCCTCACGGGTACACGTGGTATCGGCAAGACCACGATCGCGCGCATCATTGCTCGTGAACTTGGGACGAGTCAAAACGATATTTATGAGATAGATGCGGCATCAAACCGTGGTATCGACGATATTCGTGAACTTCGGGACGGTGTGACAACACTGCCGTTTGATTCGAAATACAAAGTCTATATCATCGACGAAGTACACATGCTGACCAAAGAAGCATTCAACGCGCTTTTGAAAACACTCGAAGAGCCGCCAGCACATGTCATCTTTATCCTCGCAACAACTGATCTCATCAAAGTTCCTGAGACGATCGTCTCGCGCTGCCAGAGTTATGTATTCAAACAACCGAGTGAAAAAATTCTTGCTGAGACGGTGCATGCTATTGCAAAAAAAGAAGGGTATAGTCTCGACAAAGAAAGTGCAGAATTGATCGCGCTCCTTGGTGATGGGTCATTTCGTGATACGTTGGGGGCACTTCAGAAAGTGCTTTCGTCTGCGGCGGATAAAAAAATATCTATTGCAGATATTGAGCGTATCACTGGTGCACCGCGGGGAGATATTGTGAATTCAATCATCGAAGGAATCGTTCGCGGTGATATGGAGAAATCGTTGACCGCTGTGCGAATGGCAGGGGATGAACAAGTTTCCATGCCGCTTCTCACACGTCTCATTCTCGAGAAATGCCGAGCCGTTCTTCTCGCGCGTTTTGCACCAAGCGAGCAAGACATTCTCATGAATCACTTCTCCGAACGCGACCAGAAATTCTTGGGTGATCTTGCAAAAGAAAAATCAAAAACCATGACTTCATCAACCTTGGTCCGTCTCATTGAGGCCGTCCAAATGCAATCCTTCGCCAGTGTTCCAACGTTGCCTTTGGAGCTTGCGTTGATTGATATTTTAGGGCAAGATAGGGAAACAAAGTAAATATTGGGATATCGTCTAATGGTAGGACAGCGGCCTTTGAAGCCGTTAATTGGGGTTCGAATCCCTGTATCCCAGCAAAGTTTCGGAATTCGTTTTTTCGCCAAAATTTGGAGCGTCGCAAAGCGACGCGACGGGGGTTTCCGCCAGAATTCGCCAAGGGTTTT
>CAZSFP010000006.1:0-15452 GCA_964606285.1 uncultured Candidatus Saccharibacteria bacterium
CACAAGCAGTGGATTATGTGGTTTAATTCGATGATAAACGAAGAACCTCACCCAGGTTTGAAACCTAACTGAAATCTCCGGGAAACCGGAGACCTCGCAAGACTGTTAGGCAGGTGATGCATGGCCGTCGTCAGCTCGTGGTTTGAACTGTTCCCTTAAGTGGGGTAACGAGCGCAACCCTCGTCGTGTGTTATATTTGTCACACGAGACCGCCCAGCCCAATGTGCACGAAGTGCACAGTATAAGTACAAAGTACAAGTATTTAGTATGAATTTCATACTAGGTACTCATACTTCATACTCGTACTGTGTCGCTTCGCGAATATCGGGCTGGGAGGAAGGAGAGGATGACGCCAGGTCAGCATGTCCCTTTGATATCTGGGGCTACACACATAATACAATCGCCATGACAGCGGGTCGCGACGGGGTAACCCTGAGCCAATCCTTCAAACATGGCGCCAGTTCGGATTGAGGTCTGCAACTCGACCTCATGAAGCCGGAATTGCTAGTAATCGCGGGTCAGACATACCGCGGTGAATACGTTCTCAAGTCTTGTACTCACCGCCCGTCAATTCAAGGGAGCCGGGAATACCCGAAATTCAGTCTTTGACTGACCTACGGTAAGCTCGGTGACAGGGAATAAGTCGTAACAAGGCACGGGTAGCGGAAGCTGCTCGTGGAATACTTCCATAATTGGACCCGTTTTCATACGTCTTCGGACTATGAAAACTTAACAGGTCGTTCTCTGATTTATCAGAGTCACTCATGACAACGAGGAAAACATTGTCCCTTGCACAAAGGATAGAAGTGCAGAAACCCATCATGCGTACTATATAGACGCAGGATGGTAGGGCGGAACAAAAGAAAGTGGTTTTTGAAACTATTATTTGCATACTATAAAACTAAATGAAAAAACATCCTATGATAGGATGTTTTTTCATTGCTTTTTTAAGAAAACATTAGTACTATAAATCACATGGAACAAGAAAATAAAAAGTCAGTAAATCATCAAGCAGAAGGACCATCTGATGAGCAAATGGAAGAAGTGTATGGTAAGAGTCACGCCGGTTTTGAAGATAGAGTTGCAGGTGGTGGTACTCGAGAAGAGATGATTACTCTAAAACTTGAAATTGAGAAAGATAAAGAACTTACAGAGGCAGGAAGATTTAGTTTGTTAAATGACTTAAACACTCTCTGGGAAGTTTAAAAATAAATTCAGAATTTACAAGAATCAGTCCTTGTGAACAAAGAAAAACATCCTGTGAAGGATGTTTTTCTTTAGGAGAAATGGTAGTATAGAGATATATAAGATTACTATCTATAAAAAATCATTTATGAAAAAAAATTCTTCTATCATTATTCTCTGTGTCGGACTTGTCGTCATATTTGGTATTTTTTGGATCAAGAAAACAGCAGTCAATGCACCGATCGTTTCTGATGATGTAGTTGTCGTTGCATGTCAGGGTATCGAGATTGCATCACCTGCAGCAAACAGTCAGGTCACATTTCCACTGACGATTACTGGTACGGTCCATCCGGCAGGAAACAGTGGACCGTGGACAGTGTTCGAAGCAAATGCTGGTAGTGTTGTTGTGAAGGATAGTACTGGTGCGATAAAAAGTACTCCGAAAGCATTGCCGATCTATGTTGATTGGATGAACAGCAATCCAAAACCATTTTCAGTCACGATTCCAGCACTGACAGGTACACCCGCGACAAATGCTCTGACACTCTTTTTCAGTGATGATGATCCAAGTGGGGAAAATCCGCACTACTGTTCTATTCCGGTGACGTTATAACATTTTTGCATGAAGAAAAAACTCCTCATCTTCTTTTGCGTCATCCTTGTTCTCGTTGCTGGTTATTTTATTTTTTCTCACTACAAAAATCAGCTCCCTCACTGTTTATTTATTGGTGATACACAGATTTCGATCGATATTGCTGATACACCACCGTCACAAGCGCGGGGACTTTCGGGGCGATCGACACTATTTGATATTGAAGGCATGTTATTTATCTTTCCAAGAGATGGGAAGTACGGTTTTTGGATGAAAGAGATGCTGTTTCCGATTGATATCATCTGGCTCGATAAAGATTGGAAGATTGCTGAAATCACTGCATCAGTAGAGCCATCGACATATCCAACTATTTTCTATCCAGAGGTTCCGATCCGTGCTGTATTGGAAGTTGCAGCTGGATTTGGAGAGCGACACGATGTTGCAGTAGGAGATAGTATCACTCTCTGCCCGAGATAAAATAATTTATACACAGTTTCTGAGTATCTTTTTCCTTGACATTAAAATTATATTTTTATCGTCAAAAAAATGAGTGTTTTTCGCACATTTTGGAGAGCCATTTTACACACATTCTATTCTGTTTTCAGATGCGAAATTTGAGACGAAATTTTACGATATCCACTCTCTGTTCGGGTTAAAATTTTGTACAATAAACATATCTTTATTATTAGTTTTTAACTCATTTTTCTTCATGCTTACATTGGTCAAAAAACGCGGGGGTTCCATAGTGCCGTTCGATCGTACACGTATCGAAACAGCACTTGAAAAAGCATACTCGGCAACGGGTATTCCGATAGAACGCTCTGACCTCGTCGATATCACTGATCGTGTGCTTCATGCCATAGAAGTGACGCATGGTGAAGAAGACATGAT
This sequence comes from uncultured Candidatus Saccharibacteria bacterium, assembly GCA_964606285.1. GTDB lineage: Bacteria > Patescibacteriota > Minisyncoccia > Phycocordibacterales > UBA9973 > CAZSFP01. Next base: position 2,669 of record CAZSFP010000006.1, read on the forward strand.
TCCAACAGTCGAGTATATTCAGGACTTGGTTGAACAGGAAATTTCAAAAAAAGGTGACTTTCTCGTAGCCAAGGCATATATCATCTATCGTCATGAGCGTGCTGAGGCCCGTGAACAAGAACAAAAGCAGATTGTTGAACGATTGGAGCGCCATGAAATCTCTGTCAAAAAGCGCAGTGGGAAAATGGTGCCATTCAATGAAGCTGAAATCATCAAAGCAGTCGAGAATGTCTGTCAGGGATTTGAAAAGTGTGTCGACATGCAGGATATTGTTGCGAAAGTTCGTCTCAATATTTACGATGGCATTACCACGAGTGAGATCAACAAGGCCATGGTCATGACCTTGAAGACGCAGATCGAACATGATCCGATGTTTTCATTTGTCTCCGCACGATTCCTTATCAATGATATCTACAAAGAGGTGATTGGTACTGATGAATTCACAAGTCATTTTGCACAGCTTCACAAAAAAGGATTCAAGGAAAGTATCAAAGCTGGTGTTGATGCAAAACGTCTCGCACCAGAGCTTTTGAATTTTGATCTTGAAAAACTTGCGGCCGCGATCGATACAAAACGTGATGCATTGTTCCAATACATGGGCGTACAGATTCTGACTGACCGATATTTCCTTCGTGATGCAAAACAAAAGATTCTTGAAACACCGCAGTATTTCTGGATGCGTGTTGCCATGGGTATCGCGCTCAATGAAACCGCTGCTGATCGAGATGCTGTTGCAATCAATTTTTACAATACTGTCTCTCAGATGCTCTATGTCCCATCGACACCAACGCTTCTTCATTCGGGAACTGTTCATCCTCAAATGAGCTCTTGTTTCCTCACAACCGTCGAAGACGATCTCAAGCATATCTTCAAATGTGTTGGAGACAATGCACAGCTCGCAAAATGGTCCGGAGGGGTCGCAAATGACTGGACAAATATTCGTGGTACGAATGCATTGGTAAATACTATCAACACTGGCAGTCAGGGACTCATCCCATTTTTGAAAATTGTTGATGCAACCACTGCGTCCATCAATCGATCTGGTAGTCGCCGTGCCGCTCTTTGTGTCTATCTCGAAACATGGCATATTGATGTCGAAGATTTCCTCGATCTTCGTAAAAATACCGGTGATGACCGCCGTCGAACACATGACATCAATACTGCACACTGGATTCCAGATCTGTTTATGAAGCGCGTGCAAGAAGATGGGTACTGGACACTTTTTTCTCCAGAAGAAGTGCCAAATCTCCACCATATTTATGGTCGTGCATTTGAAACTGCATATGTTGAATACGAACAAAAAGCAGACAAAGGGGAGATCGCTCTTTTCAAAAGAGTCAAAGCTCAAGATCTCTGGCGTCGTATGATCATGATGATTTACGAAACAGGTCATCCATGGTTTACATTCAAAGATCCGTGCAACATTCGGTCACCTCAGGATCATGATGGTGTGATTCATTCATCAAATCTCTGTACGGAAATTACGCTCAATACGTCTGCAACTGAAACAGCCGTGTGCAATATCGGCTCACTTCACATCTCAAATCATGTCAAAAATGGTGCGATCGATTATGTATTGCTTGCCGATACGATCAAGACCGCTATGCGCATGCTCGACAATGTCATTGATGTCAACTTTTATCCCGTCATCGAAGGTAAGACTGCAAACATGCGCCATCGTCCAGTGGGTTTGGGTATTATGGGTATGCAAGATGTGTTCTATAAGACAAATATCAATTTTGATTCAGAACAAGCTGTCGAACTTTCCGACAAACTCCAAGAATATATCTCATGGCATGCGATCATGGCGTCATCACTTCTCGCAAAAGAAAAAGGTGCCTACGAAACATTCAAAGGTTCCAAGTGGGATCGTGGTATTTTTCCAGTCGATACATTGGGACTCCTCGAACAAGAACGCGGTATTCCGACGGGTATCAAGCCGACAGGAACCATGGACTGGGAACCAGTTCGTGCATCAGTCCGAGAATTTGGTATGCGCAACTCGAACACCATGGCAATCGCACCAACCGCAACGATTGCAAACATCTCTGGTTGTTTCCCATCGATCGAACCAATCTACAAGAACGTTTATGTGAAGTCGAATTTCAGTGGAGAATTTACTGTACCGAATGAATACCTCGTGACCGATTTGAAAAAAGAAAATCTCTGGGATCGTTCCATGCTCGACAAGATCAAGCAAGAAGACGGTAATCTCGAAAATATTCCAGAAATTCCATCGTGGATCAAATCAAAATACAAAGAAGCTTTCCAAATCGATCCGTACTGGGTCATCATGCATGCGGCATACCGCGGCAAGTGGATCGACCAGAGTCAGTCCATCAACCTCTTTATGAATACGACATCCGGCCGAACGATCGGGGACACGTATCTTTCCGCGTGGCGCATGGGCCTCAAGACGACATATTATCTCCGTACTCTTGGTGCGACTGCGATCGAAAAGGCGACTGTCGAACTCTCAAAGACAAGTGAGGAAAAAAGAAAAGAAGATACTGTTGCAGCTCCTGTCACCCCAAAATTCAACGTCCATGTATTCAAGGATGAGAGTTGTGAATCATGTCAGTAGACATGGTAGGTTAAATTTTAGGTTATAGGGAATAGTATTTTCTCCCCTCCTTATTGAGGGGGGTAGGGGGTGGTGATCTTTAAATCAAATTACCACCTCGGTCTTCGACCACTCCTCCTTGCAGAAGGAGGAGAAAGATTCATCCTATACAAATAAAAAATCCCCCGCGTTGCGGGGGATTTTTTATTAGGGGTTTATTTCCCAACGTAATACTTTTAAGCAGGTTTTACATGTTGTTTTTATTTCCCATGATCGAAGGCTTAAACTTTTACTTTCTTTTTTCTTGTGTGTATGCTTGCATTTACTTTGAACTATTTTTAATTTTTTATCCAAGTTTTCGATTTTTTTTGTAAGATCAGTCGCTTCTTGATGTATTTGTTGGTTATTCATGTTTTTAACTTTTTCTTTACTATACAGTTTTTAATTTATTTGTCAATAATCAATTTCACAGCACTATTTCTCTAAAAAATGCTATGATAGATGCATTGGTTTTTGTGTGAATTTGTATTTTCTCCCCCTGCGAAGGGGGAGTGGCTGAAAAGCCGAGGGGGTGAAAGTATTTCAATGCTCTATTTTCACCCCTCCGTATTTTTGATTACAAAAATCCACCTCCCCTTCGCAGAGGAGGAAGGGATACAGAGTTTTCTACTCACTATTTACTACTAACTACTCACTATTACAATGGCTGAAAAAACAATTCTTAATGCAGGAACGACCGATCCAAACAAGATACTTCCGATGAAGTACAAATGGGCGCGCCAACACTACAAAAACGGTGTGGCGAACAACTGGACACCTGAAGAGGTGAATATGCAAAAGGATGTCGAAACATGGAAGCATCCGACAACTCTTTCTGATGACGAACGACGCCTCATCATGTGGAACATGGGATTTTTCTCAACTGCCGAATCTTTGACTGCGAACAATATCGTCCTATCGATCTACAAGCACATCACGAATCCTGAATGCCGCCAGTACCTCCTTCGTCAGGGATATGAAGAAGCGATTCATACAGATACATTTATTTATTGCTGTGACACACTTGGTCTCGATCCAGACGAAGTCTATAACATGTACATGACAATCCCGTCGATCAAAGCAAAGGATGATTTCGTTATTGAAATAACCAAATCTATTTTGGATGACCAGTTCAAAACTGATTCACTTGAAAATATTCAACGCTTTGTCCATGATCTTGTTGGCTACTACGTTATCATGGAAGGCATCTTTTTTTATGCCGGCTTTGTCATGATGTTGTCATTCCTCCGTCAGAATAAAATGACAGGAATAGGGGAACAATTCCAATTCATCCTTCGTGATGAATCCGTCCACCTCGCTTTTGGAACCGATCTCATCAATGAGATTGTTTCTGAAAATCCAAGCATCTGGACAGATGATTTCAAAAAGAAAATTACCGAAAACATCAAACGTGCAGTCGAGCTCGAATATGAGTATACAAAAGACTGTTTGCCGCGTGGTATTCTCGGCCTCAATGCCGATGGTATTTATGAATACATCAAATACATCGCAGACCGCCGCCTCGAACGCATCGGTCTCGAGAAAGTCTACAATGCCGAAAATCCGTTTCCGTGGATGAGTGAAATCATGGATCTCCGCAAAGAAAAGAACTTCTTTGAAACCCGTGTGACTGAATACAAAACCGGCGGAACACTCAGTTGGGATTAAGGCAGTACGTAGTTTGTAGTAAGTAGTGAGTAGAAGATTCAAAATCTGATACAAAATAAAAAATCCCCGATATTTGGGGATTTTTTTGTGTTTAATTTTTTCTCTCAAACTCAATCATGTGCTTGTAGAATCTGCGTGCTTTGGGTATATCAAAGTGATTGTCAGTAAGTAGTGCTTCACTTGCCATTATGGAAAGTGAAGGGAATTGTTTTGCAAGCAATCCCATTCTTTTCAATCCATGCATGTATATTGCTCCACTGAAAACAATGGTAATACCGTTTTCAGTGAAGATGTTCATGCGTTCACGAAGTTCTTCGTGTTCAAAGAAAAACTCTTCATCACTGATTTGAATTTCCACATAATCAACATTTTTTTGATACTGTTCACGCGTCATCTTTTTCAACATATCTTTGTCGATGTGTAGAAACATGGCATCAGAAATATAGATGAGTGATTTCTTTTTGTGCAATGATTTTATTTGTTTTGCTATAGTACTCGTGCCAACCAATGTTTTGTAAGCGATGCCGATGATATCAATAGTGTCTTCGTTTTCTCTTTTTGCTGTTGCGAGAAATACAGAAATTTTTGCGAGGATATCTTTGTTGGATGAAGAAATGTACACCAAATTTTTACTGTTAAACATCTTTTTTGACGGAAACAACGAAGAAATGATGCGACAATCAGACAAATGTTCATCATCAAGATTGATGTTGAGGCCGATAGCAACGGGTCTCGTATGAAACATTTTACTGGTTTTTTCGAATGTTGAATCGATGATACGCGCTTCGTTTTCAGGAAAGCGGATGCCGATAAAGGCGCGGGCGGGAGAGTGTGTTCGGCTCATATAAAAGGACTATAGTTAGAGTTTCGCCCTACATTACCAGAAAAAAGCATTTTTGGCAAAGACCGTGAATGCATTAGTTGACTTATTTAAAATATATACTATAATAGTAAAAAATACACAATTTCATTAAAACTTCTAAAAACTCAGCCCATGGCAGTACAAAGCTCAAAACTTGTTGGCACGACATTTAAGACGAAAGCAGGAGTAGAATTTACCATTATGAATACTGAAGATTTTTCAGAAAGAGGAGTCAGTGCGCGCTATAAAGATGTCCTTGATTTCAGTCCCGGAGTACTTGTTGCGGTAGCTTACAGAACAGCATTAATTCCAAATTATGTCCTTCCCAGCGGAGACGTTGCTCGTATCCACCAGGTAAAGATTGGTGACAAGATTTTGAATAAACCTTTGGCTATTAGCAGGGCAATCGGCATAGAACAAGCCATGGTTGCGTACGAAGTAACAGAAGTAACAAAATAGTTCCTCAGAATGACCCAGACAATCGTCGGGTCATTTTTGTTGGGAGAATATGATAAAATAAGGATATATGGAAAAGATTGGGATTCCTAAAATTGAAAAGAAAGAAGATATTCCATTTGCACCGGAAGGATGGAAAATCAATCAGACACTAGCAAAGGATCTTCATTTTGATAAAACAAATCTTTCTCTAATGGCAAAGAAATATTTTGAAGATCATCCAGAATATTTTAAAGATTTTAGGAATAAAAAAGGAAGAGTGTTTCAGCACTATGCCCCAGAACTCGTGACTCTTTTGAAAGAGCAAGTTATAGAAGCAAAAAAAGTGTCATATGCACCAGCAGGATGGATGACAAATACCATGTTTGCCAAAAAGGTGGGTATTGATCGAGAAACGATAAAAACTATCGTTGGTGAATGTAAAGAAGAATATATTGGACAGATCAAACCATATAAAACAAAAGAGGGTCCTGTTCGCGAACACTACTCTCCGGATTTTTTAAAAATTCTTGAAGAAAAAACTTTTGAATTTCGTAATACTCCGGAAGCTCCAGAGGGGTGGGTCACTGCAGGAAAAATTGCATCTAAAATCAATTCTCAGATTCGTGAAATAAAAAATATCGCAGAAACATATCGAAAAGATTATAAAAATTATTTTAGAAAATACAAGGTCAAGGGTGGTCCTGTCAGGGAACATTATTCACCCTTCCTTGTCTCTTATATTGAAAAAGCAATAAAAGACTTTCAAGAGACACCGGAGCCATTTGATGGATGGGAGACAGCAGGTAATCTTGCAAAAAAACTCAATATGGCCCATTCTATGGTCACAAGAATTGCAAATCAGTATAGAAATGATCATTCAGACTATTTTAAAAATTGTAAGCCCCGAAAAGGAAAAATCCATGAATATTATTCTCCAGAGTTAGTTGCTATTATTGAAAATGAAAATAAAAAGAGAATTCCTGCGCCTGATGGTTGGAAAACAACTAAGAAACTTTCTGATATATTAGGAACTGCAGAAAAAACTATTTTTGATATTGCAAGCAAATATCGTGATCGTCCAGATTTTTTTGGAAAATTTGTTCCTGGTTCAGGTGCTTTGTGTGAACATTTTTCCCCAGAACTTGTACAAATTATTATTGATGAAGTTCAAAAGTTTCCCCATGCGCCAGAAGGCTGGATGACGGCGAGCTCTATAGCGTCTTTATTCGGTTCTTTCAATAAAAATATAAAGAAACTAGCTGATCCGTATCATATCACTAATCCGGAATATTTTTTATTTTACAAAGACAGTGTTGGCAAGGTTCGTGAACACTACGCACCAAGATTGGTTGAAATAATACAAAAAAAATTGGAAGAAAAAAATAAGCATATTCCGGAAGCTCCAGAAAATTGGCTTTTAAAAAAGAATATCTCTGAAAAAACAGGACTTTCCAGTGAAGAATTAGATACTATTATTCGAAAATATCGTAAAGAAAAACCTGAAGATATTGGGAAATTTAAAGACCGAAAAAATATATGAAAATTCCAGAAACACCAAAAATTGAAAAGAAGAATGAAGTCCCGTTTGCGCCGGAAGGATGGATGACAAATGGAGGTCTTCGTGATCAACTGGATACATCTTATCCATCAATAAAAATAATTGCCGATCAATACCGTACAAGTAATCCTGAGTATTTTAAATACTTTAAAGCAAAGGGCGGACCAGTTCATGAACATTATTCACCAGAATTGGTAACTAAAATTATTTCAGAACTTCAAAAAATCGAAAAAGTTATTCCAGGATGGAAAACAGTCGGAGCTCTTTCAAAGGAATTGAAAACAGGACAATTAAAAGTATCCGCTATAAGTGAACTACATAGAAAAAAGCATCCAGAATATTTTAGAAATTTTAAATCGGATAGTGGGCCAATATATGAATATTTTTCTCCGCAATTGATAGATCTTATCGTTTCAGAGCTTAAAAAAACCGAAAAAGTTATTCCAGGATGGAAGACAAATAAATCTCTCCAGAAAGAGCTTGGTACTGGTCAGGAAACAGTGTCTGATATTGCTGACAAGTATCGTGATAGTCATCCAGAATATTTCAAAAATTTAAAACCAGAAAAAGGTCAAACGCGAGAACATTATGCACCTGAGCTCGTTGATCTTATTGTTAAAGAAATTGAGACGACAACAGTGCCTGATGGATGGGAAACAAATAATATCGTTCATAATAAATTAAATGTTGGTGAAAGGCTTATAGGTACGATTGCAAATAAATATCGTGATAGTCACCCAGAATATTTTAAATATTTTAGATCTCGGTCTGGTCTTCGTGAACATTATGCTCCTGAACTTGTTAGTCTTATTGCTAAAGAGGTTGGCGAATTTGAAAGCCCACCTACGGGATGGAAAACAAATTATAGATGTGCTATCGAATTAGGTATTGGAACAAATACTCTTTCTGATATGGTCCAGGATTATCGTACAATTCATCCAAACTATTTCAAACAGTATAGAGTTCCTAATAAAGAAGTTCGAGAACATTATGCTCCAGAATTAATTGCAATTATAAAAAATAAATTAGAAGAAAAAAATAAACAATTTCCAGAAGTTTTACCTGGATGGAAAACAATTACGAAACTTTTTCACGAGGTATATATTCCAAAGTCAAAATTGAATACATTAATTAATGAATATCGAAAAACACACTCAGAGTGTTTTAGATTTTTTCGAACAGACACCGGAGTCTTTGAATATATATCTCCAGACCTTATTTCGATTATTAAGGAAAAAATTAATAGCATTCTTTTAGATATTCAAGAAGCCCCTGATAATTGGCAAGCAATAGAAGATCTCGCAGGGAAAACTGGATTATCGATAGAAGATATTAGAAAACTTATGAATAAACACAAGAAAGAAAATCCAAACGACATCGGGAAATTCAAAGATCGGGAATAGAAGAAATGTGGTAAAATAAACAACCATGGAAAAAATCTCTAAAATCAAAATTGAATCGGAGGGGGGGGCAACGGGAAGAGAAGATTATTTCTCAAGCGCCGGAAGGATGGAAAACCAATCTTGATTTAGAAAAAGAACTAGACACATGGCCAAATAATATCAAGCGGATAGTATATCGGTACAAAAAATCTCACCCAGAGTATTTTTATACTTTTAAACATGGGAAAACTAATAAAGAATATTATGCTCCTGCCCTTGTTGAAATTATAAAAGAAAAGATATTTATTTTAAAAGAAACATCAGAACCACCAGAAGGATGGGATACCAATAGCAATATTTCAGAAAAACATAATATACCATACAGAACTATTGCGAATCGTGCTGATATATATCGAAAGGAACATCCAGAATATTTTGGTATCTATAAAAACAAAATCGGCCATGTTGTTGAATATTATGCTCCCGTACTTGTTCAGTTGATACTGGAAGATTTGGAAAAATTCAAGAAAATCTCATCTGTGCCTGAGGGATGGGAAACAAAAGAAAGTTTAAAGAGCAAGATTGGCATAGGTGGTACAACCTTGAATAATTTATTGCAGTACCTCCCATCTGTATATGCAAAAGAATACAAAAACAAATCTGGTATTGTGCATATATACTATGCCCCAGAATCTATTCCTTTTCTTGATAATTTACTACATTCCAAAGACGCACTTCCTCCAGAGGGGTGGGTTCGAAAGGATGCTATTTCAAATAAAACAAATCTATCATCTGACGACCTAGAAATGATTCTCCGTAAATACAGAAAGAAATACCCCCACAATTTCAAAAAGATATGAGTAAGAGACTATTTTGATGTATACTAGAGAGAGCTATGCCTACAGAAGGAGCGCCAAAAACACCACAGAAAAGAGTGCGTATTCGTGAATACATTTCACCGGAACTTGCCAAGATTATCGAGGCAGAAGCTTTGGCGTTGAAAGCACGAAAGGAAACAGAAGCAAAAGAACAAGAACTCAAGGGAAGCCTTGAAGACTTTGTCCAAGAGATTGTAAATACAGAGACAAAAAATGAAAATGCCAAAAAGATCGGCGAAATTCTGCAGCTCCTCCCGGGCAATGCACATGACATCATCCTCCGGTATCATCCAGAATACAAGGGTCTCAAGGTGGATTTTGTTCAAAAGATTATCGCGGATTATCTCGGCGATTTCATGATGGCGCCGCGCGAGTTTCGTTCGAGAGATCTTGAAAAATTTCGCGATGTGCTCGACATCAAAAATATACGTGAAGAAATCCTCTACAATATGAAAGGAGCATGTCTCACGTCAGTGAACCTTGCTCGTAAGAAGGATTCTGAAGCAGACGAGCGAACGCTTGTAGATGCATATTTCAATGAACCGGATATAAAAAAGATTATTGAGAGTGATATTCCTGAATTTAAGAGTGCGATCAAAGAACTTCGAGAATATTTCGATGATATCTTTGTTCTTCGAGAAAATAAACCAGGAAATATTGTTGATAGTTTGAAAGAGGGACGTATTTTCCCGGATATCAACCAGCTTCTCAATATCAAGGAAATGAAAGAGAAAAAGAGAATGCTTATTGCAGATGAAATGGGTCTGGGTAAAAGTGCTTCGGTAATTCTTACTAAAGAATATTTAAGTCTAAAATGTGCATTGGTGGTGGTTCCTTCAAACGTTGTTGACACCTGGAGTGAATATCTTTCAGATAAAGTTGATCCTGAGACAGGGAAACAGGTCGGTTATTTCAAAAAAGGACTACAGCCGAAAGTATTGATCGTCAATTCACCGAAAGACATGGAACGGATACATCGTGGAGAAGTTTTTGATTATGTCGTTATTTCTCAAGAACGATTACCAGGCAAGAAATACGGAGAAGCGCTGCAAAATTACAACTTCGATATGATGATTGTCGATGAAGTCCACAAGGTCAAAAAGATCGAATCTGGTATCCGGTCAAGTAGTATCCTTTCTGTTGCAAACAGCATCAAGGGTGAGAACAAATATCTGACGCTTCTATCTGGAACACCAGTACCAAACAAGGTGTCTGATATCGCGGTTCCGCTCCGTCTTCTTTATCCAGAAAAGTATGCACACTTTACCAATACTGAAATGGTCAAGCGAATTCTCTATGGTGATGCGATCGATCTCCGTAGTGAGCTCCTCATGCGTATGCAGATGAAAGAACTCGCAACGAGTATCGAAATGCCAGAACATACACATGTCGATATCGAAACGACACTCTCACAGGAAGAACGGGAAATATACGAAATTCTCTTGGAAGAAGATGAAATGACTGCGGCACAAAAAATCGTTGTCTTCCGAAAATTCCTCTTGAATCCGGAACTACTCGGTGTTGAACCTGAATTCCATTCATCAAAATTTGAGGCATTGCAAAAAGAACTTGATACGGATCTACAAAAGCAGGACAAGATCGTTATTTTCGTCAACGGGTATATTGATGGTGTTATTCATGGAAAAGGAAATATTGTCGACAAGTTGAAATTGCCCCCTGGAACTGTCGTTGAACGAATTCATGGTGATGTCAGTCCAACTGAGCGTAAAAGAATTCAACAAGAGCTCAAAGTAAAAGGTCAGAAAATGGTGGTCTTTGTCAGTGGTCAGACAGCAGACGTTGGCGTGGATTTCTCTGGGGCCGACGGCGCGTATTTCTACAATGAACCATGGTGCATGTCTGACAAGCGTCAGCAAAATGCCCGTATCTACAGAGAAGGCTTGAAACATGATCTCGTAACAAAAACATTTATCACACACAGTACGATCGAAGAAGGTATCCGCCGATACATGATTGCGAAAGAGAAGGCGATCCAGAAACTCCTTCGTGGCATAGGCAACACCATGGCCGAGAAAAAGCTTCTCGAAAAGGATGCGAAAGTCGATACCAATGACGTCGAAACAAATGCAGAACTTTCGAAAGAGTATATGAGTGACTGGGAGCGGTTGATGATTCATTTCGGCGAGGGATTTGAAGCAGGAGAAACTGCATTTCGAAGAGATCTTGATACGAAAGGAAAAGAATATGCATCGCTCTATCGCAAGCTTGGCCGTCTCACATATCAGGGAAACAATGCCCGGGTGACAGCCACGATGATCGAACGAATGATGAATGAACAAGAACGAGCGGGAGATACTCGTCGCATTCTCGATATTGCTTCCGGTCCAGAAATGCTTCGAGAAGCCGCAACTGATGATGTCAGAGATAGAATATTTAGTCTTGATATCAACAAAGAACATTTTGTTCCCATGGAATCAAAATCAAAACGAATTATCGGAAGCTATCTCAATCTGCCGGCGCGCGACAATTCGCTCGATTATTGCAATCTCGCATTTGCGTATCATCAGACGAGTCCGATAAATTATAGTCGGAAAAATTTTGAACGACTGCAGGTGCTTGCTGAAATGAATCGTGCGTTGAGACCTGGTGGTCGGGCTATCATCAGTATGCTTCACAATATAGAATTTCCTCATCCAGAAAGTTTTGGAAAACTTATGCTGGAGATGGGATTCAAAGTTGTGCAGGATTATAGCGGGACTGCATACGGCGGGGAAAATTATAAAACACATATGATCACTCTGGAAAAAGTGGCAGATATTCCAGAATATACGAACAATGAAAAACGGTTTGTGCCACGAGATATACCAAAAGACATTGCTGAGCTTGGTAAAAAATACGGCCGTGAACTTCTCGAGGGTCTTGAAATGAAAAAGGTTGGGAGCAATAAAAGCCGCATCAAAGATCAACGGCGCATGATTGAATCTGTGCATATTGGCGGTAAAGAAATCGATATTATTTTCAATGATCGTGACAAGAAGCTCTTTGAATATGAAAAACAATCGATCAAGGATGGGGAAGTACTCAAAGAAAAATATGGCGGTGTTGCTCAAATTCCCCTGAGTGATATCAAAGCGATTGGTTTCGAACGGAAACTCGAAACACCCGGGTACTTCCTCCTCTATAAGATCATCAAAGACGGTGGGGCAGTTATCATTCGGGATCGGAAATAAAACCGTTTGTTGCCATAAATTTTTCTTCGCCGTCGCCCAGAAATTTTGCGAAGCATCCCGGCACAATTTACTAACCACTCGCCTCGCTTTGGCTCGGACAAATAGCCCCACTAATTTGTCCGCCCTCATGGATTCGAACCATGGACCCCATAGGTCTAAGCTCTGTGCGCTAACCAACTGAGCTACGGGCGGATATCTGCTTGTG
>CAZSFP010000007.1:0-14441 GCA_964606285.1 uncultured Candidatus Saccharibacteria bacterium
AAATAAAATGCGAACACTCTACATCGCAGCGTTTGTTTTCTCATTCCAAGTCGCACTTACTGCGTACGTTAATTCGTCATTACTCGAAATATCTGTCGGCGAAAGTGGTATCGGTATCCTCTATGCAATTGCGTCTGTTACCAGTATCGTCGGACTTGTCTTTATTCCACACATTATCAGAAAAATCGGTAACAAACACACCATGGTGGGGGTTCTTGTTGCAAGTGCTGCAATCTTGGGACTCATCGTATCACATTCGTTCTTTATTCCACTCCTTGTTTTCTATATCGCAGCAAATACCATGACGTTTTTCTTGTTCGATATATTCATCGAACACTATGCAAAAATAAAAACCATGGGTGCGTCACGGGGTACATACCTGACGATCATCAATCTCGGTTGGATCACAAGTCCAATGATTGCGGGTTGGCTTTCAACACAAGGAGGATTTGAAACAGTCTATATAGTCGCATTGTTTTTTGTCTTAGCAACTGCACTCATTATCGGGAGTATTCTCCATACCTTCAAAGATACAAATTATCGCCGAGAAAATATGGGTGCAGCCTGTGGCGAAGTCGCCCGCGAACCGCATCTTCGCCGGATCTTTTCTATCAATTTCGCATTGCAATTCTTCTATGCCTGGATGGTCATTTATGCGCCGATTTACTTGCATCAAAACATCGGACTCAACTGGGAAACAATCGGCATTCTTTTTACTATCATGCTCTTGCCATTCATATTTTTCGAATATCCAGTCGGCTGGCTCCTCGACAAGGGTTTCTCACCACGAAAAATGCTTTCATTTGGACTCATCTGTATGATCATAGCTCTCTTTCTCTTTGTACCTGCAGCAACACACTCTGTTGTTGCAATCGGAGCTATTCTATTTTTATCACGTGTCGGATCAAGTATTGTCGAATCTACATCAGAGGTTCTCTTTTTCAAACACGTCTCAAAACGTCATCCGGATATCATCAGCCTCTATCGTGACGCACACCCGTGCGCATATCTGATCGCACCGCTTGCAGGAACTGCCATCATTGCATTCTCTCATATCGAAACACTCTTTGGTGTTCTTGGTTGCCTTCTTGGTCTCCTTTTGCTATACATAGCTTTCAAACGTCGTTATGCCCTCACTCATCCGCATCAATAAACTCATGGCTGATCGTGGTCTCGCCAGCCGCAAAGAATCTGATCGTCTCATCGAAGACGGTCTCGTATTTGTCGATAACACAAAAGCCGTACTTGGTATGCGTGTCCGTGAGGATGCTGATATCCGCATTGGCGGCATCGCAAAAGAATATATCTATCTCCTCTATTACAAACCAAAAGGTATCGTGACTGTTGGTGCCCAAGAAGGTGAACGCGATATCCGCACGGTTTTGAAACGCGAAGATATTTTTCCTATCGGCCGACTCGACAAAGACTCTGAAGGTCTCATTATTCTTACAAACGACGGTCGTCTGACAAAGAAACTATTGGATCCTGACGCACATATGGAAAAAGAATACCGTGTTGCACTCGATCAGCCAGTTACTCACATGCTGTTGAAACGGATTCAGGGTGGCGTTACTATCGGCAAAGGAGAGAAAACAAAGCCGGCACTCGTCCGCAAAGTGGACAGCCATACGATCGATATCGTCCTCACAGAAGGCAAAAATCGCCAAATCCGCCGCATGGTTGCCGGATTTGGATATACAGTCACCGACCTTATTCGTTTCCGTATCGGCCACCTCATGATTGATGACCTCAAGCCCGGCCAAAAGCGAGAAATTTCAGCTGAAGAAATCGCCACATTTTTCAAAAAGTAACTCAATCTAGCAAAATGAGACGATCGTCTCATTTTGCTAGATAATTATTTGAGTGTATACCCTTTTGCAAGTTTGAATGTTTTAATAGAATTCTTTAATTTTGTTTTATTAAGATATTCTAAAAATTCTTTAGGTAACGGAGATGGTCCAACCCAGACACTTTTTTGGATCATTACATAATGAAAGTTTCTGAGATATTTACGAAGGCTGTTACGTTCTTTTCTCCGTGATTCTGGTATATCAAACATAAGAATCAAATTTTTAGACTGTTGTTTTGTCAATGAATGTGTAAATCCTGTTTGTCCGATACTTCTTGCATACAATTCTCCTTTTTCAGTTAGTTTCCAAGTTTCCCCGTCTCTTACCACATACTTACTTTTCATCAGCCGTGATAATTCAGAATACAAAGAATCTCTTTCATATCTATTAAAGGCAGGTAATCCAAACATACTTACCGTCATGCCTTTGTATCGAAGATGTGGCTCAAGTAATAAATCAAATAGTTTTCTTTTTATACTCATAAAATTTTATTATATACAAATGATCAAATCTAGCAAATTTGGACGATCGTCCAAATTTGCTAGATTAGGAAATGATGCTGACTTTTTGTTTTTTCTTGTCGATAACAAGAAATCCTTCTTTTTCCAATGCGTTAAGGTTCAGAATTATTTTTTCTGTTTTGAATGGCAAAGTGAGAAGCTTGGAAAGCAGCATCGAATGATGCTTGGTTAGTGCCTTCATAATAGCACCGCGGACTTCCCTGTTTGATCCTTTGAATATTGATTGCTTCACATGAGATTTCGCCAAGCTATTTTTATTCAATCCAGATGATTTCAAACATGAACCATAATCCATAAGCGCCCAGTACCATTCTCGAAAATTCTTCCGTGGTAGCGTTTCTTCTATTTTCTGTAAGATTTCTTTATCATTTATTTTTTCTGTCGCATCAGGAAAAAAGAAATGGATAAAGACTGTGCGAATATTTGTCTCTATGCAAACTGTTTTCATATCATACGCAAACGCTGCAATCGCTCGGGCCGTATACGGACCAATACCAGATAGTGTTTCGAGTACATCCAAATCCCTCGGAACAATACCATTGTGATGCTCAACGATTTCTTGGACAGATTTGTGGAGATAGAGCGCACGACGGTTGTACCCAAGCCCAGACCAAAGTTTCAACACATCCGATTTTGACGCTTTGGCAAGTACTCGAGGATTTGGAAATGATTTCAAAAATGCTTCATATTTCGGCACCACTCGTGAGACTTGCGTTTGCTGCAACATGAATTCCGAGACAAGAATCTTGTATGCTGCCTGAGTAGTTCCTGAAGAAATCCGCCACGGCAATTTCCGTCCGTTCTTTTTATAATACTGCCAAATAATCTTTCGGAATTGCGCAGAAGAAATCATAGAATATATAGTTTAACACCTGCAAGTGTTTATTGACAAAATTATATTTTAATGTAATATAAAGAAAAAATTTAACAATGGAAAAACAATTTGAATTTTTCAGAAAAAAGAGATTCTTCCCTATTGGAGATGATATAAATAATCGCATGGCTTACGAATTACAAGAAACTGTATTATTAATGCTCAACGATAATCCCAATCTTCCAATACACATCCTTTTCAATAGCTTGGGTGGACGAGTTGGTCCAGCATTAACGATATATGATTTTCTAAAAAGTATTCCTTGTGAATCCACGGGATACGTCAACGGAAAATGTCACTCATCAGCTCTTGTTATTTTGGCTGGATGTAAAAATCGTCTTTCTACACCAAACAGTAGATTTTTATGTCACGCAATCACAACTACCCTTGAAATAAAAAATGTCTCACAAACAGAAGATGACATAAAAGCGTATTTTTCTGAATCCAAAAGAATGTCCGAAGCAATAGCATTGATTCAAAAAAATTCTTTCGGTATACAAAATGAAGATTTTCTGAAACTTTCTGAAAGAGGCGAACGGACAAGGGTCCCATTATTCGCAGATGAAGCAAAACAATATGGAATAATTCATGAAATTGTTGAAAAAATTCCGATAGATTTTTCTTTGTAGTAATAAAATAACCACCATGTGTGGTTATTTTTTATTTACAAGAAAACAACCTAGAAAGAAATAGTTTGAACTACAGTATGAACAATCGAATCAATGTCGAATGATGCACGTTCAGCTTCACATGCAGTTTTTTGTGGATCGTCATAGTTTCCGCACTGCACCATTTTAGTGGTAAATGTAAGGATAGCGATTTTCCCATTCATTTCTGTTGCATAAACATATTGTATATAAACACTTCCTGCAGCACCTTCACTCATTACCGTGACACAGTATATTCTCCCATTGATCACTTTTTGTGTCGTTCCTCCTGCCCATTCCTGGGGACTGCCCGCCTCAGTACATGACAACGAACCTGAAGATACAGCTACCTGTGGCGGCCAGTCTTGTGGATGCATATAGATAGTTCCAAATGTCTCAGGATATTTAAATGTCACACCCTTCACTGGATCAGAAAAGTTTTTCCAACCAGTCGTATCCGGTATCGGACATGCGGCAAATTCACAGTTTGGTCCGGTTCTGCCGACAGCAGATCCGTCAGGACAAAGTTTTGCTTCCATTGTGCAGGCAACTCCCGTATCAGACTGTTTTTTCAACGAGAGGAAAACAACCACGATAATTACAAAAATAAAAACAATTGCCAATATGAGGTTATTTTTAGGTCGAGATATCATACATACAGTATATCATTTTCTGATGCATCATTTTAAAACATATGGTAGGATACCATTACAAATTGCCGGTTCGTCTAATGGTAGGACATCGCCCTCTGGAGGCGAGTATTGGGGTTCGAGTCCCTGACCGGCAGCATGAAATGGATTCTATTTACAGGGACTTGGAGACTCACAAATACAAATGTAGAGGATGATGTTCACACTGCTGTTCAGGAGGTTATTTCTCGCGGTGACGGCATTGTGACAGGCGGAGCAACGGGAGTAGATTATTTTGCTATGGATGAAGCTTTAAAAATTTGTCCAAATATATCCCAATTAAAAGTTATTATACCTGCGACCCTTGATAGTTATATATATGATTATCACACAAACTGGTGTCATGACCCTATCACGAAAGAAACAATAGATGATCTTGAAAAAATTTTGAAGAAAATCAAAGAAATAAATCCAAAACATCTCATAGAAATGCCATATGATACAATAACCCAAGATCATTATGACATGCGTCACGATGAGGAAGTAAAAATTTCAGATGAAGTATATGCATTTCAAGTAAACAACAGTACTGGCACACAAGACACCATAGATAAAGCAATGAAAAGTGGTTTACCAATTTCTTTGCATAAAAAATATACAATATAATTATGTATTTCACTTACATTCTCGAATGTGCGGACAAGACCTTATATGTCGGCTGTACGAACAATCTCGAGAAAAGAGTACTGGAACACAATACCAAAAAGTCAGGTGCACACTATACAAAAATCCGCCGACCAGTTGTTCTCAAATATTCCGAAACTTTCCCTACACTTGGCGAAGCACGAACCCGGGAATGTGATTTAAAAAAGTTATCAAGACAAAAAAAATTGGAGTTGATTAAAAAAATAATTACATGAAAAAACTTTGGTTCAAAAGAAAAACATATGGCTGGGGATGGACTCCGTGTTCATGGCAAGGCTGGGCAGTTATTATCATATATGTATTTTCAATATGTTCTGATTTTGTTTTTATTGATACTTATTCTCATTTTGCTTCAAGTAGTTTTATTCCATTTTTAATGCATACATATATACTCACAGTATTTCTTCTCATTATTTGTTCTATCACCGGCGAAGAACCTCGCTGGCAGTGGGGAGAAAAAAATTCCAAAGAAAAATGAAATTTATGGAATCCTTCGAAGCAACAATATCGTACTATTCTAAAAAATACTTTTCATAAATAAGAAGTAATCAAATAATTATTATATTTCTGCGAAGTAGGATAGATATGTTATGATAAGCATATGCAAATAAAGAAAAAACGCATATCACTCGATGAAATAAGAAACGGCTGTGTCACCACGACCAACGGTGATGGTACTGAAGCAAAAATCTGTATGATTCAGGAAGAATTCCGCCAGGGTATCGACGGGATCAAACATTACCCCCGCGCTGCGACCATCTACGGATCAGCGAGACTTCCAGAAACAAGTCCATATTATGAAAAAGCACGTCGTATCGCATATCGTATTTCCAAAGAATTAGGTATTGCGGTTATTACAGGTGGTGGTGGCTCTATCATGGAAGCCGGCAATCGTGGTGCATATGAAGCGGGTGGCAAATCTGTTGGACTCACAATCAAACTCCCTCATGAACAAGCAACAAATAAATATGTAACGGATGAAATTCCTTTTTTCTACTTTTTTGCAAGAAAAGTTTCTATGTCATATACAGCAGAAGTTTGTCTATTCTTCCCTGGTGGATATGGAACAATGGATGAATTGTTCAATATCCTGACACTTGTGCAAACAAAAAAAATCCCTGCACTCCCGATCATTCTCGTTGGTAGCGACTTTTGGAAAGATGTTGATATTTTTATAAAAAATACACTACGAGATAAATTTCAAACAATCGACCTCCTCGATACGAGTCTCTATACTATCCTCGATGACGAAGATGCGATTCTCAATATCGTCAAACACGCACCAAAACGATCGGAGGATGGATATTAAAAAAATCCCGCATCAAGCGGGATTTTTTTAATTACATCTTCATTTTCTTGTGCGATGCGGCCGCCTTGATAAATGCAGAAAAAAGTGGGTGCGGATCAAGTGGTCGAGCCTTGAATTCTGGATGGAACTGAGTGGCGACAAAGAACGGATGAATCGAGGTCGGGAGCTCAACAATTTCAGCAAGCATACCATCAGGTGACATACCCGAAAAAACAAGGCCCTTGTTTTTGAGATCGGGAATGAATTGAGGATTGACTTCATAGCGGTGACGGTGCCGTTCAGAAATAATTTTTGAACCATACGCTTTGCGTGCATGGGTATCATCTACAAGCACCGCAGGATAGGCGCCGAGGCGCATACTGCCGCCATAGTGCGCCTTCTTGAGATTTTCCCGCTGAGAATCCATGATATCGATCATAATATGCTTTGAATCAGAATTTATTTCTCGCGTTGTTGCATCTTTCCATCCGAGCACATTGCGGGCATATTCGATGACTGCGAGCTGCATGCCGTAACAGAGACCAAAGTATGGAATGCCATGGACGCGCGCATATTCTATTGCTTTGAGCTTCCCCTCAACACCACGAGCACCGAACCCACCTGGCACGAGAATGCCGTCAAATTTAGACAATGATTTTAGTGTTTTTGGATCACACTCAAAATCAAGTGCGTTGACCCATGTAAGAATTGGTTTCTTCCCTTGGGCATATGCGGAATATTTGATCGCCTCGATAACCGAGAGATATGAATCCGACAAAACAAATTCACCGGTTTCAAAATATTTTCCAACAACAGCAATAGACACTGTATCATTTACACGATTGAGTTTCTGAACAAATGATGTCCATGGCGATGGTGTTTTTTTCTTTTTGGGAGTAAGTCCTAATTCTTTGCACAATCTGTCACCCAATTTCTGTTTTTCAAAATTTGCTGGAATATCATAAATACTATCAACGTCCGGTGCAGCAATGATGTTATCAGCTTTGATGTTGCAAAAAAGACTGAGTTTTTCTTTGCGAACGACATCAAGTGTTTGTGAGGCACGACAAAAAAGAAAATCAGGGAAAATACCCGTACTGTTGAGCGTTCGAACAGCATGCTGTGTCGGTTTTGTTTTCATCTCACCAACCTTTGACGGAATTGGGAGGTATGACACCATCGCTGTGATAACATCATGCGGAATTTTTGATTTCAATAGACGAAGTGCTTCAATAAACAAAATATTTTCGTATTCACCGACAGTACCACCGATTTCAATAACAACAACATCAGCATTGGCGTCTTTTTGTGCCTGTTCTATGCGACGGATAATTTCTATCGGAATATGCGGTACGACTTGCACGCATTTGCCTTTGTATTCAAGTGCACGCTCTTTTTCAATAACCGACAAATATACACGACCAGTTGTCATATAATTCGTCGAGAGGATATTTTCATTCAAGAAACGTTCGTAGTTGCCGATGTCCTGATCTGTTTCATCGCCGTCGTCTGTAACGAACACTTCCCCGTGTTCAGTTGGATTCATCGTACCTGCGTCAACGTTGATATACGGATCAATTTTGAGTGCAGTCACGGAAAATCCTTTGTCGATAAGAATTCGTCCGACAGATGCCGCAACGATACCTTTACCAACAGAGGACATTACCCCGCCGACGACAAAAATATACTTTGAATGAGTTGGTTTCTTTGTCTGTCGTAATATGCGGGCCATGTGATACAGTTTAATTTCGTAGATATTTTCTTACTGCAAGAAAACTTGATAGTGCACTGATGAGTATACCAGAAACAAGGAGAATACCAAAAATTTGGAAGAAATTTGAAAGATAATATTGATAGAGGTCAAGACCCAAGAATGTGCTCAATGAGTGAGATACCGCATAGGTCACCGGCCAGAACAAGAACATGGCAATACACGCAGCGATAATACCGTAAATGATACCTTCTACCATGAACGGTCCTTGGATATAGCGGGTACTTGCCCCAACGAGTCGCATGACAGCGATTTCTTCACGGGCGATAAATATTGCGAGACGGATCGTATTGAAAGTAATAAGAACAGACATGACACCAAGCACGAGTGTTACGATGAACCCGACCATGCGTGCAGTATTCATGAGCGATACCAATCGATCGATCACTAATTTGTTTTGATGATAACTTATCTTGTTTATCGCCATTGATCCTTGTTGGATAGTCGTATTGTTTTCAATAAACGACGTAATATCGGCATATGCAGCAGTATCCGTTGCACGAACGTTCAAGTATGCACCGAGTGGATTGTCATCGAGTTCATCGAGTGCTTGCATCGTCCCATAATCGTCTTTGTGTTTTTCACGAAAATCAGCAAGTGCTTCTGCCGCAGACACATATTCAACACTTGCAACCTGGGGAGATGTTTCGATAGTTTTTTTGATTGTCTCAATACGGTTTTCATCGGCACCAACAGTGAAATACACTGTGATATCGACTTTGTTTTGAATTTCTTGTATAGAAAAATGAAGTATCGCCTGCAGAAAGATAAGTGATGCAATCACACACAACGTAATCGTCGAAATCAACACAGACGCAACTGACACAATGCCGTTTCGCTTGAAATTGAGAAGTCCCGACCGCCCTATTCGTTTTATATCAGTCCAAATCATAATTAAATAATATATTTACCATCCTTATCATCGCGCACGACGCGACCTTTGTCGAGTGTGACAACACGCTTGCCGATAGAGTCGATAACACCGCGGTTGTGTGTCGTCAAAATAACGGTTGTCCCAAGATCATTGATCTTTTTCAAAATCTGGACGACGTCGTACGTATTGATCGGATCCAGGTTCCCTGTCGGTTCATCTGCAATGATAACTTCTGGTTGGTTGATAATCGCACGTGCAATCGCAAGGCGCTGCCGTTCTCCACCTGAAAGCTGACTAGGAAAATGATACATCTTGCTCGAGAGATCAACGAGATCGAGCACGTGTGGTACATCATTTTCTATTTCTTCATCACTCTTGCCTGCTGCTTCCATGGCAAAAGAAATGTTTTCATAGGCAGTTTTATTTGGAAGCAAACGGAAATCCTGGAACACAATACCGACACGGCGACGGAATTTGAGGAGCTCTTTCGAAGAAAGGCGGTGAATATTGGTATCTTCAAAATAGACCTCACCGATCGTCGGTTTTTCTTCAGCAAGGATAAGCTTGGTCAATGTCGATTTACCGGCACCAGAATGACCAACAATTGAAAGAAATTCTCCCTCATGAATAGAGAGACTAATGTCTTCGAGGGATTGGATGGTCGTATTTGGGTATATTTTCGAGACATTATCAAATCGTATAAGGACTTTTTTGTTTCGATCACTCATGAGAATCATTATACCGCGTTTACAAGGTGAATCAAAGGTGAAAATCAAGTTAATGTTGGCTATTAATACATTTTAATTAATGTGTCTATATCAATTTTATTAGCACTGTTGTCTCTCTTTATCCATATACCCATTTCTTTTGAAGCATGAGGGTGATTTAAATCACCTATACATCGTTCTTTGAGATATGCACTACCGACATATATATCATTATCAACAGATAAAACATTGGCATGCATTCGTTCAGATATATCATTTTGAACAACACAATCTATCTTTTCAAAATTAATACTGGGATCATTCTTGAATTTTGGAGACAAGAATAATTTTACTGATATGTTTTTTGCTTTTTCTTTCAATTTTAAGAAAAATGAATGAGGTCGTATATCTTTTGATAAAAAAATAATTTTATGAGCATCTTCAATAGCTTCTCTCAGAGTCGATGTTAAACTATCAACCTGCGAAGAAGGATCTCTAATGAGTATCGAAAAATTTTTTAACTCGGTAATATCTTTTTCGGAAAGTTTCTGTTGGGAAAGTAATTCTGCTATTCGCTGATTTTCTATTTTACAAATACTGTCATATAATTGTTGATTGTTAAATTTTTCCTGCAAACTTGAAGTGAATATCAAAATAATGTATCCATCAATGATAATATACTTTGAATGAATTCTTGATCGGGAAACAACAATGAAATCTTTTTCTTCAATTCCCAAAGGAATCAATAATTCATTTTCTTTATATTTTTTTTCATCACCCCGGATAAAAACATGGACACCCTTAGAGACTTTTTGAGAGAGAAGATTGATTAGATCACTGTCTGTAAGCCCTGAAAACTCGCAAAATATTGTTTCTTGAGCATTTAAAATTTCATCAAAAAGAATTTTTTTTAATTTTTTATACTGTACAATCTTTAAATACTTTATATGATTTTGCATAGATTAAACAAGATTTAAAATGCAATCAGGATTAGAGATCCTTCTCTGCTTCGATAAATTCGTCGAGATTGCCATCATCGAGAATTTTCTCGACATCAGATGTTTCAACGCCAGTTCGCAAGTCTTTGACGAGTTTATATGGGTGTAGAACATAATTTCTGATCTGATTCCCCCACTCGATATCCGTCGTCTTGGTTGTCTGCATGCTTTCCGCAAGTGTCTTGTGTTCTTCTTCTGCTTTCTTGAACAATTTTCCGCGCAAAATTTCGAGCGCGCGTTCTTTGTTTTGTTCTTGCGAGCGCTCTTCGCGAACAGACACCGTAATACCAGTCGGTGTGTGCGTCAGACGTACGGCGGTTTCGCGCTTGTTCACGTTTTGTCCTCCAGGACCGCCAGATTTGGCAAAATCAAATTCGATATCGGCATCACGAAGTTCCACCATGGCGGTTTTTGGAATTTTGGGAATAACTTCAACAAGCGCGAAACTCGTATTGCGTTTCGCCTTCGAATTGAATGGTGACAAACGAACAAGTCGATGCACCCCCGATTCATGTTTTAAATTGCCATATACATTTTTGCCGGATATTTCAACTGTTATATTTCTGTACCCATTATGATCATTCCTGTGCTCATGAATAATCGTATAACTCCATCCCTGTCGTGCAAAATACTTTGTGTACATATCAAACAACATGCGGGCAAAGTCTTCGGCATCGTCACCACCAGCACCAGCAATAATCGAAAGGATGGCACTTCCTTTATCAAAAGCATTCACTCCTTCCCTTTTTTGTTTGAGATCCTGTAATTCACGAATCATTCCCTGAGCTTGAGTTTTGTCATCCCAAAAGTTTCCTCCTGCCATAAGTGTTTCGATCTCTTGTATTCGCGCATCAATTTCTCCTGTATCCATATATGGAGAGTAGTATACCAGAAAAAAATCCCCGCGTCAGAGCGGGGATTTGTGTTTTTTATACCATGAGAAGAACTTTTTGTTCCAATATATTTTCTATCGTTCCTGCAGTATGAGTGATTCCTGCTTTTCCAAGAAAATACAGTGCTTGTTCATGAGGAGAAATGATAGTATCCTTTTTTTGCTTCACAAACAGTACTTCTGTTTTCTCCTTTTCACATGTCAGTGCAATGAGTGCCGCGAGGACATCTGATCCCTGAGATTGAAATGATCTCAATTTATTTTTTCTTGTGATACCCGTGCCTCCTTCTGTAATAAAAATACGTCTGTCTGAAGTATCAACAAAAAAATGCTTTTCTATTGCCCGAAAGGTTGATGGGATATGAACACTGGCATGACGCAACTTGCTGTTATCACGCAAAAATACAAAATTTGAACCCTTGTCATATTTTACAGATTCATTTTTTTTATTTAAGAATGAATGAACAAAAAAAGATTGTAATTTGTCGAGATGAAATGCAGTCCATTCATACCGATCATTTTCATCTAAAATTCGATAACAAATAGATTCAATATGATTAAAATATTTCTTAATCCATCGTTCTGCTATTTCTTTTTCTGCGTCATCCTGAGCAAATAATATTTCTGCTTGGTCCATATACAGTTTTTTCATTCTGTTGTATCCCAAGGAGAATGTTTCACTTTCTGGATGACCAGCAGTTGCAAATACTTTTCTGTTATCATGAGATGATTCGACAACAAAAACAATACGGTTATTTTTGTTTTTTTCAACAAGAGAAGAGATGAGCTTCATGCCATCAACAAGAATATCTCCAAGACTCACAATTATCGTTTTCATAGTACTACAAAGGTTTAAAAGATTTCATTGCCTACATTACCAGAAAAAATCAATCTTGTCCAACGATTCAAATGATGAGCCACCTCGCAGAATCGAACTGCGGACCTACCCCTTACGAAGGGGTCGCTCTACCAACTGAGCTAAGGTGGCATTTTATTCTCTAGGAGCCGTCAGTGAGAATCGGACTCACGCTCTCTGTCTTACCAAGACAGTGCTTTACCACTAAGCTATGACGGCATAAAATACCAACAGACTATATAGTATTTTTCTCTATTTTTCAATGTATAAAAAATAAAAATCCCTACACATGCCGTGCGGGGATTTTCTGTTCAAAAATGGAGAATCATTCTTTTGGGGGATTTTATATAATTCTCACATATTTCCAAAATTTTCTTCAAGACATCTTCATCTGTCATAGTATCTTGGATAATTATTGATGGAATATGTGGATATTTAATCATGTGCTGTCTTTGGTGTTCTCTTTTAGATTTTATCTGAAGAGGAATCATGTGACGTAAATGTTTATCACGATAACCAATAAACATATCTTTGCCTTTAGCATCACTAACCTTTTTACCTTTCATCACATAAGCAATCAAACTGTGTGGTTTTCTCTTTTCTTTCTTCAAAATATTTTCTACACGACATTCACGCTCTACACCTCTATTGTATGAGATTAAGAATATTTCTATTCTATTTATAATACTCTTCTTTACTTTGCTAAAACTCCATCCTGATAAAAATTTTATGACTGTAAACCGCTTTGCGTTAAATATACTTTTGGGATCAAATTTACCATCAAAATCAACAATGATAGTATTGAAAATTTCTGGTAAAAAATATATGTCATAGAACACATGACTATCATCAGATTTACTTCTATGAGAAATCCCATAAGAGATTAGTATCTTTTTCTTTTGTAAATCATCTAACAAAGAAATGAATTGTTGTTTTCTTATTTCAAGTATAGAGTTTATTTTTTTATAACCTCTTTGGTTTTTTTTCCGATTTATATTATCCTTGATTTCCATCAAATTATTTTTTCAATTTTTACCATTATACATATTTAATATACGCAAGTCAATATCACTACATTTTACCTATACTTGCATTTTCAATGTTTTTTCGGTATGGTTAATTATTATCGCGGGATAGAGCAGCGGCAGCTCGCAAGGCTCATAACCTTGAGGCCCAGGTTCGATTCCTGGTCCCGCAACAATTATAAATTGTGAAAAAAAATATTTGAGGAAATGACTGTTTTGTGATAGATTCATGGAGGCGGTTCATGTCGACGTAGCTCAGTTGGTTAGAGCGTGGGACTCATAAGCCCAAGGTCGGTGGTTCGATTCCACCCGTCGACACCACTTCGCCCTTACTAGGGCTTCGCGGTGCTCAGCACAACACACAACACCTTTTAAGGATTAATTATTAAAAGGCGAAGTGGCCCCGCAAATCGCAGTGGCGTGGGGCAAATTATGTACTATGTATATATTTTAAAATTAAATAATGGTAATTTTTACAGTGGTTTTACTGATGACTTAAAAAGAAGAATAAATGAACATAAAAATGGCAAAGTAAAAACGACTTCAAAAAATTTGCCTATTAATTTGGTGTGGTGTGGATGTTTTGTTAATAAAAAGAAGGCTTTAGATTTTGAAATATATTTGAAATCTAGCTCTGGCTTCGTTTTTAGAAACAAAAGGTTAATATAAAACAGTGCTTTGAAATTATATGATTTTATGTATAATAGTACTGTTCAAGAAAACAAATTGCGGCTGTAGCTCAACGGTAGAGCACTCCCCTGTCACGGGAGAGGCCGTGGGGTCAGCACCCATCAGCCGCGCAAA
>CAZSFP010000008.1:0-13011 GCA_964606285.1 uncultured Candidatus Saccharibacteria bacterium
GTCAGAGTGGTCTAACGTACCTCTTTGCTAAAGAGGCAGGGTGTAAAAGCCCTCGAGGGTTCGAATCCCTCCGGTTCCGCTTTGACATAATAAAACGAAGTGAATATATGGAGGCGTGGATGAGTGGTTTAAATCAACGGTTTACTAAACCGTCGGCCTTTACCGGCCCGTGAGTTCGAATCTCACCGCCTCCGCAATGACAAATTTTTGAGCCTTGATTTAGGCTCGGATATGTTACAGTGTTCTAATGCCTATCATAAAACCAACAAGTCTTACCGACTCTCAAATAACAGAATTTCAAAGCCTGTATAAAAAGTATTATTACGAAGATCTGTCTAAAATTGATGCAGAAGAACAAGGCCTTAGGTTAATGAGATTCATAGCTGAGATCATAGAAGATAATCCGGTGTTTTGTAACTATAGACAAATAATCTAACATGAGAAAAGATAATGTTTTTGGACTTTTAGACCACGCAAAAAACGAGCTCGCCAGTAGTTCTTTAAAGAACATAGAGCAACAATACAGGGAGGCATTAACTTCAAAGACTGTCCCAATTTCACTCCAGATTGATGTGAAGAATTTTATGGAGAACTTACGTTCTGCTCTTGATTATATTGCACATGATATTTACGAAAAAATTATCGGATCAATACCGCCTGAAAAAAATGTCTATTTCCCCTACGGACAAACTGAGAATAATTTCAAATCAGCCATAGGTTCAAATTTGCCTAATCTTACTTCATTAAACCCTGACATCTACAATTTAATTGAGTCCGTTCAACCATACAAAAATGGAGACGATTGGATTTTTCAATTTTGCCAAATTGTTAATGAGAAAAAACACAACACGCTCACCCCGCAAAAAGTAACTGAAACTGGAACAACTACTACAGCCTCAACAAAAAATGTCAGTATGACAATGCCAATTAATAACCCGCATTTTAAAGTACACCAAAGTCAAAATGTTAAAATAACCTTAGGAGGTATTCCTGTTAAATTGAGTGACCAAGGTATTGAACCCTTAGCTCCGGGTTTGCAAATAACTATAACAAAGTGGGTATCTTTTCAGTTTTCTACAACTAGTATAGAGGTATTGCCATTTTTAAAAAAATCACTGGAAAAGATAGAAGATCTTTCAAAGCATGTTTATGCTAAATTAACTTGATCAGTGCATAAAACACATCAGTCCTGGGAAAGATAATCCTTATTTTTATTAGCCTTATTTCTGTCTGAAATTATTTTGTCAGTGAGGCAAGTTCGAATTAGGTTAAGTTGCTTCCGCCAGCATAAAAATGAGTCCGACTTTTATGTCGGGCCATTTTTATTCACGGAGACGAGAACACCGACTACTTGGTATTCGTGTGAGATTCGAACAGCGGAGTCATGTTTTCAAAGCTTTGAAAACGAACGAGCTGGTGCCTAGGCCGAATCGAGTGGCGACGAGATGAGAGCCGAGGGAGAAATTCTCACCGCCTCCGCAAATGGACCTAGCATCAAAATGTGTTTATGCTATACTGGCAAAAAAAATAAAAGAAGATGAAAGGTACTTTTAGAAAAGAAGACATCCCAACTGATATACTTTCCCCAAAACAACACGCGCTCCTCCTCGCAATTCTTGAACGGTATGAGGAGATACACTACACCTCTGACAACGACCAATACTGGTTTTTCTGTGACAAATTCTCTATTGAAGTTCTGTTTCCGACAATAGAATTAAAATCAGATATCAGACTTGATGGTACTGTAAAAATAAACACTAGTGAGAAAGCGTTGGAATTTTTTCTCGATGATATTTTAAGTAAAGAAAGACAAACACATGCTATTTATTTTCAAGAAGAAGGGATACGAAATACTCCAGTAACTCTTTCTGAAATAAAAAACTTGATGGTCTTGTCCACAGAATCACATCAATTCAAAAAGATAGAAACAGAAGACGCTGAAGCCATATACAAATATATGGAAGAAAAGAAACCAAAATTGATACAAGAAATTTTAGAAAGAAATCTTGCAAAAAATTCCTCACAAGCATGAGGAATTTTTTATTTCAATTTTAACAAGATTTTTATTCTCACATTCTCAAGAATATGAGAATGTTATTCTTTGGGTTTGAAATTGAGGGCGACAGAGTTGATGCAATATCGATCACCGGTCCCCACTGCACCATTTGGAAGTGTTTGTGGACCATCATTGAAAATATGTCCGAGATGACCACCGCAGGTCGCACAGGTCACTTCGATTCGATGCATACCAAATTCGAAATCATCCGTCTTATTAACCGCAGTACTCGAAACAACATCATCAAAGCTCGGCCAACCACAATGTGCGTCAAATTTTCTGGATGAAGAGAATAATTCAGTACCGCACCCAGCACATGCATACATACCATCTGCATCATATGTCACATACGTCCCAGAAAATGGCGCTTCTGTCCCCCTTTCTCGGAGAACATGATATGCCTCAGTTGACAATTCTTTTTTCCAATCTTCGTTTGTTTTATTCATCCCGTTAGAGACAGGTCGCGGTCGCACAACAGCAACAAATCTTAAGATTAGTTAATAATATATAGAGTATACATCTTACAAGATAATTTCAAGCGACCGCGGTCTCTAACGGGATTCAGATTATTGACCAAGCATTATAACAATCTTGTCTTTGTCGCGAAGCAACGTGTCACTAAAAGTGGCAACTGGCTCACCATTCACTGTAACACTGAGAGTTTCTTGTGGTACTCGTGTCGCATCGAGGATATGATCAGCGTCGAATGGTTGTTGCCAGACCGCAAAAAAATCCGCAAGGGTGAAATCTTTTTGCACAGGGGATTCCACATGGAGGATACCAGTTGCGTCATGGGTGTGAAGTGAATTCATACAAGTACTCGTAACTCCAATATTTGCCGGAATAATCCGCTCCTCACCGCGAATAACGATCGCGAGTTCCGGATGGACGTGAAATCGTGTCGCCATGTCGGTTGTACATATCAATGCCACTTCACGCGCCGACATAGATGCATATCGTTTTTCGGCACGACTACCTGCTGTGATGATCAAATAAAATATTCCACCAAAAAGCACGAGACCGACAATGATAAACGCTATTCCTGATGATGAAGATTTTTTCATCCCGTTAGAAGTAGACCACGATCATTGATCGTGTGTCTACATATTGATTAAAGGTACTAATATTTTTTAGTTGCATATAATTGATATCCCATTGTGATCGTGACTTCTAACGGGATTCATGATTTTAGTATACCAAATTATTTCACCTCATAGCCCTTTGTCGAACCTTTGTGAAGTTTTGGATATGCCATTTCATAGAGATCTGCAGCTTCTTTCTTTGTCAGTGTCTTGTCAGGATGACGGAGGATAATACGAACAAGGACATTGTCCTGACCTTCAGTTGCACCAAGTTTTTCACGGGCAACCGGATGGAGAGTCTCATATGGTGTTCGTTCCAAGATTTTTACCTCTTCAAGGAGATCACTCTGATCACCAAACACATTACGGATGTCTTCACAAATATCTTCTTCTGAATCATTTTTATTGACGATGTATGACATGTCACGAGAGATAGCTGGCTGGTCAGAAACAGTCTTAAACGGCTCCATATCAGACATTTGTTTGATGACCCGTGGATCAACAGACCGGATCAATCGAATATCCGGCAGATTTTTGCGTGCCATGATCAAGCGTTCGATTCCCATACCGAGCGCAAGTCCTGAATATTTTTCTGGGTCGATACCGCAATTCTTCAACACTTCCGGATGACCGAGACCAGCTTCAAATACTTCTATTTCGACGCCATCAACTTTCGCATAAACTTCGATACCATCGATGGTGTACGGATGTTTTGCTTCATAGACAATCATTTCTGCATCTGGACACGCAGCTTCGAACACTGTTCGTGCCAATTCGAGCAAATTTTCTCGTGTTACTTTTCCATGTTTTGCATTGTCTTGGAGTGTCCAAATATCTATCTGATGAAAGACATCCAAGTGGCGCGGATCAATGACATCGCGTCGATAGACCAATCCTGGAAGGACAAATGTCGAACGATCTATTTGTTGTTTGAAATTCTTGAATGTCTGCGGAATGAGTGCTGACGTATGTGTCCGGAGCACATGATCTCCATCGGTGTATCTCGTGTACGTTGCAGAACGTCCAGGATTCCCCGGAGAAAACAGAAGGCTGTCAAAGTTGTCTTCTGCGAGAACGATTGGATTGTCACGAATGACATGAATATCCGGGAAATTATGTTCGGTCAATTTTTTTATCACGTTGTCATACACTTTGCCGATGATATTTCTCTCTTCTCCTGCAGGAGTTGGTAATGTGAGATCTTTTACAGACAAAAGTTTCTCTATGGTTTCAGGAGAAGACACATCGAACTTGAGCTGCATTGGCAAATTCGGATTTTCTTTTGGGATCTCTATTTGAGCTTTTTCTAGACTGGTCATATATTTTATTTGTTTATTGGCTGATTATACCAAAAATACCACTTTTTGCCATTAGGTGTAAAACTCAATAAAGTGTGGTATAGTCACACAAAACTAATACACATGACATGAAAAAAGAATTACTTATTCCATCCACTCTCTTTGTGTCCTTCTTTATTTTTCAAGTTTTTGCACAACCTTCTGAACTAACTCTTACCATCACTCTTGTGGTTCTTATAGCAGTAACGGCTTTACTACACCGAAACAGAGGCGAAATAACAATGTTCTTTATTGGATTAGGAGCCGGATTATTCATCGAAGTTGTCCTCGGGCTCGTAGCACGACAACAACATTGGGAAAATGCATCTCTCTTTGGTGTTCCTTATTGGTTACCCCTCATATGGGCCATGGCCTTCCCACTCATAACACGAATTGGAATGTACTTCCGAAAACCGCGAGGATGATCGCGGTTTTTTTATTTAAAAAATGATAATAGTTTTAACCAAAACGGTTATTGGTTAGATTAAGGATTGATAAACTTAGTTAATCATTGGCATCCTTTTAAAATTCTTCTTATACTGATTCGTGTGTTTTTGACGATCCTTGCCGACAAAAAATTGATTCACTTTTTTAGGGAATTTATCGCAGATCTGACAAATGCGACTACAGTAGCCATCTAGATTTTTCTCACACTTTTTACACACGATGAAGAGTAGATGACAAGAAAGATTTTTGCAGTGCAAATAATCGTCTGATTTTTCTCGTTCACAAACCTGACAATATGATATGATTTCATCACCAATTTTCTCTCCCATTCGCTCGTCGAAAACGAAATTCTTGCCTTTAAACTTATTCTGCAATCCCAATTCTTTTACTCTGTGCGCGTAGTCGATGATCCCACCCTTTATATGCTTCACATTTTTAAAACCATTATGTTTCATCCAAGCAGAAGCTTTTTCACAACGAATTCCGCCAGTACAATAGAGCAAAACTTCTTCATCTTTTTTATCTTTAAACATTTCATGAACTTTTTGGAGTTGTTCACGAAATGTATCAACGTTCATTATTTTTGCATTCTCAAAATGTCCGATCGCGGCTTCGTAAATATTTCTCATGTCTACAACTGTTGTCCCACGATCTATCATCGCGTTGACTTCTTCTGCGAGCGCATATTCACCAGTATTTGACGGATCAAAAGTCGTATCATCGAGACCGTCCGCGACTATTTTTTCTCGTACTTTTATTATAAGCTTTAGGAAACTACTTCCCTTTTCTTCTACCGCAACCTTATATGGTACACCAGAAAATTCTGGAATATTTTGTATAAAAGAATTGAAAGCCTCCCAGTTATGCTCCGGCACATTCATTTGTGCATTAATGCCTTCATGTGCAATATATATTCGACCAAGGCATTTAAGTTCTGAAAGTTTATCAAAAAGCATATCACGTATCTCTTGTGGATTTTCTATTCTGACGTATCTATAAAAAGAGATGGTCTTGCGCTTGAAATCCTCCTTTGACAAGTCTA
The DNA here is from genome assembly GCA_964606285.1 of uncultured Candidatus Saccharibacteria bacterium. Classification (GTDB taxonomy): domain Bacteria; phylum Patescibacteriota; class Minisyncoccia; order Phycocordibacterales; family UBA9973; genus CAZSFP01. Next base: position 5,965 of record CAZSFP010000008.1, read on the forward strand.
CAAGAAGCTCTTGTTTATTCTTTTGATTTGCCTTCTTTATCATATTTTCATACTAACGATAAAAAGCTATTTTTGCAAGAAAACACTATTTCAAGAATAGTCCTTGCGAACTACCAATTTTCAAATAAAAAAGAGGGTTCGAAAACCCTCTTTTAAAACTAATGCACGACTACTTTTCAAGAGTATTTTCAAATAAAAAAACGACCATCATGGGTCGTTTTTACTTAACTTATTTTTCCTCAAACAAAAGCGCGTACGGTGTTTTTTCTGGGTTAATATCTAACTCAGCGAATCCAACATATGTATATGCCTCAAACGGTGGCGATACCTGCCTTCTGGGTCCTGCGGACCCCAGCTTTATAGGTTCGGTTCCTCTTAAGGTATGTCTCATTGCAACCACAACAGCACCCAAGACAAACATTTTTATAGAAAATTCATTACACCACTCCCTCTTAATTTTCGGATAAATTGAAATATCAAAAAAATTGACGTCTTTGAGCTGATCAACATGTACCAATTCTTTGTTTGCATCCAAAAATTGTTGTGCAACTTTTTTATATTCAGAGTATTCTTCAGGACCTTTTAGCCCTGAATGTAAAGTAATTTCAAAAATCTTTTTTTCAATATCGCTTACTTCTTTAGAAAGAGTCATCGTAAATTTCTTATTTTTTGCCATGTATTTTTTTCTTTTAAAATAGCATTAAAATACTCTTATGTCAATTAAAAAAGAGGGTTTTCGAACCCTCTTTTTAAAAACTAATAGACGATTACTTTCCCTGTTATGATCCCCTTTTCTGTCTTCTTTTCCCAGGCATACATTCCCGGCTCAAGATAACAGATATCATTTTCTTCTGCGATACATACGACCCTACCCGAGAGGTCTGTAATCCAAAGAGGTGCATCAAATACAAAAATTTTACCAACGGCACCTGATACAAAAACTTTTTGATTTATTGTTTCTTCAATAACTAAAGTTGTCGAATAGACATACAGGGTTTGTCCCGTAACTTCTTCTGTTTGATAACTCTGACCGGTGTTTGTTGCAAAATGATAGCGGCAAGACAACACGGTCGCTATTGATTCACCTATATTGGGAAAAGAAGAAGACGTATCTGGAATATCAGCTACAAAGGTAAATAGTGTTGAATCTTCATTACCATATGGAAATCCTAAATATTCCATTGGGTAAAATTGCCAATGATTACCAGTTGGTAAAAACATCTGCATCATACGGAGTTCGCCATTTACAAACAATTGAATTCTACGAAATGACTGCGAAGAAAAAGTATCAAGAAATACTGTTAGAAATGTCATATCACACGTATCTATCAGAAGATATGTGTTATTTATTTCTGATCGCAATACGTATTCTGCAAATGTTATATTGTCTACCGGCACACTGATCTGTTGATCAAAATATTCCGATTGTTCGACTGTTACCTGTGCATGTATTTTTTGACACTGAAACAAGAAAAAAGAGAGGCTCAGAAAAAGAACAAAATTTTTCATGCTTTTTTATTTTTAAAGATTTCTTTAAATTTTATCAAAAATAAAATTCGTCGTTAACATACCACATCATTCAAAAGTGGAAAACTTTTAGTATCCCAAACACACCGCGGAGTATTGTGTTAGCAGAGTTTATTATGGTTTATCCTCAATCACAACCTCACCTCTTTCACTTCTCACAAATGAAAACTTCGTTTTATTAAAAATGTATTTCACAAAACTATACGGTCTGCGATTTTTGAGATACTGTTCATCGTGATGATTGAGATACGCTTCCTGTTCGAGTGAAAATGCGAGGTATCCATCCCTCCCCTTCAATCCTTTCACAAATCGAAGATAATTTTTCTCAATAAATGCCAGAATAAATAACCCGATGTATAGTGTTTCATAATATTGGCGAAAATGAATTAATTCATGGCGAATCAGATATGGCCATTCATATTCTGGAGTTTGAAAGAATATAAACGGAGCAAATGCAGAGACTTTGCAGTCATGATGTCCGCTCACAAATCGCGTAATTTTGAGCGACCATGTTTCCCCATACACAGCAATATATCCTTTTTGTTTTTTAAACTTCATTTTTTATTTCTAAAATAATTCGTAATTGCCAAATTATCATAATACCACTTTTTTTGAAGATCAATCTGTGCTGAAAAAGATGATTGTTCTTCTGACATATTGGTATACACGACCGCACCAAGTGCAATGTGAAGTTTCCCAATCGTACGGAGCGCTTGTGATAGATAGTAGTCCTCTGCCCAAAAGTAGAGACTCAATTTATCCTTGAGTCCAATCAATGGTTCAATCCCCCCAACTCGCAGATAATCCTCTTTTCGACACGCAAAATTCGCACCTGATGCAAATTGACCAAGACCCCTATTTCGAAGTTTTCGTTGAATAAAAAACTGGAACAACATTGAAATTCTCCAAAACAAATTCCGATCCATGATTAGTCGCCCACCGACAATTGTCACATTTGGATTTTCAATTAATGGTTTTATTATTCGCTCCAGCCATTTCGGATGTGCATATGCATCCCCATCGATACAGGCAATAATATCTCCCTGAGCCTCCTCAAATCCTTTCATTCGCGCAAATGGTACCCCTGCCGGACCATTCAATTCAATAATTTTAATATTTGGAATAAATTTATTTGCAATTGTAATGGTATTATCAGTGCAATTATGCGCAACAAGAATGATTTCATCAGACTGCTTGGTTTGAGCAAAAATTGATCGAATACATTTTTCGATATCTTTTTCTTCATTATGGGCAACAATAATGACTGATGTTTTCATACAACTAGTTAAGATACACCCTCTTCGCGAGTGCACAGTGTTCACATTCTTGGTTACCAGTACCGTATGGCTTGAAATTGCATGGACGATCAAGCCATTCGCCAGATTTTAGGAGTTGATCATAATCGGCAATATCACGTTTCAGGAGCTCTATATGTTCACTCGTAATATGTGTTTGATAAATTCTGTTTTTATCTTTTTCATCTGCTTCGAGGAAATACAGTTTCGAAGTTTCAACACTCGTATTTCGCTCAGCGAGCTCTATGAGATATGAATACATGGCAAGCTGGCGAAGATATTGGGATAATCTATTTTCGTCATCCATTTTTTCAATTACTCCGGTTGTTTTTGAAGATCCGGTTTTGAAATCTGTCACCGATACAACATCATCGATTTCTCGTTCAGTCAGATCAATTTTGCCATACAGTGTAAGGTGTGGGTATGCGGGATCATGTGCAGAAACAGATCGCTCGCTCGTGCGATTTTCAGCAAGAGATGCGAAAGATTCATCTATATATCTCATGACAACATCAGTTCCCTCGCGAACGAGTGTCAAAATCCTCCGTTCGTCTGCAAGTCCTTCTTTCGCAAGTGCTTGCTCTATAATTTCTTTGATTATTTTTTCGTTTGGTTTTTGTTCACTTTTAATCACCGTTTCAAGTGCTTTGTGTACGGCGGAACCGAAAATAAGTGATTCTGTTTTTACATCAGGGAGTTGCAAGAAATTTCTAAAATACCATTTCCATGGACATTCAAAGAAATTGTTCAGGAGTGTCACTGATACTTTTGTTTTATCGTATTGTTTTTGTACAAGCTCAATCAGAGATTGTTTTGATTCTTCAGGGATTACTTTTTCCTGCTTTGTATACATTTCTACGCCATGAGAAAGAATATGTTTCGTCGTATCGTCCGCTGTTTGGGCGACAAAATGTTCCTGATCGATTTCAGCAAGTACGCGCGCAAGCGATCGTTCGCTCCCCTTGTAGTCTGTCTTTGCATATGAGATCGCGCAATACTCGCGGGCGCGAGTAATCGCCACATATATTTCTCGACGTGCAACCGCCATATCTTTTGCTTCGATTTTTTCATCTACTTTTTCCGGGAGTGTAAAGCCGATGCGTTTCCCGGACATCACTACTTCTTCATTCATGTGCGCGATCCATACGGCATCAAATTCGAGACCTTTTGATGCGTGCAAGGTCATCACTTGGATGCCTGTATTTCCGCCAATCGTTGCGATCGGAATGTGGGTGCCATAACTTTCGAGTCGAGCAAGATAGTCAAGAAATTCAGCGAGTGTTTCGTGCGGATGCTTTTCAGTTCGCATTTCAGCAAGGTGAATCATAGTACGGATAACTTCTGCACGTTTTACGAGTTCATCATGACCACTTGCAGTATCTATCAAAAGAGCGTTACCGATATGTGCGACAAGTGACATGAGAGATTCTTTGTTTGAAAGTTCAACAAAACTCACGAGCTTTTTTCCCCATTCCGCAATCGGGTCTGGAAATAATTTTTCAGTCAGACCTTGTTTAGACAGAGATTCAAGGGAGAGTTTTCGTGTATCAGTAGAACGGAGAAACTTGTGTGCTTCAATCGGCGGAATATGAGAAATAGAATCAAAAAGAGATTTTGAAAGTGCGACCGCATTGAACGGGTCAGTCACGATTGAAAGTACTCGACGAAACATATCTGTTTCTGGTGCATTAAAAAAGGAAATACTGTTACCGCCTGAAACAGAGAGTCCGAGATTTTGAAGAATTGAAATTGCCGTACGGACATTTCTGTTTTTAGGCACAAGGAGCGCAAGACTATCTTTACCTCTCGCAATCTGTTCTTTGAACCAGAGCCCCGCACCAATGATCTCATCGCGCGGATATTCATATTCGGAAAGCGTGATCTTGTGTGTCTCGTCACGATTACTCTTTAATTTCCCTTCTGCAAGAGTACTCGCAAGAAGCGTGTCTGCAAGTGATAATATTGGCGCTGTTGAACGATAATTTTCTGTAAGTGTGATCAAATGAGCACGACCAAATGCTGTCTTGAACTCTTCGAAATATGACAGTGATGCACCGCCGAAACCATAGATGAGTTGTCGATCGTCTCCAACCACAAAGATATTTGGTTGTTCAACATCCGCCCATACAGCACGAAGAAAACTATTTTGCACACCGGATGAGTCCTGATGCTCATCCACAAGCACATAGAGGAACTGCTCGCGTATTTCATCGCGAGCATCATCTGAAATCTCCACGATCTTCACCGCGTATTCCAAAACATCATCATAATCCATGAGACCTTGCGCGATTTTTGCCTTTTCATACAGTTCATAAAATTTTACAACCTCTCGTGTACGTTCAAGAGATTCAATCTTTTTTTCTGTTTCTTTCTTGAGTTTTCCTTTACTTTCTCCTCGTGAAGAAATATTGTCTGGATCGTTTTCAATTCGTTTAATATCTCCATCTACTTCAACCAGAAAATCACTTGGAGACATTCTTTCTCGCTTGAGAAGTGAGATAATAGATTTCAAATCGTTGAAACTCGCCGCCGGATTGCTCCGTGGACGCAAATGTTCCCAATCATGAGTATGGAGGAGTTCATCAACGAGAAATACCGCCTCCTTGTCATCAAGTAATTTTGGTACGGTTTCAAACACATCAAGCACTTCAAAATATTTCTCTACAAGATCTGCGGCAAAGGAGTGAAATGTCGAAATACGCACATCATGTGCAGTATTGCCTATGTATTTCACGAGGCGTTCTCTCATCGCGCGAACGCCTGCTCGAGTGAATGTCAGAGACAAAATCCCAGATGGACTCGTATCTGTTTTCGTCAGAATATTTGCAATACGGAGCGCGAGCACCTGTGTCTTGCCAGTTCCCGGACCGGCAATAACCATGACCGGTCCGTCGATCGTATCAACGGCTTGTTTCTGTGCCGGATTAAGCTTGTTGTATTGTTCCTTGAATAGCTCCATATCAGAGGGTTGTTCGCAGCAGAGAAATGACCTTGGCACTCAAACTGGATTTGACATCGGAACGGAATTGCTCGAGTAATCTCTCTTCTTTTGCATAATACGCATTCCATAGCTGCTCTTTCTCATACGGCGATGCGATATCTATTGAAGACAACGACTGCTCAACTGAACGAGCAAGCTCTTCGTGTTCTTCGACATATTTTTTTTCGTATGTTTTATAGACGTCATCAAGCATCTTACTTGCGGTATGAAATTGATCACCACGAGCAAAAAGTTCTTCTTGAAACAGAGAGTGGAGTGTGTCATAGACATACTCCGATGATTCTCCATGAGACAAAACAGTTTCGCGCGCGTACTGTTTTCGTGCGTCAGAGAGAAATGATGATTCGATAAATGTGAGCAATTGATCTTTTGTCATAAAATATATTTTACTTTTTTCCAAAACGATACAATGTTTTAAGAAGATCGACAGAGAGTTTTCCTCCAGCTTTCAATTCCCGTCCGACAAGCTCCCCAGCATATCCCATACCTTTGACGATTTTTTTTCCATCAAATCCCTTACCATCCGCAGGTAATGTATTTATTTTTTTCAAGAAATCACTTGGCGCTCGCATCAAAGCCTCAGCAACTGTCTCACTTGCGGTTTTCTTCAAGTCTTTTACTGATGCCTCATATGCCAGACGATTGGTGTGTTGTTTTTCATGGCGTTCGATAACTTCCTTGCAAATAATAATCCGACCAATGTCCATTTTTAATTCTGGATGAAGTGAAAGTATTGTTTCAAGACTTTGTTTTGACGGGACATATCCCAACAATTCCCTACCAGAACGATGACTGAGTTCTTTTAATCGTTTTACCTCTACTGCTGTATCGAGTGCAATAGTATGGATCGGCTGCTGTGCGGTTTTCTTTTTATAGTAGGCATGGATTTTATCTATATCAAAACTGTTTACAGTCGCCATCACGGGCCGGATTATTCCCTTGTGTCCGGCTTCGCGACACGCAGCAAGGCCTTCTTTACCGATAATTTCAGCAAGTCCACTGATGAAATTTTTATATTCCCCTGAATCAAGAGAAATCATTCCTTTTACCGCTTCACTATAAAGACCTTGCAAAGCATGTGCTAATTCTTTTTTTTCTGCTTGTTCTTTTGATAGACGAAACCGTTGTATCAAATCTTCAACACGACGACGAAACAAAACCTGACCTTCTTGGCCGATTATCGACATGCCGGTTTCTTTCAGTGATTTCTTGAGAGATTCAAAA
>CAZSFP010000009.1:0-12743 GCA_964606285.1 uncultured Candidatus Saccharibacteria bacterium
TAGCAGAGTTGAGGGCAGGAATCAATAATTTACGCACCTGAAAGTTAACGGTATCCATAATATTGTAGATAGTTAATTAAAACACAAAACCCCAGATCAGCTGGGTCTTGCGACCCCACACACCTTTCGGTGTATGACTCAACAAAGAATTGCTGATCGTGGGGATCAGTATCTTTGTTGAGTTTTTCTGCCATGCTTCGTAGGCTGGCTACGAAGTTTAGGCAAAATAAATTGTCTGGAGAAATAATAACGTAACCGTTGCCTTTTTGCAAGTTCTTGAGATGAAGCAATAGAGTTTTATTGTTCGTATCTAGTGCTAATTTTTATACACCCTATCAAATTAAGACAGAATTTTATTCACAGGAGTCAATATTGACAATAATACTAGATGCATAGTACTATAGTACTATTAATTATTAACTCAACCTTATGCCAAACCTAGGCCAAAAACTTAAAGAGCTTCGTCTCAATGCCGATCTCTCACAAAATGCCCTAGCTGAAAAGGCGGGCCTTTCACCTGCCTTTATTTACAAGCTTGAGGCTGGGGAATATAACACGCTGTCTATCGACAAAAGTCGGGATATCGCCGAAGGATTGGGAATGACTTTCCGCGATTTTCTGGAGGCGGTCGGTATTTTAGAAGATAGTTCAACTCCCAAGACTGATTTAGCCTTGGCGAGTGCTTTGCGTAAGCGAAAGCTTTCAGACAGTCAGGTTCAAAAGATTGTCTCATTTGTGGAATTCGTAGAACAGGGAGGGAAATCCTAATGTTTTTATAACCTATGAAAAATTCTGCTTCATCAGCTGGTAAAAATAATGATTTTTCAGTAGTTAATTTTGAGGATAAAGAGGTGCGTCGGCATTGGAATGACCAAGAGGAGAAATGGTATCTCAGCATTATTGATATCGTTGGAGTTATTACCGAAAGCACGATCCCCAGTCGTTATTGGCAAGACCTTAAAAATAAGCTGAAAGATGAAGGTTTTGAACTTTACGAAAAAATCGTAAAGTTGAAATTTATTGCTAAAGATGGCAAAGAAAGATCGACTGAATGTGCTGATGTCGAGACAATGTTGCGTATTATCCAAACCGTCCCTTCTCCCAAAGCCGAGCCTATCAAGCAGTGGCTTGCTCGTGTTGGTTACGAAAGGATAGAAGAAACTATCGATCCTGAAAAAGCAATCGATCGCGCTGTAGCGACCTATCTTCACAAAGGTTATTCTCCCGAGTGGGTCAACCAGCGTGTTCAGGCGATTAAAGTTCGTAAAGAGCTTGCACAGGAGTGGCAGGAGCGAGGTGTCAAAAAGGGAGGGGAGTATGCCGAGTTGACTGATATCCTGACCATGGGCTGGGCGGGAATGCGGACAAAAGAATATAAGCAACTAAAAGGTCTTAAAAGTCATAATTTGCGTGACCACATGAGTACTCTTGAGTTGGTGCTTAACATGTTAGCAGAAGCAAGTACAACGGAAGTCGCCAGAAGCATGGAGGCACAGGGGTTTGAGGAAAACAAAACAGCGGCGAAGCGAGGCGGAGCAATTGCGGGAGATACAAGAAAAAATATTGAGCAGGAGACGGGTAAGCCAGTTATCTCTTCAGATAACCACTTGCCTAAGCCACCGATTAAGAAAAAGTTGACCTGATTTGTATGCTTTTACCTGCTTCATTATCTGTTGCTGTAGTGAATAAAAATAAATTATTTAAAAAAGCATATCCTCAGTGTAGTCCTCTGTATATGGCGATGGTGCGTAAATGGCGTTATCATTTCTCCGGAGTGCTAGATAGATTATTCTCCAGACTAGACCCTGCTGTTTCGCCTCCTTTCGATTTTGCTCCTCTTGAGGGATATATGAAAGGTTTCGTTGTCCGATTGCATAGTATTCATGATTTGCCGTCTGATATGCTTATCAGCAAGTGTTCTCCCGATGAAACTGAAGAAGGGTGGTATTCCATAAAAGGAGGAGCTATCCATATCTTCTATGACCATACGGTAACTCTGTCACGGCAGCGATTCACCATCGCCCATGAGTGGGGACATGTCTTTCAAAAGATCGATACTGAGTTTAAAAAAGATATGGAAGCAGTCCCTGATGATGCTGAGCGGGAAAAGATTATTGAAAGCGTTGCTAATCATTTTGCGGCCTATTACTTAGTACCCGATACTCATCTTGATCGAGAGCTTACACGTATGAATTTATTTAAAACTGATACAGCCGATTATCTGCCTCAGCTGGCTCAAAGGTTTAATTTGTCTCCTGAGGCTATGTGTCATCGTATATCTAATTATCGATTACCGGACAAGCAATAAACCATCCGCAGTAACGGATGGTTTATACAGAACCCTCGCAGATGCGAAGATTATAGTCAAATCATAGTATAACGTACCGCACGTATGTTAGCAATGGTTTTTATCCACTCCGCATCATAGAGACTGTTCACGGTCGAAGAGCGGAGTTTTATGTTACCTGAAAATAATCCTAATCTTGATAATTTAGCAAAGCATTATTTTATAGACGAGTTGGGTTTGCGACCAGAGGAAGCTCCGGAAGCAAGCCGTAATTTGGTCGGTGCTTTTGAAGTTTTATTCCGCATTCAAAACCGTCTTAAACAACAATCCCTATGATTGATAGTATCACTATTCATATCTCTGATTTTATAACCTATTCAGATGAATATTTTACCAAAGCTCAGTACCAAGAACTCAAAGGAGAGTTCGGTATTTTTGGGCGTTATACCAGCCGTTATACGACGTACGCGCAAACCTGCAAAGCAGAAGGACGTTATTTTCCACAAGTACATATTATCGAGCGTTCCAGACGAACAAAGCGAGGAATGATTCCGGTGTATCGTCGGCTAGTAGTGCAAGTATCGATTCCTAAGTTACTTTTTGGAACAAGCATATTTGATATAGACGAAAGGCTGATTCCACTGGCGGTACAAAAGTTATGTGATAGTCTTAAAGAAATAAAAATTGGAGTTACCTCTGAAAATATCCTTAATGCGCTGGTTTACCGTGTTGATTATTCCAAGATTATCCAAGTAAGTCCTAGCTTTGGCACTACTGACCATATTCTCCGTGCTCTGGCTCCCTACGATCTCAAACAGTCATCCGACTTTAACCGTAGTCATTATCATGACGGACGAGATGGTTTTTATCTTAAATTCTACAACTCATCACAAGGCTTTGTGATCTACGATAAATTTGATGAAATTGTGGCTAATGGTAAAACAAAGCTGGAGCAAGCTATCGCTCGGGAGTATAAGGCAGGCAAGTGGACAAAAGGTGCTTTACGTATAGAACTCTCTTTAGAGAAAAAGCAAACGGTCGATACTGTTCTCCGTACTCATGTTAAAGATAAGAAAAAAGATTTTACCTTGCTAGAAGTCGCTCGTACTGAAATTGCCCAAGCTTGTTTGTTAAAAGTGTTTGAGAATATTTATATTGCCGACTTTAGTCGTCTTGTTCGTTTGAGTGGTTTAAAGGATGTCGAACTCGAGCAATTTATTAAAGAATATGCGAAGGATTTCCGTGACCGTGCGCTACTCTTTTATTTAGCTCACCAAGTTCGTAGACATGGTCTCAAAACTACGGTTGGGTACTTAAAAGATGAAGTATCGTCGGCAACATTGTTCAGATATAAGAGAGCAATTGAACAAATACTTTCAAGAGCCGAAGCTAAAAAAGATGTGGTAAGTGTAGTGCCATATTTATACCGAAAACTCAAAATATTTCGCCCAGTGCTTCCTAAAACGCTGAAAACAATTCTCAGTGGGGTTGAAAATAAACCAAAATAGATGTAAACTATTGTAAACTGTTATTTACTACTTTATTATGACTACCTTACCCGACTATTTTTTAGTGGAAGAGTTGGCAGAGAAGTTGCGAGTTAATAAGATGACCATTTATCGCTATATTAAAGCACATAAACTTCAAGTCCATAAAATAGGTAAAGAATATCGTATAGCTAAGAAGGAGTTTAACCGATTCATGGAAGCAGTTAAAAAATAATCAGAAAATATGCTTAAAAAAGCTGTTGCTTACATACGAGTATCCAGTAAAGAACAACAAGAGCAAGGATATTCTCCTGATGCCCAGAAACGTCTGTTATGGGATTTTGCACTTAGTAATGGTTTTGACGTAGTTGAAGAATTTGAGGAAGCTGAAACAGCAAAAGAAGCAGGAAGAGCGGCTTTCAACGCTATGATTAAGTATATCCAAACTCATGACGTAAAGCATATTCTTGTTGAGAAGACGGATAGACTTCATCGAAATTTTCGGGATTACGTAGCTATTGAAGATATAGTTAAGAGTTGTGGCATCACCGTACATTTTGTAAAAGAAAATACGAGTATCGGTCAAAACGCACGTTCCAGTGAACGGTTTATGTACGGGATTCGTACTCTCATGGCTAAGAACTTTATCGATAATCTAAGTGAGGAGGTAATCAAGGGACAAAATGAAAAAATTGCCGCTGGTGAATTCGCTGGTAAGGCTCCGTTGGGTTATTTAAACGTGCAGCATCCTACCACGAAAAAGGCTACTATTATTGTAGATGAAAAAATCCGTCCTTTGATAAAAGAAATTTATCGGCTTTACGCTACTGGCTTGCATACTCTTAATAGCGTTATTATTAAAGTTGAAGAATTAGGTCTTACGGAATTGTTGCCTACAGGACGAAAGTTGAATAAAACTACCATAGCCAAATTATTGCAAAATCCATTTTATATTGGACACTTTCTTTGGAAAGGTCAGGTGCATAAGGGTGTGCATGAGGTTATGATCGATCCTACAATTTGGCAAAAAGTACAGGATGTTCTGATTGGAAAAAGAGGCGATCAGCATAAAGAGTCTAATTGTAAGGTGTTCTTATTCAGAGGATTGTTAACCTGCGGCGAGTGCGGGCGTACAATCACGGCTTATATTAAAAAAGGACGATATACATATTATCGTTGCACCAAATATCAGCGGGTTTGTTCGCAAGTTGAAGTTACTGAAACATCATTGCTTAATGAGGCAAGTGTGGCAGTACAGAGTATTTCTCTTTCTGAAAACGGCGTTGCCTATGTGGCAGCTGCTCTTAAAGAATCGCTTGAGGAAAAACGTTCGTGGCATGATCGCGTGTATCAGGAAATGGTGAGTGAAAAAGATCGTTTAAAAAACAGACTGGATAAAATGTACGAGGATCATCTGGATGGAAAAGTGAGTGATCCGTTCTATGACCAGAAATTCAAGGAATACTCAGAGCGAATGATGGGGCTTGAACAGAAAATAGCTGAACATGATCGAGCTGATATTAATTATTACGAATTTGGGCAAAAAATTTTAGAACTCGCAAAAAACGCTCAGTTACTTCTAAAAGAAGCAACATCAGAGGAACGGCGTGAATTTTTCAGTTATCTGCTATCGAACTCTGTTTTGAAGGACGGAAAAGCTAATTTTCAGCTTAAACAGCCATTTTCTACAATAGCAAAACACTCTCCAGTCGGAGAGCGTTCGCTTCGGGGTGAGTTTCTTGACGATTTTAGAACTCTTGATTGGGCAGCTATCTATAAAGAGCTTTGCATTTTTCCTATAGTTGCGATAAGAATTTTAAAATGGAATACTGAAGAGCGGCCGCAGCTTTTCATCCACTAAATCAATTTTTCATTCATTCCTTTAGTATTACGGTAAAATACCTATCAGGTAAGAGTAATTAGTTACTTCATCGCCACTGTCTTCACAAACTCCATTGCTTTCGGCAAAGTAATCATAAAGGTACTCCCCTTGCCAATTCCATCACTACTCCACATTAAAGCCCCTCCCGAAGCCTCAATGATCTTCTTAGCCGTATAAACGCCAAGTCCTGAGCCATCAGCCAAATAATCAGCTACTTTTTTACCACGGAAGAATTTCGTACCGATCTTTTCAGTCTCTTCTTTATCAAATCCCCGACCATTGTCTTGGATAGTAATTAATATCCGATCCTCTTTTTGTTTAGTAGTAATCACGACTAGTTTTTCTCGTCCATAAATTAGGGCGTTTTTTATTAATTGATTAAGTGCTTTAGAAAATTTTTCCGGATCGGTAAGTACTCGTGGTAAATCATCTCCAAGCTGTAATTGTATCGTTACTTTACTTTGTTCGATTAAAGTCTGAAGAGTAGTAAGTGCTGTTTTAATAGTAGTATTAAGATCGGTTGCTTGAAATTTCAAAGTCGCCCCTGTTCCTTCAAACTCTGCGGCGTCCAACATATCTTGCACGATATGAGCAAATGATTCCATTTTTGGATCAATCTCTTTTACATACTCTTGTACTTCAGATAATGGTACATCACCATCCTTAATCATCGACATGACACTACGCATTACGCTGAGAGGAGTATTGAGTTGATGGTTAACAATGGTAAGAAATTCACTTTTAGAGTTTGAAAGTTCACTCATGCTGGTTTCTAAATTCTTTTTATCACGAGTCAACTCAGTTACTCTTTCTTGATAATGAGTGAAGAGAGCAGCTTTTGTTACTGCAACCGCAAGCGGGATGCTGATTTGTTTGAAGACCTCAATATCTTCGTTGGTATAAGCAAAGTGGTAAAGTTTTGATCCTAAAAGGATAATACCCGCCAGATCATTGGAAACAAAGAGCGGAATACATACTCCTCCATCCAGAGGGTAAAATACTTTTTGTAATTCTCGATATTCTGGTTTCGGATGATAGGCTAATTCCTCAATCACCATTGGCTCTTTATTTTTTGATAATTCCTGATGAAGAAACGGATGAAGAATTGAATCGGAGCACATGATTAATTCTTTGAGATTGATATTGTGTGTCTCAAGTACATGACAGGCTTTAGTTTCTTGATTAGTAATAACAAAAAAGGCGAAAGCCTCAACAAAGCCGTCGCCTAAAAATACTTGTTGCATCTTTTTCAGAAGTTCATTGAAGTCGGTAATACCGGAAGCTTGATTAGCAAATGAGATAAGAGAGTGGTGATAACGATAAGTTTTACGGAAGAGAAAGTGATTAAGGTTGCTTTTGAGAAAGAAATATGAAAGCAATCGGTGTAGTAGAGCGTAGAGTATGATTGCTCCAATAATTAATGCTGCTATACCAATCTGTTTATTCATGAACAGAAATACGCCAAGGGGAACAACAATACAGGTGGAAATGATTATGGGGAAGGTTGAGTTAATTACTTTTTGTAATTGGATCGTGATATTAAAAAGACGAAGACGCAGAATGCTATAGGTAATACCGATAGTCATGATCGAAATCATGAGGAGTCCAATACGATTATACGTAATACTTCCAATTGCAACGGGGATAAGCAAGTCAAATATTAACCCCCAGAAAACAGCAATGAAACAGCTGATTAAAACATACATGATTTGTTGCCGCTGAATTCCTTGTGCCTTCCTATATTTCCTATAAAAATTATATAACGATCCGCTAAACATTCCCAAGAAATAAATGATGTAAGGAATAACCAAAACGCCATAAGATATTTGCGGAAATGTTTTTAAAACTAAAGGAGTAAGCGAAGCTGTACCGAGAATAGCAGCTAGTATCCAGATTACTAAATACCACGGAGAGGAGAGGGGTTGGGGTGAAGGGTAATGAAGAGAAAACAAAAAGAGGGTTACGGCAATCGCAATCCCTAACGCAAAAGAAAGACGAGCTGCAACAAGAATTTGAAAATCAAGATAAACTAAACTCACTATACCCCAGAACGTTTGTGCTATACACATCAGTAAAAATATCTGAAAGGTGCGGTTATGAGTATTTTTTTGGAAGACTACTATTCCTAAGACCAGAATAGCAATAATCGGAATTAATAGTGCGATTGAGATACCCTCCATAGTGAATAAAATGTTTTAAACATAGTAAAGTTTGTAGGGAGGGGGTGGCGAGTTTCCCCGCCACCCCCCTTCGTCCGTTTGCCTTACGGCACTTCGTAGAGAAAAGAGCCGATAGAGATGCCGGCTCCGTAGCTCAGCGAATACAGACGCTCACCAGAGCGCAGACGCGGCAGCAGGGCGTGAAGCCCGACCGGAATCTCCGCAGCGATGAGGTTTCCCTCCGTTTCGAAGTTTTGAAAGACCCTTTCGAGCGGGACACCGCTGACCTCGACGCTCCTGAGAAAGATGTCGCGGGTGGGCTGGTGGATGATCGCGTGGGCGATCTGGTCAGGACGCACGCCGGTCTCGCTCCAGAAATCCTTGACGAACCGATCTACCGGATGGTCAACAACTTCAAAGCAGTCCTCGCGCGTTGCCATGTAGAATCCATCCCAGCCCTGCGGAACGAGCGGCGGCTTGATGGAGTGGGGGAAGGGGTAGAAGACCGTCTGCGGCAGATTTCCTTCCGCCGCCATGCGCGTCTGGACGATAAGCTGCTCGCCGCGCTGAGCCTTCTGGAGCACGATTGCTCCGGCACCGTCTCCGAAGATGAAGCGGTGCATGGGATTCGTCCAGATCGCGTTGTTGCGCGACAGGATCGTACCTCCCGCGATCACCGCATTGCGATAGCTGCCAGTTTCGAGAAACCGTCCGGCGATCTCCATCGCCGCGATCACGCCGACGCACGCCATGTTGATGTCGAACGCAGTGCAGTCCGGTGAGCCTCCGATGAGATGCTGCACCAGTGCCGCCGTCGGAGGAGTAACAGCATCCGGCGGAACAGGTGCAACGATGATCAGATCAACCTCGGAGGGTTTGATCTCAGCCTGCTCCAGAGCCTGCTGCGCCGCCCGTGCCATCATATCAGCGATGGTCATCTCGGGAGAGGCGATCCGCCGCTCTTTGGCTCCGAGGAGCTTGTGCAGCTTGTCGGGGGTCATGCTGAAGCCTCCGAACTCGGGGATCAGCTCAGCGTTGGTGATGATGCGTTCGGGCAGGAATACTCCTGTACCGGCGATCCTGACGTCGAAAAATCGAGTTGCCATGTGCGGTTTCCTTTCAGTTGGAGGTTGTGGCGGACAGGTTAGAGTATGAACTGCCCCGCATATTTAAGCAGGTTTTAGGATTTTTTCAAGTTATAAGGAACGGTTAGTATAATTAAAGGATATGGGTTTGAGCTTAGATAATGCAGTTAGAAAAATTTATAGCATCCTTATTTCTCTTTGTTAACTATTTACGA
This sequence comes from uncultured Candidatus Saccharibacteria bacterium, assembly GCA_964606285.1. GTDB lineage: Bacteria > Patescibacteriota > Minisyncoccia > Phycocordibacterales > UBA9973 > CAZSFP01. The sequence continues at coordinate 9,116 of CAZSFP010000009.1, forward strand.
CAAGTAAAAATATAAAGCAAAAAGCTCCCGCCCACGGCGATCTTTCGACCGCCCATACCTCTTTCGAGGTATGACCAACGAGGGAGTGAGCTAGGAGCTTACTGCCCTCGTTGGTTTTGTATTCCATGCCCATCCTGAGAATAGGTTTAGGAATTGATCTTCTTGTTCAATCTATGGCAGCCACTGCGCTACTCCGCCATGGTGCGAACAGGTACCTCGTCGGCTCTGACTAAAACTATAAGTACCATCTGCACACTGTGCGCTTGCTCCATAGGGAATAGTATTTTGTTGCGTTTGATAAGCGGGAGAATGAACTCGTACTCCATCGGAATTAGTATAGTAATTATTATTAGAAAGTCCCTCAGCAGAAGTCTGGACAGGATGAGAAGCTTGATATTGTAGAACTCCTGTAGTAGAAGAATTAGAAAAATTATTTGATGATGTATTTGAAAGGACATCCTGTTGATTCAAAATTTCGTTGGCTCGCTGTCGAGTAGCGTCATCAAATATACCCGTTTCTAACAACTGTTCCCGCTTCTGAAAATTTTTTACCGCTCGTTGAGTTATGGTGTAGAAATTACCAGTAACTGGTGCAGTATAGAGAGACTCATTAGTTAAAAACTGTTGTAAATGCCTTACCTCTATGTTTTTGACCATGCCGTATTTAAGCTCGCTATTGAATAATTCAGCAGCATGAGCACTATGTGCAGCGAAAAGGGATAAAATCCCTGCTAAAACTATGAGTAGCTTTTTCATATAAACACGTTATTGTTATTAACCAGAATTAAATGCGAAAAATTGTAAAGAGTCTTCTTCTTTAGTTCTAAGAAAACATACCAATAAGCACTAAAATCCAAAGTATTCCACCAATCACCATAGCAATTATTTCACCTGTTCCATACTTGGCAAAGTCATTATTTCTAAAAGAAGATTTGTCGTTGTTATATTTAATTGCTTCCAAGACAGGAATAAAAGTTAAGACACTCGTAAATCCCAAAAGCCAGGCATAATTTGGATCTTCCAAACGATAGAGGAAACTAAGAAAAAAATAACCGATAGCAAGTAATGCTGAATAATAATTTCTATCATATCCACGCGCTTTCGCTGACTTTAAAACTCTTTCAGCTAAACTAGAGAAATAAAACACACCAAAAATAGCACGTGCAATAGGATAGATAGAGGATTTTTCTTGCTGCTTAACCAACGCCCAGTTTTTTGCAAACCAAAAAATTGGATAGAGACCAAAGCTGAGTAGTGAAAGAAGTAAAAATTTACTCGTTGGCACTACATAAAACTCAAGAATTTTAGTGTCACCTCCTGTATTCGAAGAAGGGGTGGGTAAAGTAGTGGCGGTAACAGAATTATCAGAGAGATTGGTACCACAATTATGACAAAATTTTGCATTATCCTTTTGTTGATGACCACAATGGTTGCAATACATAGACTCCTTGGTTTAAATTATAAAATTTTGATCTCTGGTATTTTTATTCACTTGTATTATCCAAAAATATTTCTTGATAATTTTCAATTTTATTGAACAGAATCATATCGTTTTCTGTTACGTTAAAAAATTCACTAAAAATTTCTTTACTATACTCCCCAATATAAAAGGCTTCAAATCTTAATATCATTTTTCCTTCTTCAACATCATAGTAAACTTTAGTACATGCCATCGTACGATTAGCGGTGTTCATAAAACTATCCGCTGCCGGTGATGAGTTTCTATTCGTTATCAGATTAGTCTTAAATAAAATGATATTTGGTGTAAGTATCATAATAGCGATGTTATACTTTTGAGCGTGCCTAGCAAGAGCATATTCTTTTTGCCCTTCTTTCTCTGACACTATCTCGACGTTAAATCCCAAAAATTGTAAATGATCGCATATCTTTTCAAGTGTTTTATTCTGAGGTTTGATAGGTGATTTTATAATTTCTACTGGCTTACCACACATATTGCAAAATTTTGCATCGTTAGATAATTGGTTGCCACAGTTTATACAGTTCATAATATTGTTACCGTTAACTTTTGGGTGCGTTTTTCAAAGGTTTTATCCCCAATATCTCAGGCCACTCGGCCTGTTTTTTAATACTCAGTTGGAGTGGACACTTCCCATTTAAGTGTTTGAATTTTGGACTGCAATCGGTAAACGGTTTGGTTCGTCTTCTGATGAGTAGCCCATTCAACCACAGTTTGGCATGCGCTTTAGTTTTTAATCCTTTTAAGGATAGTAATCTTGCGTTAAAGTGGGAATTGTACAATTCAATTAAGTTCGTATTGTTCGGACAGTTGGGAATTTTTTTGTAGACAAACAACACTTCTTTTCTTCGGGCGATGTCCATCATGATGGCTTGCCGAAGATGATCGCTCTGACAATGTTTTTCAAAAACGTAGCGCCATTGTTCTTGAAATTTTGTATCATCTTCATACTCTTCAAAAATATGTTTCTTCAATGAGTTAAAAAAATGTGCGTGGGTGTGATCGGTTCTGATATGCAAATTTTTACGGATATTTTCCAAGTAGTGGTTCTGGCAAAGTTGGAGCGGAACGTTTGGGTAGATTTTTTTTAAGGCTAACGGTAGGGCTGTTCGATCATCGGCGACAACTATCTGAAGCGGATAGTTTAACCTTTTCAGGGTTCGAAATAATTCCAGGAACGCGTCTTCGTCTTCAGCGTCGGCAATGATGCCAAGCAAGGGATCATGGGTTTCATAATCAATGGCATAGAGCCAGGGAATCTTTTTGCCAGAACATTCTTTAATCTTGGTATACTTGCCGTCGACGATCAGAATGCCGGAACTGTACTCACAATACTGTTTGGTGAGTTCGGTGTTGTCGGGTAAGGTGGCGAGTTCATCAAATACCCGGTTAAAGGCCTGGACACCGGAGATTCCGTGTTCATTGCCCAGTTTTCTGAAGGGGACGCCGTCGATGTGGGGAATCCAGAGCGCTGTTTTTGTTCGACCATGATTAATTGAAAAAGAGCGGTGGCAGGTGTTGCAGAAATATCTTTTTTTACCACGCCGACTACCACGTTTCATTACCTCCTTACTGCCACAGTTTTGACACTGCGGATTACTTTTTTTTAAGCATAAAACAGTAAGTTAACTAGTTAAATCATGTTATTTTAGCAGAGTTGAGGGCAGGAATCAATAATTTACGCACCTGAAAGTTAACGGTATCGATTGGCAGAATGTCGGAGATTTGACTAAGCATAATCTCCCGGCTGATTTATCAGATCTTGCGGAGCGATTAGTTATCAAGACGTACAATCGTCGAGAGAAAACGGGAATTAAAAATGAGAGTTTTAATAATGCTAATGTGTTCTGGAATGATGCAATAGAAATTGAGGATAAGATGACGTTAAATCGTTATGCTCGAGAATTATTGATTTAGTATGGCAGTACAAATTGAAATTAAAGGGCTTAATAAAATTGTCAGTGCGTTACAGAAATATCCGCAAATAAGTCGACTATTATTTGTACGAGCGATTAACGCGTCGCTCATCATGATTGAAAGTGTGGCGCATGATCCAATCTTTGAGTTTAGGACGCCACGAGGAGAAAGAACGGGATTGCTTGAAGACAGCTTTGCATATGGTAAGAGATTGGCAACTGAATCGAATTTATC
>CAZSFP010000010.1:0-12559 GCA_964606285.1 uncultured Candidatus Saccharibacteria bacterium
ACTCATACAGATAGTATACCAGATTGCCGATGCATAAAAAAACCCCGCAAAAGCGGGGATTTTTTATGCATCCATTCTTATTTCATATCAGTATGAACGGTACATGTTCCGTTTGCACAATTTCCACAGGATCCATTACCACAACAACCACATGAAGCACTTTTACCCATACAAGATGAGCAACACCAACCGATTGCATATTTTCCTGGACCTGCAAATGCTATAGCGAGAGATGAAGCAAGAAGAACAATTTCAAGTTCCATCGCCGGGAATCCCATTTTTGATTTGACGAGAATAATTGCCATAATCATAGTAACAGCAAGCACTGTACCTGTGACACAGGTCCATACACCGAGAAGCATGAACAATCCACCAAGTGTTTCGGCGATAGCGACAAGCCATGCAAAGAACGCCCCGAGACCGAGAGACCCGAAGAATGCAATTGTCGAATCCATATCAGAAAGTTTACTAATACCGTGTGACAAAAACACTATTGCAAGAGAAATTCTGACCAACAATAGCCCCGTTGACTTGGAACAACATTTTTTCAACATACCACCACACATATTCATGTCCATATTTTTCATAAAAAGATTATCTTATATTTATTAATATGCAAAGTATACCAGATTCAAATCAAACGAGCACTCTCCAGTAGATATATGGCCAGAGTGTACTCAAAATCGCAAGACTTCCCGCCACCACTATGAAACCTCCAGCGATACGTGTCATCAAAAAAATAATTCTATCAGTATATCGTGATCGATAATGGTCAATGACAAGCGACAGTGTTATCCACCATGTCATTGCACCAACACCCAAACCACCGATAAACCACGCGTTGCCAGCAAATGTCGAAAATGTACTCGTTCCGACGATTGAAAAGATAAAAGAAAATATCACTATCTGTGCCGGATTGGTTAATGTGATCGCAAATGATGATAACGCATGACCAAACAATGTTTTGACATTGACGACAATTTTCTGCATGCGCTCGTGGCTATTGTAGACACGCCATCCGATATAGAGAAGGATCACCCCGCCAACGATGTGGATCCATGCTCCCGCACCAGAAATAAAATCATTGATCCCGCCAAACTGAAAAACAATCACTGCGGCAAAAAACATATCAGCGATCAGTGACCCAAGTCCAGAAAAAATACCTGACCATTTACCAAATGCCATCGCGCGTTTGACACAGAGAAATCCTACCGGACCAGTTGGAATAGAAACAAGCATACCAACGAGAATACCTTCAAGGAGAGGAGACATGTTTCAATTATACCGAAAAAAACCTATATCTGCTATCTGTTTTCCCCATTTAGATTATTTGTTCAGTATATCTTTGACAATATGCCCGTCTGCCATGACGATTGTTCTATCTGCCAGTGCAGCATATTCGACTTCATGAGTCACCATGATGATCGTCTGTCCTTCTTTATTCAAATCCAAAAAGACGCGCATGACCTGTTCAGATGTTTCAGAATCAAGATTGGCTGTCGGTTCGTCGGCAAAGATTATTTTTGGTTCATGCGCGATCGCGCGCGCAATCGAAACACGCTGCTGCTGACCACCAGAGAGTTCACTCGGGAGATTGTGCATACGATCGAGTAATCCTACTTTTCCCAATGCTTTTTCTGCTTTTTGTTTTGCTTCATCTGTCGAATATCCCTGCATGAGGAGTGGTAAAATTGTATTCTCCAACGCAGTCAAAGATGGCAATATCGCATAATCTTGGAAAATATATCCGAGATCATTTAGTCGCATCATTGTCCGTTCTTTTTCTGGTAGGACAACCGCATTTGTTCCGTCTATCAAAATTTCTCCATCAGTCGGCATATCCAAAAGCCCAAGCTGGTACAGCAATGTTGATTTTCCGGATCCGGATTTACCGCTAATCGTCAGGAATTGTCCTTCTGGCACAGAAAATGACAGATCGTTGACCGCAATGATTTTATCATCGCCGCTTTTAAATGTTTTTGTCAGATGGTTTATTGTGAGCATATAATTATCTTCCTAATATCGCACTAAGGGTGTTTTGTTTGATAACGATCCGTGCCGGAATATATCCCGCAATGATCGTCGTGATCAAGAGTATTCCTGCTCGCAAAAATGATGTCGGCAGTGTCGCGACGAGAATACCGTCAGAGAATGGGAAATCGATCGGATTGGCGACAAAGTACGGCTTGATCAAAAAGAAAATAAGAATCATTCCTAAAATAATACCGGCCGATGCATAGATGCATGCCTGATACATATACGAATAGAGTATCGCCCGCTGATGAATACCAATACCCTTGAGAATACCGATATACCGGCGACGCGTAATAGCGTTGACGAAAATAACGATAAAGATCGTAATCGAAGCAACAACAAGTCCGATACCGGAAATTGCACTACCAAGAATACCAAATGTTGCCTTGATATCTTTGAGAAATTTGGGAAATGCGTCTTCGGCAGTTTGCACCCGAGCATAATTACCAACACCATTATCGAGGAGAAATTTCTGGGCAAAGACAGGATCAGTGCCGGGTAACAATTGAATAGCAATAGTACCGGCATCAAGGTTTGTCCGACCGGTCAATTTTCGAACCTCACTCGAGAGAGCGACGACTGATGTATCAAATTCATCCACTTTGCTCGACAATATTCCCTTGATGAAATATTCTTTTGTCGTGTCACCAACCGTGATCTTGACGCGTTGACCGATAGAAACGTTTTTGAGTGTCTGGAATCCTGGTGCCTCGATCGGCGTGAATTCATAAAGCAGATTCTTACCGATGAGAATACTATCCTGATCAGTACTTTCTAGATACGATCCACGAATAACAAACTTTGAAATTCCAGAAAATACCTCTTCTTGAACCGGATCAATACCGAGTAATGCCCCACCGACACCATCTCGTTTCTCTCCTGGCTTGATCGTATCACGGTAATTGGATTCCACACGGGCCGAACCGGTATATCGAACAGTGTGATATTTGTAACCTGGTATAGTTTTGACGATCGCTTCAACTTTTGGTGTTTGTTCAATAGCAGAACGATTGAGAAATGAAGAAATAACAATATCACCAATTGCATACTTTTTCTGCGCATCTTCAGAACCCTGAATAAGTCCGATCAAAATACCAGATACAACAATAAGGTTCAAGAACGTCAGTGTCATGACAAACATGATGAGTAGTGTCGTCCATTTGTTTGCATGCTGTATATCGCGTTTTGCCAAGAACCAACCGACTTTCAAATTTTGGTAAAAAGAATTTTCAATTTTTACTTTGTCTGCCATATTATTTCGAAAGAATAATTGTTTCCCCTTCTCCAAGTCCTGAAACAATTTCTACGAGATTATTATCACCGATAAATCCTGTAACAACAGCTCTCTCTTCTGTTTTTTTCTTTTTTTCATCAATAACCACAGAGACGAATGTTTTACCATCTTTCTTTGTCACCGCACTATACGGAATTACTAACACATGATCTTTTGTGCCGGCAACCACTGTAATATTTGCATTCATACCGGGACGGATCGTACTGTCTTTTGTGTCCATCGCGACTTTGATTTTGTAATTAACCACCCCATCACTTGTCTCTGCAGATGGGTCAATTTGAGCAACAGTACCAGTAAAAAGTTTCTCTGGACCAAATGCATCAAAGGTTATATCAACCGGTTGACCAAGCTTGAGCGAGACGATGTTTGATTCATTGATGAGTGCTTCTATATAGAGATTGTCGACATCTTCGAGGGTGATGACTGCTTTTCCTGCCTGCGACAATTCACCGTACTTGATATCGACACGCGTAATGGTTCCCGCTGCCGGTGCACGAATAACCGTATCTTCATATTTGGATTGTGCTGACTGAAGATTACCTTCGGCAGACAATACATCTGCTCGAGCAATATCTATATCAACACCACGCGCTGCTGCTTTTTTCACATTGAGTTCAGCTTGTCGCTGATCGACGAGGGACTGTGCACTAGAAACAGCACTTGTTTTAGTCTGAATAGCACTCTGATATGCACTATAGTTCGTCAAATAATCAGACGCCTGCGTATTTGGGATTTCGATAGTCCATTCTTGTTCTGTTGTTGGGGTTGAAGAAAACTGAATATACAAACCAGATGTACTGATCGGCTGTGGTGTTGTTGTGCTAGCAGAACCAGAACCACTCACTAACCCTGTCGCATTGAAATAACCACCGCCACCAGTTTGATATCTTGCAATACGAATAACCCCTTCTGTCGTTCCTGTGTATGTTCCCGTGATTGTCGGACTAATAGAAGATGATGGGGAGGTTTGAATAGAAGAATTAAGCAATGCCTGTCGTGCATTTGCAACCAGATTTTCCTGATTGTTTTTTGTATTTTCCAAATCTGTTTTTGCATTTTGAAGTGCAACTTCGGCAAGTGTTATCTCTTCGTTTGATGCACCCTGCAGAATCTTGTCATACTTTGCCTGTGCACCGAGCAGTGCCGCCCGCGCTTGAGTGAGTGACGCGAGAACTTGTCCTTGATTGAGCGTTGCGAGAATCTGACCTTTGGATACCTTGTCACCTACTTTTACCCGAACAGACGACACTGTACTTGCAGCATTAAATGAGAGATCGAGATCGGTATCAGAGATCACCTGTCCGGTCGCTCGGACAATCTGACTAAGGTCTTCATATCGAACAGTGTCAGTATGGACTTCACTTGATGCGCCGGATTTGAGTGTGACAAGAATGACTATGATCGCAACGATTCCTGCTGGGATAACTATTTTCTTTTTTTCGACCAAAAACGCTTTTATCTTTGTAAAATCTGGTTTAATCATAAATCGAAGTATACTATTTTTAGAGGTGTTTTACAAATAAAAAAAAATCTTAGATTTACCTTGGAAAAACTCATTAATATGATAAAGTGAGAACTTCGGAGGGTTCGCATAGCGGTCTAGTGCGCAGACCTGGAAAGTCTGTGTGGGTCATACCACCAGGAGTTCGAATCTCCTACCCTCCGCACAAAGAACCTATTATCAACATGACCCACATGCCCTGAAAGGCGTTAATTAAGTATAATTACCTTATGAACCAAGAATCACAAAATATCCCAACTAAAATTCTCATAATTGGCGACATCAAGAAAGGTGATTCTGTTTTGATGCGGAAGAAATTTGCAGGTTCAAAACCATATGTCGAAACATGGTATTCATTCGGCGCTGAGTTTATGCCTGGCAAAGACCCTCTGGTAACTTTCAAGGATTTCATAAAGGGCTTTGTGGGGATTGATATTTCTCCGACCAAGCATCTATCTTGGGATACAGAAACTAAAGAAGATCATGATGGTATCCTCAAGCAGTTTGTCTATCTTGATGCAGAATTCGAGTATGTATCTGGAGAATTGATTGTACCGGAAGGTCTGGAAAAGGTTGAATGGATTCCTCTTGAAAACCTATCTCAATTAGATATCGTTCCGCCTTCCGTAGTTTTGTTCAAAAAACTCGGATATCTAAAATAAGCTAGTGACCCACAAGCCTTATTTCAATTCTAGAAATGATGCTAAGTACCCTTACAAGGTATCACCACTCAGGTACTGAACCCACGATGCCCGCAAAATAGGAAGCACTTTGCGTAGTGCAAAACAAGGAACAATAGTGACTATGTTTTGCCTCCGCAATTTTTCGAAATTATTTTTCAAGTAATGCTTTGATGCGGTCTTCTGTCGGGGGATGCGTTGCGAACAGATTCGCGACTTTTTGTCCAATACTACTTCCTTTGGGATCAGCAATATAGAGGTGTGCAATCGCGGTCGATTGGCGACGCATCGGTTTGGAATACGCAGCGATTTTTCGAAGTGCATTTGCAAGTCCTTCAGGATAGCGAGTGAGCAACGCTCCGGATGCATCCGCGAGAAATTCGCGTTTACGAGAAATAGCGAGTTGGATAAGAACGGCAAATATCGGCGAGAGAATTGCGAAAATGATGCCAACAATCATCAGAAGATTTCCTCCTTTGTTATCACTGTCACGGCTATGACCACCAAATATGAGGCTTCGGGTAAAGATATCTGCGAGGATGGAAACGAGACCAACCAGAACGACAACGGCAGTAGAGAGGAGCATGTCACGATTACCGATGTGCGAGAGCTCATGGGCGATGACACCCTCGAGTTCGTTTTTCTCAAGGATGGCGAGAAGTCCTGTCGTCACCGCAACAACCGCGTGTTCTTTGTCACGACCTGTCGCAAATGCGTTCGGTGCCGGATCAGTGATGACATAGACTTTCGGCATCGGCAGCCCAGCAGTAATTGAAAGATTCTCAACAGTCGTATAGAGATCGAAATACTCTTCCCTCTTTGCTTTTTTTGCCCCGGCGAGACCGAGAACAATCTTGTCTGAATACCAGTACGAGACAATGTTCATACCAATACTAAAAACAACGAAAATATACAGAATATTTGGATTGCCGTAGTAATACGAGAAAAACCAACCAAGTCCGATAACCACGATCAAAAACACGGTCATAAGAAGCCATGTTTTGGTGATGTTTTTTGATTGTTGAGTATAGAGGGTTGCCATAAATAGTATCCTCGATAAATTTTCTCCTGCTTTAGAATTTCACCTCAACTGGATTCTGTGCAACATCGTTATCTGGGAGATCAAAGAGATCCATTTTGGAGAAATGAAATGCACCGGCGATGATATTACCTGGGAATTGTTCGATCTTTGTATTGAGATCACGGACATTGCTGTTGTAAAATCGACGCGCGGCCTGAATCTTGTTTTCAGTATCAGAGAGTTCGCGCTGGAGTTCGAGAAAGTTCACATTCGCTTTCAAATCTGGGTATGCTTCGGCGATACCAAAGAGACCAGTGATCGCTTGACCGAGAACCGCTTCTGCTTTTCCATGTTCCCCTGCAGTCTTTGCGCCTGCCTGTCCGGTAGGCAGGCCCATCGCAGCAGCGCGAGCTTGCGTTACTTTTTCAAACGCAGTTGATTCGTGGGTCGCATAGCCTTTAACAGTGTTTACAATGTTTGGAATGAGGTCATAGCGGCGCTTGAGCTGGACTTCGATGTCTGCCCACGCTTCTTTAGTTCGATTTACAAGTGATACAAAACTGTTGTAAGCACCAATAGCCCACAAGGCAATGAGTGCACCGACACCAATAATAATCCAGAGAATAGTCATAATATTTTTTGATTTTATTTCTAATACAATTATCATTATATCACAAAAAACTGGTCCATATGGACCAGTTTTTTGTATTGAAATATAAGCTTATTTCTTTCCCGGCGCACCTGTGGTTCGGGACCCCGACTTTAACGTCGGGGCTTTTTTGCTTGTGCTTGTTCCCAGGCGACAAGGAGTGGTGATGCGAGGAATATAGATGAATATGTTCCAAAAAACATTCCGGCAGTGAGCATCAATGCAAAAACTTTTGTTGATTGTGGACCAAAAAAGAAGAGTGCGAGAAGAACGATGATAACCATGAGTGATGTGTTTATCGATCGGACATATGTCTGTTCGATACTGCGACCAATCGCTTCTTCAAATGTTTTGAATGATCGGTTTTTCAAATTTTCACGGATACGATCAAAGATAACGATCGTATCAGAAATAGAGAGACCGAGGACCGTGAGCAATGCGACAACGAACAATGTATCAACTTCGGTACCGAGTCGTGATGACAAAAAAGCAAAGATACCTGTCGGAATGATGATGTCGTGGAGCAATGTACCGATAGCGATCACACCATATTTCCATGACGGAACTGGTTCTGACACACCACGAAATGCAAAAGCGATAAAGAGTACGACACAGAGAGAGACGAGAATGATCGCAACGATCGCCTTGCGTGCGAGCTCATGACCAACAGACGGACCGATGGAACTGTAACTTTTTTCAACCATGGTATCGGATCCTTTGAGCGTATTCAAAAGCACTGCGCGCTCACTGTCTTCGAGATGGCGAGTTTTTACTGTGTAATCATTTTCTCCGATAGGTTGCACATGAACAGTACCGACAGAGAGAACACTGAGTCGTTCATTGATCGCTGTCATTGACGGACGATTTCCAGGAAAAGAAACCTGCGTGACTGTACCTCCTGTAAAGTCGATACCTGGACGAAGACCGAACCACGCGATCATACTGATCGAGATGACCACGAGTGCTGCCGAGATACCGATAAATATGTGTTTGTATTTGATGATGAACATATAGATAGTGAGTAGTTAGTAGAAAGTAGTGAGTAGAAAATTCATATTATTTACTGACAACCTGTTTGTTTTGTGCCGACCCAAAACCGGAACCAAACAAAAATCCAGTTACCTTGTTTGATTTAACAAAACCAAGCGATGAAAGGAAAATACGAGAAACAACAACAGCAGAAAACATAGAGGTAAGGATACCAATAAAGAATGTCAATGCAAATCCTTTGATAAGCGATGTACCGAACCAATACAAGATCACTGAGGTGATCATACTTGAAAGGTTTGAATCACGGATTGAGAGCCACGCACGAGAGAATCCTGCACGAACTGCATCAGCTGCAGACTTGCCAGCACGGAGTTCTTCTTTGATACGTTCGTTGATGAGTACGTTTGCATCAACCGCCATACCGATCGAAATGATAAATCCGGCGATACCCGCAGCTGTTAGTGTGACTGGAATCAATTTGAAGAGCGCGAGAACGAGTGACACATAGACACCAAGTGAAATGATTGCTACAAATCCAGGAAGACGATACCAAAAGAGAAGGAAGATGATGATCGCGAGAAGTCCGATAATCGCCGCTTTGACACCGTCAGCGACTGCCTGCTCACCGAGCGATGCACCAACTGTTTCAGTTGAGATGAGAGAAATAGGCACTGGGAGCGCACCTGCATTCAAGCGACCAACAAGCGTCTTTGCTTCATCAGGCGTGAAATTACCACTGATCTGTGCTTTTCCACCTGTAATCGCTTCACGAACAACAGGTGTTGAAATCGGTGCTCCATCGAGAAATATTGCGACACTTTTGCCAACATTTTCTTTTGTAATTTTTTCAAACAGTTTTGCACCTTCAGTATTGAATTGGAGAGATACGATTGGTTCTTGTGTATTTGGATCAAATTCGAGAACCGCACGCTCAAGGTAGCGACCCGTCAATTCTGTCGCAATATATTGTGCGTTCTGATCCATAACAATATTCGCCGTACCATCTGGACCAACAGTAATATTTTGTGCGGGTGGATTTGGGTTTTCAGTTTTGAATTCGAGAAGTGGTGTCTGACCGATCATGGCGACAGCTTTTGTAATATCAGTCACACCTGGCAGATCAACAACGAGGCGATCCTGACCGGCAGCACCGATACCGCCAGATTCGACTTGGACAACCGGTTCACCAACACCAAAGAGGTTGACGCGACGTTCGATAACATCACGAAGTGCACTCATAGATTCAGAAACAGACCCTTTAACTGCTGAAGTATCTGCGAGATACACCAAATGCGTTCCGCCAGAGAGGTCGAGACCGAGATGAAACGAAAATCTTTCTGCCCATGCCGGAACCTGCTTGCCATCACGAGATTCTGTACTATAGACAAAAAACGCGATACCAAAACCTGCTAATAATATAAGTAATGCACCAATTCTTTTTTTCCACATAATACGGACATAGTAGCGGGTTTGGGGGTAAAAGGCAAGAAACTAGGACACGACTATTTTCAAAGTCTAGCAACCCAAAAAACACTAAGAATTATCTCGTATCAGAGAAACTCAAGAATTCATTGCGCATATCGTCACGGTGGACGGCGCGGGCGTAGCGGCGCGTGCCCATGAGGATACCGAGAGCGAGAAATTCAGCGATCAAGTGAGATCCGCCGTAACTCATGAACGGCAATGTAATACCAGTCACGGGTGCGATACCGATATTCATGCCGATATTGATGATCAAATGACTGACGATAAAAATGGCGATACCGAGTGCATAGAGCGTTTCAAAGTTCCCTGCCCCCGTATCGGCGATCTTCAAAATTCGCCAGAGTACCAATCCATAAAAAAGAAAGAGGAAGATGACACCGATGAATCCCCACTCTTCGGCAAATGCTGCGAAAATAAAGTCAGTTTGATATTCAGGAAGGAAATGGAGACGTGACTGCGTGCCGTAGCCTATCCCCTTGCCGATAATCTGCCCTGATCCGACCGCAATAATCGACTGATAGGCATTGTACCCAGTGCCATGAATATCGGTGAGTGGGTTGATGAAGGTCATAATACGAGCCTTTTGATACGGTGCAAATACGAACGACCAGAGTATAACGACTGATACAATACCGGCTCCAAATACCGCGAGAAGGTGTCTCTTTGAAATACCTGAAACAAGAACCATGCCGAACCAGATACAAAAGATAATGATTGCCGTTCCAAAGTCGGGCTGCAAGAGCACAAGGAAAAAAGGAATAAGTGCATACAATCCGGAGATAAAAATATGTTTCGTCTTTGCGATCTCAACATGACGGCGAGAAAAGTATTTTGCGAGGATGAGCACGAGTGCGATCTTCATGATGTCCGAAGGCTGAAATGAAAAACTACCAAATGAAAACCAGCTCTGTGCACCCTTGGCTGTGTGACCAATACCAAAGAGAACGAGAAGGAGAAATGCACAAAGAGAAAATCCAATAACAAGCACGTCGGTGCGCTTGATAAATCGAACATCGATGAATGATGCTATAAAAAAAACAATGAGTGCTATACCGATCCAAATAATTTGTTTACCAAAAAATCCAGTATCGGTTCCAAATGAGCTCATCGTCACGCAACCCGCAATGATGATCGGGGCAAGAAACCCGAGAAGTGGCCAGTCAATGTGAGAAAAATAACGCTTAATCATCTTGGTCGAGTAGAAAACATATTGATGCGCGGAATAATTTCAACACGAGTGACCTCCTTTAGGATTGGATCAGGCCACGTAAATGTGACGGTTTTTGTTTCACTCTTTTGGAGTCGTGGAATCGTCAGCGCACTGGTCTGGAGCGCATTGCCATCGGCACCATAGAGAATCGCGACGAGGTCGAGATCAGGAATAGAAAACAGTGCGCGGTTCACGATGGTCGTGACAAGCCGCGGTGATGTCTCGCGATCGATGACATCCTGATGGGTCACCACAATAGGCACTGCATCGATGTCTGCTTGAGAAAATCGAACCCAAGTCGGCGCAGCAAGAAAATGAAATCGAACCATCGTCGGGACGCGATTGCCGACATCAATCCCTGCCTCGAAAATTGCTGAGCGGTTATTTGGTGTGATAAATGTTTGTCCTGTGCGAATACCGATCAACAGATTCTTCTCATCGTACAAACGAAATTCATACGGAATCGATGCGACCGCGGATGAAACGTTTTGATTTTCTATATAGGCAACGGCATTGTAGACATTGCTCGTCACTGGAAATGCACGTGCCCAGAGAACTTTTATCTCTTCAACTTGGAAGAGACACAATCGTGTACATGAACCTCCGCAATCAACACCCTGTTCTGTGCCGTTCTGCCGACCGTCCATACAGGTTGGCTGTTTTGAAAGGAGTGGCCAGATAAGCATGAGTACTACCACGATGCATACTACTGCAACACTGCCACCATATATAAGTTTTCGTTTTGTCCGCCACGCGTCCATATGTCTCTAGCATAACAAAAAAGAATAACATTGTCCTTCTTTTTTGCCGAGGTATCATTATGATAAAGTATTTAATTTTTTATTTTCCCATTCTTTCAACCAATATTGAAACCCTAACGCATGAACATTATCTTGTTTAGCAGCATCTTTTATTATTGCCAAAGCTTTTGTTTCAGTACTGACATCAGTTTTCATTTTTTCCAACAAATGAGGTGCTGCCCAGATGTTGATTCCATGATCAGTAATATCTAAAAGTGTCGAAAATTCTTTTACACCATTATCTCCAAACTGAGACACTATGGTATCTATTATTTCATACATTCTTTTAACGGCATTATTGTTTACTTTAACTGAATCCTTGTTATCGTAATCAATGGCAGAACAAATAACTGCTTGTTCTTTGTATTCATTTATTAGTTCAGAAAGTTGTTTATAGAGTTTTAACATACAGTTATTATAACAAAAAAATCACCTTATAAATAAAGTGATTTTTTATGTTTAATTGCTCTGTCCTGGCGACAACCTACTTTCGCTCCGAAGAACTATCATCGGCTCAACAAGGCTTAACTTCTCTGTTCGGAATGGGAAGAGGTGTGACCCTTGCGATGTATCACCAAGACACAACAATCAAACGTGTGTGTTATTTTTTCTGCAAAGTATGAAACATTCTTGTGCGCACATTTCCTAATAGGAATCGAATAATTAGTACACCTCAGCTCAATCCATTACTGGACTTCCACTTAGTGCCTATCAACCTGATCATCTCTCAGGATTCTCAAACGATTCCTAATCTTGAAGCTGGCTTCCCTCTTAGATGCTTTCAGAGGTTATCCATTCCCGACATAGCTACCCAGCGATGCCGCGGGCGCGACAGCTGGTACACCAGAGGTCAGTTCACTCCGGTCCTCTCGTACTAGGAGCAAATCTTCTCAAG
>CAZSFP010000011.1:0-11779 GCA_964606285.1 uncultured Candidatus Saccharibacteria bacterium
CGAGGGCTTTTACACCCTGCCTCTTTAGCAAAGAGGTACGTTAGACCACTCTGACACGGCTCCAAAAACATGATCAGTCTAGCACACTGTGTGTCTTTTTTCTACTTTCTGTATTTGTGAAATTTGCTATATACTCTATCTATGAAAACATTTCTTATACCATACGTTTCTGCACTTGTTGGATTAATTATTATTGATGGTACGTGGCTCACGATTATGGGGAAGTCGTTCTACAGTAAATACCTTGGTCATTTGATGTCACCGTCGGCTTCATGGATTCCAGTTATAATCTTTTATCTGCTCTATGCGGCAGGTATCGTTCTGTTTGTGACCATGCCATCACTTCGTGATGGTGCTGGAATTCTGAAAGTATTTCTCATGGGTGCATTCCTCGGTCTCGTGGCCTATGGTGCATATGATTTCACGAACCAGGCGACACTCAAAGACTGGCCAGTGCTCGTCACCGTTGTCGATCTCGCATGGGGTGCAATACTTACGGGTGTTGCCAGTGTTGTTTCAGTAATAATTTCAAAAATATAATTTCTCTATTTATACAAGTATTTTGTAAAATACTTGTATAAATATGTGAATAATAATTAAAAAATCACCCTGTATTGCGGTGATTTTTTAATTTTATAATCCTATTGTTTGGTTTGTTTCTATTTCGAAATGATTGCTGTCGAGGATGTGCTTGAGTGGTGATGTTGGAATGTCACTGTTTGTATAGAGAATGTCACGAATATTTATATCTGTATTTGCCTCGATCAGTTTTTTATTTTTCATGAGAATCTGTGCTTCAAGAGCGGATTTTTCAGCTTTGCGGGCGAGATCATCTGCTTGGAGTTCTGACTGGGTATCGAGAGCCGTGCGGGCATCGAGGGCAAAACTTTCAGCATTTTTGAGACGAATTTTTGCAGCACGAATTGTTTTGCCATCTGCGTTTCGTTCGTTTTCACTTTTTATTTCAGCTTTTATTTTTCCAATTGCTTGCTCTGCGGCGAACAATGCATCAGTATCTTTTGTCACTTGGTGGTCAGTATCAATTTGTTCTTGTTCTGTGCGTGCGCGTGTTGCAAATACTGATGCCTCATAGACATGATTCAAGAGACCGGCAAGTTCTTTTTGTGGGTTTGCACCGTCTATGGTGAGAGATTGCAAGACATTTGTATATGCACCGAGATGTACTTCGAGTTTTGATTGGATTGCATATGCGGCTTTGATATCACCGCGTTGTTCTAATGCAACAGCTCGTGCGAGTGCCGCTGTCGCATGTTGTTCGAATTGGTCGGTGATATATGTTTCGACGGACCCGGTGAGTGCTCCTTTGGCTGCGAGCTTGATCGCTTCATCGATGCGGCGTTCTGCGCGCGCTGCATCCCAGAGTGATCGTTCGGTTTCATCGATTGTCAGTGCGGTTTTGATCCCTTCGTTCACATGAATTTTGACGGGATAGAGTGCATCGCCTGGGAGTGCTCCTTCGGCAGCTCCGGCAACACTGACACCAAAGAACATGATGACGAGGAGAAGGGCAAAACCGTTCGTCATTGGAGTTTTTAAAAGATATGAAAATGGTGACAAAAATCGGTATGGATTTTTTTGTTGCACGAGTACAGTCGATACTGGATGTGCGTCTGCATATGATTCGAGTCGTGCACGAATAACCTGCTCGTCAGTTTTGGAGAGGGAAATGGTGCGAAGATCTTGTATGAATTTGTTGGTGTCTTTATTCATTGTTGTGTAAAATATGTTGTAATTTTTTCATGGCTCGATGAATGCGTACTGATATCGTATTTGGTGACTCGTGCAAAATCTCACCGATATCTTTGGGAGTGAGTTCGTCGACGTATCTCATAATAAGGAGATCGCGATCGTCTTGGTCAAGCGTATTTATAATGTCTATTGTATGATTGAACTCAGCTTTCTGTTCGATGTTGTCTATCCCGCTCGGGGCATCGAATCCACTTTCTTCGAGTTTGTCGAGCGACAAACTCTTCTTTTTGCGGTACCAATCTATGATGATGTTGCGGGCGACCGTATAGAGGAAAGCACGGACTTGTGGCATGTCCTTGCCCGCAGCAAGCGACTGCCAGAATCTCACAAAGATATCTTGAACCATATCCTTTGCCACGTCAGTATCTGTCGTCTTCAATAGACAGAAACGAAACATGCTTTTGGCATAAGTATCATAGGTTTCCAAGAAGTATTTTTTGATATCATCGTGATTCATACATGTAAACGGACGAGAGAGTCAGTTATTACAAGAAAGAGTATACCATAAATATGCCAAATTGTCCTTATGTGCCAATAAAGGATATACTTTGATACGCCATCGCTCGAACGCTCTGTCAGCGTGTTCACTGCCACGCGTTCCTCGTTCGACGTAATAAAAAAATCCCCCGCATGATATAGCAGGGGATTCGATTCTCTGTGGAACACTGGTGACTTACAAGGCTTCTTCTTTTGGAAAAACTGTTAATCCTTGGAAGGCTTTTTTCAAAATACTTACAACACGTTCCTGTCCAAGCGTTTCAAACAAAGTTATAAGTCCTTTGTCATCCATTTCTGCAGGCTTAGGGATAATAATATCCAATTCTTTCAAAAGTTTTTCTTTTTGTATTTCTGAAAGACTTTGTAGAAAACTTCCTTCTTTTGCAGATATTTTTGCCGCAGCTTTGTTCGAAGCTTTTAAGGCAGCAGATTCTCTGAAATAAATATTCACATATTTTTTCGTCAATCTTTTTGTTGTTTTGTAACCATGTTCCTTTAAAATTTTCTGTATTTCTTTAATCCGTTCATTGAAAATTTTATCTTCAAGACCATTGTTTTTAACCATCAGGAAATCAGAATTTGCTATCAGTTGGATTTGTACACCTTTTGAATTCTTTTCAGTCGTTCTGAAATCATTTTTTATCAGAATTTGCATGACTGGGCTTTTTGCTTTCCTTCCCGCAGTTTTTGCACCTTCTTTCTTTTCTTTTCTGATAACCACCCAGATACTTTTACGGTCTTTTGGATGATGCGAAATATTGATGTGAACTTTTTTCGCATAACTGAAAATGTCATTTAGAGTCTTTGTGGTTACTTTATTGAGGTGAATAGGATAGCTTCTCATGCCAATTTTAGAATCCTCATAAATTTTTTCAACAGAATCTCCGTTGATTATCTGAAACGTTTCTTTTACCAGAAAGGCAAGCATACGTGTTTCTGTTAATAGCCTTTTTTTAGTATCCGTATCAAAACTTTTTGCAAGAATGTTTGCTATTTGTTTTTTTACAGCTACTGATAATTTACCATTTTTTTTCGTTTCTTTTGCTTTAAAATCTTTTACAATTTTTGCAGCCTCTTCGTGATTTTTATCGAAGAATTTTTTGCCGTTGAAATTTGCAAGAATTCCAAGACTTAAGAGTGCTTTGATGTCGTGTTCAAATAGGTGTCCCATATGTTTCTATTAAGTTTTTAAGTTTGCTCTATTTAAGCATATTATATAGGTATTGTCAATGTGCTACCGTAACGGCATATATATGGACCGCACCAGCTTTTCGGAGAGCACGACGGGCGTCGATAAGGGTTGCGCCGGAGGTGGTGACGTCATCGATGAGAATAAATGTCTTTTGTTTCATATCTTTTTTCGAATCAGCATAAAATACACCACACATATTCTCCAGTCGTTTACCTTTTTTCGAAATGTGGGCCTGCCGGTCACGACCATTCTTCTTTTTGAGAATATTTTTTTCGAGCCGCAGGTTTGGTAAGTGTGATGTCAGTGCTTCGGCGAGTAAGAATGCTTGGTTGTAGCCGCGTTCCCGTTCACGAATTGGAGAAAGGGGAATCGGAATGAGAACATATTGATCTGGAACGAAATGATGAATATCAGTCATAAGTTCAAGTGTGATATCCGCGAGTGATCGACCGAAATCTTGAGCAACAACTTTTCGATGTTTGTACTTGAGTTCCCATAAACTTTTTCGAATGTGCGGATGTTTGTATGGAAACACAGAGAGACACCATGGGAGTTCTGTTGGTCCTGCATGATGAATATCTGCAAGGCAGGATGTGCACAATCGTACGCCACGAACACGACAGGACAGGCAACGGAGCGGGAAGAGTATATCAACAAGAAGACGAAATAGCATCGTACTATATATGATATACTTTTGCATATGGATAATCCACTTACAGGTATATTTGATAAGGTTACTTCTTTTTTCAAAAGTGGTGGCTCTGTTGGTAGTGTTGTTGGTATAGACATCGGAACATCAGCGATCAAGGTTGCGCAAGTACGTGTCGATGGCGGCAAGGCGGTCCTCGAAACATACGGGTCTATCGCGCTTGGTTCATATGCAGGACTTGATGTCGGTACTACAACCAATCTCTCTCCCGATGACTTGAAGGCGCCACTTGAGGCGATTCTCAAAGAGTCAGGCGTTACCACGACGCGTGCAGTATTTTCTGTGCCAGCACCAGCGAGCATGATCTTTGTCCTCAATCTTCCAAAAGGAATCACAGAAAAACAATTTCCGACAGTTGTACCGACTGAGGCACGTCGGTTTATTCCGGTACCAATTTCGGAAGTGTCACTTAACTATTGGCCACTACCCAAAAAAGAACAATCATTCGAAGATCCAACTGTTGACCATCCGGTGACCAATTCTGATACCGAAGTACTGGTTGCAGCAATTCATCAGGATACCGTCGGGCGCTACAATGAGATCAGTGCAAAAAACGGATTTTCATCACAAGTTGAAATAGAAACATTTTCAACAGTACGGTCCGTGTTCAATCGAGAACTTTTTGGTGTTATGGTTGTCGACTTCGGTGCGCTCAAAACAAAAGTTGCATTGCTGGAGTATGGCGTCATTCGCGGTGTCCACGTGATCAATCGCGGCGGGGCAGATATCACGCGTGCACTCACAACATCACTCAATCTTTCATTTGAAAAAGCAGAGATTATGAAAAAAACGTATGGCATCGTCACACATCCGGATGTGCCACAAGCTCGTGAAATTATTTTGTCATCAGTACAATATATTCTCGGTGAAATCAAAACAGTGTTGTCAGATTATGAGCGAATGCATGGTACAACTATCGTGAAAATTATTGTGACTGGTGGCGGTGCACTGCTCCCAGGACTCATGGATGAGATGCCACAATTCCTCGGTCGTGAAATTATTCGTGGCAATCCGTTCCGTAAGGTCAGTGTGCCACAATTCCTCGAACATGTTCTCGAAACCACAGGACCTGAATTTGCTGTTGCTGTCGGACTTGCATTGCGGGGAATTGAATAATTTATTTTATTTAGTTTTCCACCTTAAACCCTTATTTTCGTTTGCGGTATTGATTTTATAACGATATACTATACATAATAATGGAAAATGAATTCCAGACATCTTTTATTCCAAAACGTCCGTCTGCACAAATGAGTGCGCCGGCTTCTCCGGTCGTTGCTGCACCGTCTCGTCGTGCACCAGTTGGTATTGTTACACTCCTCTCTGTTCTTATTTTTGTTGCATCGCTCGTTGCACTCGGTGGTGTGTATTTTTACAAACAACTTTTGACGAAACAAGTTGTCGAGGTGTCTGCACAGCTTGCTCGTGCAAAAGAAGCTTTTGAACCGGGACTCATTACAGAACTCCAGACACTTGATCATCGACTCTCAAGTGCGTCAGAAATTCTCCGAGGGCACATTACGGTTTCTCCTATATTGAAAACATTACAAGACGTTACACTCAAGTCTATTCGTTACACAAAGTTTTCATATACCGTGACGACATCAGGTGGTGCGCCGTTCATCGAAGTCAAAATGACCGGACAGTCACGCGGGTACATGCCGATTGCATTGCAGAACGAAGCGTTCGCTGGAAACAAATATATCAAGAGTCCAATTTTTTCAAATTTGATTCTTGATGATCGAACAGGAAATGTACTGTTTGATTTGACGTTTTCAGTCGATCCAGAGTTTGTTCGTTATGGTGCGATGCCAACCCAATAATTTTTATGAAATTTATTTTCCCAATCATTCTCATAGTTATCTCGATCGGATCATTTTTGGCGATCACAAATCCGATGTACAAATCAGTCGGATTGTTGCGGCAGGATATGGCGTCATACAATGAGGCGCTCGCAAATGCGACCGCGCTTCGTAGTGTTCGTGATCGACTAAATGAAACATATAGTGGATTTTCTCCAACTGATCTCGCGAAGCTTGAAAAAATGCTTCCAGATAGTGTTGACAATATTCGTCTCGTCCTCGAGATCAATAGCATTGCAAACCAGCATCAGCTCTCACTTAAAAATATCAAATACGATGTTGCCCAAAAAGATACTTCAGGAACCGCTGATCGCACAAAAGCACCAGCAAAACCATACCAAGCATTTGAGATTGCATTTTCAACAGAAGGTACGTACGAAAATTTTCTTCTCTTTTTGAAAGATATAGAGAAAAATCTTCGTATCATCGATATCAGTACTATCAGTTTTACTGTTGCGGAAGGGCAGGGTGCGGCAGCACAGGCTGGTATTTATCGATACGATTTCAAAATTAAAACATATTGGCTCAAATGAAAAAACTACTTTCTATCATTCTCACTATAGTTATTCTCGGTCTCCTTGCAGGTGGCGCGTATTACTATATGACGCATCGAAATCTTCCAGCACTCTCGACACAGTCGACAACGACGAGTGGAGCGGTCGCTATACCTGGAGCAGCAGGAGATATCAACAAAGAATTTCTTTCGCTTCTTCTCAATATCCGTGGTATCAAGCTTGATGGTTCGGTATTTCAAAACCGCGGATTTACATCGCTCTCCGATACATCTATTATTTTAGCAGCACCTGATAATATCGGCCGACGTAATCCATTCGCACCGATCGGCAGTGATGTTGTTCCGGTTCAAAATACGCCAGTCCAATAATTATGTCATTTCTCGATACACTGATATCACAGGGGCTTATCCGCGAAGGAGCCGTCTCCCGTATTTTGAAAGATGCCGAAGAAAAATTTGGTGGCAATGTTGACGATGCAATAATTGCCTCCGGTATTGATGATAAACAATTACTTGCCATTAAGAGTCAAGCATACGGCATCCCTATGAGAACGATCGATGTCCGGCAGATTCCGTTTGAACTTTTTTCATATATTCCTGAAGAATCAGCACGGCATTATCAGATTGTACCGATCGGATTAAAGGATGGCGTACTCGAAGTTGGTTTCTCTGATCCGGACAATCGTCAGGCAGTCGACGCACTCCAGTTTATTTCTGCAAAATCACAAACACCGTTTAAACTTTTCCTTATTTCTCGAGCCGATCTCAAGGGCGTGCTTGCAAGTTATTCTGGGACAACAGGCGGTGGAGAAGTTGAACATGTAACAAAAGAAGTGACTGAACTCTCCGAGGCGGTCAATGACGTACCGTCACTCGATGCTGTTGTTGCCAAGCCGATGAAAAATGACAAAGGTGAAACGATCGTCGAGGATGCGCCGATCATCAAGATCGTGGCAGTTATGCTTCGCAATGCGATCGAAGGCGGTGCATCTGATATTCACATTGAACACGCAGGAGACAGAGTCAAAGTCCGTTTTCGTGTTGACGGTGTACTTCATACGACACTTGTGTTACCGCTCAATGTCTATGCCGGTGTTATCGCTCGCATTAAAATTCTTTCGCAGATTCGTCTTGATGAAAAGCGCAAACCGCAGGATGGTGCGTTTTCCGCAAAAATTGCCGACCGAAAAGTTGATTTTCGTGTTTCCATTCTTCCGACGTATTATGGTGAGAAAGCGGTCATTCGTATTCTTGATTCTGAAAACGGTGTCAAACCGCTCGATAAGATCGGTTTCTCTCCTGAAAACCTTGCGATGATCCGTGAAGGAATCAAGCGTCCGTACGGATTGTTCCTCGTGACGGGTCCGACTGGATCTGGAAAAACAACGACACTTTATTCGATATTGAATGAACTCAACAAGGATGAGAAAAATATCGTCTCACTCGAAGATCCGGTCGAATACCATATTCCCGGGGTGAATCAATCACAGGTTTTACCTGAGATTGGGTATACCTTTGCAACCGGCCTTCGGGCAATTCTTCGTCAGGATCCAAATATTATTTATGTAGGAGAAATTCGTGACAAAGAAACTGCCGAACTTGCAATTCAGGCAGCGCTCACCGGTCACCTTGTTTTTTCAACGCTCCACACGAACTCAGCGATCGGCGCAATCCCGCGTTTGATCGACATGGGTATCGATCCTTATCTTATTGCTCCGACACTCATCATGTCAGTTGCCGAACGTCTCGTTCCGACTCTTTATCAGCCATCAAAGAAAAAAATTCCAATGGATGAAGCGACACGTGCCGTGATCGTTGAGCAATTCAAGGACTTACCAGAACAATATAGATCCAAGGTAGCGCTCGGTAATGACATCTATGAGCCGGGATCCGTACCGGAATGTGTTTCTGGTATGCGCGGCCGTATGGCAGTCTTTGAAATGTTTATGGTCGACAAAGATATCGAGTCCATCATCCTCAAATCTCCGACAGAACCCGATCTCTATGCTGTTCTCCGTCAAAAAGGTATGTTGTCGATGCGTGAAGATGCGATCCAAAAAGCACTACGCGGTGATATTCCGTTTACCGAAGTATATAATTTTGAATAAAAGTTGCGGCACAGTCATGTCGTGATAGAATAGAATCATATGGATTACAAACAACAGCTCTCCGAACTCATCAATACGTGCATCCGTGAAAATGGATCAGACCTGCACATCGCATCCGGTCGTTTTCCTGCAATTCGTGTCGCCGGACAACTCATCTTTCTCGTCAAAAGCCATCCATATACAAAAGAAGAAGTGATTGGACTCCTAATTGAACTTCTCGGAAAACAAAAAACGGATGAATTTCTCAAAAATCAGGAAGTGGACTTTGCCTATGATTTCGAGGGACAGTCACGTCTCCGCGGCAATGCATTTTTCCAAAAGGGGAATATTGGTATTGCGCTTCGTTTGATTCCAAAAGTCCGCACGATTGCAGAATTGAAGTTGCCGCCGGTACTCGAAACATTTGCTCGCAAGAAACAAGGATTTTTTCTCATTGTCGGACCTGTTGGACAGGGTAAATCGACAACCATGGCTGCTATGGTTGATCTCATCAACAAAGAACGCGCGGAACATATCGTGACCATCGAAGATCCGATCGAATACATGTTCGAACCAAAACGTGCGATGATCGATCAGCGTGAAGTTGGTATTGATACCCGTGATTTTGAATCAGGATTGAAATCCGTATTTCGTCAGGATGTGAACGTTATTATGATCGGTGAAATGCGGAATACCGAAACCATCCGAACCGCAGTCACTGCCGCAGAAACGGGGCACCTCGTCTTCTCAACACTCCATACGAACAATGCATCACAAACGATTGATCGTATCGTTGATTCATTTCCGGCGTCCGAACAAGATCAGATTCGATCACAGCTCTCAAACAGTTTGCTCGGTATTTTCTCTATGCGCCTCATTCCGCGCATCGCCGGTGGACTTGTACCGGCATATGAATTGCTCATCAATACGAGTGCGGTGTCGAATCTGATTCGTGAGCGCCGGACACATGAGATCGATGTGTTGATCGAAACAGGACATGAGAATGGCATGATCGATATGAATCATTCACTCCTTGAACTTGTGCGTGCTGGAGAAATATCACTTGAGAGTGCGTATAACAATTCGTTCAACCCAAAAGCGCTTGAACGCATGATTTAATTTTATGATATATCATTATGACGTCGTCACCGAACAAGGTGAAAAACAAAAGGGAACTATAGATGCTGCGAACCAAGACTTGGCAATCGCGTCGCTTCAGCGTCGCGGATTTGTCGTTATTTCTATCAAAGCAGAAGATGGTCGTGGTAAAGGACTTTCCTTTACTGTGTTCGAACATGTACCGATGAAAGACATTGTCATTCTTTCACGGCAGATCGCAACACTTTTTGATGCACAAGTTTCCGCCCTCAAGGCATTTTCACTACTTGCGTCAAATGCCGAGAACAATCTGTTGCGATTTACATTGACACAGATCGGTGATGATCTCCAATCTGGTGTATCTATTTCTGGTGCACTCGAACGTCATCCTGAAATATTTTCATCATTTTATGTCAGTATGGTTCGTGCGGGTGAAGAATCTGGAAAGTTGAATGATACATTTAGGTATCTCGCAGACTATCTCGATCGTCAATATGCACTGACCTCAAAAACGCGCAATGCGCTCGTCTATCCGGCATTCGTTATCTTTACATTCATCGTGGTCATGATTCTCATGTTTGTCATGGTCATTCCAAAACTTTCACAGATCATTATAGAATCAGGGCAAGAAGTGCCACTTTACACGAAAATCGTTATTGGAGTTTCTGATCTTGTTGTAAATTATGGTATTTTTATACTTCTCTTTTTTGCTATCGCGGGTATCTATCTCTGGACATTGTCCCGACGCGAGAGCGGCAAGATGTATATCGATCGAGTAAAATTGGGAATTCCGGCCGCGGGAAATTTGTTCAAGAAACTCTATCTTTCCCGTATCGCGGACAACATGGATACAATGCTTTCATCTGGTATCTCTATCGTTCGTGCGATTGATATCACTAGTGATGTTGTCGGGAATCGTGTCTATAAAGCTGTTATGAAGGATGCCATGGAGCAGGTCAAAGCCGGTAGTTCACTCTCTGGTGCGCTTGAAAAGCATCCAGAGATGCCACCGATCATGATCCAAATGGTCAAAGTCGGTGAAGAAACTGGATCGCTTGGATCGATATTGAAAACTCTTGCAGTGTTTTATAAACGTGAAGTCGATGATGCTGTCGATACATTGGTGGGTTTGATCGAGCCGATTATGATTGTGGCGCTCGGTCTGGGTGTCGGTGTTCTCTTGACTTCGATTCTCGTGCCGATATACAATATAGCCGGAGGTATTCAATAATATCTATTACTCATTAATTTTTTACTATGAATCAAAAAACAGATAAAGGTTTTACATTGATCGAATTGTTGGTGGTCATCGCGATCATCGGTATCCTCGCATCAGTCGTGCTCGCATCACTTAACAGTGCTCGTGCAAAAGGTAAGGATGCAGCTATCAAGGCACAACTTTCTTCCATGAGAGCAGAAATGGCATTGTATGCTGATGGAAACCCAAACGGTTATACTGGTGGATGTATTGATATCTCACCAACTGTTCCAAATCCTGGAAAATTGTATGTTGCATCTCAAGCACAAGTTCCAAATACAAATCCATCTGATTGCCAAGCAAATGCAACAGATTGGGCAGCGTATGTAACATTAAATATTGGTGGGGGATATTGCGTTGATAGTACGGGATATGTTGGCCCCGGTTCATCGTCAGGAGCAACAGTATGTACTCCTAACACCCCATAATAGTTTCTTTTGTGTGATTTATGGATTTGGTCACAAATATTTCTTCGTCGTCACTTAATGAGTGTATTGACCTACTGGGTTAGAAATTTATTAAAATCAACTGATGGGCTCCCGATTTACTTGGTTTTACTAAACCTTAGAAAATCGCAGTCCTTTAGGATGCTTTCCTTACAGGAACAGTATACCGATTGGATTTTTTGGAATTTTTGAAAATTCCAAAAGTTACTCAATCAGCTTCAATCCTCCTATACGAAAGTGATATCCATCATTTTTTCAGCCGCACACAAAAAGCACCCGAGGGTGCTTTTTGTTTTGCGCGGCTGATGGGTGCTGACCCCACGGCCTCTCCCGTGACAGGGGAGTGCT
>CAZSFP010000012.1:0-6269 GCA_964606285.1 uncultured Candidatus Saccharibacteria bacterium
CTTCTTCGTTAAGTGGCTTTACTGTGTATTCATTGCCGTCAGCAAAAACAACTTTAGTTTCCATCACATAGTCCTCTGTCTTTCCGTAAAGTAGCGTCCTCTCGCCTGCGGAATTGTTACCAAACATTCCACCCACAGTATTTAAATCCCGCGAAGCGGTAAAACAAGGCAATACCATACCTTTCACTAGAGTCTCCTTTTCAAAATCGCGGTAGAACATTCCCGGTTGTACGGTAACACTACTATCCCCCAAAGCGAGAATTTTATTCATGTGGCGAGTAAAGTCTAAAATTAGAGACTCACCTATCGCCCCACCGGACATACACGTGCCTGCACAACGCGCAGTGATGGCAAGCTTTGGATAGCGCTCCTTGTTCTCACTCACCCATTTCACAATATTTTTTACATCCTCACTGTCCTTCGGATAAAGCACAAGCTCCGGTCTAACTTCAAAAATGCTCGCATCCCGCGAATACTTCTTCAAAACCTCCTCACTGTTCTCCACCTCCCCCTTAAAAAATTTCTGCAGTTCTATTTTTATGTCTTCTTTCATAATTTATTTATATTAAAGTTAGTTTTTCTAATTTACTTATTTTTATATTCATTTAAATTATTTATATGATCCGATAAGCTTATATCAGAAGTTTGACATAAATATGAAAGTTTACCTATTACTAGTTGAACGTCTTTTTCATTAAATACTTCTGTATGAAACTTACTCATATAATCAAGCAAACCATCTAATTTTACAACATTTTCTATCGCTTCTTTTTTAAAATCTGATTTATTTGAAAAAACTATAATACTATGTAAATTATCTCCGACAAAAGGTAGTAGATTTTTAACTGCCATAACATGAGCATAATTCTGACGTAACGGATTTTGAAAAGTTATTTTATTTCCCCTTGGAAAAGATTGAGTCCAAATTTCATCTTCTTTATTACCAAAAATCCATCCACCAAGATTTTTACTTTCAAGCACAAATATTCCAAACTTAGATACAATTAGATGGTCAATTTGAGTAGATCTATTATTTTCTGAAGGAATAATTAAATTATTAAACAAAAAATAATCTTTATAGTTAAGATACTTAGAAAGAAAATGAGCCACCTCTCTTTCGTGCTCATCATCTATATTTTCTAGATAACACTTACATCCATGTTTCTCGCTATTTAATAGTACTTGTTTATCCGTTTTAATATCACTTTTTATATTTTCTATACTATCGAAATAATTAGTACTATTATTTTTAAAATTAAAAATTCTTCTAAATCCTTTTATTAAAAAATAAAAAATAGTAACCCAAAAAATAAATATTAAAATATCTTTTAATACTTCTGAGGATTTACTTGTAAAAATAAATATAACAAATCCAAATAAAACAGCCAAAATTTCTCCCACAGAAACACCATTAGTGTACTTTTTATTATAATTATTTTTGTAATAATATGGTCTTCTATAATGCTTGTAATAACTCATAAAATTATATTTTTCCTATCCTAAATACTAAAATTCTATAGATCATTAGAATGGTAACTGTTCATAAACTTATAAGAAAACGGTTCGGCGTACTTTTCTAAAATCCGCCTTTCGTATAAATCAAGTTTATCATATCCTAAAATAAAATTTTTTATCACATTCCATTCTTCCCTGCCAGCTGGCTTTACATCTTTGAAAGATAAAATCTGGTCTACTATTCCCAAGGCTCGCTTTTGCGCATTCGCGCAAGCCTCATTTTTCCCAGAATCAAAATAAGAAAACATCCGCCCTATTTCCGGATACAAATTCGCCATATAAAAAAGTGAATCCTTCTCCATTGTTGTATATTTTTGATTTTCTAGAATTTTAATCTGTGACATTGTTTTATTTTACAATTTTATTCCTCAAAAACATAGTTACCCAGGTTGCAAAGACGAACGGCGTGGTAAGGGCGACGAGGTTTAGCGTCATAAATCCATCTAAAATTAAAACTGAAGAAATTATGGCAATTAGGGCAGAAATGTAGGCGAATTTCTTGTCGTCAGAAAATGCTATGCCACAGAGAACTGCGTTGTAGCCAAAGATGCCAATGGTAATTAACTCGTAAGGTTTGCCAAGCAAAAGCGCAACGAGCATTCCGACAACCGAACCGATCAGTCCAAACCATGCAGAACGACGCGAGCTAACCAAAAGCCCGATTAAGAAAACCACACCAGTGATAATGCTCCCCTGAAACATAACCTGCCCAAAGCCCATGCTAATACCTGAGAGAATATCTAACTTTTGCGCT
Organism: uncultured Candidatus Saccharibacteria bacterium; assembly: GCA_964606285.1. Classification (GTDB taxonomy): domain Bacteria; phylum Patescibacteriota; class Minisyncoccia; order Phycocordibacterales; family UBA9973; genus CAZSFP01. Next base: position 2,270 of record CAZSFP010000012.1, read on the forward strand.
AATGCATCAGAAGCGACTTTCGAAAGTAAACCAAATGAATTAATGGCAAAAATAGCAATCCAGGTAGTTAGCACAAATGGAAAAGTGAATGGGCTTAATTTTTTTGTATACATAAAATGCATTACAAAAGTAGAAATGATTGAGAAAAGAATTATGAGTAAAGCATTGGTTAAATTAAATTCATAGAAAAATGTAAGCGCGAGGCCAACCAATGTGCCATTGAATCCATACAAGCCAGCGCGAATATCCTCGTCTTTAAACTTCGCAATCATCGCGACGACAGTACCGGAAAGCACACCTAGGACAGCCCCGACAAACATGACCCAAGAATTGACTAAAATCCCAAGTAAAAACAATGCACCAGTCCACGCATTGTTCTGCAACATTATCTGCCCAACTCCTCGCAAGTTAGCATCTAAAAATTTTTTTATTTTATTCATAAGTATTTAACTTAAATTATTAAAAAGCTTCAGTCGTTCTTCGACTACTTTTTGGATAGCTTCGACTGCGGGGGTGAGGATTTTGGCTGGGGCGATTTCGTTGGGCTGATCGGCTAGTGATTTAGCCACTGCATCACGAAAAGCTAAACGGATTTCGCTATTGATGTGAACTATGGATATGCCCGAGGCAATAGCACCGGTGAAATCCACATCGCGGAGGCCTGAGCCACCGTGAAGCACGAGCGGGATACCCACTGTATCTTTTATCTTTTTCACAAGTTCGGTATCGATATGAGGCTTGCCGGATTTTATAATGCCATGAATTGAGCCGACAGATGGAGCGAGGAGGTCAATGCCAGTGCGCTCTACGAAGTCCTTGGCATCTTCGGGCTTGGTTAGCACCCCTGCGCCTTCGGGAATGGATTCTTTAATATCAGAGCCGGAGCCGATGTATCCCATCTCGCTCTCGACTAATATATCGCGACCAGTTTCGGCAGAAACTTTGTGCGCATAGTCCACACACTCTTTGGTAATTTTTATATTTTCTTCGTGGGAGAGCTTGGCACAGTCGATGATGACCATGTCGAAACCGGCGTCAATGCATTTCTTTACGGATTCAAAGCTAGCGTGGTGATCAGCATTTAGAAATATTGGATAATTATCGCGCTCACGAATCGTGCGCACTAAGGCTACTGCTTCTTCGCGCCCGATGAACTTCTCCTCACCTTCGGAGACTCCGATGATAACCGGTAAGTTAAGCTTCTTTGCCGCATTATAAATACCGTGTAGTGCCTCGACATTAGAAATATTAAAATGCCCCACCGCCACCCTCTTCTCCCCTGCTTCTTTTATGTATTCTCGTAGTGTTTTCATAATTTTTTTATTTAGCTATTAATTCTTTCAAAAGTTTTATTACAAGTTGAGGATTTGCGGAGCCGTTGGTTTCTTTGATTATTTTACCGACTAGGGACATAATGGCGTTTTCTTTTCCGCCTTTGTATATGGCAACGACTTCAGGGTTTGCATCTATTGTTTTTTGCACTATTTCTTTTAATGCCCCTTCGTCGTTTTGCTGAAGCAAGTTTTTATCAGTGGCTATTTTAAGTGGTGAATCATCATTAACTACTATCATAGCTAAAATATCCTTAGCAACTCGTGAAGAGATCTTCTCTTCTGTGAACAAAGAAACTAATTCTGAAAAGTTTTTCGAGCTAGGTAATTTAATATTTGGATTTGATTTTTGCAATCCAAGATAATCCGATGTTAAAAAGTTTGAAGCAACCTGAATTGCCAATCCAAAAGGTATGTTTTGATTTTCATGCAAAAATTTAGAAACTTCTTCAAACCACTTTGCTAATTCTGAGTCATTTATATACACCTCTATATCTTCATCTTTGATTCCAAAATCTTTTTTGTATCTATCGCGCTTTTGCTGTGGAAGCTCGGGTAAACTTTTTTTCATTTCTTCGAGATTAAACGCTTCATGGAGCTTCATCTTCGCAAGGTCTGGATCTGGGAAATATCGGTAGTCATCGGCGGATTCTTTTTTACGCTGGGACATTGTCTTTTGCTTGGCTTCATCCCAGCCACGAGTTTCTTTGACTATTTCGTCCTGCTTCCCCGCCTCCCAGAGTTCAGTCATACGCTCGACTTCGTATTTGATTGCTTTCTCCACGCTCTTGAAAGAGTTGAGGTTTTTCACTTCAACATAATTCTTAAACATCTTGTCTTTATCAGGACTGACCGACACATTCGCTTCTACGCGCATTTCGCCCTTCTCCATATTTGCGCGCGACGAACCGAGGTAAGTAAGCAAAAGCTGGTATTCTTTGGCGAAGTTGCTTGCTACCTTGGAGGCTTCCTCGGCAGTCTCGAAAGTATGAGGCTCAGTAACGAGCTCCATCAGCGGCACGCCAGCTCGGTTGAAGTCTATGAGTGAGTATCCGACGTCGGACGTCTGGGTGTTTTGACGTCCGACGTCTTTTGAATCTATATGTTTATTGTTCGCAGTGTCTTCTTCTAAGTGAATACGAGTGATACCCATGTTCGCGAGGTGCCCACCGGAGACTATCGGATATTTGAGCTGGGAGATCTGATAACCTTTTGGAATATCCGGATAAAAATAATTCTTGCGGTCAAATTCTGAAAAGTCTGCAATAGTGGAGCCTAGCGCAAGGCCAACGCGTATCACTTCCTCGATCGCCTTCTTGTTAGGTACTGGAAGCGCACCCGGGTGCGCCATGCACACAGGGCAGATATTTACATTGGGCTTTGTTTCATCAGGGTCATTCTTGCAAGCACAAAACATCTTGGTCTTCGTATGAAGCTCCGCATGTATTTCCAAGCCGATTGTTACATAATACTTTTTCTCCATAAGGATTATCTTACCATATTTTAGGAATTTTTCTTCTTAGACCAGTCTTTTAAGTACTGGCCAAATCTTGCCATACCTTCATTGATATCTTCTTCGCTTCGGCCGAAGCACAGGCGGACATGGCCTTCGCCACCCTCGCCAAATGATCCACCTGGTACAACTGCCACTTTGGCACTGCGCACCATGTCGAAACAAAACTCCTCGCTATCAGTGAGGCCTTTAATCTTTGGGAAGAAATAGTAACTCCCCTCTGGATAGGTCAAGTCCAAGTACTCACTCATCGATTCTAAATGTTTCCCCATAAGGTCTCGGCGCTTTTTATACTCAGGCATATTTTTGCTTAATATTTCTTTGTCGTGGATAAGGGCAGAAATGCCGGCATATTGCGAAACCACCGGAGCGCAGTTGACCAAAGTATCATGCACACCATACATAGGCTCGAGGAGTTTCTTGGGTCCAACGAGAAACCCGATCCGCCAACCCGAGAGTGAAAAGTCTTTTGAAAAACTAACGACAGTGAGCAACCGATCAGCGTATTTCGGATTTTGAAGCAGTGAATAATGCGGGGTGTCGGTATAAAGAAAGTTTTTATATACATCATCTGCCACAATTGTTAAGTTGTATTTAACAGCGAGCTCGCCAATGGCTTCAAGTTCACCCCTGCTAAATACCACGCCGGTTGGATTGTGGGGAGTACAAAGAAAAATAATTTTAGTTTTTGAATTTATCTTGCTTGCTAGATTTTTTATATTTGGTCGCCAGCCCTCCTCTGCTCTAAGCACTTCAGTCACGAGTTTACCACCAGCAAGTTCAACTATCTGAAAATACGGCGCATAGTACGGAGAAAAGGTTATAACTTCATCGCCAGATTCACACATTGATAAAAATACAGTGGAAAGTGCTTCAATAGCACCGGCGGTTACTATTACATCTTGATTTTCGTTTTCTATCCCAAGCTTGGCCATGATTAAATCTCTTAATTCTGGCAACCCTGAGGAGAGTGAGTAATGGTCTACTTTGTTTTCTTTGATTGCTTGAATAGCAAAATCGCGTATCAAGTCATCGGAGTGGATTGATGGAATGCCTTGGGCTAAAGACACAACTCCGCCTACTCGATGAGCTTCATTTTCTATTCTTTTGATTACTGAAAGTTGCATAAAATTTTAAAAAATTAAACGAGTAAAAA
>CAZSFP010000013.1:0-5019 GCA_964606285.1 uncultured Candidatus Saccharibacteria bacterium
AACTACGGGCTAAAAAAGGGCTATCTCTCGAAAAGATTGCTCGCCTTGCTGATTTATCTCTCAATACCATTGTTAAGGTTGAAAATGGTGTTAATACAAACCCAACCATTGAAACGCTAACCAAGATCGCCAAAGCGCTTGAAGTTGGCGTTGATGATTTAATAAATTAAAAACTATGAAAAATATATTTGAACAACTGACAGATTTATTAAAAAAAGATGAGCGCCTTGTTTCGCAAGACGGCGTACTTTTGAAAAACCAAACACAGGAATTGGCGCGAAAAAATGATCCTGAACTCATCAAACTTTTACTTTCCGACAAGGCAACAAAACAACACTTCTTTTTTGAGGTAGAAAAGACGCTCATTTTTGATAAAGAGAAATTTATTCGCTTTATATCCAACAAACAATTTTTGCCAGATTCTTATACTGCTTTCAAAAATAAAATCGGTTTAACTGCCGGTGATGAATATGTGAGTGAAAACAAAGAAGTGGTTTTGGCGTGGCCTTACAAGGATTGTGTTTTGGAAGGTGGAATGACCAAAGAGGACCAAAAACGAGACGAGATTTTTTATAACGAAACATTAGCACCGGACGACATCACCCGATTGTTGGACGCCAAAGTTTTTACTAATTTCAAGCGGATAGACAAAAAAGGCGAACATAAACTAGACAGCTTCAAGCGCGATGAAAAAGGCACGATTAAGGACAGTTTGATTATCAAAGGCAATAACCTACTCGCGCTCGCTTCGCTCAAAAAAGAATTCGCCGGAAAAGTAAAATTGATTTACATTGACCCGCCTTATAATACCGATAACACTTTTGCTTATAATGATACTTTTGATCATTCCACTTGGTTGGTTTTTATGAGAAATAGACTGGAAATAGCAAAACAATTATTAACAAATGACGGTAGTATTTATGTAAATATTGACTATAACGAAGTCCATTATTTAAAAATCTTAATGGACGAGGTTTTTGGCAGAAATAATTTTCAAAGAGAAATTATCTGGAGAATAGGTTGGTTGTCTGGATATAAAACAATAGCAAAAAATTATATAAGAAATCACGATACCATTTTGTTTTATACAAAAGACCCAAATAACTTTGTCTTTAATAAAGCGTATAACACGAAAAAAGATTTTACAGACAGATTTAATGCAGATAATAAAAAAGAAATACTGGAAAAATTAGAGCAGTTAAAATTAAATAAAAAAGAAAGAGAGGATTTTCTCAATTATATTTCTGAAGTTGGTTTACCGGACAAATACCCATTAGAAGATACTTGGAATTCGTCTGTTTATGACAAACTAAACAGTATTGCCGTAGTTTCATATTCCGGTGAAAAAGTATCAAAAATGCTCGGAGTAGATGAAATTAAAGGGCAAAAATCTGAAAAACTACTCCAAAGAATAATTGAGGTTTCTACAAATGAAGGCGATATTGTTCTTGATTATCATATCGGAACTGGAACGACTTGCGCTGTTGCTCACAAACTAAATAGACGATATATCGGTATCGAGCAAATGGAATATATAGAAAATACAGCCGTAGCAAGATTAAAAGAAGTTATAAAGGGTGAAAATGTTGGCATTTCAAAAGATGTGAATTGGCAAGGTGGCGGGGATTTTGTCTATATGGAACTTGCGAAATGGAACGAGGAGTGGATAGAAAAAATTGAAAAAGCAAAAACTGGAAAAGAACTCGCTAAACTGTGGGACGAAATGAAAGAAACCGCCTTTTTGAGCTACAAAGTAGATCCAAAAACGATTAACGCCAACGCCAAAGATCTTGCTGATTTATCTATTGCCGATCAAAAGAAATTTTTGATTGAGTGCTTGGATAAAAACCAGCTTTATATCAATTTGAGCGAAATGGAAGATAAGGAATATGGGGTTAGCAAGGAAGACACGGAGTTAAACAAGAATTTTTATGGAAATTAATTGTGTATTCAATTTTTGGGATAACTTATTTGCAATTATCGGTATTGCCGTGAGTTCTATTGTTGCATTTTGGATTTATAAATTATCGAAACAACTATCAGCCAAAGAAAAATATCAGCACGAGATTAAAATTACAGAAGAAATCCGAAAATTAAAACTTTACTCAGGTGTAATTTTGGCAGATGTTTCAAAATATCACCCATTACGAACAGATGGCGTAAATAAAACATACTATAAGCAAGGCGCTGAATTGTACACAATAATACCAGAATATGGTGTTCAATTTATTTTAATGCCAAGCGATGAAAATATCCCTGTGGGTCTAGTGCCGTTTGAATGGATAGAATATGTAAGAGATCATGACAGTGAAGATAATAAATCAATAATCGTCTGCAAATTCAAAGGTATTAAATGGTATAAGAATTTTAAATCTCCGTTTAGAGAAATTAATTACATTTATAAAAATCCGGATTATAAAGAAAATTCAGATCCAAGTTTTATGATGTTTACAACTATAAAACCTAACAGTTTAAATGCTGATAAGAAATAATTATGCTATACGATGAATTCAATTCATATAAAAACTTTGCTGGTGCTGATGTTTTCAAAAACAAGGCGACAGAGAAAACGGATATTTTGAAAAATCTCAATCCGGCTTTTTCGGCACGCGAATACCAAAAAGAAGCATTGGGACGATTTTATTATTACTGCGAAGAATATCACCAAAAACTAAAACCGATTCATTTAATGTTTAATATGGCGACCGGTTCGGGTAAGACGCTCATAATGGCCGCCAATCTTTTGTATTTTTATCAAAAGGGATACCGCAACTTCATTTTCTTTACTCGTCTTGGCAACATTATCCAAAAGACCAAGGCCAATTTTCTTGATCCGAGTTCCAAAAAGTATTTGTTTGCCGACAAAATCACGCTGGGCGGACAGGAAATAAAAATTAAAGAAGTTGATAATTTTGAAGGAGTAAATGAGGGCGATATAAACATTATCTTTTCTACTATCGCACTTTTGCATTCTCGCTTTAATTTCGCTCGCGAAAATGTTTTGACTTATGAAGATTTTGCGGACAAGAAAATTGTTTTGATTGCGGATGAAGCGCACAATCTATCCGCGGAAACAAATGCCAAAATAAGCAAAATCGAAGAAGAAGACCGCAGAAATTGGGAAAATACAGTAATGCGGATTTTGAACGCCAACAGCCAAAAGGATAATGTGCTTTTGGAATTTACGGCAACGGCTCGATTAGAACAGGAATATCCTGAAATTTTAGAAAAATACAAAGACAAAGCGATTTATCGTTATGATCTGAAAGAGTATCGGTTGGACGGGTTTTCAAAAGATGTGCGTACTTTGCAGATAAACGCTCCGATTATGGAACGCGCGCTTTCGGCGGTGATTATTTCGCAATATCGCCGTAAGGTGGCGGAAAAGTATAAAATCGCACTAAAGCCGGTGGTTATGTTTAAAGCCAACAGAGTAAGTATTCCAAAAGAAGGAATATCAAAAGAACATAATCCGCAAATTGTCGTCTCAAGCATTTTCAAAGATTCTTTTCATAAACTTATTTCTGAGCTCGGCGAAAAACACCTAAAACAGCAGACAGCAATAAAAGACGCAACATTGCAAAAAGCATTTCAATTTTTCAATGCGCAAAAAATTACCCTCGCGGATTTAGTGGCAGAAATTAAAAGCGACTTTGCGCCGGAAAAATGCTTGACGGTTGACGAAGATAAAGATTTAGAGCAAAAACAAATTTTACTTAATTCGTTGGAAGATCAAAACAATGAAATCCGCGCTATTTTTGCGACTGAAAAATTGAATGAGGGTTGGGATGTTTTGAATCTTTTTGATATTGTCCGGCTTTATAATAGTCGTGACGCCAAAAGCAACAAGCCTGGTAAAACAACTGTGCAAGAGGCGCAACTTATCGGGCGAGGCGCGCGATATTATCCATTTACACTCGGCGAATTTACGGACGCGTATAGGCGAAAATTTGATACCGACATACAAAACGAACTGCGGATTCTGGAACAGCTTTATTATCACAGCGTAACGAATCCCCGCTATATTCAAGAATTGGAAAGTGTTTTGGTTCGTGAAGGTATTATGCCGTCACGCACAGTGCAAAAAGAGATTAAGATCAAAAGCAATTTTAAGAACAGCGATTTTTGGAAGAAAGGCTATATTTTCTTAAATTCTCGTAAGGAAAATTTGGGAAAGGATGTTTTTGCGCTCTCGGATGCCAAAGCGGAATTTGACCACAACGCTGAGATAAACATCTTTCAACTACCAACACGAGAAGCGATAGAAAAAGATTTGTTTGTTGTCGGTGCTGGCGCCGGAGTAAAGGCAAAAATAGAAATCCGTGATTATAAAATTGCTGATTTGGGAACGCATATTGTCCGCACCGCTTTGGCAAAAATGCCTGCCGGACGATTTGATGAGCTAAAAAAGATATTCGGCAATATAGAATCCGCAAAAGATTTTATTTCAAATGAAAAATATCTTGGCGGAATAAAAATTAAGGTTAAAGGCACAAGCGAGCAAGTTGAAAATCTTTTGCAGATTGAAAAATTGAATATTACCGGATTTGTGATTGATAAAGTGTTGGAAGTCGCCGGCAAAGAGAAAAAGGAATACTACGGAACAAGGGAATTTAAAGCTCACCTGATCCAAAAAATATTTGAAAATGACAAGGTGTTGCAATTAGATAGCGAAAGTCCGCGAGCACAAAATATGCGAGATTTTGATTTTTCTTCTCGGGATTGGTTTGCCCAAAACGAAATCTGGGGAACGAGTGAAGAAGAATCGTTTTTGCGCTTTATTGATGAGGCAATAACAAAGTTAAAGAAAAAATATCAAGACATTGCATTGCTTCGCAATGAGCAATTTTTCAAAATTTACAGCTTTGAAAACGGCGAGCCGTTTTATCCAGATTTCGTTTTGTTTTTGACCGAGAAGAAGACAAAGCAAGAAGTTATGTATCAGATTTTTGTTGAGCCAAAAGGTGATCAATTTTTGGACGCGCAAAATACTTTTGAGCAATCAAAAGAAGGTTGGAA
>CAZSFP010000014.1:0-5007 GCA_964606285.1 uncultured Candidatus Saccharibacteria bacterium
TGCGACTTGGAATGAGAAAACAAACGCTGCGATGTAGAGTGTTCGCATTTTATTTTTTTAAGAGAAAAATTAAATCGTGAGAATGACTGGGATTACAAGCGGACGCTTTGCTGTCTTTTGAAAAAGATATTTTGAAACCGCATCACCAACTTGTGTCTTTATCATATCATAATTTGGTGAACGCATGTCACGTGCGAGTGCATCCTCGATTGTTTTTTTGATGAGATTGCGTGTACCACGGAGTAGTTCTTGGTTTTCTTTGAGATAGACAAAACCACGAGAAATAAGATCTGGTGATTTGCGAAGTTTGCCGGTACGCATGTCTACCATCGCGACGAGAACGAACATGCCGTCTTGGGCGAGGATCTGACGGTCACGGACGACGACTTCTTGTTCATCTCCAATTGCAAATCCATCCACCATGTATGGTAGTGACGGTGCTTTGACTTTGAGTTTTACAATTTTCTTTCCTTCATCTTGGATTTCAATGATGTCACCGTTGTCAGCGACAACGATATTTTCTTTTGGCATGCCGAGTGAGAGTGCGAGATCGCGATGGAGCTGAAGACGGTAATGATTGCCGTGGATTGGCATAAAGAATTTCGGTTTGATCTGCTCGTGCATCCATTTGATTTCTTCGTAGTTGGCGTGGCCAGTTGAGTGGACATAGACGTCACTTGTTCGGTACGTAATGATTTTCGCGCCGAGACGGGAGAGATTGTCTTTCAATTTCTCAACAGCTTTTTCATTGCCGGGAATGATCGAAGAAGACAGGACGATAGTGTCGCCTTCGTGGAGTTTGATCTGGCGATGACTTTTGTTTGCCATACGCATGAGTGATCCAAATTCATCACCCTGTGCACCAGTGACGAGTGCGACAATCTTGCTCGGTGGATAGTTGTCCATGTCATCTATTGAAATAAATGTTTCTTTTTTTGTTTTCAATCGATCAACGATTTTCAAGATTTCGATGTTGTTTTTCATTGAGCGGCCGTCGATAACAACTTTCTTGCCCATCTGTTCTGCCATGTCGATGACTTTCATCATGCGATCCATTTGTGATGCGAACGTGCCGATAAAGAGACGTCCCGTTGCGCGTTGAATGATTTCTCCAAGACCTTTTTGCGCCAAGTGTTCTGGTGTCGAGAATCCTGGATTTTCGACGTTGGTTGATTCACCGAGGAGCATAAGTACTTTCTCGTTTTTGAAAATACCATATGATTCAACTTCTTTGTCATGTGGAATACCGTCTGTGTGATCGAGCTTGAAATCACCAGGATTGACGATGATACCGTAGGGTGTTTCTATAATGACACCCATAGAATCTGGAATCGTGTGGGTCACGCCGAAGAATCGGACAGAGACATCACCAAGTCGGAGATGACTGTCTTTTTCAATAACCTCAATTTTCAATTTTGGCATATGTGTAAATTCTTCTTGACGTTTTTGAATCATGATCGTCGTCAAATATCGAGAATAGATCGGCGGGTTGCCGATACGATCCATGATGTAGGGGATTGATCCTGTGTGATCGAGGTGGCCGTGTGTGACGATGAGGCCGCGAATGCGGTCTTTGCGCTCCTCGAGATAACTGGTGTTCGGAATGATGTAATCAATACCCGGTGTTTCTGCAGTTTTCATCTGAAGACCAGCATCGATAATGATGATGTCATTTCCTATCTCGATCGCGGTCATATTGCGGCCGATTTCTTCGACACCACCGAGTGGGATGATGCGGATAACACCTGCTTCAACCGGCGGAATACCGTCTAACTTTTTGAGTTTTGGTGGTTGTGCCTGTTGGTTGAGAGATGGGTGTGCGGGGCGTTTTGCAAATGGTCGTTTCGCACTATGGGTGTGACTTGAAGAACCGCCACCATTTCGTGGAGGAAATCGTCGTGGTGGTCTGTTGTTGTTTGTTGATCCTTGTCGCGGTTGCGGTGGACGTGCTTGATTCGGGCTATTTTGTTGGTGTGATGGGTTCATAATTATTGGTTAGAATTTGTATAAATGTGTTCTGTTTCTTGATACCAGTCGGTGATGCCGGTAAATCGGTCTCTGGTCTGTGCAATCGTTGGAAGGATAATCCCTTTTGTTTTTTCATCGGTTGCATACAAGAAGAATGGACTAAAGAGAAATACGGCCGGCTGATCTTTTTTGATTTCAGTCGTTACTGTTTTTAATGCAGTATCCTGTTCATCTCTATTTTCTGTTTTTAAAATTTTCTCAAGCGCACTGTCGACGGTTTTGTTTGTATACTGGGCGATATTGACACCAGGGTCACTTCTACCGGATGAATGCCAGAAGGCATACATGTCCGATGGCTTGGCGATTGATTGACCAAAGAGGACCGCATCAAAGGATCGGGGGCGGATGATATCTTGGTTTATCGTACCCGCGTCGACGGACTGAATGGTCATCTTGATACCGACAGCTTCAAGATTATTTTTGATTTCTTCAGCAATACTTTTGAATTCAATCGTATCGGCAATCGTCAATGTGAATTCAAGTGTGATTTTTTCTGATTTTTTACCGGTCGTGATTGTTTTTTCGAGCATGCCATCGATGCGTGGTTTCCAGCCGGCATCACTTAGTAATTGTCGTGCATGCGCAGGATCATAGATGTCGGTTCCTGATACAGGAAGTGGTCCGTCTATAACCGTTCCAAAACCGAACAAAGTATTTTTTATGATACCGTTTTTGTCTATTGCGAGATCGATTGCATATTTTACTGCACTGTCGAGAAAGATAGATGATTTGTTTGCATTAAAATAGAGAGCGAAAACACGAGTCATCGGTGCTTGTTTGATGAGTGATCCTGTTGTGATGTCTTGGAATTTTTCCGGATCGATAGCGCTTGCATGGTCGATACGGCCGGATTTGATCGCGTCGGTCAAATCATCTTTATTTGTAAAAAAAACGATGGTAACCGAATCGAGAAACGCTCGGCCGCCTACATATTTTTTGAACACATCGAGTGTATATTCGTACTCGGTATTTTTTTCTGAAATAGTTTTTATTTTAAATGGCCCAGAACCAATTGGGTTGGTATTTCGCGGACTGAATGCGAATTGCTCGGGTTTTGTATCTTGCCAGATATGTTTCGGCAAGATACCAGCTGTTGTCGTTTCGAGGAATCCGGAAAACGGCGTTTTCAATGTAAAACGAACAGTATGGGTGTCGATGACGTCAGTACGGACATTGTCCCAGAGTGTGCGTTTCGGGCTTTTGACCAACGGATCTTTGATCATGGTTGTTGTAAAGAGAACATCATCTGCAGTGAGTGGTGTGCCGTCATGAAAAGTTGCATGATCGTTGATTGTAAATGTATATACGAGATTGTCTCCTGAGACCGTATATTCTGTCGCCATGTCAGGCACGAGATTACCATCAGTGTCTTTTTTCATAAGGCCGGCATAAATGAGGCTATTGATGTCTTTGTCGGCATCAGTCATTTCGAGAACCGGATTGAGAAAGCGGGGGGTGCCAACGATCCCTTCAGTGATAGATCCGCCATACGCAGGAACTTCTGTTGTCAGTGATTCAAATCCACGCATGATAAGTTTTGCTCCGGCAATAAGTACTGTGATGAGTGCAGCAGCAAATACAACTTTCCACCAAATTGGCGCATGAAAGAAGAGTTTCCATATTTTATGGACAGTCAAACGACACGCCGTAAAAAATCGATTCATAAAGATAATAGATTAGTCATCTTCGATAGTGTCGAAGAGACGGAGATAATTACATTAATAGATAGGATTAATGACTAGGCAATCAATGCGAAAAGAAGTGTTCCGACAAAGAGAATTGCGACAACAATAGTATAGATGAAGAGAAATTTTTCGAATCCACGTCGTGTATGGAATGTCGTGCTTGTGTCCCCGCCACCGAGCGCGCTTGTTGCGGCGCCGGATTGTTGGAGGAGGATGCCGATCGAGAGGAGGAGTGCGAGAACTATCTCTATCCACGGGAGTGCATGCGTAATTGCAGTCATGGAGAGAGTATAGCGTATTTGGACTTTTGATGCAATACCACGGAATAAGTAGTTGGTTGTGGGTAGTACGTAGTCATTCAAATTTATAATTCTCTATTTAGAAGTTAGACTTCTGAATAGAGTTGTAATTGTATCTTTTCCGTGGTTTAATCATTGAAAATCTATTGCTCACTAAAAAACCTGACACATGAGAAAAATATATCTCTCTATAGTAAACATACCGTTTATTAAAAGTAATATTGATTGGATTAAAAAGAAACGAACTGCGGCCCTCATCAAAAAAGAAGAGAAAGCAGAACAAAGGGCACTTCAGTATGCAACATCATGCTTTGATACATACGCCAAAATGATTTTGGGTGACTATGCACACTTTGGATATTCTGAATACTGGTTTCTCGAATTTTTTAAATTTAAAGGAGAGTGCAATATAAGAAATGATGATCATATCTATATTGTGAAATTCGAACGTGGATTTTTCATCGAGTTTACCTATCAGGCACAAATGATGGAAACAGAACGATATGGTAATTCATACTCAGTAATGAATGTTTGCGGATACAAATTAACGAGTGTTATTCTCCGCAAAGGAAATCAGGGGTATGCCCGGATTCCGAGTTTTAAAAAACAGTGGATTGAATACAGAATGTTCACTATAGAATAATTTTTTCAACAGAAAATAAGCTTCAAAATAGCCCCTCAGGCCACTGGTCCGGGCTATTTTATTTTGCCTATATATACCAAGGTTTTTTGCAATAATATTGATCCACGGACAAGGGGTTGACTTTCTTTTTCTGACGAGTATACTTGTCGGTGCGTCTATAGAAAGGCGCTTTATTGTTTGACCTTTGATAGTTACATAGTTTGCAACATAATAGAATCCAAAATAAGTGCGAAAGAAAATACCATTTTCTTTTGTTCCGTTCTGATTTCATACAGTATATTTATATGCTGTATAAATTTTTAAGTAGAGTTTGATCCTAGCTCAGGATGAACGCTGGCGGCGTGGATAAGGC
>CAZSFP010000015.1:0-4622 GCA_964606285.1 uncultured Candidatus Saccharibacteria bacterium
GCGAAGCGGAAAAAGAAATGGAAAGGAAATTTTTGGTTTTGCTTCGCCGTAGTCACAACAATATTGTTTTGCACACTTGTATTATAACTTAACATTGAGTCAAAACACAAGAGAATGCTATAATAATCATGTTGATAAGTTTTTATACAATATGGCAAAATCCACAGCGCAAAAATTTGGCGAGAACATGAAAAAAATACGGCTCGAAAAAGGCATGTCGCAAGGCGACATTTGCCGTGAGTTAGGGTTAGATAGGGCGTATATTAGTAATGTTGAGAACGGCAAACAAAATCTTACAATTAGCACAATGGAAAAGGTCGCCAAAGTGCTTGGGATGAGCGTAGATCAACTTTTAAAATAATTATGACTACTCAAAACCAAACTATTACAAAAATTGCGATTTTCCAGAAGAAGGAGATTCGTAAAATTCTCCACAAAGGCGAATGGTGGTTTTCGGTTATTGATGTTGTTGAAGCGCTTTCGGGTACAGACCGTCCACGAAAATACTGGAATGACCTCAAGAAAAAGCTTGTAAAAGAAGGATTTACTGAAGTGTCCGAAAAAATCGGACAGTTGAAAATGCTCTCTCCAGACGGAAAAATGCGTGAAACGGATTGCGCCACTACTGAGACGATGTTTCGTATAATTCAAGTTATTCCTTCGCCAAAAGCCGAACCATTCAAGCGTTGGTTGGCGCGTGTCGGCTTCGAACGTGTGGAGGAGATAGAAAATCCAGAACTTGCAACCAAACGCACACGAGCAATCTATAAAGCGAAAGGATATTCCGACGCATGGATTGAAAAGAGGATGCGCGGTATTGAGGTTCGGGAAACGCTTACCGACGAATGGAAAAAGCGTGGAGTGAAAGAAGGACAAGAGTACGCAATTCTTACTGCTGAAATCTCAAAGGCGACATTTGGCATGACGCCAAGCGAGTACCAGAAACTCAAAGGACTGAAACGAGAAAATCTACGCGACCACATGAACGATTTGGAACTCATTTTTACTATGCTCGGTGAAGCCTCGACTACTGAAATCGCGAGAAATAAGGATCCGCAAGGATTTATCGAAAATAAAATAGCAGCAAAGGAAGGTGGTGCAATTGCTGGTGACGCGCGGAAAAAACTTGAAATAAAGAGCGGTAAAAAAGTTTCTACTGGTGAGAATTACTTGCCAGAAGCGAAGAAAGCGCGAAAGTTAAAACCTAAAAAGATATGAAGCTGGATTTTGATGAAAATCTCATAGTGAATTACAGCAGTGCATCTCAAAAAATCAGAATTTTGAGTGAATCTTGGGTTTTGAAAGAAATATATTGTCCAAGTTGCGGTGAACCAATCTTTGAATACAAGAATAATAAGCCCGTTGCTGATTTTTATTGCGCCAAGTGCATAGAGGATTTTGAGCTTAAATCAAAACAAGGAAAATTTGGCAAAAAAGTGTCTGCTGGTGCTTACTCAAAAATGGTAGAAAGAATTAACTCGGCAGAAAAACCAAATTTCTTTTTCATGGGTTATCTTTTGGAATTATTGAGCGTCAATGATTTTTTTGTTGTTCCAAAACATTTTTTCGTTTCCGAAATTATTGAAAAACGCAAACCGCTTGCAGAAAGTGCAAGACGAGCTGGCTGGGTTGGCTCAAATATTCTTTTCTCGAAAATACCTAAAGCGGGTCAGATTTTTTACATAGAAAACGGAAACATCGTAGATAAAAAAGCTGTTTTAGAAAAATGGCAAAAGACAGTTTTCCTGAAAAAAGTTAAACAATCAGAGGCGAGGGGCTGGATTTTGGATATTATGAATTGCATTGACGCTTTAAATAAAAAAGATTTTACACTTGAAGACGTTTACGCATTCGAGTATGATTTAGCATTGTTGCACCCTAATAATAAGAATATTAAGCCGAAAATCAGACAGCAATTACAATTCTTGCGAGATAAAGGATATCTCGAATTTATTGAGGCTGGTAAATACCGTCTCAAATAATCTTTATGAGCACAGTTACAGGATTATCTAATTATTCTGAAATAGAAATACAAAAAATCGTTTTTTCGCACGTTCAGAAATTGAAAGAAAATTTTCACTTTGAAGATTTAGATTTTTCAATACAAAACATGCAACTTTTTGGAAGTAGAATTTTTGGAAAGCCAAAAAAGAACTCTGATTTAGATATCAAAATACAATATATTGGCACGGCTCATGAAGATGATTTATTTAATGCGCTGAATGATAGGTATATGAGGTTGTGCATAGAAGATATAAAAGTAGATTTTTATCCTGAAAAACTACAAACAAACGCTTTTCCTCGTCGCGGGAATTGGGCAACACATAAATCTGATTGGCGTGGAAACTGGTCGCCAGAAGTCGCTCGAAATCTTATTTTGCGTTATTCAAAAGAAAAAGATCATTTGCTTGATTGCATGATCGGTGGAGGGACTACGGCGATAGAAGCAAAAATTTTAAATCGTCATATTACTTGCATTGATGTTAACGAAGAAGCACTAGAGAGAACAAAAAAATCTCTTGAATTTGAGGTTGAAAATAAAGCAAAACAAAGAGTAGTAAAATGCGACGCTCGAAATATGAGCTTTATTAAGGATAACGAAATTGATTTTGTCTTAACTCACCCTCCCTACGCTGACATCATAAAATATAGTGAGGGAAAAATTGAAGAAGATTTGTCTGGAATACACGACATTGACGCATTTGTTGATGAAATTGAAAAGGTGGCAAATGAGTTATACCGAGTATTAAAACCCGGTAAGTTTTGTGCGATTTTGATGGGAGATACTCGAAGAAATAAAATGTATCAACCGCTTGCATTCAAAGTCATGGACAGGTTTTTGAAAGTCGGTTTTGTTTTAAAGGAAGACATTATCAAAAGACAATTTAATTGCAAAGCAACAGGTTTTTGGGTCACAAAATCGAAGGAATCAAATTTTCTTTTGATAATGCATGAACATTTGTTCGTTTTTCAAAAAGTATGAAAACTGAAATCACAGGAAATCGTTTTGTAAAAAATACGCAACACCCTCTTAAAATTACAGGTCTGGAGAGAGTTAATATTTTGTTTGGAAAAAACGGAACAGGGAAAAGTACATTTTTGCGGAATGTTTATCAAGCACAATCAAACGATTTTCACCTAGTGGTTCCAGAACGAGGTGGTGGAAATATGCTTTATGCGTCAAATATTTTTGATCAGGAAAATAAAGAAAACGAAAGGAAGAGTGTTCGATCGAAAAATTGGGATAGCCAATATAGAGAAAGGTCAATATCTAGAACCGTTGCCATTACTCAATCAGTTGGCTATAAAACGCTTAAAAAAGAATCGGTAGAAGAAATTGACGCTGAAACTATTGAGGCGTTATTCGGAGTCTTCCTGCCAGAATTTACTGCAAAGTTTTCTGAGGCTCAACCTTATTCAATCGAGTTTTATAGAAGTGATGAGGACAACAATGCCATAAAAATCACTGATACTAATCAGCTTTCATCTGGGCAAGTTGAAGCACTATCACTTGCTGCTGATATCGTCACACAAGCTGTGTTATGGAGAAATGAGAAGAAGTGCATTTTAGTTGATGAACCTGATGCACATTTACATTTAGATCTACAGAACAGATTTGCGATTTTTATAGAAGAGGTTTCTAAAAAATTTGATATTCAGTTTATCATCACCACTCACAGTCAAGCATTACTAGCATCTCTTATGAATGTTTGTGAATCAATTGGTATAGTTTGTTTGGATAGTAAAAAGGAGGAAATAAAAGCAATTCAAAAAAATGACAACTTTATATTTTCAAACTTACTAAGTTCTGATTTGGCACTTTCAAAAGTTATTGGGAGAAAAATTGTTATTGTGGAAGGAAATGACGACTTTCTGGTTTGGAATCAAGCTGCCAGAAATCAAAATTTTGACGATATTGCAATTATCGAAACTGGTGGTGGCGATATTTTGCAATACAAAACTTACACTGAGAAAATATTGAACGCGGTCTGCGACGATAATAATCAAGCTGGAATCACATTAACAGATAGGGATAAAAAAGAAGATGCCACTCACGATACAAACTCTATTTTACCAATCAAAAGACTTCAGTGTTTTAGCATAGAGAATCTTTTTTTAACAAATGAAGTTTTACAATCAATCAAAACAGATATTGATTTAAGTGCAGAACTAGATGGCATTTCCAGCAGTAACCCCAACGATACGGCAGATATTACTAATATAAAAAATGACAAAAAGGGTACAAAAATTTCAAAAGATTTGATTAAGAAAATTCATAACAAAATTGATACACATTCAAACACCACAGATTGGAGGATAAGGGTTGGTAAAGTCTTGGGCAAAGGAAGACCAACGGGAGAATTACTCGATTTTCTTGGTAGTGATATTGTTGATTATGTTTGGGGTGAAGTAGTTACTGCTACTGAGTAAAGATAGGGAGTCCGTTTTGTGCGCGCACTGGGTGGGTGGGGCAAGCACATACAAATTTGTTTATGCCTCAGCACAATCCATTTTATTCGAGCCACCACGAAACTCTCTCGAAGCCACAAGCGAACGCGCACAACGCCGAAGCAGCCAGCGCGAGCGAATGCGAGCGGGCTATGCGTAGGCGGTTGTGTGTG
>CAZSFP010000016.1:0-4203 GCA_964606285.1 uncultured Candidatus Saccharibacteria bacterium
TCGCCGTGCAGGAGGGTGCGGGAGGAATGCACGGCGGATTTTTTGGCGCGGGCTAGGGCTTTTAATAACCACTAAAATTTGCTAAAGTAGTAATATATTCAGCAAGTTTGAGTAGCTATTACTTTAATTATAGTAACATATTATTATGAACGCAAGCAACATTTCAAAAAACATAAAGAAGCACCGAGAAAAGCTCAGTATTTCTCAAGACCGCTTATCTAAACTTGCGGATGTCACTTATAATACGATTATCAAAATTGAATCTGGTGCAAACATTAACCCAACGATTGATACCCTTACAAAAATTGCAAAAGCACTCAATGTAAAGGTTGATGATTTAATAAAATAACTTTATGCAAAATTACACTAAAAAATTTAATGAGTTAGATAGAACAAAAGCAGATATTGCAGGAGGCAAAGGTGCTTCACTTGGCGAAATGCTAAACGCTGGGATACCAGTCCCTGACGGATTTGTTGTTCTCTCTACCACTTTTGAAAATTTTTTACACAAAGCAGATTTAATACAAGAAATCGATGCAATTTTAGAATCTGTCGATCACAAAGCCGTTCACAGTATTGACCAAGCAAGTGAGAAAATCCAAGAGCTTATCAAACACGCAGAAATGCCTTCTGATATTGCAAAACAAATTGAAAGCGAATTTGAACAACTTGATTCTGAATTTGTCGCTGTGCGTTCTTCGGCAACTGCCGAAGATGGAGCCGACCACGCATGGGCAGGACAGCTTGATAGTTATTTGAATACGACAAAAGAAGCATTACTTGAAAAAGTACAACATTGTTGGGCTTCATTATTCACGCCCCGTGCAATTTTCTATCGTTTTGAAAAAGGACTTAACACTACAAAAATTTCTGTGGCGGTTGTTGTTCAAAAAATGGTCAATTCTGAAAAATCAGGAATTGCTTTTTCAGTGCATCCAGTTACGGAAGACAGAAATCAAATAATTATTGAAGCAGGATTCGGACTCGGCGAAGCCATTGTTTCTGGTTCGGTCACACCGGATAGTTATGTTGTAGAAAAAGAGCCACGAAAAATAATTGATACCAATGTTTCAAATCAAACTCGTGCTATGTATCGTAAAGCAGGTGGTGGAAATGAATGGCAAGACCTTGGAGAAAAAGGAGGAACACAAGTATTTACTGAACCAGAAATTCTTGACCTTGCAAACATCATTATGACAATAGAAAATCACTATGGATTCCCATGCGATATCGAGTGGGCTTTTGAAAATGGAAAGTTTTATATTACTCAATCAAGACCGATTACTACACTTTCAGGCAAAACCTTTAACAAAGAACAAAAACTTCTTGCTTCAAGGTTTATTGATGAATTAGGAGGTACGAAGTCATTACCACCAATAAATAACTACTCACTATTTATTTTTGGGTCTGGATATAATACTAAAAAATATTACGGTACTGTATATAAATCTCAACCAAAATATACTGTATTTAATGTTAGATACAACGGGTTAACTCAAGCATTTCTTGCAGAATATCCATGGAAGCAATATGCGATAGAAGTGTTTACTGATTATTTAAAAGATCAAAATATAATAAATCCAATTAAGGAAAATTTTTATAAAAATTTTCCCAAAGTAAAAGAAATATACGATAAATACACATACGAATATATAGAAACACAATCGGAGGAAAGCCTAACTTCATTTATTGATGATAATTTCAATATGTTTTTCACAACAAATGCTTGGTCGCATTTCTCTATCTATTTTGATTTAGATATTTGCTATTCTGTCGTTCAGTCTATTCATCCTGATATTTCAAAACAAGAAATTGAATCAATATGGCACAATGCAACTGAAATGGTCGCAGAATCATTTGACAAGGGACAAAAGCGAGATATTTTGAACTATCTAAAAAACAACGGCAAAGACTCTCATTTAGCTGAGCATTGCCAGTATTTCTTTACAACATATAAAAATGTTCAGTCACTAGAAAACGTTTCCATAGAACTTGAAAAAAATTATGGGAAATTTCTCAATGACGCCGATGCTGTATTAGAAGAAATCAACAAAATGGATAAAGAGCTTGAGGAGAAAAAAGAATCTTTTAATCTCTGGAGAGAAGGTCTGTCAGATATGGAGAAAAATATTGTTGATTTTTGCCAAACCGTAATGCAGGTAAGAGATGAAAGAAAAAACAATTTTTCAAAACAAATCACAACAGCATGGCGAGTAGCAGAGAAGTTGTTTGATATTGCACAGGTAGATAAAAATCTTATTGAAAATATCCTACCTTTTGAGGAATTAGCAAAAGGATCAAATTATATTTCTTCGATAAAAGATGAGCTTGAAAAAAGACAATCTGGGTATATCGTCTATGTTCCCTATGAAAACAAGAAAGAAATCTCTTATGATTTACTTGCAGAAAACTATGAAATGGTAAATTCATATTTTATGAAAGAAAGTGAAATACATTCGAATGAAATTAAGGGGCAAATCGGAAATAAAGGAAATGTTCAAGGTTATGTAAAAATCGTAAAATCAGTTGATGAATTTAGTAAATTTAAAAATGATGAAATTCTTGTAACTGGAATGACTCGACCAGAGTTTGTTTCGTTAATGCATATTGCAAAAGCAATAATCACCGATGAGGGTGGTATCACATGTCATGCCGCGATTGTTTCTCGTGAGTTAAATAAACCCTGTGTGATTGGTACAAAATTTGCGACAAAGATTTTGAAAGATGGTGATTTTGTGGAGGTTGATGCAAACAATGGAATTATAAAAATACTAAATAAATAATATGAACGAAAAACCTCCTAAAATTGAAAATGTAAACGAATCTCAAGATACTGTTCTCAAAAAACTACTGGAGAATCCTGAAATAAAATCTGTGATTGAACTTCGCTTTTTTCGTCACTCGATAAAAGAAACTGGCCAGTCAAAATCTGATAAAGATATTGAGCTTACCTCTGACGGCAAAGAATATGCTAAACAACAATCGGAAAATAATACTGATATTCGGCAATCAGTAGCTTTTGGCAGTCCGCGAAAACGCACGCAAGAAACTGCTATGTTTGTAATGGGTGGACAAGAAAATGAAATTTCGGGAAATGAAAATTTTGATGAGTTAAAAGATAAGCTGAATCGAGATTTGAAAGTCGGTTCTAGAATTGGAGTAGACGAAAATTTAGATTTTAAAGAAGACAAAAATAGTGAATATTATAAAGAAGCTATGAATAGTGTCGAGGATGGCTGGTACTTAAAATATCTAGTTGAGCAAAGCGATAAGCGTGCAGAAGAACTCGGAGATACTGTGTCCGCTACTTACACTAGACAAGCACAACAAGTTGCAAAAATTATTAAAAAATATGAAACAATTCTCCCGCGATGGACAGAGCTTGTTACTGAAAATCCAGATAAATATACAAAACTACTTGAGCGGTTTATGGGAACACACCAAGGCGTTGCTGAGTGTTTTTTGGCAAAACTTATGGAAGCGTATTCAGGTGATACAGAATTGCGAGATAAATTTGTAGCTTCTCTGAATAACAAAGGATTTGATTTTGTTGAGGGATTGAAAATTTATCTCGCAGATGCGAGCAAGCCGTATCCTAGAATTATGGTTGAGTATAAACATACTGACCCAAAAGACCCATCCAAAAATTTTGAATTTTCAAAAGAAGTAAATTACGGAATGATTAATGAGATTTTAGATGGTGGTGATGTGAATTGGTTTTAGTATTTAACAAGGGAGCAAAAATCATGCGCGCACGGGTGGGCAAGGTGTCCGTGTGTACTCACGCGGACACAGGGGTAAGCATGAGTATTCCGCCTCGGGTATTTCCGCTAGGAGCGTCCAGGGCTAAAGGACGAGCGCCGACGCAATAAGAACCTCGAAACTCTCAAGTAAAGATAAACTCGGATATGAAAACGAGGAAGGGGGTTGTGCGAGGGCGGACTCCGAAGGCACATTAAGCGAAGGTAAGAACAGAAAACAATCACAAGACTTTCTAAAGCACTGAATACTCTAATTTACCACTGCGAGGAGGAGACCGAAGCTGGGGGAAGGACTCCTTCCTTCCCCCAAACAGCGTCCTGCCCTCGCCACGCCAGCGCACTGGCGCAATGGCGAGGAAAAGCAGGACACAAAGTAGTCTAGGCGCTCGTAGCCCTAGCGGAAATACCCGAGGCGGATGCCGAGGGCTTATCTCCTTTAGAC
>CAZSFP010000017.1:0-2821 GCA_964606285.1 uncultured Candidatus Saccharibacteria bacterium
AATTTTTTTATGCAATTCAAGTGATTTTTTAAAATAATTCATACTGTGTTGGCGGGCCACTCGGGTTAAGTACCGTCCGAGTGAGACGTTGTAAGGATATTTTAACACATTTATTGACGGTCAATTGAAGCACTCGGGTCAGGGTCTCAGTAGACACGATAGACACTATAAAAAGAAAATCTAAAACTTATTTTTCTGTATAAAATATGATAGTATTATTAAAACACTTACCATTTACAAAACCAATTTTTTATGATTATATAACCTCGGAGGTTATTTGAAAAACTATGGAAAAACCCAAGATCTTACTTATCCACGGCTGGAACTATACGAACTACACATCCTCAGGATGTAAGAGTGCGTGGTCAAACCGATTAAAATTTGTGGAAGCATTGTCTCAACATTTCAATGTTGTGACTATCAACCTGCCTGGGTTTTGTGGTCAGGCCGATCCAGAAAAACCTTGGACTATTGATGATTATGTTGACCATGTCAACACGGTTGTCAGAGCAGAGAACCCGAACTTTGTCCTCGGATATTCTTTTGGAGGAGCGATTGTCCTTCGTTGGAAAAGCAGAACAAAAGATACAGTGACTGGAGTGATTCTTGTTTCTCCTGCAATTATTCGCAGGTACGAGAATAAGGATCTAAGTCTTGTTCAGGAGATTCTCAAGAAGGTTCTCCCAAACAGACTGATTTCTACTCTCAGGGATCTGTATCTAACACAGTTCGTGAAGAATCCGTATTACTCAAAAGCAACGAAGGTGATGCGCGAAACGTATCGCAATATCGTTGCTGTTGATTTGCGGAAAGACCTACAAGAACTTACCCAGCCAATCACGCTTATCTATGGTGAATTCGACAGTGCAACACCTGTCGAATTGGTCAAAGAGGTTCTTTCAAGCTCAAAAACGAAACACAAACTGAATGTGATTCCTGCTGGTGGGCATGACATTGCAAATTCTCACACAGCGGAGCTCATTTCCCTGATCACAAGAGAAATTGGAGGATAGAAATGGTATTTGACCTTGAGACCTTAAGAAGAATCCTTCCGGATTCAAGATTTGTAAATTTGAGTGGTAATGAGATCTTCACAGTTCTCAATATCGCTCATCTAAAGCAGTTTGAAGCTACATCTTCAGAAGACAGAATTCTGTATTTCTGTGTGTATGAAGATGATCCTAATCTTATGGGTTGGTACAACAATCCATTTGACCGATCTCTCAACATTCAGAAAATCAGGACTGACGAGAGAGTTACTTTCGTTGTTGACCAGAGAGTCCCTGAAGACCGAGTTCATCGTATACGACACATTCGCGTCGGTAATATCTACGATGCGATTGATTGTATTCGCCGACACGTCCTATCCCAAATCAATCCTCAGGTGATTGGTGTGACAGGAAGTGTTGGAAAAACCACAGGAGTGGCTCTTATCCAAAGCATTTTGGAGAAGGGGTTGAGTTGCGGAAGGATATATTCAAAACGCCTCACTCCATTGACCTTGTCTTCGTGGCTGGTCAACTTTCTAGATTCATCACACCGTGTGTTGGCTCTAGAATATTCAATGTACCGAAAGGATCACATTGATAGACTGACTGACATCCTAACTCCTGATATTGGTGTATTCCTGAATGTGAAAAGGATGCATCTGGGAGTACAAGGGATAAACAGCTTGCAAGATATCGTTGAAGGCAAAGAGGCTCTGGTGCTATAACCCCAGAAACTACTGCAATATCTTTAATTTGTTCTCTATAAGAATCAATCAATATTTTGATATTTGAATTAAGTAATATCCTTCTTGAAATATCATCTTCTTCTAGATTTGCGGAAAAATTAGAGATCAAATCCTGTATTTCAGCTTCTAGTTTTTTTATATTTTCATCTTGCATGTTAGTTAAAACTAAAGCACTCGGGTCACACCGATACTAAATTGTGTTGGCGGAGCCGGATGGATTCGAACCATCGGTACCTTATTAAAGGGTACACCTCTTTAGCAAAGAGGCACGTTAGACCACTCTGACACGGCTCCAATAAAATAACATTCAACATGCTTTCTTTTTAGCAAAGAGGCACGTTAGGTCAGGAATAGTTTTTTTTAAAAACTTTCCCGACCCGGACTCGCGTCTAGACGCTCCGTCTCTAAATTACTATCCCATAGTAATTTAGCACTCTGACACGGCTCCAATTAATTTCAAGGTTAGCATATTTTATGTATTAGGTATATTATAGCGCACGGAGGACTTATGCCAGATAGACACGGTTACACCGTTGAAGAATTTGCTCTTTTACTTTCTGTTGGTGAGTGTACTGTCTACAGATGGATTTACGAGGACACTATCCTGTACTTTAATTCTCGCATACCAAAGAAATATGCAAATAAAATAATAAAGCTTTGGTCAAAAACATGTACACCTTCTGAATTTTCAAGGCACCTTGGAGTCAGTCCTTCCAAGGTAGACATACTGATTAAAAAAGGAAAACTTCGAACTATTCGAGTGGTCAGAAAACCTCGGGTTTTTCTAAGAGATCTGGAGAAAATCAAAAATGATAAAAATCTGGTACAAAAGACAGATGTAATTAACAAAAATAAAATAGGTTTTGCTAGATATTCAAAAAAAAGAAAAACAGCAATTGCTCTATTGGGCTGTTATTCTCCAAATAGAAAAAAGCGGGGTAAAAGAGATATATTTTAATTAAGGCGCCCGTCATTACTACGGGCGCCTGTTCTATTACATTTTTTAAAAAAATTCTGTATACTGGAAAAATTGGATAGGTGGATGAGTGGTTTAAATCAACGGTTTACTAAACCGTCGTAGGGTAA
>CAZSFP010000018.1:0-2749 GCA_964606285.1 uncultured Candidatus Saccharibacteria bacterium
AAACAAATAAATGTTTTACAAGGGCGAGCCTTCTTCGGTCCGCGGTACCACCTTGTTTTATTCTTCATGACAGCTATTACGGGCCTACCCGTTGGGTTCTATTATATCTCGCCGAAGCCTTGCGCGAAGGCAGACTAACGAAATAGTTCTTCCCAAAGCCTGCCACGTCAAACGTGGCGGAGAGGTTGATCGCCTCTAAACGCTTATATATGCATAGTAGCAAAATATAAACTTATGTAAAGCTAAATTTTTTTTAACAACCCACTATTCAAAGCTTTCTCCCATAGGTATAACTGCCAATCTATGTTTATATAGGATGCAACTTTATCTTTATGGACCCACTCTGATATATGTTTTGCTAATTCTGATGCGTCTATGTCGACCCTCTCATTTGTTATAAGTTCAAATATAAGTCCAGTAGAATTGGCAATTCGATTTTCTTTTTTATTCGCTGCATAAAAACTCGAACGAACCTTCCCAAGGTCTGCTAAAAATCTAATATCCTTGTATCCAGTTTCTTCGCATATTTCTCTTTTGGCAGCAGTAATAGCATCTTCGCCCTCATCTATTCCTCCATTGATTAATGTCTTCCAATCAAAACTACCCCACTTCAAGCAAAGCACTTCATCAGTTTTAGGGTTGTATAAAACACAAGTGGCAACATCCCTCTCAATAACCGGCTGTCCCGGAATCACTCTATTTGTCTGGTCCTCAAAAAAAGGAATTTCGTCTGTGCTCATAATTTTAATTAACCTACATCCTCTCCGGTGCTTTGATGCCTAGGAGATACAGGCCGTTTTTGGTTGTTATGTGAAATGCTTTGACTAAAGCTAGATTATAATTCATGTTTTTGTTTTCCTCGTCAATTATTTTTACTCTTCCATACCATGAATTGAATGCCTGGGATAGTTGCAAAAGATAAGACACAATATGATGTGGTTCCCATAGCTCTATACATTGCTGAACAACCTCTTCAAATTTATCTAGAAGTTTTTCCAGTTCCCCAATTTCTTTATATTCACTAAACTGTCCGAAATTAGCTCCAACTTTATTAAGCACTGAATTTGCTCGAACGTTTGAATATTGTAGATATGGTCCTGAATCACCTTCAAAAGAAAGTGATGTCTCTGGATCAAAATTTATATTCTTTCCAGCCATTGCACGCAATATTGCAAACTTTAATGCTCCTACTGCAATAGCCTCTGGGTCTTCTTTTACATCCACCGTCTCTCTGTCTTTTGTGCGATCTGCAATCTCAGCCACAAGAACTGAGAGCAAATCAGAAGCAAGCGGAACACCGCCCAAACGAGAAGACATTTTTTGACCCTTGAAACTCATTCGGCCATGGGTTCTATGTACAGTTTTTTCCTGCCAAATTTTATTTATCTTCCCTGCCGCAGTGACCACTACTTTGAAGTAATCCGACTGTTCATGGTCAGTCACAAAAATAGAAAGGTCTGGTTTGTACTGACTAAATTTTAATGAAAGTAGTCCAACATCCTTTGCTTCATATGTAGGATAACCTTCTTTATTTATAAAAACTCTGGTATGGAGTCCGTCTTGTTCCCCTTTGTAAACTACAGCCCCATCAGATTCTTCAAAAATAGTTCCTGTATTTTCACGCACTAGCCTTTCTCCTTCTTTACCAGCCTCACTTTCAAAAATAAAATCATCAAATACTGAACCAAACTTGCTTACCATCCTCTTGAAATATTCAAGATTTATTTCCCTACCAACTTTATACGCTTCGTATTCTTTGCTTTCTGTCTTGTCATATATAAATTTAGTTATTTCACGCATTCTTGATTCTAAGCTTGGGTCCTCTTCTAAAGCTTTTGTGCCTCGTACGTAACAATGTCCAAGATATGAGACCTTCGATTCCTCATTTGGTAATAAATTAAATTTATCCAAACCATCCTCGATCATTGCCCAAACGGCCTTACCGATACCATAAGAAACATCCGAAGGGTAAGAAATCTCCTTTACCTCTGCGCCAGAGAATCTGGCTAATCGAGTGATAGATTCCCCCACTGCATTATTCATCACGTGGCCAATGTGAAAAGGTTTAAACAGGTTCGGACTAGAGTGTTCAACCAATATCTTTTTACCTTTATGAATATCCGATTTGCCATATTCATCCCCGAGCTCTAAGATTCTTTTTAATCTTTCATTAAAATAACCAAAATTCAAATAAAAGTTAACGAAACCGTTCTTTGCTTCTACTCTTTCTATTTCTCTCGGTAAATTTTTATTTAAGTTTTCTACAATTTTTTCTGCAAAAATAATTGGATTCTTAAATTCACTTGTTATAGACAGTGGTTTATGTGTCGTAAAAATACCATGCTTTTGGTTGTTAACAACTTTTGTTTCAGGGCCAAAAAATTTTAAAGCGACGTTCGTCGAATAATCCCCCATCTTCAAATCCGCCGGATGTTCAAGCGTTATATCGTCAGCTTCAATGCCAAGATTTTCCAACGCTTCTTCTATTAAATTTTTTATTTTTTCTTGTATCATTTTCTACCTGTTGAACCGAAAGCACCATGACCACGGGACGACTCACTTAATGTATCAGTTTCCTGGAGTTCTGCAATCACTACTGGCAATATCACAAGTTGTGCAACTTTGTCCCCTTCTTCTACCGTATAGGGTTTATCGCTTAGATTTACAAGATGAGTATTGTATTCACCCCTATACCCTGCATCAAAAACCCCTCCCATGCTTTTGAGTCCTGCTTTTGAAATACTACCTT